>JAKCDU010000116.1 GCA_021838445.1 Actinomycetes bacterium | reverse complement strand
ACCGAGAACGGGCCGTGACCGGCGAAGGTCTCCGACCCTCCGAACTCCCGTACCTCGTCGAGCATCCCTGCCACGTTGAGATCGCTGGACCGACTTCCTGAGGCGGGCTGGTCGCCGTAGACGCACAGGAACCGGTCCACCCCATACGCGGCGGCGGTAAGAAGGTCACGGCGAAACCCCAGCCGGTTGCGATCCCGGCTGTTGAGGCAGGCGATGGCCTTGACGCCCATGCCGGTGACCTCGTGGGCGACCGCAACGCTGGAGACGGTGGCCCGTCCCAGATGGTTGTCGGGAATCAAGAAGCGGTCGGCGATAGGGGCCAACACGCCGACTTGGTGGCGGACCCGAGTCAGATCAGGCCTGGTGGCAGGCTCGATCTCGGCGACAACCTCGAATCCCGAATCGGCCATGACCAACGCTACCGCCAGGAGCGGCACCCTCCCCGACGGGGGGCGCCAATTACGTGGCGTCCGCCCCCAGCAGTAGACCTGCACCCCGCTCGGCGGCAGTGACGGTCTGATCGAGCAGGACGGCGATGGTCATGGGGCCGACGCCGCCTGGCACGGGGGTGAGAAGGCTGGCCTTTCCGAGTGCTTCGTCGAAGGCCACGTCGCCGACGTTGCCGTCGTTGTAACCGGCGTCGACGACGACCGCGCCTGGTTTGAGCCAGTCTCCCCGGACGAACTCGGGCTTGCCGACGGCTGCCACCACGATGTCGGCGCTCGCCACGATCTCGGACAGGCCGCGGGTGTGCGAATGGCAGTAGGTGACCGTCGCGTCCCGGGCGAGTAGCAGCATTCCGACGGGCTTGCCCAAGATGGGGCTGCGTCCTACGACCACGGCGTGCTTGCCGGCGAGGTTCACCTCGTAAGCGTCGAGGAGCCGGATGATCCCACCAGGAGTGCAAGACAGCAGTCCGGGCAGATCGAAGGCCATCACGGCGAAGGAGTGCATCGTGACGCCGTCCACGTCCTTGGCTGGTGCGATGGCCTCGAACACCGCCCGTTCGTCCACCTGAGGAGGGGCGGGATGCTGCACCAAGATGCCGTCCACGCCGAGATCGTCCGACAGGCCCTGGACCGCGGAGACGGCCTCAGAGGTCGACGTGGCGGCCGGAAGCTCTACGAGGCGCGAGTCGATGCCGGTCTTCTCGCACCGGTCGCGCTTCATCTTGACGTAGGTGACCGACGCCGGATCGTCCCCGATCAGCACCGCCGCCAGACACGGGCGCCGGCCCGCCTGCTCCAAGAACCGCCGGGACCGGCGGGCGACGTCGGCCAACAGTTGATTCGAGACGGCGGTGCCGTCCATCAGTTGGGTGGTTACCTGCCACAATGAGCCTCCTCGGGTCGATGCGTGAGATCGCCCAGGCGCCCGGCTCGTCGCTTCCTGCTGGGTCGCAGGGGCCGCTCCCCGGTGGTGCTCCACCTCAGCGCCAGTCACGGCCACGCTGATCATACCGAGCGGAGCAGGAGCAAAGGCAGGAGCCAGAAGAATCTCTGCCGGACCTCTTGACTTCGCGCGCCAGGAGGCGCACAGTAGTTACCCCTTAGGCACGCTTGCTCGGTCGTGGGCACACAGCCCATGTTTCCAAACACCCTCTCAACAGCGGGTTTGTCGCGTCCAGGCACCTGGTTGGCACCCGGTGCTTCCCTCCGGCCCGGGTTCTCTGCGGCAGCCGATCCGCCCGAAAGGCTTCGACCTATCGACCGGCAGCTGCTCGGGCTGCTGGGCGAGCACCAGGTGCTCACCACCGGCCAGCTCGTCCTCCTCACCGGGCTGCCCGAGCGCACCGTCCAGCACCGCCTCAGCCGCCTCAGCCGGGCGGGGCTCCTCAACCGGCACCGTCCGCAGGTGCCCCTCGGCACCGCCCCCTTCCATTACTGGCTGACCACGTTCGGCGCCGCCGCCATCGGCGTCGGGGCGCCCGAGCCCTGGGGCGGGGACCCCGCCGGCCTCCGGGCGATCGCCGCGCTCAGCGAGCTGTGGCTCGGGGTCCGCGACGTCGGTCCCGAGGCGGGACTTCACCTCGAAGGCTGGCGCCGGTCGCCCTCCGGCGTCCCTTGGCGCGACCCCCGCACCGGCTCGGTCCGGGCAGTGCCGGTCGAAGCCGAGCTGAGGGTCACCGTTGGCGGCGAGCTGGTCAGCGCGCTCGTTCTGGCCCGGATGGAACGGGTCCTCTCGGCGCGCCTGGTGGCGATCCTGGGCCGGTTCGCCAACGCCGTCACCACGCTGCCGGACATGCCCTCTCGTCCGGTGCTGCTCGTCCTGGCGCGCACCGGGCACGTGGCGGACCTGGTGTGCTCGGCGTGCCACGAGGTTGCCGGCACGCCGGTCGCCCGCCACCTCGACCTCGCCGCTCTGCAAGCAGCGATCCGGCGGGTGGCGGTCGGCGAAGTCGACCCCCGCCCGGCCGGGCTGGTCACCGAGCGGGTCTGGCACCCGGTGACCAGGAACCAAGCGTGCCGTTTGGCCGAGGCCCTCGCCGTGACCGCGGAAGGTGGCCGATGAGGGGCCGTCCCACGGCATTGCGGGCAGGGACGTCAAGTGCTGCCGGCCAGCTCGGCGCCGATTCCGAGCACCCCCACCATCCGCA
>JAKCDU010000115.1 GCA_021838445.1 Actinomycetes bacterium | reverse complement strand
CACTAGGGGCCGGCTGACAGCTCCACCGAGATGATGCTGATGTCGTCGTCGGCGGCAGGGTCGACGGCGGCTACCAAGGTGTCCAACGTTTCGTTGGGGGCGGCCTGCACTGAGGCCGCGAGCTTGGCCAGGCCCTGACCGAGCGGCAGGCGGCGTGACTCGACCAGACCGTCGGAGTAGAGCAGCAGGCGTTCGTGGGGCGCGAGGGTCACGGTGGCCACCTCCTCCCGGCCCGGCGCGATGAGCGCGGCGAGCAGGGGACCCTGCCCGGCCAGCCACTGCGGCTCCCGGCCGGCCGACAGGTGGAGCGCCGGCGGGTGCCCGGCGTGGCTGACCGAGGCCTCGCCCGTCCGGGGGTCGACGAGGACGTAGGCGAGGGTGACGAGGGTGTCGGAGATGTAGTTCTCGACGTAGCGCCGGAGCCGGGAGAGCACGGCGGCCGGGTCGGGGTCGCTCAGGGCGTAGGCCCGTATGGCGTTGCGGACCTCGGTCATGACCTTGGCTGCGGTGATGCCCTTGCCCATCACGTCCCCGAGGACGATCACGCAGCGGCCGTCCACCTCGAACGCGTCGTACCAGTCGCCGCCCACCCCGGCCCTGGCCGCCGCCGGGCGGTAGAAGGTCTCGATGCGCAGGCCCCGCAGCCGGAGCGACCGTTCCGGGAGGATGGCCTCCCGGAGGGATTCGGCCATCAGGTGCTCGTTGCGGTAGCGCAGCGCGTTCTCGATGGGGCGGGCGGCCCGCTCGGCGATGTCGGTGGCGAAGACCACGTCCTCGGCATCGAAGGCGGGGCGGTCCCCGGCGGCGCCGAACTGCAGGACGGCGACGACCTCGGCGGCGACGACCACCGGCACGGCCAGGACGGTGTGGGTGGGCTGGCGGGAGTCGGCGTCACGCACCGCTCCGGACACGCCGTAGTCGTCGAGCAGCTCGGGGGTCAGGGGCCGCAGGTGGGCCCGCCCGGTGCGGTAGGCGACGGCCACCGGCACCGTGGAGTCGGGGGCCACCACGATGCGGTCCTCGGGGATTTCGGTGCCGGCCTTGGCCACGCTGACCCGCTCCAGCCCCTCGGGACCGGTGAGGTACACGGCGCAGCTGTCGGAAAAATGGCCCACCAGGGTGTCGCTCAGGTCGTGGGCGACCTGGAACAGGTCGAGGGCCCGCCCGGCCCGGGCCGCCACCTCGGCCAGCAGGAGCAGCCGCTGGCGGGCGGTGTCGGCCTCACTGCGGGCCCGGGCCGCCACCATCTCCGCCGAGCGGGCTTCGGCCGCGGCGCGGCGTTCGCGCTCGACGGCAGTGGCGTGGTGCAGGGCCTGGCCGCCCAGGCTGGCCACCGTCAGCAGAGTGGCCCGCAGGTGCTCGTCGAATACCTGCGGCTGGTTCCAGGCGAACCCCAGCACCGCCGAGGTCCGTCCGAGCGGGTCGGGTACGGGCAGGGCGGCGACCGCCTGGCGCCCGGCGTCGCGCAGGGCGGCGAAGATGGCCGGGTAGTGGAGTTCGAGCTCCTCCAGGCTGGACAGCAGCACGGGCTCTCCGGAGCGGTAGGCGTCGGTCAGGGGCAGGCGCTGGTCGACGTCCTGGGACGCGAAGCGGCGGCGGGCCGAAGCCTCCAGGTTCTGGTGGTGCAGGACGAGCAGCCGTGACCCTTCGGCGTCGGGTATGGCCACGTTGGCCGACAGAGCGCCGACCACGTCCCGGCCGAGCGAGGCGATCACCGCGGCGATGTTCTCGCGCGAGGGCAGGCCGACCAGGGCCCGGGCCAGAGCGGCGAGAGCGCCGGCGGAGCGGGCCTGCCGGTCCATCTGGGCGGCTACCAGTGCCCGACCGAGCAGGGCCGCCACGGCACACACCCGGCTCTCCATCTCGGCGTCGAAGGGGCGGGGCTCGGTCCACAGCACCTCGATGGCGCCCAGGCACCGCCCGGATGGGTCCATCACGGGGACGGTCAGGCTGGCGTGGACCCCGACCTCGGACCAGGCGGCGACGACCGAAGGGAATCGGCGGGTGGCCGAGTCCCGATCGGGCAGGAGAACCGCTGCACCCCGCTCGAGCACCTCCCGGGAGGGAATCCACGCAGCGGCAGCCCCGGCGATCTGCAGTCTGGGGCGCCGCGGCCAGCCGTGCACTTCGACCACCTCGTGCTCGCCGGCCACGATCACCACCACGTGAGCCGCGCCGAACACGGCCGGCGCCGAGCGTACGACGGCGTCGACGGTCTCGCCCGGATCCCCTGCCGCCGAGACTGCGGCCACCAGCTCCGCCCACACCACGTTACGGTCGCGGTCAGCTCCCTCGGCCATGCCCGGCCGGTCGACGCTCACGAGACCCGATCGGGGCGGGGCGTCAGGCGCCGGTGCGGTGTCGTTGTGACGTTCGGCATCATGGCGCCAGGCTGACCCACCGGTCTCGTGCAAAGGATCCCCGCCTCCGAAGGCAGCTGCCGGCGGCGCTGTGCCGGCAATTTAGCGCCGCCCCGGAGTCGAGAGTTCCACCGAACCTCCCCAGACAGAAGGCTCAGTCGGCCACCTTCAACGCCGCCCGGCAGTCGGGCTGCCAGACCGGGCGGGGCGGGTCAGGCCGCGATCAGATGGTGAACGAGGTGGCCACCCCCACCAGGA
>JAKCDU010000071.1 GCA_021838445.1 Actinomycetes bacterium | reverse complement strand
GGGGGCCAGCCTGCACTCTGAAGGCGGCTTCGCCTAGCGTGGTTCTATCATGCGGGTAACCAACAAGGGGCGCTCACCTCTCCTCTGGGCCGCCGCCTTACTGGCCGGGCCGGGCCTGCTGGCGGCGTGCAGTTCCCACTCCACTCACAGCGCGGCGCCGTCCACGTCGACCTCGCCGCCCACGGTGGGAACCACGACCACGACCTCTTCCACCACGGTGCCGCCCTCGGCGCGCTGCCCCCTCACCGACCTGCCCGCACCGGGAGGCAAGGTCCCGCAGCGGCCGGCGCTGGCCATCAAGGTGGAGAACCTCCCCGAAGCCCGACCGCAGTACGGTCTGGCCCAGGCCGACGTCATCTACGAGGAGCCCGTCGAGGGCGGTATCACCCGGTTCATCGCCATCTACCAGTGCACCGACAGCAGCCGGGTGGAGCCGGTCCGTTCAGGACGGTGGGTCGATGCCGAGCTGGTCAACCAGTACGGCGCCCACCCGCTGTTCGGCTACTCGGGAGCGGTCCAGCCGGTGATCAACGAGATCGACTCCTCGGCGCTGATCGACGTCGGGGCCAATCGGGCCCCGCTGAGCGCCTATCCCCGTGACCCCAGCCGGTACGAGCCCCACAACCTCGAGACGTCCACCCAGGCCCTGTACGCCTACGGGGCGTCGGCCGGGGCTGGGACCACGCCGCCCGCCCCGGTGTTCACCTATGGTGCGGCGCCGTCCGACGCGACTCCGGCGGCGAGCGCCACGATCCCCTTCGCCTACTCGCCGGTCACCTGGACCTGGCACCCGACCGACCAGCTCTACTACCGGTCCTACTCCGACACCGGCCCGGCCACCCTCGGCGGGGGCGGGCAGATCACCGCTGCCAACGTGGTGATCATGCACCTCGTTGCCTACCAGAGCAGCTTCGTCGAGGATGTCAACGGAAACCACGAGACCCTGCTGGAGCTGACCGGAAGCGGTCCGCTCACGGTGGTGCGAAGCGGCGTGGCGGTCACCGGCACCTGGAGCCGGTCCAGCCTCAGTGCGGTCACCCAGCTGCTCGACGCCAAGGGCGCGGTCATCCCACTCGCCCCAGGCACCACGTGGATCGAGCTGGTGCCGACCACCATTCCCTACACGGTCACCCCCTAGCTTCAGCTAGGTTCCGCTCCGATCCGGGCGGGGGGTCGCCGGTCGGCCCACGGGGCGGCCTGCTCGAGCTGGGCGGCCACCTGTATGAGCAGGTCCTCCCGGCCGTAGGCGGCGACGAGCTGCACGCCGACGGGTAGACCGGACGCGCTGACGTGGAGGGGCAGGGAGATGGCCGGCTGCCCCGTCATATTGAAGTGGGTCGTGAACGGGACCAGCGCCATGACCGCGCCCTGGCCGGCCAGAGGCTGCGCGGGGTCCGGCTCCAGCTGGCCGATGAGCGGGGGAAGGCCTCCTAGAGTCGGTGTGACGAGCAGGTCATGGTCGTTCCAGAAGGCCGCCACCTGTCGGGTGAAGCGCGAGCTGGCGGCCATGGCCAGCGCCAGGTCCACAGCCGAGTACTGATCGGCGGATTGGGCCATGGCCCACGTGAGAGGTTCCACGTCGTCGGCGGTGACGGGGCGGCCCAGCTGCTGGCCGAGACCGACCAGCCGGGCCTTGTTGTTGACCGCCCAGCGGGCACCGAAGCGCCTTCCGGCATCCGGGTCGATCTCGGGATGGCTCTCCTCCACCACGTGCCCGAGTCCTTCGAGGAGGGCACCGGCGCGGCGGACCGCGCTCTCGCACTCGGGGTGGAGGGGGCCGGTCGGGGAGAAGGTGAGCAGGCCGCACCGAAGCTGCGGCGGGGCGGCGCCGACCTCGTCGCGGTAGGGGCGCAGCGGCGGCGGCGCCACGACCAGGTCCCCGGTCCCGGGCCCCTGGATGACATCGAGGAGAGCGGCGCTGTCTCGCACCGTCCGGGCCACGACGTGCTGGACCGACAGCCCGGTCTCGTCGCCGTCGGGCCCGAGGGTGGTACGACCTCTCGACGGTTTGAGCCCGACCAGACCGCACATCGACGCCGGGATGCGGATGGACCCTCCGCCGTCGCTGGCGTGGGCTACCGCGACCATGCCCGCGGCGACGGCCGCGGCGCTGCCCCCGCTCGAACCGCCGGGCGAGCGGGATACATCCCACGGATTGCGGGTCGGACCATAGGCGTGGGGCTCGGTGACCGGTACCAGCCCGAACTCGGGGGTGTTGGTGCGGCCGAGGAAGGCGAACCCGGCAGCTCTGAGCCGGGCGACCAACCAGGAATCGGCGGCCGCCGTCCATCCGATGTCGCGCAGGGCCCGGTTGCCGTTGTGGGCCGGGTCCCCGGCTGAATCCGCGAACAGGTCCTTCAAGAGCAGCGGAACCCCGTGGAACGGTCCCTGCGGGAGACCGGTGGCGATCTCGTCGAGAGCCCGGTCGAAGCGTCGGTGGATCACTGCGTTCAGCTCACCGTCCACCTCCTCCACCCGGGCCATGGCGGCCTCGGCCAACTCGGTAGCGCTGACCTGGCCGGAAGCCACGAGCTCCGCCTGGGCGGTGGCGTCGAGCCACAGAACTTCGTCCACTGTCCAACCCCCTCGTCAGCCGAAGTCTAGGCAAGCCGTCGTAACGCCCGGTGTGCCGGAGGGGCTCCAGGCCAGGTGCTTCGGCGCGCTCGTCGGCGGCGACGGCCCCCGACGTCCGCCAGCCTCGTTTGATGTCCCCGACGGACAGGTATGGGCCAGACTGAGGGGATGGCTGGAATGCACGTTCGCTCCCGCTTTGACCACCTGTCGGCGCTACGGCGACTGCGAAGACGGGACGCCGACGAGGATGCCCGCCGCCGCCCCGATCCGTCGCTGGCGGCGGGCACGGATCGGGTCCCCGAGATCCGCCACATCGTGCTGCTGATGATGGAGAACCACTCCTTCGACAACTACCTCGGACACCTGGGTAGGGGTGACGGGCTGAGCGAGCCGCCGCCGTGCAACCCCCGAGCCGACGGGCAGCCCGTCCCCGTTCATCACCTCGCGTCGACGACCCAGCGCAAGGGTGCTCCGTCCCAGTCGTGGCGGTCCAGCCACATTCAGTACGGCGAGGGACGCAACGACGGTTTCGTCGCCGCCATCGAGGATCTGACGCCCGGCGCCGACGCCACGCTCGGTATGGGCTCGTGGAACGGGGCCGACCTGCCCTTCTACCACGGCTTGGCCGGGACGTTCCCCCTGGCCGATCGGTGGTTCAGCTCCCTCCTCGGCCCGACCTTCCCGAACCGGCGGTTCCTGCTCGCGGCCACCGCCAACGGCCTGATCGACGACGCCATTGCGGGCATCATCGACTACCCGCGGTCGGGCACCATCATGGACCTCCTGGACCGCCACGGGATCAGCTGGACGAATTACCACCACGTCCCGCCGCTCAGGCTGTTCACCAAGCAGACCGGGGCCCGTTCCGGCCGGGCCGCCGTGCTGGCCCTGAGTCGGTTACTGCCCCGGCTCGACCACCGGGTGCGCGGTGAGATCCGATGCACCACCAACCTCTACCCGCTCGGCGTGACCCGCACCCTGGGTCATCTCCGCCACATAGACCGGTTCTTCCTCGACGCCGCCGCCGGCCGCCTGCCGGCCGTGTCCGTGGTCGACCCCGATTTCGCCTCCTGCTCGGAGGAGAACCCCCAGGACATCCGCCGCGGCGAGAGCTTCGCGGCCGACGTCATCGACGCAGTGATGCGCGGGCCGGGCTGGCCGCACTCGCTGCTGTTGTGGTTCTACGACGAGCACGGCGGCTACTTCGACCACGTTCCCCCTCCGGGCGCAGTGACACCCGACGACGTGGCGCCTCACAGCCTCGACGACGGACGCGGGGCCCTCGCCTGGCTGGCCCTGCATCTCAACCTGTTCGGCGACCTGCGCCGCCAGGACGACGCCCGTGGCGGGTACGACCGTTACGGTTTCCGGGTACCTGCTGTCGTGGTCAGCCCCTACGCCCGACCGGACTTCGTCTCGTCAACTGTGTACGACCACACCTCGGCGTTGAAGATGATCGAGGAGAAATGGAACCTGCCGCCGCTCACGCGCCGGGACGCCGCCGCCACGGCCCCTTGGGAGATGCTCGACTTCGCGGGGCCGCCCGCCTTTCTCGACCCGCCGGTGCTGCCCCGCCCGGCGATTCCCCATCTGTGGCGGACCCCCGACGGGGGCCTCTGAACTGGCCGTCGCAAGATCGCGGATCGGCGGGGGCCGATCCAAGTAGGGGTTTCTCGCTGGTGCCCTCGGCAGGATTCGAACCTGCGCACCCGGCTCCGGAGGCCGATGCTCTATCCCCTGAGCTACGAGGGCGGGAACCGATGATGTTACCTGCTCCGAACAGGTGAGGGGGTTTCAACCGTCGCCGTCCGGGGTCGGGGACCGCGAGGGTCCCGCTATGGGGCGGCCCGCCCTCTGGGTCAGCCCGGGCGCTGAACCGGCCAGAGTCGCCCCTGGCCGCCCCAGAGCCGAGCCCTCCCCGGCTGAGGCCCGATCCACAAACATAGTGGGTACTAGGGACAACTGGTGCCGGTGGTATAGCATCGGGTCGGTTATAGCGACTAGGAGGGGGACCTGTGGCGCAACGACTGATCTCGGCCGACGACCACGTCGACGTGACCCACGAGAAGGTCAAGAGTTATCTGGCGTCCCGGCACCACTCTGATTACGACGAGGCTGTTGCGGCGTTCGGCCGGGCCCGGGCGGCTTCGATGAGCTCGGACTCGAATCAGCGCTGGCGCCGCCAGCAGGGCCTGGATGTCGACCCGACCGCCGCGCCCATGACGCAGCGACGGCACCCGGCCAACGGTCGACCCGGGCACACCGACCCGGCCGAACGCCTGAGAGACATGGACGCCGATGGAGTCGATGTCTCCTCCAGCTACTGCGAGGTCAGCGCGTTTCGCTACCTCTACCTCGTCCGCAACGGCTGGCGGGAGGCCACCCGGGCCTTCAACACGGCTCTCGGCGAGTTCGCCTCCGCCGATCCTCGACGGCTGGTCGTCTCCTACCAGATCCCGATCCACGACATCGAGGTGGCGGCGGAAGAGGTCCGCAGGGCCGCGACCGAAGGCTGCAAGTCTCTGCAGCTCCCGGTGTTCCCCGCGGAGCTCGGGCTGCCTGACTACTGGGATGAGGTGTACGACCCCCTGTGGACCGCCATCCAGGACGTCGACCTCCCGATCTGCTGCCACATCGGCCTCAACACCCAACTCGAGGGCCTGGCCCAGCGCGATCCCACCCCGCAGAAGGGGGTTTTCGTCCCGATGACCGCCCTCTCCACTGGAGAAGCGCTCGGCATGTGGGTGCTTACCGGGGTGCTGGAGCGGTTCCCGGCCCTGAAGGTCGTGTTCGTCGAGCCGGGCATCGGGTGGGTCTCGTGGTGGCTGTACATCGTCGACGACCTGGTTCGCCGCCAGGGGTACGACTTCCCGGGCCTGTCGGAGCTGCCCAGCTTCTACTTCCGGCGCAACGTGTACCTGACCTTCGTGGACGAGCCGGACGTGGTCCGCCACGCCCATGACCGGCTCGGCATCCACAACATCATGTGGTCCTCCGACTACCCGCATCCGGTGTCGAGTTGGCCGCGATCGCACGACGTGGTCGACGCCGTCTTCGCCGGTGTGAGCGACGAGGACCGCCGGCTGGTGGTGTCGGATAACGCGGCGAGGGTCTGGAAGCTCTGAGGTCGATAGCCGGCTGGCCGGACGGCTTGCCACCCGGGACCTGTCAGGTGTCGAGGCCGAGGATCAGGCCGCTCGGCCCGGCGGAGACCACCACGTGGTGGGGGTCGGTGACCTGATTGGCGGCGGTGCCGCGCAGCTGGCGTACGGCTTCGAGGATGTTGTTCAGGCCATGGATGTAGGCCTCTCCGAGGAGGCCCCCGTGGGTGTTCACCGGCAGTGAGCCGCCCAGCTCGATGTGCCCGTCGGAGATGAAGTGCTTGGCCTCGCCCGGGGGGCAGAAGCCGAACGCCTCGAGTTGGAGATGCACGACGGGGCTGAAGTTCTCGTAGATCATGGCGGCGTCGATGTCGCGAGGGCCGAGCCCGGTGTCGTGGTAGAGCTGAGCCGCCACTGCGGCGCACTCGTCGAAGCGGCCCATGTCCGAGCGGGTGTAGCCGACGCCGGCCATGACGCCGGCGGCGTGGGCCTGGGCCGCCGCCTCGATCACCACCGGCGGGTGGGGTGCGAGCAAGGCCCGCGCCCGCGAGGTGACGACGAGGGCGACGCCGCCGTCGCTCTCCTGGCAGCAGTCGAGCAGCCGCAGTACCGGCTCGACGATCCACCGTGACGCCTGGTGGTCGTCGAGGGTGATCGGGCGCCCGTAGAACCAGGCGTTCGGGTTGGTCGCGGCATGCCGGCGGGCGACCACCGCGTAGCGGCCCAGATCCTCATTGGTCACGCCGTTCTCGTGCATGTAGCGCTGATACCAGAGGGAGTAGACCGACGACGGAGTGTTGAGCCGCCGCCGGGCCGCCAGCGGCGTCCCGGCCGCGGGGGGTTCAGCCGGCTGGCCGTAGCGGCGTCCCGAGCGCTCGTTGAAGGCCCGGTAGACGAGGACCGCGTTCGCCGCCCCCGACAGCACCGCCGCCGCGGCCATGCCGATGACGGCGTTGGCCACGTTCCCACCGCCCGGGGGTCGGCCGATCCAGCTCACATCGTTGATCCCGAGGCACTCCATCAGAGCCGACTCCGGGTTGGTGTCCGCGGTTGTCGTCACCATGCCGTCGATGTCCGAGGGCTGCATTCCGGCGTCCGCGATGGCCGCCAGGGACGCTTCGGCGGCCAGCTGCAGCTCGCTGCGTCCGGACGCCTTGGAGAACTCGGTCTGACCGATACCGGCGATGGCTGTGCCGTCCCAGCGGCTCTCGCCGGCCCGGGCGCGCCGGTGGAACGCCTGGTGACCGACCTTCGTCACGGGATGCGGATGGGGCGGCCCGGCCAGGCGGAACGCCAGGCGTTCGGCTCCCTCCCCGGGGCCGAACACCGCCTCTACAGCCACCCCGTTGGCGATCCGGTCGAGAGGTGTGTCGACGATCTCGGCGACGAACCGGACCGCCTCGTCGAGCTCGACGCAGCCGACGACGTGGGTCTCGCCCTCGGGCGCTCCGTGGCGGGGAATCACCCAGCTGTAGAGGAAACCGCGCCCCGGCGACTCGACCGACGTGAACTCGACGCTGTGGCACTCCCGGCACATGGGCCGAGGTGGCTCCTGCACGTGGCCGCAACTGGCGCAGCGCTGGAGCAGCAGCTTCCCGGCGTTGAAGCCGTCCACCTGGAACCGGTCGACGCGGTGAGGTTCGTGGCTGAAGTCGTAGAACATCGACGGCACCTCCGAGCCCTCTGGATCTCCTGCGGCTCGAGCCACCAGAGGTGGTCGTAGACACTACGGCGCGCCGAGCCTCGGCGCGGCGGGATGGGCCTGAACGGGCCCGGGCTCTAGAGTGGGAGGATGCCAGCCGGCACCGTCTTGGTTGTCGATGACGACTCCGTCATAGTCAACCTGCATCAGGTCAACTTCGAGATGGAGGGCTACCACGTGGTGGCCGCAACGAGCGGGGAAGCGGGGGTGGCCGACGCCCGCCGGTGCCGGCCCGACGTAATCGTGATGGACGTGATGATGCCCGGCGTCGACGGGATCGAGGCGGCCCGCCAGCTGAAAGCCGATCCGGCTACGCAGTCGATCCCCATCGTCCTGCTGTCGGCCAAGGCTCAAAGAGCCGATGTAGAGGCGGGCCTGGCCGTCGCCGACGACTACGTGACCAAGCCTTTCGAGCCCCTCGATCTGCTCGACCGGGTGGCGCGTCAGATGACGGCCCGCCTGCGTCCGGCCGGCGGCCGCTGAGCGGACCCGAGCTCCCCGGTGCTACCTGACCCCGGCCCCGAGCCGGCCCCCCACCCCGGCCACGGTCCCGTTCCCTGGCGTCTGCTCCCCGACCACTCAGGTGTGGGCCCCGA
This sequence comes from Actinomycetes bacterium, assembly GCA_021838445.1. Taxonomy (GTDB): domain Bacteria; phylum Actinomycetota; class Acidimicrobiia; order Acidimicrobiales; family Palsa-688; genus JAKCDU01. Next base: position 6,182 of record JAKCDU010000071.1, on the reverse strand, counting down.
CGGTGGCCTGACCATCGCCGACGTGCCGCTGCTCGATCTGGTCGCCGAGTACGGGACCCCCGTGTTCGTCTACGACGAGGACCACATGAGAAGGCGGGCCCGCCAGGCGGTGGCGGCCTGGGGACCGGGGGTGGCTTACGCATCCAAGGCGTTTCTGTGCCGAGCCATGGCCCGCCTGGCCCACGAGGAGGGCATGTCCATAGATGTCTCCACCGCCGGGGAGATGTACGTGGCGTTGGCCGCCGGTGTGCCCGCCGCCCGACTGGTCCTGCACGGCAACAACAAGTCCGAGGCCGAGCTGGCGACCGCCCTCGCTGCCGGGGTCGGGCGGATCGTGGTCGACTCCTTCGACGAGATCGACCGCCTCGAGCGGCTGGCACCGAAGGCCCCCACTCGCCCCCAGGTGCTGGTCCGGGTCACCCCGGGCATCGAAGCGCACACCCATGAGTACGTCATGACCGGCCAGGACGACTCCAAGTTCGGTCTCGGGCTGGCGTCGGGAGCCGCGGCCGAGGCCGTCGCCCGCCTCCGACGGGACGGTTCGCCGGTCGAGGTCGTCGGTGTCCACTCCCACATCGGCTCCCAGGTGTTCGCGCTCGAGTCGTTCGAGATGGCGGTGGCCGTGCTGGCCGAGTTCTTCGTCCCCCTTCGACTCGGCGAGCTGTGCGTCGGCGGCGGCCTCGGTGTGGCTTACGTCGATGACGAGGACGCGCCGCCGATCCCGGCCTGGGCCGAGCGTGTCAGGGCGGCGGCGGCCCGTTCGGGCATCGATGGCGAGGTACGTCTGACCGCCGAGCCGGGTCGCTCGATCGTGGCGTCGGCGGCGGTCACCTGTTACACCGTGGGAACCGTCAAGGAAATCCCTGGCGTTCGGACCTACGTCAGCGTCGACGGTGGGATGAGCGACAATCCCCGTCCGGTCCTGTACGGAAGCGGCTACGAAGCCTTCCTGGTGCGTGAGGTGGAGGCAGCCCGCCCGAGGACGGTGACCGTGGTGGGCAAGCACTGCGAGTCCGGTGATGTCATCGTCCGCGATGCCCAGGTCCCAGCCGACCTGTCGGTGGGCGACATCCTCGCCACGCCGGTCACCGGTGCCTACGGCCACTCGATGGCCTCGACTTACAACAAGGTTCCCCGACCTCCGGTCGTGTTCGTCCGTGAGGGGGAGGCCCGGGTGGTGATCCGCAGGGAGACCCTCGACGACCTGCTGTTGCTGGACGTGTGACCCGATCCAACTAGCCTGAGCGACATGCCATCGTCTCTCCGGGTCGGCCTCCTCGGCTGCGGCAACGTAGGTGGTGCCCTGGTGCGGCTCCTCGTCGAAGAAGGTGGTCGGATAACGGCTCGCACCGGCTTGGAGTTGACCCTCGCCGCAGTGGCTGTGCGCAGCCAGTCGCGTGAGCGCGAGGTGCCCATACCGGCCGGGATACTCACGACCGATGCGGCGAGCGTGGTCGCCGATCCCGACGTGGACGTGGTGGTGGAGGTGATCGGCGGCATCGAGCCGGCCCGGTCGCTGACGCTTACGGCGCTCAAGTCCGGCAAACCGGTCATCTCTGCCAACAAGGAGTTGCTGGCCAACTGCGGGGCCGAGCTGTTCGAGGCGGCCGCCGCGTCAGGGGTGGACCTGCTCTTCGAGGCGGCCGTGGCCGGCGGTATCCCACTGATCCGGCCCCTGCGGGAGTCCCTGGCCGGGGAGAGCATCCGGCGGGTCATGGGGATAGTCAACGGCACCACCAACTTCATCCTCACGCGGATGGCCGAGGAGGGGGCGACCTACCACGACGCCCTCGCCGAGGCCCAGAGTCTGGGATACGCCGAGCGCGACCCGACCGCTGATGTCGAGGGTTACGACGCGGCCGCCAAAGCGGCCATTCTGGCCAATGTGGCCTTCGGCGCCCGGGTGGTGGCCGGTGACGTCTACCGCGAGGGCATTGCCGGCATTACCGAAGCCGATATAGCCATGGCCGCGCGACTCGGCTACGCGGTCAAGCTGTTGGCGGTGGTCGAGCGTTCCGATCCCGCCGACCAGGAGAACCCTGGCGACTTCGGCCTCGACGGGTCGGGTGTCGAGGCGGTGGCGGTCCGGGTCCACCCGGCCATGGTCCCCGCGACCCACCCGCTGGCATCGGTGCGCGACAGCTTCAACGCCGTGTTCGTGGAGGGCCGGGCGGTCGGCGACCTGATGTTTCTCGGGCGCGGTGCCGGAGGCATGCCGACGGCCAGCGCCGTTCTCGGGGACCTCCTCGATGCGGCCCACAATCTGACCACCGGGGGGGCCGGTCGCACCGTCGCCCTGCGTCGCACCGCCATTACTTCCATCGACGAGCTGCGCTCGGCTTATTACATAGCCCTGGAGGTGGAGGACCGCCCCGGGGTGCTGCACGCCGTGTCAGGGGTGCTCGGCCAGCACCGGGTGTCGATCCGCCTCATGGAGCAGGAGACCCACGGCGATCCCGGACGGGCCCGCCTGGTGTTCGTCACCCACCCGGCCCTCGAGCGTGACGTCCAGGCCTGCCTCGGTGAGCTTCGTCACCTCGACGTGGTCCACGCCCTGAGCGGCTTCCTGCGGGTCATCGGGTCGTGACCGCGGCGTCCGTGCCGGCCGTCGGGTGGAGGGGGCTGATCGAGGAGTACCGGCCGTTCCTCCCGGTCAGCGCCGCCACCCCGGTGGTGACGCTGCACGAGGGCAACACCCCGCTCCTACCCGCCCCCCGCCTCTCGGAGCGGACCGGTGCCCGGGTGTTCTTGAAGGTCGAGGGAGCCAACCCCACGGGTTCGTTCAAAGACCGCGGTATGACCGTGGCCATCTCCAAGGCCCTCGAGGAGGGAGCCAAGGCCGTGGTCTGCGGCTCGACGGGTAACACCTCGGCCTCGGCGGCTGCTTACGCGGCCCGGGCCGGGATGACCTGCGTCGTGCTCATCCCGGAGGGTTACATCGCCCTCGGCAAGCTGGCCCAGGCCCTGATCCACGGGGCGAGGGTCCTGCAGATCCGGGGCAATTTCGATGCTGCTCTCGACATCGTGCGAGGCCTGGGGGACGTGGCCCCCGTGACCGTCGTCAACTCCATAAACCCCTACCGTATCGAGGGCCAGAAGACCGGGGCGTTCGAGGTGGTGGACGTCCTCGGCGACGCCCCCCACTACCACTTCATCCCGGTCGGCAACGCGGGCAACATCACCGCCTACTGGAAGGGTTACCGGGAGTACCAAGACGCCGGGAGGCTGACGCGGCTGCCGAAGATGATGGGTTTCCAGGCGGCGGGGGCCGCCCCCATCGTCGCCGGTCATCCGATCGACGATCCCGACACGATCGCCACGGCCATCCGGATCGGCCGTCCGGCCTCGTGGTACGGAGCCACCGCCGCGGCATCGGAGTCCGGGGGAGCCATCGACTCGGTCACCGACGACGAGATACTCGCCGCCTACCGCTACCTGGCCCAGCAGGAGTCGGTCTTCTGCGAGCCGGCGTCGGCGGCGTCGGTGGCGGGCCTGCTCAAAGCCGGGGTTCCCGCCGGTTCCACGGTCGTCTGCGTGCTCACCGGCCACGGCCTGAAGGATCCCGACATAGCCATCGGGCAGATCGCCGTGCCCACCCCGGTGGAGGCCGACATCTCGGCGGTCCGAGCCGAGCTCGGTATCTGAACCCCGGGCGCCGATATCGGGGGGTTCCTGCTCCCCACCCCAGGGCGGGGCGGCCCGTGTTGCCCGCCGGGGGTCCAGCCGGTAGAATCCCGAGGTCGTCGTTGGCTTAGCCACCGACGGTGCGCCCCTCTGGCTCCCCGGTCTGCGACGCCAGTCCCAGCCGCAGTGCGCACCTGCCGAACCCACTGTGGCTCGAAAGAGCTCCGCGTGAAACGGCGGACCCGTCCCTGTCGTATCGGAACCCTGTTCCGCCCCGGAACCCCCATCCCATCGCGGATCCGACTGCACGAGGTTGTTGATGAGTGAACCGCAGCTCGAACGCTCGGTACTCGAGGCCAAGGAGCGAGATGAGCTCATGGCTATCGCCACTGCGCTGGGGGCCTCCCCCGGTGCCCGGGCCAAGAAGGCGGATCTGATCACCGCGATCCTCAAGGCGACGGGTATCGAGGTGGACGGCACCGCCGGAACGGAGGTCGCCGAGGAGACTCCGGCCCCTCGACGCCGTACCCGGGCCCGGCGCACCGCCGAGACCTCCGAGGAGCCGGACAGTACCGGCGTGGCCCAGGGCGCCGGCGGGGCGGAATCTGATGTCGCTCCCGTTTCCGGGCCCGACCCCGCCGACCGGCCGATCCCCGCACCCGGGCCAGGGCGCCCCCGAGCCGGTTCGGCCCGGTCTGCGGTCCAGGCTGTCCAACTCGACCTGGGCACCGATGACGACGATTCTCCCGACGGGGCTGACTCGGCGCCGGTAGACGAGGACACCGAATCCCGCGACGCCTCCGCCCGTCCGGCCCGGGAGGAGAGGTCGGCCACCGTTGCGTCCGGGCGGGGACCGCGCCGCGCCGAGGGGCGAGAAGCAGGTGGGGGCAACATTCCCGAGCGCAACATTCCCGAGCGCAACGGTCCCGAGCGCAGCGGGGCCGAGCGCAACGGGGCCGAGCGCAACGGGGCCGAGGCGGGCCGTCCGGTCGACGCCACCCGGGCCCCCGATGGCGCCAACAGTCGCAGTACAGTGGCCCCGGCGCCTGCAGAGCACCGCAGTCAGGACCACGGTGGCGGAGACGACTACCAGGGACGCCCCGGGGACAACGGTGACTCCGGCAACCGCCGCGGCCGGCGCCGGCGGGGGCGGGACCGCTTCGAGCGGGGCGAGCGTGACCTGCCCGGTCAGGCACCGGAGCAGCAGTTCAGCGGGGAGCCCATCCCCGTGGACGGGTACCTCGACCTGCGCGAGGAGGGTTACGGTTTCCTGCGCACGTCGGGATTTCTCTCCGGTCCGGGCGACGTCTACGTGTCGATCAGCCAGGTTCGTCGCTTCGCCTTGCGGCGAGGGGACCGGATCGAAGGGGCCGCCCGCCCCGCCGGCGGCAACGAGAAGTACCCGGCGCTGCTGCGCATAGACAGGGTGAGCGGGCTCACCCCCGACGAAGCCCGCAACCGGCCCCGCTTCGAGGCTCTGACACCGCTCTTCCCCGACACCCGCCTGAAGCTGGAGCTGCCCAGCCACCCGGCCAACGACACTGCCCGCATCGTCGATCTTCTGTCGCCCATAGGCAAGGGCCAGCGGGGACTCATCGTGTCCCCTCCGAAGGCGGGCAAGACGACGGTGTTGAAGCAGATAGCCCACTGCATCGAGGTCAACAACCCCGAGGTGCAGCTCATGGTCCTCCTCGTGGACGAGCGCCCCGAGGAAGTCACCGACATGGCCCGCTCGGTGAAAGGTGAGGTCATCGCCTCCACCTTCGACCGCCCGGCCGAAGAGCACATCCAGATCGCCGAGCTCACCATCGAGCGGGCCAAGCGCATGGTGGAGATGGGCAAGGACGTGGTGATCATCCTCGACGGCATCACCAGGTTGGCCCGGGCCTACAACCTCGGCGCGCCGGCTACGGGACGGATCATGTCCGGCGGCATCGACACCGGGGCTCTCTACCCGCCCAAGAAGTTCTTCGGGGCGGCGCGGAATATCGAGGAAGGTGGATCGTTGACCATCCTCGCCACCGCTCTGGTGGAAACGGGGAGTCGCATGGACGAGGTGATTTTCGAGGAGTTCAAGGGCACCGGGAACATGGAGCTACGACTCGACCGCAAGTTGGCCGAGCGACGCATCTACCCGGCCATCGACGTGAACGGGTCCTCCACCCGTCACGAGGAGCTCCTCTTCAACAAGAGCCAGCTGCAGCAGGTCTGGAAGCTCAGGCGGGTCCTCAACGCGCTCGGCGCCGAGGGGTCGGCCGCGGCCGGTCTGGAACTGCTTCTCGAGCGCCTGAAGTCCACTAAGAACAATGACGAGTTCCTCGCCGAGGTCGCCAAGACATCGACCCCCAATATCTGATAAGAGGTAAAGCCGTGAAGACCGAGATCCATCCCAACTACATCGAGGCCAAGGTGACATGCTCCTGCGGCAACACCTTCACGACCCGGTCGACCAAGCCTGAGTTGCACACCGAACTGTGCAACGAGTGCCATCCCTTCTACACCGGCAAGCAGAAGCTGGTGGACACCGGGGGCCGGGTCGAGCGCTTCGAGCGCCGTTA
>JAKCDU010000025.1:15644-56238 GCA_021838445.1 Actinomycetes bacterium | reverse complement strand
GCCGTGGCGGGAACCCACCAGCTGCGACAGCGGGTTGGCGCCGGCGAGGGCGGCCTCGCGGCCCATGGCCACGTTCTGGCGGACGGTGAGACTGTCGAACAGCTCGGTGCGCTGGAAGGTCCGCCCGAGGCCGCGGCGCGCCCGTTCGGCCGGGCCGTCGCGGGTCACGTCCGAGCCGTGCAGCAGGATGGTCCCACTTGTCGGGCGGTTGAGACCGCTGCAGGCGTTGAAGGTGGTGGTCTTGCCCGCCCCGTTGGGTCCCACCAGGCCGGTGATCAACCCGACCGGAGCCTCCAGGGTGACGCCATTGACCGCCTTGACACCGCCGAACTGGACCGAGAGGTCACCCACGACGAGACCGGAGCGGGTGCCGACACTGGTGCCGGTGGCGGTGCCTTCGAGCTCTCTCCGGCGGGCCGTCCGCGTCGCCATCTCCTCCGGTGTGAGGTCTTTCGGAGCCTCGACAGCCGGGCGGCGGCCTCCGAGGCGGTCGAGGAGGTCGCGCACCGCCGGCGGCGCTCCGCCTCCGCGGGTGCCAAACGCGGCCAGCGCCGCTCCCACACCGAATAGGAGCTCGAGCACCGTGCTCGTCGTCTGACCGCTGATGTACCCGGGAATGACGGAGTAGAGGGCGGCACCGATGACGGCGTACCAGGGCTCCCCCACCGTCACGATGACGACCAGAGCGACCAGTGTCAGGGAGTTGAAGGACACGAAGTAGTTGCCCACTCCGTAGTGGTACAGCATGGCGGTGAGGGCACCGGCCACCGATGCCATGGCGCTGGTCACGCAGAACACGATGACCTTGAGCACGCTCGTAGTGGCCCCGTGCGTCTCGAGGGCGAGAGGTGACCCGGCCATCGCTTCCAGCAGTCGCCCGAGGCGGCCGTTGGCGATCCAGAGCACCACAGCCACCGCGAGGGCCGTGATGAGGAGGAGCAGGTAGTAGAAGCCCTTGTCGCTCGACATGTTCCACCCGCCGATGGAGATGTCCGGTCGCGGGGAGGCGATCCCCAGAGACGACTGCCCGAACATGAAGCTCCGGGTGTAGAACACCTGCTCCACAAGTATCCCGAAGCCGAGTGTGAGCAGAGCGAGGAACACGCCCGACACCCGGACGGCAGGAATGGCGATCAACGCCCCGACCGGCACCGCCACCAGACCGGCGAGGACCAACGAGAGCAGCCACGGTATTCCGAAGGTGGTGGCGAAGTGTCCGAAGGCGGCAGCTCCAACTGCGGCGAAAGCGAGATGGCAGAGCGATATCTGCCCTGAACGGCGCACGAGCAGGCCGAGCGACAGGAAGAGGGTCATGTCGATCAGGGCCCCCGACCACAGGCTCAGCCTGGTCGCGTCGAGAACCGGGATGAGGGCGAGCAGCGCCAGGGCGACCGCTCCGGCGGCCAGGCGGATCCGGGTCGGGGCGTGGTAGGCCCGCCGGACCTCCATGGTCGCCACCAGCCGCCTCTGAGCGAGCAGCCTCGGGGGCAGGAGCACGAGCACCAGGAAGAGGATGACGAAAGGCAGCGCCGGCGGCAGGCCCCCTATCCACGAAATGGTCGCCGAGTACTTGTCCACGAGGGCCTGGGCGATGCCGACGATCAGCCCTCCGGCGAATGTGAGCGGCAGGTTGGTGAAGAGTCCGATGGCCGCCGCTCCGAACGCGGCGAAGACCGCCGTCGTGAGCGTGACGCCGTCCATCTGGAGCGCGGGCGCCAGCATGAGGCCCGCCACGGAGGAGAAGACGCTGCCGATGATCCACGCCCAGCGCCGAACCAGCACGGGGTCGTCACCGCTCATGGACACCAACTCGGCGTTGTCGACGACGCCACGCATGACCACTCCGAGACGGACGGACTGGAAGAACCAGTACAGGACCCCCGCCGCGACCACGGAGAACACGAAGAGGATGATCTGCTCATAAGTGACGTTGACACCGAGCAGTCTGACCGTCGACTGGGAGAGGAAGTGGTCGAGCGTGGGGGGATTGGTCGGATGCCACAGAAGGCTGAGGCCCTGCACCATGAGAATGAGGCCGACGGTGGCCACCACCTTCACCATCTCGCTGGAGCTGTGAAGTGAGCGCGCCAGAAGCTCCAGCAGCAGACCCAGCAGGGGGGCGAAGACGAGGAGGCATATGGCGGCGGCCAGCGCCCACGGCATCTTGTGCTCCGTGTGGAGGAAGTAGAAGAGGAAGACGTCGAGCGCCGCTATCGCCCCGTAGCCGAAGTTGAATATCCCGGAGGTCTTGTAGGTCAGGACCAGTCCCATACCCGCCAAGCCGTAGACGGCTCCGGTGGCCAATCCAATGACGATGAACGGTAGAAAGTTGTGCACGCTACCCCCTGCCGGGACCACCGAAGGCACCGGTGAGCGATCTTTGTGTCGATTCCGCAAGAGTTGAACGATGAGGATGAGGAGGAGGCCTCTGGAACGAGGCCTCCTCCTCCAGGTGACAAGCGAGGTGGGTTCGGGGAAGGAGGTCGTACCTACTGGCAGGTCGTGGATGTGCCGTTGGGAAGCTGGTAGGACCCGTTCTTGATGGCAAAGTTGAACCAGCAGTCCACCGGGTGGGGCTGTCCGGCGGTGAAGGTGAGCGGCGGCGCCAGGCCCCCGAGGGTCTCGTTGTTGATCATGTTGAGGCCGTTGACCAGCTGGGCCGAGCTGGGCGTGGACCCGTTGGCCCCGAGACCACCGAGCTGGGCGCCCTTCTCGAACAGCTTTCCGGAGACCCAGGCGCCCATCGCGTACTCGTTGTACTTCACCGCGTCCTGGCGAAGGCCAGGCTGGTACTTGTCGATCGCGGCGTTCATCTCCTGGACCGCCGGGGTGTTGGCGAAGAACGGCACATTCGGGGTCGGGCCCACCAGATTGTCCTTCAAACCGGGGCTGGAGGCGTACGACTGGGAGATCGTCTGGCCGTCGAGGACGTAGATCGGGTGATAGCCCTGGGTGAGGCAGTCCTGGGCGACCTTCTGGGCCACGGCGCCGATGTCGGCGATGAACAGCGCCGTCACGTGGGCCTGCTGGGCGGCCAGGCACTGGGCCGTGTAGTTGGGAGCGGTGGCCGCCACCTCGGCCGAGAAGGTGACCGGCAGCCCGAGCTTCTGTCCGGCCTGCTTGAGCGGAGCGATGCCTTCCTGGCACTGGACCGCTTCGGCGCAGTAGAGGAGACCCAGGTTGGTCGCCCCGGCGGACTTGGCCGAATCGAGGATCGAGGCGAAAAGAGAGTCCTCGGTCTGGGCCTCGGGGTAGAAATCAGAGCTCGTGAAGAACGGGGTCTCGGACGAGTTGAGCCCGACGACAGGCACACCGGCTGACTTGACCTGGGCGGCCCATGTCTCGTCGTCGTTGGTGTCGTCCACGATGGCGATCACGTGATCGGACTGGATGAGACTATCGGCGGCCGCCTGGGAGGTACCGGGCGTGCTGGCGTCGTCCTTGACCACCAGGTCGATCGGATGCCCGTTGATGCCGCCCGCATCGTTGACGCTACTGGCCCACGCCTTCAGAACCGGGACCGTGTCGACCCCGGTCGAGGCGAGTGGACCGGTGCAACTGCATACGACCCCAACCTTGATCGGTGTCCCCGTCGGGGTGGACGAGGCCGACGTCGTCTGCGAGCCCGACGCGGACGTCGGCGTCGCCGCCGTCGTAGCCGTCGAGCTCTTGCTGGAGCTGGAACACGCGCTCACGGCGAGGACCGCCGCGGCAGCGGCGACCCCCCGCAGCACGATGCGCCTGGATGACTTCATCGACCCTCCTCGAGTCCTTGCACTTCGGTGATAGGCAACGCCGCCAGGCGGAACTGGTCAACCTCGATTCAGGACGCATCCCGGATCGATGTGCTCAGCACCCCCGTGCGATGGGCACAAACTACGATGGTCCGATATCGATGTCAATATCTTGGTCAGAATCCAACGGGTGTACCCCTATCCGGCTGCTGGCCAGGTCGAGATTGGGGGGCCGTGCGACTGCGAAGCATTCTGTTCGGGCGCTGACCTCAGCGCCACCGACACGTCCGCCATTCCCCCATTGATACTCATGCGTGACGTCGCCGCCGCCGCGGTCGCCCTTCAGAGCATGAAGAAGCCGACCATCGCCAAGGTGGACGGTCCGGCGGTCGGGGCGGGCCTGGGCATGGCGCTCGCTTGCGACCTGGTCGTTGCGTCCGAACGGTCTCGGTTCTCGACCGGCTTCTCCAAGCGGGCCCTGTCCGTGGACTTCGCCACCTCCTGGCTGCTGCCCCGGCTCATCGGGATGCAGAGGGCCAAGGAGATGGTCCTGCTCTCCGAGATGCTCGACGCCGAGCAGGCACTGGCCCTCGGTCTCGTCAACCGTGTTGAGGCGCCAGAGCGGCTGGACGAGGTGGTCCAGGGTCTGGTGACCCAGCTCCTAGCTCTACCTCAAATGGCGGTCTCCATGTCGAAGGAGATGCTCAACCGTAGCTTCGAGATGACGATAGAACAGGCGTTGCAGGTCGAAGCGTGGGCTCAGGTCGTAAACCTGGGTGGACCCGACATGAAGGAGGCTCGAAGCGCCTTCTTGGAAAAGCGCGAGCCCCTCTTCCGTACGTGACCGGCAGTTGGGCACACCCTGGCCGCTCGGTGCCCGAACATCGGCACTTCGGCGGGCGGGATCGGAGGCGCCCGGGGCCTCTTTTGCCACCTTGCCCGTCGCGTCGACGAGCAGCTGACGCCCGATCATGTCCCGCAGACGGGCCATGCTCCGTCGGTGGGTAGCGGATGCCGGAAGAGGGCGGCTGCGTTGGCATGGGTCAGCTTGGCCACCTGGGCGTCCGAGAGCCCAGGAACGCGGCAGAACGACGAGCGCAGCGCCTCCTGGGTGTCGGGCCAGGTGGTGTCCGAGTGGGGATAGTCGACTTCGACCATCACATGGTCCTCGCCGATCCGGTCGAGGAGGCCGAGGGTGGAGGGATCGTCCAGCGAGCAGAACCAGAAGTTGTCGGACAGGACCTCCGAGGGGCTGCGCCTGCCGACCCACCGTTCGAAATCCGCCGTCCGGCCGGCGTGTTCGGTCATGAACTCGAGCCGGTCCATCAGCATGGGTACCCAACCCATGCCACCTTCGGAGAGGGCGATCTTCAGATCCGGGTAGCGGGCGGGATATCCCGACCACAGCCATTCGACGCACGCGAGCAATGAGAGGGCCGGGAACAGTGTGACGTTCTTCTCGAATCGGGGACCGGTAGGGGGCAGTGGGAGCATCCCGGATGACCCGACGTGTAGACAGAGCACGGTGCCGGTCTCCACGCAGGCGCGGATGATCGGCTCCCAGTGGTCGTCGTGGGCCGGCGGATAGCCCAACCGGTGGGGCATTTCAGGAAATGACACCGCTGAGAAAGCCCGATCTGCGTTCCGCCGGATCTCGGACGCACCCACCACCGGATCGGCCAGCCAGGTGATCCCGAGCGGAATCAGCCGGTCCGGGTGGGCTCCGTGCCACTCCTCGTACATCCAGTCGTTCCATGCCCTGGTCACGGCCTGGCCGAGTCCGGGGTCGGCCGAACTGGAGAACACCGCTCCGGCGAACCCGGCGACCTGCGAGGGGAAATTGACCGACGCCCAGATGCCGGCGATGTCCATGTCCCTCACCCGGGCGTGGACGTCGTAGCATCCGGGCCGCATCTCGGCGAAGGTCGAGGGATCGCTGCGGAGTCTGCTGTGATCCCTGTGGCCGACGACCGCGTTGAGTCCGATCTGCAAGAAGACCCGGTCCTCGTAGGCCCACGCCTGCCGTCCTTCCTGGTTGATGGTGAGTGGGGGAAGGTCGCTGTGCTCGCGGCTGTAGGTCCGACCCTTCTCCAACTCGATCACCTTGGGAAAGCGGCCGCGGAAGCGCACCGGCTCCCGGTCGGTGAAGAGGTCGGGGGGCTCGACCAGATGGTCGTCCACGGAGATAACGGTGTAGTACCGAACCCGAGGCTCGGGATCCAGCAGAAAGTCGTGCTCGGTCTGCGTACTCATGGCATCACCTCGCGGTCCTGTAAGCGCCGAAGCGCAGCGCCGGCGCGGCGTCGGTTCAGTTCGGTACCTCTCAGCTGGAGGACCAACTCGTGGATCTGGCGGAGCCCCGAGGCACCGATGGGCTCGCCGTTGGCGATGAGACCCCCATCGGTGTTGACGGGCAGCGGGCCGTCGATCTCGGTGGCCCTATCGGCGATCAGCTGCTCCTGATCCCCGTCGGCGCAAAACCCGTTCTCGGCCATGTGGATGATCTCCGCTCCGGCGTCGGTGTCCTGCAGTTGGATCACGTCGACGTCCTCCGGGCCGATCCCCGCCCGTTCGAAGGAGGCGCGGGAGGCGTCGACCGTGGGGGCGCCGATCCGTTCGAGGGGGAAGGAGGGGCTGTGCACCTCGAAAGCGCCGTAGCGGCGGGTCCGGACCTCGGAGGCCCGGATGTAGATGGGCTTTGACGTGTAGCGGTCGGCAATATCGGCACGGCAGAGCACGATGGCGGCTGCGCCCTCGTCGGGACTGCAGAACATGTACTGGGTGAGCGGGTCGTTGACCATGCGCCCATCCAGGATCTGCTCCACCGACAGCGGGGAGCGGCGGAAGGCGTTCGGGTTGCGAGCGCCGTTGCGGTACCCTTTGGCCGCAACCTCAGCGAGGGTCTGAGGTCTGATCCCGTAGTCGTGCATATACCGCTGAATCTTCATGGCGAAGAACTTCGGCGTGAGGAACAGGCCGGTCTCGCCGTACCAGCTGGGGACCCCGTACTGCACAGGGTCTGCGGCGAAGGCCCCGACCGGGTGCTTGTCCATGCCGATGGCGACACCGATGTCGTAGGCACCCAGCTCGATGGTCTGGGCCGCCAGGCTGATGGCGCTGGCTGCGGTGGCACACCCGTTGTACACGTCGGTGAACGGGATACCGGTGAGGCCGAGCAGGTTGACGACCGCGTCGGGGTTGTCCACCTCGTAGCTTCCCCCGAAGGCGAACTGGACGTCCCTCCACCCGATGCCTGCATCTCCAAGCGCCCCTCGGGTGGCCTCCGCAGCCATCTCGATGGCCGACTTACCGGGAAAGCGTCCGAAAGGATGCTGGCCCACTCCGATGATGGCGACGTCAGCCATGGTCTGCCTCTCCTGCCGGTCCGAATGCGTAGACCATTACTTCCCTGCCGTCCTCGTCGGTCTTGAAAGGGACCACCACCATCGCGACCTGCTGGCCGATACGGGGAGCGGCGTCCTCGAAGCCCACCAGCCGCGATTCGACCCGCAGCTCCCCAGCGAGCTCGACGTAACCCACGTAGTAGGGCTCGAACGTCTCGGCCGTCTCGGGCCCGGCGTACGGCGGTGCCTTGGGCAGGAACTCCTGGGTGGTCCAGGTCCAGATCGTTCCCCTCCGACTGAGCTCCACGCTCTCCATGTCGGTGCCGGCGCAACGGGGGCAGCCACTCTGCGCCGGGAACGTGTAGGCCCCACAGGAAACACAACGTGAACCCAGCAACCGGGGCTCTGCGGCCGGCCAAGTGAAGAGGCCATCCTTGATGGGGACCTGGTCCAAAATTCTTCTCCCTCGGGTGCGACGGTCCGAGCGTACCCGACCTCTACCCCACTATTCGATACCGATATCGACCTCATCTGTCGCCATCGGCGCCTGGCGGCCAGGCGACGTCCGCCTGGGCCGGTGCCCTCCTCGGCCGCCCTCGGCGCCGGGGAGCACTCTCAGCGGCCGCACGGAACCATCCTCGGGTCGTGGATCCACATCGGCAGCCATCGAGCGGGTCACCCAGTCATGGCAGGTTCGGCGCACGCTTCTCATGTCGGTGAGGGCCCGGTCGGTGAGCAGCAGGGCGGCGACGCCCCGAATAGTGCCGAGGAGCAGCACCGCCGCCGACGTCGGGTCGACGTCCAGCCGGATGGACCCGTCCCTCTGACCGTCGGCTATGACCTGCGACAGACCTTGGTAACTGCGTCGCTCGGCATCGATCATCCCGTCCACCGAGGACAGGGAAGGAAAGGTGGAGCCCCACATGACCAGCAGCGCCCGCTCGTCGGCGGTCGGATCCTCGAACAGGTCCAAGTACGAATCGACGGTCAGGTATACGACATCGAGGCCTGACAGGTCCTCCAACCGGCGCGACTGGCGCTCCACCACCGCCCGCATGGCGACCGATATACGTGCCTGGGCCCGAGCCGCCAACCGGGCGACCAGGGCGTCCTTGGATCCGAAGTGGTGGGTGGGCAGCCCCCGGCTGACGCCGGCCCGGTCCCCGATGCTGGCCAGGGAAGCCCCCTCCACTCCACGCTCGGCGATCAGCTCGGCCGCCGCATCGAGGAGGGCCTCCTCCGAGCGACTGCGCCGCTCCGCCTGGGTTCGCCGCTCCCCTTGCATGCTCATAGGAGCAAATCTATGAGACTTGCTGGTGACTCAGCAAGTAAGTAACCTTCCTGGTGGAGCATGTGAAGGGGAGGGAATGTCCGAGCTCGACATCGTCATCAAGGGCGGGACCGTCATCGACGGCCTGCAGACCCCTCGTTACAAGGCCGACCTGGGAATCAAAGACGGACGGGTGGTGCAGATCGGCCGGATCGCCTCCTCCGACGCCACCGAGGTGGTCGACGCCGCCGGCCGGGTCGTCGCCCCCGGCTTCGTCGACCTGCACACCCACTACGACAGCCAGGTGTTCTGGGATCCGTGGTGCACCATGTCGGGCTGGCACGGTGTGACCAGCGTGGTCATAGGCAACTGCGGCTTCGGCTTCGCCCCGTGCAAGCCAGAGGAGCGGGACCGGGCGATGCTCTCGCTCGCTCGCAACGAGGCCGTGCCCCTGAAGACCATGCGGGCGGGCATGCCGTGGGACTGGGTCACCTTCCCGGAGTTCCTCGACAGCGTGGATCGTACGCCGAAGGGGGTCAACGTGATGGCCTTCGTTCCCCTCGCTCCCCTATACGCCTACGTGGCCGGCGTGGACCACGCCAAGGCTCACCGGGTCAACGACGAGCAGCTGGACGAGATGTGCCGCCTCCTGATCGAGGGCATGGAAGCTGGTGCATGCGGCTTCAGCGCCCAGATCAGCGGGGAGGTCGGCAACGTCCAGCTGGACTACGACGGCACCCCGATGGTGACCGACTGCATGACCGACCGCGAGGTCATCGCCTTCTCCCGAGCCATGGGTTCACTGCGACGGGGCGTGGCTCAGCTGACCGGAACACTCGATGCGGCGGCACTCATGGCCAAGGAGAGCGGCCGGCCGATCATCTGGAACGCGCTGCTGGCCGACGGCGCGCTCAACCAGCACGGGGGCGCCAAGTACACCCACAGGGACGCCCTCGAGCAGCTGGCCTACCTCAACGAGGAGGAGGGTCTGCGGGTCTTTGCCCAAGCCCTCACCACCAACTTCGTCTCCGAGTTCACCCTGGAGGACTACAACCTGGCCGACAGCATCCCGAGCTGGAAGGAGGCTTGCCTCGGGACCGTCGAGGAGAAGATCGTCAAGATGGCCGATCCTCGCCGCCGCCAGGCCATGAAGGAGGTGCACGAGCAGCGGGGCGGGTTGTTCGGCGCCGGATACGACCTCACCGACATCAAGATCCACTGGGTCTCCAGCGATGTACCCAACGCCCAGGAGCTGAAGGAAAGGTACGAGGGTTTCTACATCGGCGAGGTGGCCGCCCGTGAGGGCAAGCACGAGATCGACGCCTTCCTCGACGTGGCCGTAGCCGGTCAACTACGCGTGGGCTTTGCGACACCGATGCTGAAGACCCCACCAGAGTCGATGAAGGAGATCGCCACCTCTCCCGTGGCCCTGCCCGGCGTCAGCGATGGCGGAGCCCATACCAAGTTCGTGACCACGGCCCGGTACCCTACGGAACTGCTCGGCTACTGGGTCCGCGAGCACGAGATCATGTCCCTGGAGGAGGCGCACTGGCGGCTCGCCTACTACCCGGCCATGGCCGCCGGTCTCAAGGGTCGTGGCTTCCTGGCCGAGGGCGCTCCCGCCGACGTCGTGGTCTACGACCCTGACACGGTCGACAGCGGACCCCAGGAACGGGCTTGGGACTACCCCGCAGGTGAGTGGCGGCTGATCCAGAAGGCCATCGGCTACGACCGCATAATCGTCAACGGTAGGACCACCTTCATCGAGGGGGAGTGCACCGACGCCACCCCCGGCAAGCTGCTCCGCCACGGCACGGACTGACGGGAGCCACAGAAGTGACCACCGAGATCACCACCCTCTTCGACGCCGACAGCCACTACTGGGAGCCCAGCGACGCCTTCACCCGCTACCGGGACCCCAAGTTCGCGGACCGAGGGTTGGTCCTGCGCCACGTCGGCGGCCAGACCCGCTACTTCTTCGGCGATCGGCCCCATCCGATCATCCCCGGGCCCGGCGACGTGCACAGGCGGCCCCGCCCTGGTGCTCTATACGAGTACTTCCAAGGAAAGATGAGCAAGGCGCGTGTGGGGGACGAACTTGCCTGCGAGGACCCGGCCGCCCATCCCGAGTGGTTCCAGCGCGATGCCCGCCTGGCGTGCATGGACGAGCAGGGTATCGAAGCGGCTTGGCTGTTCCCCTCCCAGGGTGTCTGCATGGAAGGCCCGATGCAGCCCGACATCGAGGCATCCATAGAGGTGCTGCGCGCCTTCAACCGCTGGCTGCAGGACGACTGGGGATTCGCCTACCAGGACCGCATATTCGGGGTACCGTTCCTCACCCTCTCCGACGTCGATGGGGCCGTAGCCGAGCTCGAGTGGTGCCTCGAACACGGGGCCTGCGTCATCAGTATCCGCAACGGCCCCGCCTTCACGCCCGACGGCAACCGCTCTCCCGGAGACCCCATGTTCGACCCGTTCTGGGCCCGGGTGCAAGAGGCGGGTGTCGTGGTGACCGCCCACGCCGGCTTCGAGGACGGCTACGTGGACGTCGCCGAGGCGGTCGCCGGCACCTGGCAGCTCAACCCCCAGTACACCGAGGGCAAGGACGCAGCCGACAACGTCGCCGGCCTGACCGCCCACCTGATGAAGCACCGACTGATCCAGGACTTCGCCACCGTCCTGGTAGCGAACAAGCTGTTCGAGAGATTTCCCGGGCTTCGCTTTGCGTACATCGAGAACGGCGCCGACTGGGTCGGCCCGCTTCTGCACACCCTGCAGATGGTCAACGGCCAGAATCCGGGGATGTTCAAGAGCAACCCCGTTGACCAGTTCATCGAGCACTGCTGGGTCGCACCTTTCGTCGAGGACGACGTCGAGACCCTGGCCAGGCACCTGCCGGTCGATCGCATCCTGTTCGGCTCGGACTGGCCCCACGCCGAGGGGCTCCCCGAACCGCGCTCGTTCCTGACCAAGGTGTCCGCTTTCCCGCTCGAGGATCAGCGGAAGATCCTGGGGGGCAACGCCCGGATGCTCACCTTCGGCTGACACCCGAGGGGCATCACCTCCGAGAGTAGCCGGTGGCCCAACACCGATATCGATATCGATGGCGCTCGGCTATTAGGCGTCTAGACGCTCTTGCCGGGGACGTTCTGGCCGCAGATCGGGTTCATGTTCGGAACCAGGTGGAAAGTCGTACCGGTGTACTGGGTGATCCACACGCAGTTGTCTGCGCCCGAAACCGATCCCCGGCCCGAGAGGGCGAACGATGAGGTGTGGCCGCCCCACAGCCCGGCGGCCGAATAGCTCGTGATACCCAACATGGTGTTGATGAACGACGCGGCCGTGGGATTCGGTCCGGCGGCTTGCAGCCCCTTCACGAGTCCATCGATCGAGAGATAGCCCATGTACTCGCTGAGGGTCGGGTCACCCGTCCACCCGGCATAGGTCTTCAGGGCGGCGGCCATCTGCCGCGTCGCCGCAGTGTTCATCTCGAAGGGCTCGTAGGCTGACGTGAAGTACACCCCTTGCGCCGCTTGGGACGCCCCGGGTCCGCCTCCGGTGAGGTCACCGCCGTAGCCGGTGGGCAGAAGGGCCTTGAAGTTGACTCCTTCCTGGCGCAGGGTGTTTATCAGCGCGAAGGAGGTCTGCGACGTCACTGCGGGGTACACGGCGTCCACGCCCGCGCTCTTCATCGCCAGCGCGATGGGTGCCATGTTGGTCGAACCGAGAGGGACCTGCGTATTGAGATACCCGTCCTCGAGGCCGGCCAGACTCGCCGATACCGCTGCCCCCTTGGCATTGTCGTACGAGGAGGGCTCGATGCTGTACGCCAGACCGCCAAAGGTGGTCGCACCG
Source organism: Actinomycetes bacterium (assembly GCA_021838445.1). GTDB lineage: Bacteria > Actinomycetota > Acidimicrobiia > Acidimicrobiales > Palsa-688 > JAKCDU01. Next base: position 44,035 of record JAKCDU010000025.1, on the reverse strand, counting down.
AGCTGCTTGAAGATCTCCCCGAGCGTCGTCTGCACCTTCGTGTAATCGGCGTAGCCGAATATGGAGAACATGTTGCGGGCGGTGAGCCATTCCGGGCCGTCCACGTCACCGCCGATCACCGGTACGCCGGAGGAGGTCAGGTAGTGCGCCGCTGCGAAGCCGACCACGGATATCTGAATGACGGCGAACACGTGATCCTGTTGGACGAGCGTCTGGGCCGCGGTCAGGGTCTGGCTCAAGGAGGTTCCGGTATCGGCGACGACGTACTTGATGTTGTAGCCCTGCTTGGCGGCCAGCCCGATCCCGGCCTTGATGCCCTGCAGAGTGGTCTGGCCCGTGTTCGAGCCGGGACCAGTGAGATCGGTCAGGATGCCAACCGTGTAGGTCTTGCCGGAGGTGGCGGCGGCACCGGCTCCGGTGCCCGGTTTGGCGGAACTGCTGCATCCGGCGACTACCGCGATCGCAGCTGCCCCCAGAGCGACCATCCTCTTCGAGTGAGACAATTCCCCAACCCCCCTATTCGACAGCGATATCGAATCATGGCACCTGTCACAGTGGTCTGCAAGGCTTCCGCTCCAGTCCGGCCAGATACGGCCTACCGAACCGGGTCGGCGCCCCCGGACGCCACCAGGGCCTCCCCCGCCGCGGCGAACACCGGAGAGGCGTCCGGCACGCAACCCCGTCAAATCATGAGGACGCCGCCGCTGGGGCGTAGCCCCTGACCGGTCATGAACCGTGAGGTGTCGGCGGCCAGAAAGAGCATCGTCCAGGCAATGTCCTGGGTCGTCCCGGTCATGTCCAACGGTGAATGGGATCAGATCCATCAGATTGCCGCGGTATCGGTCACTCGATGCCCCCTCTCCTCGAGTTTCGGCATGACCTCCTCGGCCAGGAGCTCCAGATCCCGCATCACCGCGTCGTGGGGCAGGTCCCCGAACTGTACGTAGCAGAGCAGCTGGTCGACTCCGACGGACTCGTATCGAAGGATCTTCCTCAGGCACTCGTCGGGCGTCCCGATGATGACCATGTCCTCGCTCTGGTAGTAGTCGACCGGCACTTCGCCTTCCACGACTTTGGACAGAGCGGGGAACACCTTGTCCCTATTTCCGTCGAGTATGCCTGCGGCCTTCGCCATTGCGAGAGCCAGTTGGAGAAGAATCTCCGGCACCGGTGACCCGAACATGCCCCAGGTGTGGCCCATCAGCTCCCCGTCCAGCCCCGAAGCCAGCGACGCCGGACCGCATCGCCACCTTCATCTCCCGCCTCGTCGCACAGGGTCAGATCGCCCAGAGTTGACGTCGATATCGGATTACGGTCATCATTGGCGGGTGCCTTCGATGATTCCATTTTCGGTCGAGGACCTCACGCCGGACTGGCTCAGCCAGGTGCTGGACACTGACGTCGCCTCTGTAGAAGTGGTGGATGCCCATTCAGGCACTACCGGGCGGGCGTTGATCCGTCTGGACTCCGACGGCTCAGTACCTGAGACGCTGTTCGTCAAACTGCAGCCCTTCGTCGCCGAGCAGCGAGAGTTCGTCCGCAAGGTCGGCATGGGTGTCTCCGAGGCCCGCTTCTACGCCGCCGTCGGCGATGAGGTCCCCGTCCGCGTCCCCCGAGTGTGGTACTCGTCCTACGACGAGACCGACGGGTCGTTCGTGATGGTGCTCGAGGACCTGGGCGCCACCAGTTGTCGCTTCCCCAACCCGATCGACCCCGACATCTCGGACCTGGCGGCGTCCCTGATCGATGCGCTGGCCACTTTGCACGCAGCCTACTGGGAGCACGACCTTCCCTGGCTGGGCAGCCAGGTACTCGGAGCCGAGCGCGGGCGCAACCGGGAGCAACGCATGGTGACCATGGGAGCCATCGTGCGATCTGCTCTCGACCAGTTCGCCGACGAGACGCCACCCGCCGTCCGTCAGGTGGGCGAGCTCTACATATCGCGGTACCGGGAGATCGCCGCGCTGTGGAATGAAGGCGACCACACGCTCATCCACGGCGACACCCACGTCGGCAATCTCTTCGTTGATGGCGACCTGACGGGGTTCTTCGACTGGGCGGTCGCCAGTCGGGCCCCAGGGATGCGCGACGTCTCCTATTTCCTGTGCAACTCCCTGCCCCCGGACGCGCGGCGCGCCGACGAAGCGGCGCTGATCTCCCGATACCGCGCCGGATTGGCGAGCAGCGGTATCGACCTGGGTCAGCGGACTGCGGAGGACCAGTACCGCCTCTTCGCCGTGTACTCGTGGATCTCGGCGGCGACGACCGCGGCCATGGGATCCCAGTGGCAGCCGCTCGAGACCGGTCGTCGCGGCATGCTCTGTGCCACCCAGGCCATCGTCGATCTGGACGTTCTGGGCCTGCTCGAAGAGCGCCTCGGCGCTGGTTAGCCGGACCGCTCATCTCGTCGGGGTCGAGCCCGTCGGTGGAGACGACGTGACTACAGGTTCCAGACCCGAGTCGCGTTTGCGTAGCAGACCAAGTCGCGGTCGTCGTCGGCCACGCCCGCGAAGACGCGTTCTACGGTCGCTCGCGAGTTCGGCCAGCTCGAGACCGGGTGAGGGTAGTCGGAGGACCACATCACGTTGCCGATACCGAGGCATTCATGGGCCTGGCGGACCACATTGGGCTCATCGATGAACGTGAGGTGAAGGTTGCGACGGAAGTAGAAGCTCGGCTCGTGTTTGAGGCTCGGGAACTCGTAGCCTTGGCGAAGAGCCATGTCATCGACGAACGTGAGCCACCATGTCACCCAGCCGATGCCGGGCTCGACGAAGACGACCTTGAGGTGAGGGTGACGCTCGAGGATACCGGTGAGGAGCCACATGCCGAGCGCTTCGGCGGTGGCCATCGGGACCATCGACGTGAAGATGGCCCGCTGCGGAGTCGGATCACGCTTGGCGACATCCTCCATGCTCAGCTTGAGCCCTATGTGCAGGCACACCGGCAGGTCGGCGTCCTGAATGGCGGCCCACAGCGGGTCGTAGCGGGTGTCCCAGTAGTCGGGCAGGCCCAGCTCGTTCGGGAAGACCGGCAGCTGTAGCGACTTGCAGCCGTTGGCCGCCGCCCACCGCACCTCGTTGACTGCCACGTCGATGTCGTGGATGGGGACCTGGTAGGAAACGACCAGCCGTTCCGGGGAGACCGAGGCGAACTCGGCGAGTGCCGTGTTGAACGCACGCGTCGCCTCCGCGGCCCCGTCCTTGACCAGGTACAGGTAGCGGAAGGCGCTCACCTCACAGTAGCTCGATGAGACATCCACGCCGTCCGCGTCCATGTCCTTCAGTCGCTCGACCGGATCGGTGTGCCCGGACCGCCCGAACGCCAGGTGCCTCTCGTTGCCACCGAAGCTCTTCCCCTCGGACGCCGGAAAGCTCTGCTGCTCCCGCCACCGGCGGTTCACCTCGACGTTGTTACGTCCCCGCAGCTCCGCCTCTACCTGGGCGACAGCCGCGTCGTAACTGGCGTGATGTCTGGACTGGAGGAATGCCTTGACCCGATCCTGGGGCAGGTCCATGTGATCATCGGCGGAGATCAGACGCTGCGGACGGCTCTCGGTCATTCGCCTCTCCTTCGCAGACAGCCGGGACATTTCACCTTACTCACCATCATGATCGGATCCCGGCAGTCCGGGGCTCCGTCGAGGTCCTCCGCCCGAACGACCCGGCTCCGAGATGGTCAACGCTCGTCACGCGGCTTTGGGCCGTCCCCGAAGTAGGCGGCCTCGAGCAGTGCGGTGTCAGCGCGAAGTTCGGCTGCCGTTCGATCGAGGGAGACCTGACCATGGACCAGTACCATCGCCCGGTCCGCCACCTCGAGCGCCAAGGCCACGTGTTCCTCGACGAGGGCTACGACCGCTTTGGCTACCGGAGGTGCGGCCCGCAGCGGACGGAACACCACCACGTACAGGAGCAGACCGACCGCGGCACATATCGCGATCGAGATGATCGCCGCCGGCCAGAAGGAGAGACTGGTCCCCAAGTCGACCGTCTTCGGCAGGAATGGCAGGGGCACCAACAGCTTGCCCTGCCGGAAGTAGGCGTACATCAGGCGCCCAGCAACGACATGGTGGCCGTTGCGAAGTTGAGAACCCCGCTGCTGCGGTAAGTGACGACCAGAGCGAGAGCCAGGGCGGCGTACAGCCCACCGGAAACAGCTCCGGCCTTCAGGCCACCTTGAGGGCGGCGGCCAGGTTGCCTCCCATGATCCGCCGGATGTCCTCCTCGGGAAGGTCCCTGAGCTCGTTGGCGTAGGAGATCGGATTGGCCATACCTTCGGGATGGGGATAGTCCGAGCCGAAGACGACCTTGTCCGGACCGATGGTCTTGATGAGACCGACGGGATCCTCTTCGAAGAAGGGGTGAATCCAGACGTTGCGCTTGAGAGCCTCGACCGGGTCCTCCAGGTACAGCCGTGGCTGCTTGGCGTAGGAGTGGCCGAGGGCCTCGATGAGCGGGATGACCCAGCTGCTGCCGTTCTCGACGGGGAGGACCCGCAAGTCCGGGAAGCGGGAGAGCATCCCGTGAGTGACCGTCGAGCACATGGCGTCGAATATGCCCCGGCTCATCAGGTGCTGCACGTCCTGGAAGGCCGTCTGATTGGCGAACGGGAGCATCTCGTCGTAGTGCCCCTCCCACTGGTTGTAGTAGCGGGTCATCCCGTCGTCGGACGAGTGCATGCCGACGGTGAGGTCGTACTCTTGGACCTTGGCCCAGAAGGGGTCGTACTCGGGCAGGGCGAAGGAACGGTAGCCCTTCAGGTTGGGCACCGGGGCGGGCCGGATGAGGATGATCTTGGCACCGCGTTCGGCGATCCAGTCGAGTTCCTTGAGCGCCTCATCGAGGATGGGAAGCGTGACGACCGGGGTGGGGAAGATGCGATCCTCGTAGTTGAAGGTCCATTCCTCGTACATCCACTGGTTGAACGCGTGGATGATGGCATGGGTGGCCTCCGGGTCCTTGGCCAGACGCTCCTCGAGCACGCTTGCGAGGGTCGGCCACATGATGGCCCGGTCGACGCCCTGCTCGTCCATGAGCTTCAGGCGGGGCTCGGGGCGGAAGAAGGCGTCGGGTGAACGCATGGGCTCGCCGAGGATCTCCCGACGGCTCTTGCCCTCGGGATTCCCGTGCTTGAAGTACTCCTCCTGAGCGCCGGGCCTAGCCACCACACTGAAGGTGGGATTGGGGATGTACTCGGAGATCGTGCCCTTGATCACGACCTTGTCGCGACCATTCACGTTGGCGATCCTGATCACGTGCTTGTACTCGTCGGGCAGATAGCGGGTGAAGGCGTCGGCCTGTTCGTACATGTGGTTGTCGGCATCGAACACCGGGTAATCGAGGTGCTGCATGGGACTCCTCCGTCTGCTTCTGCTTCAGATGATCTCCAGTGCTCGAACACCGAATCGAGCCTTCCTGGTCCGATATCCAGGCTACACCAAGTTGACGTCGACGTCAATCTTGCTTTCCGACCCCGGAGCTCCCCGCCGTCGACCCGGAGGGCCGGTGGGCCCGACGAGCAGCGGCCTTGGTCCAACTCCTGGTACAAAGGTCCTGATGGCCGCGTGCATGTCCCCAGCCCTCGGCGGCTGGTGGACTTCTGGCGCATGACCAGGCACCCGGACCCGGGTGCCTACCGGTTCTCGTGAGGAGGCAGGTTCGGTGACCACCTTCCGAGGCCCGATCGACCGGGCGACGGCGTGCTTCTCCGATCGGCCGGCCCTGGTCGACGGCCTCTCCGGTGAGGTGACGACCTTCGCCGATCTCGGTCGTCACACCCGAGCCGTCGCCGTCCACCTGGACCGACTCGGCGTCCCCCCGGGCGGAAGGGTCGCGTTCCTCGCCGACGGCTCAGTGCCCTATGCCGAGTGGTACCTCGGCGTGCCGGCGGCCGGAAGGATATTCGTTCCGCTGAACACCCGCTACACCGAGACCGAGCTGCGGGCCGCCTGCAACGACTGCACCCCCGACATCCTCCTCACCGACCGCGAGCAGGGGCTACCGGGTGGTCTCGCTCCCTCGGTCATCGCCGTCACGGACATCGATCTGGGGATGGTGCCGGACCGTCAGGCCGCATGTGTCGAGGTCGGCGAGAACGATCCGGCGGCCATCTTCTACACCGGTGGGACGACGGACCGAGCCAAGGGGGTATCCCTCAGCCACCGCAACAAGCTGGCCGATGCCCTGTCTTTCATCATCGGCTTCGAGCTGCAGGCCGAGGACCGTTGGCTCGTGATGAGCCCGATGTTCCATGCCGCCGGTTCTTTCAACGTGGTGCCCTGCACCTGGGTGGGAGCGGCGCAGGTGTTCCTACCCCGCTTCGATGCGGAGATGGCCCTGCGCGCCATCGAGACCCACCGCACCACCGCCACGTTCGCAGTACCGACGATGCTGGCCGCCCTCTGTGACGCCCAGGAACGTCTCGGAGCTGACACCTCCTCGATGCGCCTGCTGGGCCACGGCGGGGCACCGATCACCGCCGCGTTGCTCGACCGCGTCGCCAGAACGTTTCCCGGCACCGAGATCTGCGGGTCCTACGGGGCGACCGAGATGGCGCCGCTGGCCACCATCCACCGCCACCAGGAGCGGGTGCTCGGCATGGACCGATCCCGGTCGGTCGGGCTCCCGGTGGTCGGGGTCGAGGTCCGGGCCGAGGACGTGTCGGGCCACTCCGCGGCACCCGGCGAGCTGGGCGAGCTCGTGGTCACTGGTCCGAACATCATGCTGGGCTATTGGGGCAAGTCCGAGGCCACCGCTCAGGTGCTCCGTGACGCCAGCTACCGCTCCGGTGACATCGGCTACTGCGACGCAGAGGGGTACGTCTACGTCGTCGACCGGAGCAAGGACATGATCATCACCGGCGGGGAAAATGTGTACGGCGTCGAGGTGGAGGACGTGCTCTGCTCCCATCCGTCGGTGGCGGAAGCAGGCGTCATCGGGCGCCCCGACCCCAGGTGGGGGGAGGTGGTGGTAGCCGTGATCGTAGCCAGGACCGCCGTGGACGCCGGCGAGCTCGACCGGCACTGCCGGGCCCTCCTCGCGGGGTACAAGGTGCCCCGCACATACGTCATCCGAGAGGAACCTCTCCCCCGCTCTGCCGCGGGCAAGCTACTCAAGCGAGAGTTGCGCCAGTCGATGTCCGCCGAGCCCGACGCCCGGCCATGACCCGACTAGCCCTGCATGTACCCGCCGGCGTCCACCGGGATCGACTGTCCGGTGATCGTACGGCTCTCGTCGCTGGCCAGGAAGAGGGCCAGATGGGCGACGTCCGCGGTCGAGGAGATGTCTCGAAGGGCGACGCCTTGGAGGAGACGCTCACGCTGGACCTCGTAATCGACTCCCTGCTCGTCCGCCGTCCTTTTGACCCAGGACCGCCAGAGATCGGTGTCGATGCTGCCCGGCACTACGCAGTTGCACCGGATGCCGTAGGGACCCACCTCCAGCGCGACCGCCTTGGTGAACGCCCGCAGCGAGGCCTTGCTCGTCACGTAGTGGGTCTTGCGTACCATCCCCGGGTAAGCCGCGGTAGAGGAGAAGTTGAGGATCACCCCGGAGCGCCGGGCGAGCATCGACTGGTTGAGCACCTCCCTGGTACAGAGCATCGCCGCGGTCACGTCGATGGCGATGGTGGCATTCCAGTTCTCGAGGGTCTGCTCCCAGACCCACCTGTCGATCCCCGGAGCTGCGGCGTTGTTGCACATGATGTCCACGTGCCCGAACTCCTCCACGGCACGCGAGACCATCGATGCGACGTCCGCCTCGTCGGTGACATCGGCGCGCATGGCGATAGCGCCGCCCCCGGCGGCCGCGGCCGCATCCTTGACGAGATCCTCGCGACGGGCTGCGAGGAGCACCTTGGCTCCCTCACGGACGAACATCGCACCCATCACCGGTCCGAGGCCGGTGCTCGCCCCCGTGATGATCGCGACCTTGCCATCGAGCCGACCCGCGGTCATGACCGAGCCCCCTCGAAGAGCTCCGCCAGGGTGGCACCGAACATCTCGCTTCCGGCACCGGAGGCATCGAGCAGCCGGTTGGTCCGGCACGCCACACGCCAACGGCCTGCCTCACGCTCGAGGTCCCAGCGCACTGCGCTGACCCGCCACAGGTAGAAGCGATCGCCCTCCCGGCGCATGATCAACGAGTAGTTGATGGCCGTGGCCCGGTCGCCGTCGAGCTCGATCAACGGCGGTCCGGCAAAATGGGCCACCCCGTTGGCCACGAGGTCACGGTGCTGGTCACCCTGGAGCATCCGCTCTACTGCTCTACCTCCCCGGTAGGGCTCGTCCTCGCCATGCCTCCCACTGGATCATGGTCCTGAGGGGACCGGCGAAGAGCGGGCGCACCGCGCCGGTCCTCCACCGCTCCTCCAGAACCGGGGTGAGTGCCCTGGTGACCTCTAGCGGATCGTCATCGAGGTAGACGACGGTCGTGTATTGGGGATCGCCCTGCGTCACTGGGTGAAGGTTCCACGTGGACGTCGATCCGTACATCCATGCTCCAGCCGTACCGGGAGTGGAGAGGAGCGCCGGGTAGTGTTCGGTGTGGAGCCACTGGAGCCAAGCGCCGACGTCATCGCTCAACGGCTCCTCTACGATGACCACCACACCCCGATGGGGGCGGAACGGGACCACCTCGGCGGAGACCAGCGCTTGGGGTGCGCCAGACCAGCGCAGAAGCGCCGGCATCCGCAACTGCAGTGACGGTCGCACCTCTGGGAAGCGTCCCAGCTCGGCCAATCGGCGTCCCAGCTGCATGAAGTCGTCATGGGTCTGCTGCACCGGATCGCCGACCAGGTAGTTGACCACATTGCCCACCTCCTCGAGGTGACCCGATGAGGCGATGCGGCTCGTGAGGTACTCGCCATCGGCGATGTAGCGCAGGGCCAGCTGGATACCAGGCAGCTGGTACTGCTCCGGCATGTGGTCGAGCAGATGCCATCGCAGGTAGGAGCCGTCGTCGTCAGGAGCCGCCGGAGGTGTGAAGCTGAAGAAGGCGGCTTTGACTCGTATCATCCTGCAGTGCTCCTCAACCTCAGACCGACCCGCGGCCGGTGTCACCCCGCGTGGCCCGAGGTGCTCTTCGGACTCAGAGGATGGCGCATAGTCGATACCGATGTCAATATTTGGTCGGCTGACGGGCGCGCTCGACATCGCCGACGATTCTGCCGATCCTGATATCGAAATCGTGTTTATCCACCGGAGCATCGACGAGGAAGCCCGCGGGAGGAACGGCGCTTGCCAAATCACCGAGCAATTCCTATATTGATGTCAATGTCTTTTGCGCCGACCCGTGCGGAGAGGGCGGAGCACCTTGACGTGCCGGCCTACACTTCAGCCCTGGACACGTGGCTGTCGGCCCGACCCGACGGTCTCGTCGGCGCCACATCACCTCTGGCGAACACCGACTCGTACATGGCGGCCACCCGCTCCCTGATGCATGACCTCTACAGCAGCGGGTGGAGTCGTTACGGCTGGCCTGAGGAGGTCGGAGGCTTCGGAGGATCGATCCTTCATCGAGCGGCGATGTGGGAGCTGCTCGCCAGGCACGGCGTACGGGGTATGGCCGCTTTCGAGCATCTCGAGGTGCTCGGGCCCACGCTGCTCGCGCTCGGCCCGAGCGAGTTCGTCTCCGAAGTGTTCCCGCGCTTCCTGGATGGGACCCAGACCTGGGCCCAGGGGTTCTCCGAGCCGGACTCCGGATCGGATCTGGGCGGGCTCCGTACCCGGGCGGTCCCCTCGGCCGGCGGCTACACCCTCACGGGCCGGAAGATCTGGACGAGCTGGGCTCGTTTCGCGCGCTGGTGCCTGGTCCTGGCCCGGACCGGACCAACCGAGTCCCGCCATCGCGGCATTACCGCGCTCATGGTCGACATGACCGCACCGGGTGTGGACGTCCGCAGCATCTCCCAGTCCAACGGCCACGACGAACTGGCCGAGGTCACCTTCGATGCCGTCGAGGTGCCGGGAGGCCGGATTCTGGGGGATGCGGATGGTGGGTGGAAGGTCGCCATGCACGTCCTCGGTCACGAGCGGGGCACCTTCGCGTGGTTCCGGCAGTGCTTCCTCCAACAGACCCTGCTGGACAGCCTGCCTTGGAGCGAGCCTGCTGCCGACGGGTTGCTCAGCGAGGCCATCCTCGACTTGGCGAGTGTACGGGCCATGAGTCTGGCGGCGCTGCGCGCCGAGCACCACGGTGCCCTCCTCGGTCCACGGGCGGCGTTCACCAAGCTCCTGCTCTGCGATGCCGAGAAGTCGCTGTATGACTGGGTGCTCGGGACCGACCCGGATCTGGCCGTGGATCCTTTCGACGGCGCGGCGCTCGAGCGGCGCGCCGGATACCTCTTCTCGCGGATCGTCACGGTGTACGGCGGCTCGCAGCAGATGCAGCTCGACACAATCGCCAAACAGGTCCTGAAGCTCCCGACGTGAGCCTCTTCGACGATCTCGAGGACCCTCTGCTCGAGACGGCCCAGATGACTCTCCGAGGCCGCGACGGCCAGCAGGCTCTCGGCGACCTGGGTTGGAGCGAGCTGCTCCCGATGCTCGACATCGACCCGGAGGCCAGAAGGGCGGTGTTCGCCTTCTTCCGAGCGCAGGGCCGAGAGCTGTCGGTCTCCAATGCGCTCGGGCAGCTGATGGCCCTTCCCTACCGCGACGTCTCGGGAGGATCCGGCGTCACCGTATCCGCAGCCGAGCGTCGTTCCCCCCGCCGAGGTGTCCAGTACCTGGTCGTAGGGCCCCCCGCTCCAGGCCAGATTGCCGTCGACCGGCCCGGCCTGGGTGTGTCGTTGCTCGACGCCGAGACGACAGCTTTCCGGACCGTCGACCTACCCGGCGGTCCCGCTCTACGGGAGATCGAGACCGACATCGACGCGCCGGAGACGTGGATCCCCGAGTCCGAAGCTCTCGCCCGGCGCAGCCGCCGCCTCCAGCTCGGGCGCCTGGCCGCGGCTCACGAGATCCTCGGCGCATCCGAAGCGGCGTTCTCGGTGGCCGTGCAGCATGCCGGGCTCAGGGAGCAGTTCGGACGTCCCATCGCCGGATTCCAGGCCGTCCGTCACCTGCTGGCGGCGGCGCAGGTGGACTTGGCGGCGATCGAAGCGCTCGCCACCCAGGCAGTCGATACTTACCCCGAGCTGCCACCCCTCCATGACGCCGTCTTGAAGGCCGTCGCCGGCCGCAACGGACGCCGGGCGTGCGAGCGGTCCCTGCAGGTTCTGGGTGCCATGGGGTTCACCTCGGAGCACAGCCACCACCAGCATCACAACCGGGTACTGACGCTCGACACGCTGTTGGGAACGTCCATCGAGCTGGCCCACAGGCTGGCCGAAGCCCAGCGCGCGTCGAAAGGAGCTCTACCTGACCTCAGCCTCCCGGCGGCCGCGGACTTCGCCGGCTGAGGCACGTCGCCTGCGCCCGGTCCCAGGAGGGCCAGGCGGGAGCGGGCATACTTATGAGACTGGGGAAGACCACGTCCCCCTGTGACGAATACGCCTAGAGAGGATCACCTGTTGCCGAAAGCCGTGGCCGCCGCCAAAGCCGGGCAGAGGTACGAGCCCCGCTCGGCGAAGGGAACACAGACCCGAGCCAAGCTCGTCCGTGCCGCAAAGCTGGTCTTCGAGCGTGACGGGATGCTCAACGCACGAATCACCGACATCTCCAAGCGGGCAAAGGTCTCCTATGGCGCCTTCTACCACTACTTCGATTCGAAGGAAGACCTGTTCAGGGAGGTGGCCGAAGCACAAGAGGAGAGGCTGACCGCGCCCCCCGACGAGGACGACCCCCCCAACCCCAGAGGGACCGTCGAGGACCGTATCCGCGATGCCAACCGGCGTTACCTGCAGCGCTACCGGGATGAGGCGGCGCTGATGGGGAAGATAGAGCAGGCATCCCGGTATGACCCCCACGTCAACTCTGTGCGGATGGCCAGCCAACGCCACTTCGCCGAGCGTTCCGAGCGGGCCATCGCCCGGCTCAAGGCCGAGGGGCGGGCTGACCCCCGGGTGAACCCGGCCATCGCCGCCGACGCCCTGGGAGCGATGGTCGGACGCTTCGCCGAGTTGTGGCTGACACAGGGTTACAAGGAGTACGACTTCGACGAGGTGGTCGAGCAGCTAAGCCTCCTGTGGGCCAACGCCATCGGTGTGAGACCACCGGAGCCGCCCCCGCAGACCCCCAAACCGAGGCGCAAGGGCTCAGTGGACTAGCTCGGCCAGCGTCCGCATCTCGGCGGGGTCGACGTCGGACAGATTCAGGGTACGAACCGGCGACTCCCTCCACGCGCCGAGCTGGTCGGCGATGCGCTCCTTCGGACCGACCAGGGCCACGTCGTCCACCATCTCGTCGGGGATGGCGGCGGCCGCATCCTTTGCCTTACCGGCGAGGAAGAGGTCCTGGATCTCGATGGCCGCGGCTTCATAGCCGTAGCGACGCATGAGATCGTTGTAGAAGTTCTGTCCCCGCGCCCCCATGCCGCCGATGTACAACGCCAGATGGGGACGAACGGCGTCGCGGCACTCGTTGATGTCGCTACCTATCGAGACGAACACGGTCGGCGCGACATCGAATCTCTCCAGATCGACGCCGGCCAACGGCTCCCCGAAGGCACTCTTCCATCGGGTGGGGCTGAAGATGTGTGGCAGGAACCCGTCGCCGATCTCGGCCGCGAGCCGGACGTTCCTCGGACCGATGGCGGCGATGTAGATGGGTATATCGGGGCGGGGGCGACCCATGATCTTGAGCGCCTTGCCCACCCCGGTCGCTCCTGGGCCGGTAAATGGAAGCTGATAGATCTCACCATCGTGGGCCAGCGGCTCCCGGCGTTCGAGGGCCTTGCGGACGATGGCCACGTATTCCCTGGTGGTGGCCAGCGGTTTGCGGAACGGCTGGCCGTGCCAACCTTCCACCACCTGGGGTCCGGACATACCGAGACCGAGAAGGAACCTGCCGTTGGACACGAGGTCAAGGGTCGCCGCGGTCATGGCCGTCATGGCCGGCGTCCGCGCCGGCATCTGCATGATCGAGGTCCCGAGGTGGACCCGTTCGGTGACAGCCGCCGCGTAGGCCATCGGGACCACCGCGTCGGTGCCGTAGGCCTCACCGCTCCAGACGGCGTAGAAGCCGAGCGAATCAGCCAGTCGTACCAGCTCGACGAACCGGTCGAGCCCGCCGTCGACGAAGGGGGCGAAGAGCCCCAGTCGGAGTTCTTTCATACCGGACCAGGCTCTCCCGCCCATTTATCGATCGTGACATCGAAATCATCCCAGATTCGGGAACTGCCCCGCAAACCTCGAAGCGGTACTGGACAGGCCCCGACGAGGTGCCCGACGACGTGCCCGTCGGGGTGATGCGCACCCTCAGGTCGACTTGCTGAGGAACCGGTCGACGATCTGCCTGTGCTCGGCGCTGCCACTCGAGATGCTCTCAGCGGCCAGGGCGAAGTCCAAGACGTCGTGCAGGGCCCGCTCGAGGGGCTTGTTGAGGGCTCGCTTGGTGTCCCTCAGGGCCTGGGCCGGCTGCCGGGCGAGCTTGTCGGCCAGCACGAGCGCCTCCTCGAGGCTGCTGCCGTCGGGGACGACCCGGTTGGCCAGACCGAGCTCGACGGCGACCCTGGAGGACACCCGCTCGCCCGTGAAGAGGAACTCCTTGGCCCGTAGCAAGCTGGTCATCGCCGGCCAGGTCAGCGCGCCGCCGTCAGCAGCCACGAGCCCCACCGAGACGTGGGGGTCGGCCAGGTAGGCGCTCTCCTCCATGATCACGATGTCGCAGAGCCCGGCCAGGCTGCATCCGAGACCCACGGCCGCGCCGTTGACCGCGGCGATGACGGGCAAGGGGAAACGCACGAGACGTTCGACCATCTGGCGGGCCTCCGCCAGGGTTGAAGTCCGTACCCGCTCCTCCTCGTTCATGGTCTTCAGAAGACCCATGTCGCCCCCTCCACAGAAGGCCTTGCCGTTGCCCGTGATCACCACCACCGAACAGTCGGGATCGGCCTCCAGTTCCGGCCACACCTCGGCCAGGCGGCGATGGAGCTCGGGGTTGGCCGCATTGCGGGCTTCCGGCCGGTTGAGTCGGACGATACGAATCCGATCGCGGGCTTCGACGAGAAGAACGGGTTCTTGGCCTGTCATGACCCCGAGGCTATCCGCCTTTCGTGCATCGATGTCGATGTCAGGTCATGCCAAGGACCAACCGGCGCCCGCCCGGGTCAACCCTGGCCAAAGCGGATCCGTATCCGGTCGTAGGCCCTGGCGAAGGTCGCCGGGAGTATCCTCGGCTCCTCCGGATCCACCAGCTCCCAGTCGGGCACGCGTCGGAGCATCTCCTCGAACAATACCCGTATCTCGAGACGAGCCAGGTGGGCGCCCAGACAGAAGTGGGTGCCGAATCCGAACGCCACATGGCGGTTGCCGGCCCTCGTCACGTCGAGGACATCAGGATCGTCGAAGGCACGCGGATCACGGTTGGCCGATGGGTACAGGAGCAGCAGCTCGTCACCGGCGTGGATGTGCTGGCCATGCAGGTCATGGTCGTGGGTGGCGGTTCGGCGCATGTTCAGAACCGGCGAGACCCAGCGTATGAACTCGTCAACCGCCGTGCTGGCCAGGAGTTCGGGCCGATCCGCCAGCAACCGCCGCTGCGCCGGGTCGAGAGCCAGGTCGCGGATCATCGTCCCGATGACCGTACGGGTCGTCTCCGCTCCGCCGTCGAGGACCAGGATCACCTCGTCCATGACATGCTTGGTATCCCAGCCCGGGGTATGGACCCACAGTGAGATCAGATCATCTTGCGGATCGGCACGGCGTTGCTCCACCAGCTCCAGCGTCATCGCACTCCATTCCTGAAGCACCGGGAGCAGTCCCGGGTGCGATGTGTGCGGGGGACCGCTCGGTGACGTCTGACCGGCGAGCAGCATGACCTGCTCGGACCAGTACCGGACCCGCTCCCACATCTCGGGAGGGTAACCGAGGAGCTCAGCCACCATCATGGCCGGCAGGCGGGAGGCGATGGCCTCGATGGCCTCGCACCCGCCGAGGGGGATGACAGCATCCAGGATCTCCGTGGCGACCTGGCGGACGTGCTCTTCGTGGCTACGTACGGCCCTCGGGGTGAACCGGCGGGCGACCAGGTTGCGCTGCTGCTGGTGGGCCGGCTCGTCCAGGTTGATCATCGACTGGTCACTGCTCTGATCGAGGTGCGGCCGCGAACCCTCGAATGACGAGTAGCGGACGCCGTCGCGCTCGATGGCAATGACGTCGTCGAAGCGCGAGATGGCCCATAACCGCTGCACCGGATCCCAGAAGGCGGGTGCCTCGTCCCTCAGCCACCGGTAGGCGGCCCACGGGTCCACGTAGAACGCCGGATCCAAGACGTTGACGTATGGCGGCACAGTCACCTCGGCCGTCACGAGTACGACACCTTCCGATCGGAGTCCGCGCCCAATCCGATCTCGGGCCACTCCCCGGAGATGACGCTCTCCACGATCCCGAAGCCGGCGGCATCGCCCTCCCGTACGGCCACCGGCGTGTCGCGGAACTGGCCGAGCAGGCTCAGGTGCTCGTCGTCCCAGCAGTCGGCGATGTGCTCGACCTCGAGGTGGAACGGGCCCTTCCCCGAGCCGTGAAGGTGGCCGTTCCAGGACCCGTATCCGGCGGTCTTCAGGAAGAAGCCCGACTCGCCGAGCGCCCGGACCTCGATGATCCGCTCCTCGCCGGTCTCCATGACGAGATGGAGCTCGCCGCCGCGGATGAAGCGGGTCCGAGGGTCGTACTCCATCCTGGGCGTGGCCGTGCGAACCCTGGCCTGGGTGCCGTCGGCCTCGTTGACATAGGCCGAGGTGTAGTTCCACCCGCCGTCAGTCAGAAATACCGCCGTCTCGTAGTAGGACCCATCACGACGCTGGAAGAACGAGGGACTCCACTTCATGACGCCCCTCTTTCCCGCCCGGCGATCGATGGCCTGGGTTGATCCGATGAGGTCGCCCGGCGGGACCCCGACACCCTGGCGGACACCCCAAGCGTGATCGCGGAAGCCGAAAGCTGTGCCTGGGCCGAGGTCGTAGGTGTCGCCTCCGACCGTGACCGCCCCCGTCGCCCATCCGCCCTGGTGATAGCGGATCACATTGACGTCGACCCGATTCGTCTGGCCGTTGCGGACCAGGTTGCGCTCCTCGAGGAAAGGGGGCGTTACACCTCGGAGCACCAGGTCGAACGAGCCGGGCTGAACATCATTGGGCTCGAGCACCACTCGGATGGCGCCCAGCGGGTCGACCACCTCGTAGGACAGCAGCCCGATCGTAGCCGCCTCCGGTGCCGAGCGAAGTTCCCGGCTGGCGCGCACGGTCCACTGCTCCCGCCCTCGCGACACGCCTCCGAAGCCGTCGATGACGCCCCTGTTGTGATACTTCCCCAGCCCGAAGTCGACCTGCACCGACCCGTCGGTGCTCGCCATGGAGACCCAGATCTTCTCCGTCCACGCATGGTCGGACTCCGAAACGGTCGCGAAGGTGTCGACGATCTGATGGTTGAGGCCTTCGTCCGCGCCCAACAGCCTCCCGATGTCGCGAATCGTCACGGGCACCCTTTCCCAATCTCGATATCAGATCATGGCATTCCGGGTCCGGGGCTGCAAGGCCCTTCCCCGGGGCCGGGGGGAAGGTGCCGGGATGGAAGGGTGCCGGATGGCCCGCTATCGATGTCAAGATATGGTTCTCGGGCGGCGAGGCGCCTGGCGCAGCTACCATCCGAGCATGGGCGCAAACCTCGTGGACGACCACGCAGCTATCCGTGACCTCCTGGCCCGCTACTGCATCTACCTCGACCTCGATGACGTAGAAGCCTGGGTGGCCTTGTTCACGCCCGACGCGGTTTACCAGGTCTATGGTCGGGAGTTCGTCGGCCACGAAGGGCTGCGGGCAATGGCGACCGCCGCGCCCGGAGGATTCCACCATGGCGGACCTCCGGTCATCGACGTGGACGGCGATCGCGCCACGACGATGCGTAATCTGCTGTTCATCGAACGGAGTAGCAGCAAGTTTCGCCAAGCGGTGTACGACGAGGACCTGGTGCGCACCGCCCAGGGCTGGCGCATCGCACGCTGTCGATGCCGCTTCCACGGGCCTGAAGGGCTGGCCGACCGACCTCCCAGGGACTGATCAGCGGGGCCGCCGAGCCGTCAGGACGGGCTGCGTGGAGGCCGGCGGGCGTAATTCACCCGACGGCTGATGATCCTCCAGCGTCCGTCCCGCTTGGCCACCCGGTCCTCGTACCAACCGCTCGAGAACCAGCCTTTGGCCGACGAGCGGAAGATGTAGGCCTGCTCGACGATCGCCTCATCCGCAGTCGCACCCGGGCTGATGAGTGGGGACGCCGCGATATGGGTCCCCATCGGCGACCCGGCCGCCATCTCCCGTAATCCTTGATGGGTGTGGATCGCCGGCTGGCCGGGGACCTCCATCGAGGCGTCGGGCCAGAAGACCTCCAGCCAGTCCTCCAGGCGCCCCTGGTCCAAGAGGAGGGCGTAGGCCGAGAGCAGATCGGCGATGGCCAGGCGGTCCTCGATCGGGAGGCTGTCGCTCACCTCAGCAGATGCCCGAGCGATCGTCGGTCACCCTCGGTCACCGGCACGAGATCGGCATTTCGTTGAGGTCGCCACCAGACCCCATCGGCGGTCCAGGCTTCCCGGCGCAGGCGGAGCTTGTCGATCTTCATGCTGGCCAGCTTCGGCAGCTCGGGCACGAAGCGCACGAACTGCGGCACCCACTTCGGGCCGAGATCGGGCTGATCCGCTAGGAACTCGTCGAGGGCCGCCGGGTCGACACGCTCCCCGTGGCGCCACTCGATGGCCGCCATCACCCGGTCCCCGACGGGATCATCCGGGACGGCGTAGACCGCCACCGAGCGGATCGGCGGGAACCTGCTGATGATGGCCTCGACAGGGGCGGCGGCGAAGTTCTCGCCGTCGACCCGCAGCCATTCACTGCTGCGACCGGCGAAGTAGAACCATCCGTCGTCATCGCGGTAGGCGAGGTCGCCGGACCAGTAGGCGCCGCCCCGGAAGCGGGCCCTGCTGGCCTCCTCGTTCCTGTAGTAGCCCTCGAACACACTGTTGGGCGCCGTCTCGACGATCTCCCCCACCGCCTCGGTGAAGTTGATGACCACCCCGCGATCATCGAACGCGGCCGGCGGGCACTCCGCTCCGGTATCTGGGTCGAGGACCTTGACCGTGTCGGCGGCGCGCCCGAGGGCCCCGGCCGGCATCGACGCGTCCCGCCGGATGATGATGATGCCCTCGGTGGACCCGTAGCTGTCCCGGACCTCGCACCCCAAGCGGCGAGCGGTGTCGACGATGTCACGCTGCGACGCTTCGTTGCCGATGGCCAACCGGAGCGGATTGTCGAGGTCATCTGGCGCCTCGGGCACGGCCAGGATGTAGTTCAGCACCTTGCCGGTATAGGTCATCACCGTCGCCCCGAAACGGCGGATGTCGGGCAGGGTCCCTGATGCCGAGAACCGGCGGCGGATGGCAAGGGGCACACCGGCGTGCAGCGCGGAGGCCCACCCGGTGAACAGAGAGCTCGAATGAAAGAGCGGAAGTGAGGCGTAGACCACGTCGCGTCCAGGGGCGATATCGGTTACCCCCGCGACGTGCATCCCGGTGCGGGTGAAGCGACCCTGGGTACAGCGAACCGCCTTGGGAGCCCCGGTCGAACCCGAAGTGAAGATCAGGAGGAACAGATCCTCCTCGCTGACCTCGGGGAGGTCGGCCTCAGGTTGCGCTGGGGTCGCGTCCATCCGGCTCCTGTAGCTCTCGGAGTCGACCACGAACACCCGGTCGGTCGCCGGGCCCAGATCCAGTCCGTCCAGCAATCCGACCATGTCGCTCGAGGCGATGATGATCTGGCAGTCGGTGTAGGTGATGAGCTGGGCCAGCTGCTCCCCCCGGTAGGTCGAGTTGACACCCACGACCACGCTGCCCGACAGCCCGGCGGCGCTCAACCAGAACAGGTACTCCGGGGTGTTCTCCAGCAGTACCCCGATGTGGGGCGGGGCCGCGGGATCACGGATGGCCTCGAAGAACGCGACACGTCGCCGCCCCTCTTCCACCAGCTGGGCGAACGTCCAGCTGCCTTCCTCGAACAGAAGCGCCGGGTCCTGCCCTTGCCGGGCCAGGAGGACGTGCTTCACCGTAGTCACGTGCGCTCAGCTCCCCTCAGTACATGCCGGGTGATGTCGGTCCTGTTCCAGTGGGCCACGTATCCGATATCGACGCCGAAGCTAACCGATCGGACCGCGCACCAGCGCTTCGTTGGGTTTCTCCGGCAGGTCGATCAGGGGCTTGGAGATTTCGTCGACGGCGGGACCCCATTGGTCCACCAGCGGCTGCAGGGCGGCCAGGTCGAACCCGTACACCTCACTTGCTTCACCGGCCAGGAAGCGGCGGAGGTCGGCTTCGCTCCATCCCGAGAACAGCTGGCGCAGGTGCTCACGCGTGAACGGCGCCGTGCCCTCGTCGTGGGGGTAGTCGGAGCCCCACATGCACCGATCCAGGCCGAGCTCCAGCATCGCTTCGACGTCGGGTGCCTTCGGCGATGACACGGCCACCCAACAGTTGCGCCGGAAGTACTCGGTGGCGCTCAGGGGGAGGATGGAGTCCTCCCCGTAGCGGAGCTCGCCGGTCTGGCCGGTGTCACGGATTCGTTCGAGGGAGCGGTCCAGGCGGGTCAGAACCGACGGCAGCCACCAGGCTCCCATCTCGGTCATGACGAGCTCGAGGTGGGGGTGGCGCTCGAGGACGCCTGACAGCACGAGGTGCAGGAAGGGTCGCTGCGAGTAGTAGTGGAACTCCCCGATGTAGAGGAGCGGGGCGGCGGGCACCTTGCCGAAGTCCGGTACGCCCGTGCCGCCGTGGATGTTGACCACGATGCCGGCTTCCTCGCAGAACGACCAGAGGGGCTCCCAGTAGGGGTCGTAGGCGTGGTGCTCGATCCACGTCGAGTCCGGGGAGATGTTGGGAAGCAGGAGACCACCCCGCAGACCGTGCTCGGCGATCCACTTGGCGTCTTCGAGGGTGTCGTCCAGGTCGTTGAAGAAGATCTGCCCCACACCGGCCCGCTGCGCCGGATAGGCGGCGCAGAAGTCGGCCAGCCACCGGTTGTGGGCCCGGATGCCGGCCAGGCGGTGCTCGTAGTCCTCGGGCTTGGGTTGAGGAGCGGACAGGACGAAACTCGGGAAGAACGGCGGGATCGTGTTGGGGAAGATCACCTCCCCCACCACGCCGTCCTGCAGCTGCTGGCGGGTGCGCATCTCGTTGTCCCAGTTGCGCAGACGGCGGTCGTCGCCGAGATCCTTGAACGGGTTGCGGTACCGGCCCCGCCAAGCGTCGAAGTCCTCGTGGTACCTGGACTCCAGGTAGTCCCGGTACTGGGCATGACTGCCGCCGGCATGGGTGTCGGCGGAGATAATGGCGTAATGGTTCGTCATATTCGACATCCTCGGTCCGAAACCTCTTTCGACATCGGTATCGAGTGTAGCTAATGACGGGCACCCGGTAAGGGTCACCCACCCGTCCGGTTGGGCCTAGCGGGGTAGACCCAGTCCCCGCTCCGCAATTGTGTTCCGTTGGATCTCGTCGGTGCCGCCCCCGATGCGAAGCCCCGGAGCGAAGAGGAAGCGGTCCAACCAGGGCTGCGTCAGTGCCGTCGCCGCGACGCCCGACGCACCGAGCAGGGTCAAGCCGGCCTCGGCGCTCAGCCGGGCGTGCTCGCTGTACATGAGTTTCGTGATCGAGCCGCCGCCGAGGAGGGAACCACCGGAGGCCACGCGCTGCCCGGTGAGGTCCAGCACCTTCTCCCGGATGTATGCCGCCGCCACCAGCTGACGGACCAGAGGATCGCGCTGTCGCCCCAGAGTGCCGGCGAGATCCATGAGCTGGGAGGCCGAGCGGGCGCTGGTGCCACCGCCGATGGCCGACCGTTCGCTGGCCAACATGGTGCGTAGCACGGCCCGGCCGCCCCCGAGACCGCCGATGAGCGCCTCGGTGGGGACCAAGACGTCGGTCAGGAATACCTCATTGAAATGGAAGGCACCCGAAATCTGCCGTAACGGCCGGACCTCCACCCCCGGAGCCTTCATGTCCAAGATGAGGCACGACAGTCCGGCCATACCGGCCACGTCCGGTTCGGTCCGGGCGATGAGCAGGGCCAGGTCGGCGATGCCGGCGCCCGAGGTCCACACCTTCTGGCCGGTGACCGACCATCCCCCGTCCACCCCGACGGCCACGGTCTTGGCGCTGCCCAGATCCGAACCGGCATCGGGCTCGGACAGGAGCTGGCACCAGACCTCGTCGCCCTGCAGGACCGCCGGCAGGTGACGGACCCGCTGCTCATGCGTTCCGTGGGCCATGAGCACGGGCGGGAGCATCTCGAGGGCGATAGCCAGGACCTTGGTGGAGACGCCGTATCGGCCTTGGACCTCGGCGATGGTGGCGTCCTGCCAGGCCGGACCACCCTGCCCCCCGTACTCGGGGGTCCACGAGCGACCCGCCAGGCCGGCGCCATGGAGTGCCTTCTGCCACTCCCGGCTGCGGGACAGGGCGGCGTGTTCGGCAATCGTGTACTCGTCGATCGAGCGGCCCGAGATGATGTGGATGGCGGAGAAGTCCCCGGCCGACCCCTTCTTCGGCGCGTGGCTCTCGAACCAGGCCTCGACCTGGGCCCGAAACGTCGGCGGGTCGTCGGAGAGCGCGCTGCTCATGCCCCCTCCAGGGCCAGGCCGGGGCGGGGCCAGCGGCACGTGACCAGCTGCCCGGAACGGGAGAGGGTGATGACCGCCGTCTGCATGTCGGATCCGCCGAAGGCGATGTTGGTGGTCACGTCCCCGGGGATGGGGTGGACATCGACCTCCCGGCCGTCGGGGGTCACCGTGACGATCCCGTCGGCGATGGCGCCGATGGCGATCCGGCCGTCGGCCTCCACCGCCAGCGAGTCGAACGAGTACGGGGTCGCCGCCACGCACCGGCCTCCGTGGCGCACCGCCAGGCTGCCAGCGGCGGGAGCGACCCGGCCCGGTTCGGACAGGTCCCACGCCCACAACCGGCCTGTGTAGGTCTCGGCCACGTAGACGACCTTGCCGTCTGGTGACAGACCCACGCCGTTCGGACCGAGAAGCGGGAAGGCAACGCGGGTCAGGGCGCCGTCAGGAGCGGCGTAGTAGAGCCCGCCGCGATCGACGCTCTCCAGTCGTCCCTTGCCGTGGTCCGTGAACCAGAGACCACCGACCGAGTCGAACACGAGGTCGTTCGGTCCGCGGAGGGGACGTCCGTCCAAACTGTCGTGCAGCCTGGTGGTCCGACCCGTCGCGAGATCGATCTCCTCGATCCACCCGCCGCCGAAACCGGGCGGCTCGTTGGTGTGGGTGGCGTGGTCAATGGGGATCCTGTGCCCGTTCACGGTGGTCCAGAGGAAGCCTCCGTTGTTGGCCACGACGGCGGTCAGCCGGTCTCGAAGGGCCAGGCCGTTGGGACCGCCCCCCGGAGAGGCCACGACCGACACGACACCGTCGACGACGCGGACGACCCGGCCCCCTTCGATGTCGACCGCGAGCACTCCCCCGTCGCCCAGGACCACTGGGCCCTCGGGGAACCCGAGGCCGTCTGCGAGCACCTCGAAGCGCAGAGGCTCGTGCACCGTGACCTTCATGCCACCCCCTCGAGCTTGAGTACCTTGGCGGCGTTCTCCCTGAGGAACTGGGGCCAGACGTGGTCCTCGAGCGGCACCTGTGGCAGCTCCGAGAAGATCCGTTGAAGGGTCAGTCCCATCGGGTAGTAGCCGGCGTAGAGGATCTTGGAGGCACCCCGGCTGTTGGCGTAATCGACGATGGCCTGCGGATAGTACCGAGGAGCGAAGGCGCTGGTCGAGTAGTACAGGTTGGGCCACTTGACCATCAACTTGACGGCGAGGTCGGTCCAGGGTTCGGCTCCGTGCCGCATGACCACCACCAGCTCCGGGAAGTCGTACATGACCTGATCCAGCTTCTCGACGTGCTGGGAGCGGAAGGGAACCCGCGGGCCTGGGATCCCGGCGGTGACGAAGACGGGGATGTCCAGCTCCACACATTTGGCGTAGTACACGTAGGCCAGAGGGTCGTCGATGGCCACCTGGGGAGTGTTGCCGTGAGGGAAGAACGAGGCGGCCTTGAGGCCGTGCACCTCGTGGGCCTCGACCAGGCGACGGACCCCCGCCATACCTTCGTTGGGATCGAACGACCAGCTCGCCACGAACCGGTCCGGATGACGCTCCAGCGCTCGGGCCACGAGCTGCGGATTACCCGAAAGGCTGACCAAGCCGATGGCGACACCGTAGGTGTCCATCTCCGCCAGGGTGGAGGCGATACCGACATCCACGTCCATGTCGTGCTGGGCCGGCACGTCGTGGAACATGTACTCGGCGGGCATCTGAAAATGCTCCCGGGACTCGGTGTCGCGAAGCGACCGTCTGATAGCGGCGTAGGTGCGCCCAGGGTCGGTCGGAAAGCCGATCAGGGTGTCGATGACCCCTGCCGTCGGCCAGCCGGAGGCCGGCGAGCCGGCCGCATCTGAAACGCTTGGCATGTCCCCTCGACGTCGAGAAACGATTTCGACATCAGGTTAGCATGAGCTCGATCGGCGACGTCATACTGAGGGGCGTGGACCACGCCGAAACCTCCGCCTCGCCGCCTCCGCCCACCCCGGATCCGGAGGAGCTGGCCATGCTCCGTTCGACGGCGCGCAAGTGGTTCGCCGGCTTGCCTCGACTAGCCGACGCCGGAGCGCTGGGGTTCCTCGGGTTGCTCACGCCAGAAGACGCCGGCGGGAGCGGCTGGTGGCCCGTGGGGACCTGCGTCGTGGCCGAAGAGGCGGGCCGGGCGCTCAGCCCACTGGCGTGGACGGGAAACCTCGTGGCGGCGGCGGCGCTGGCCGGCGACACGGCGCACGTCACGCTTCTCCAGGAAGTACTGGCGGGTCGGGCCGAAGCCGTGCTGGCCCGCCGCGTCCAGGGCGTCTCGGACGATTCGGGAGCCGTGTCCGGTGAGGTCGAGATTATCGGCTCCGACCCTGCCGTTCTGGTCCTGCTCGACCCGATCCGGGGCGTCCTCGCCGTTGACTGCCGCCGCGACGGGGTGTCGTTCGAGCCGGTCGAAGCGGTGGACTCCCTGCGACCGGCTGGCCGGATCACCATGCGGTCTGCTCCTGCCGCCCGCCTCGAAATGGCTGACCAGGCACTGCTCGACGACGTGGCGACGGTGCTCTACTGCGCCGACTCCCTGGGGGCGCTCGCCTCGACCTCGGAGTTGATCCGGACATATCTGAGTGAACGGTCGGCATTCGAACGCCCTCTCGCCAGCTTTCAGGCCCTTCAGCACCGCTTGGCCGACCTGGCCGTCCTGGAGGCGGCGTGCACGGCACTGGTTCGGCGCGCCGCTCGCACCCTCGACGTCACCGCGAAGCTCCAATACCGGCGCAGCACGGTGAGCGCGGCGCACTCCTACTTCGTCCGTCACCTGGTCGCGGCGATGGACGACTGCATTCAGCTGGCCGGAGGCATCGGCTTCACCTGGGAGTTCCCCGTGCACCACGCCATGCGCAGGACCGCGACCAACAGCTTCGCCGCCCGGAGCCACACGGCCAGCATCATGGCGATGGACGTCCCCGTCGGCGCCGACCAGGGTGCCAGCGCCGAGGAGGCCTTCCGCCAGCGGGCCCGCAAGGTCATCTCCGAGCACATGCCCTACGAGGTGCGCGAGGGCCACCGGGCACCGGAATCCCCAGAGCAGGAGATGGCCCTGCGGGCGTGGTACGCGCAGCTGTACGACCATCAGCTGCTCGGAGGGTCATGGCCGGCCGAATGGGGAGGCGATCCCGACCACCTCCCGCGCCACGAGCTGATCGTGATCGAGGAGCTCATCGCGGCGCGCGCGCCGCGGCCCATCGACCAGGTCCAGCTCGCTTCCCACCTCCTTCTCCGCTTCGGCACCGAGAGGCAGAAGACCGACCACCTGCCGCGTATCCGAGCCGCCGCGGACATCTGGTGCCAGCTCTTCAGCGAGCCGGACTGCGGCAGCGACCTGGCCGGCATCACCTCCCGGGCCGAGCAGCAAAGCGACGGCTCGTGGCGACTGACCGGCCAGAAGACGTGGACCACCGACGGGCACTGGGCCCAGATGGGCGTGGCGTTGCTGCGTACCTCGACCGGTCCCCGGCGCCACCACGGGCTGACGGCGTTCGTCGTCCCGATGTCCACGCCGGGTATCGAGGTTCGACCCAAGCTGACCATCGGAAGCGCCTTCGAGTTCAACGACGTCTTCCTCGACGGCGCCGTAGTCGGCCCCGAGCACCTTCTCGGCGAGGTCGGAGAGGGTTGGGCCGTGGCCATGTCAGGGCTGGAGATCGAGCGCTTCGGTGTCGGCGGCAACGTGTTGCTGCTCGACCTGCTGTTGCACGATCTCTGCGACGTCGCCCGCAGCCTGACCGTGGGAGAGCAGCCTGCCTACGAGCGCGACGACATCCGCTACGCGGTGGGCGCACTCGGGTCGGACGCTCACGCCGCCCGAGCGTTCGTGGCTGATCACGTCGAGCAGGCCCTGTCGGGCACCGACCTTCCCGGCGATGCCTCGGTGGCCAAGCTCCTCTACAGCGAAACCTACAATCGGGTCGCCCGCTACGGGGTCGAGCTCATGGCCGAGCATGGTCCCGTCCCCGACACCGTGGGCGTGCAGGCCGGGCGCCTGATGGACGCCTGGCTGTGGTCACGGGCCCTGACCATCTCGGGTGGCAGCTCAGAGGTGATGCGCAACATCATCGCCAAGCGCCGCCTCGGACTGCCGCAGTAGTCGAGAGAATCCACTCCGACGCCTAGGCCGAAGGCTCGGCTGCGCCCCGTGTGGCGCGAGCCCGCAGCAGTTCCTTCTGGACCTTGCCTGTCGCATTCACAGGTAGCTCGCCGACGACGTGCACCACCCGGGGCACCTTGTAGTTGGCCATGCGATCGCGACTCCACGCGATGATGTCGGCTTCTGTCACCGACCCCTCCGGGCTGGTAATCACAAACGCCACTCCCACCTCGCCCATGCGCTCGTCCGGGACCCCGACCACCGCGGCCTGCCGGATATCTGGATGGCGCAGGAGGAGGTTCTCGATCTCGACCGGGTAGGCGTTGAAGCCTCCGACGATGAACATGTCCTTCAGCCGGCCGACGATCTTCAACCTTCCGGCCTCGTCCAGGAGCCCGAGGTCACCCGTGCGCAGCCATCCGTCAGCGGACAGCGCCGCCGCCGTGGCCTCTGGATCGTCCAGGTAACCGGCCATGACGCTCGGGCCGCGCAGCCAGATCTCACCGGTTAGGCCGGTGGCGACGTCGTTCCCGCCGTCATCGACGATGCGCACCTCGAAGCGGTCACGGGGACGACCGACCGTGGTGGCGATGGCCTCGAACGGGTCGCCTGGCGCGGTCCCGCTCGCCGTGCCGGCCTCGGTCAATCCATAACCGGAGATGACGGTGGAGAAGGGCAACTCCTCGTGCACCCGGCGGATGAGCTCGACTGGGATGTTGGAAGCGCCGGTTACCGCGAGGCGCAGGCTGGACAGGTCATGCTGGGCCCGGTCGGGGTGGTCGAGGATGGTCTGGTACAGGGTCGGGGGACCGGGCAGTACCGTCACCCGGTCCTGCTCGACCCGGGCGAACACCCGCTCCATGTCGAGGGTCGGCTCGGGGAGCATGGTCGCCCCTGCCACCAAGCAGGCGAGGATCCCGCTCTTCAGTCCGAACATGTGGAAGTAGGGGTTGATCATCAGGTAGCGATCGTCATCCCGCAGCCCCGACATGGCCACCCAGTCGGTCGCCACCCACAGCGTCCGGCCGTGGGTCATCACCACACCCTTCGCCACGCCCGTCGTCCCCGATGTGAAGAGGATGTCGGCCGGATCGTCCACCGTGACCGCCCGCCGCCGCCGGTCCAGCTCCTGTAGCGACTCCTCGGTGCCCCGCTTCGAGAAGTCGTCCCAGCCTTCGATGTCGGGCGTGGAGTCGCTCCGGATCGCGATGATCGTCCGGAGGTCCGCCAGAGGCTCCCCCACCGCCCGCAGCATCTCGACGTAGTCGACCCCTAGGAAGTCCCTCGTCGTGACCAGGACCCGGGCGTGGCTGCGGGCGAGCATGTCGGCCACCTCCCCACCCTTGAACCGGGTGTTGACCGGTACCAGGGTGGCACCCGCCATGAGCAGCCCCAGGTAGGAGACGATCCACTCGGTGCTGTTGAAGGCCCAGATGGCCACCCGATCACGTGGCTCCACACCCGCTTCGACCAGCGCCGCCCCGAAGCGGCGGGCCCCCTCGAACAGCCCGGCGAAAGTAAGGCTTTGCGCACCGGCCAGGACCGCGGGACGGTCTCCGAACCGCTCGGCCGCGGACTCCGCCAGCGCAGGGATGGTCTCCGGCAACCTCACGTCGGCGAAGTGTAGCGGCCCGGCAAAATCGATATCGGCATCAACGTCAGGGACTGGAGGAGGGCCATGACGGGTATGGTGCACCTTACGACCTCGACCGCCAGTTCCGGATCCTGCGCTCGCTGGAGGGCACCCCCGTCAGGGCCCCCAAGGCGCTGTGGTACGAGGCGACTCGAGCGGGTCCGCCAGGGATCCCTTCCGGGGCTGGATCGACTGGTGACCGAACTGCGGTTGCAGAAGCCGGCGCAGTGCCCGGTGGTGACGCTCGTCCACGGCGACGCCAAGCCAGGTAACTTCGCTTTCGTCGGCTCGGAGGTGCAGGGTGTGTTCGACTGGGAGTTGACATCGGTCGGCGACCCGCGGGCCGACATCGGCTGGGCAGAGATGCTGTGGAACACCCCGAATGCCTTGACTGCGCTGCCGGGGGCGCTCTCACCCGATGAATTCGTCGCCTACTGGGAAGGGATCACCGGCATCGCGGCCCAGCATCGACCGTGGTACCGCGCCTTGCAATCACTGAAGATGGCCGTGATCCTCCTCGTGGGCGGCTCCCTTTTCGACCGTGGCCTCGTTGACGATCGACGCTTCCTCGAGATGACCCGCGCCATCCCGCCCGCGACCAGACGGGCCCTCGCCGACCCGGGCGTAACCGGGGAGCTCGACAGTAGTTTGGGCTCATCTGTCGTAACGGGCGCAGGAGGGCCTGGCCCCTCGAGTTGACGCAGTGACGACGACGGACCGTCCCACCCGACAGGCAAGGCGAGCTCCCGAAGCGGCCTGAACCAAAGGCTCAGGCCTGACCATACCTGGATCCTGCAATAGATGGAGCCTCCGAACACTGCGACCACCTTCGAAGCCATGCAGGAGTTCCGGGCGCCCAGGCCCGGCCGGTGGGCGTGCTGATCCTGTGGTT
>JAKCDU010000025.1:8272-15544 GCA_021838445.1 Actinomycetes bacterium | reverse complement strand
GGTGATCCTGTGGGGTCAGTCGTAGTGGCGAGCGGCCGGCCACACGGCCGCCCAGGTCACCTTCTGGCCCCGGCATACCCAGATCGGTGCATCTCGCTCCTCGGTCCACACGTTGCCGGGGGTGCGGACGACCCCGGCGGCGGTGACGTCGGTGAAGATGGTGAGCAGATAGGACCGGGGCAGGTTGACGGCGATGGTGGTGGCCCCGTTGCGGGCACCGGCCGGGCCCCACCACCAGTAGTTGTTTTGTCCGCTGATGGCGGGGGGCAGGCGGTAGTGCGAGCCCCAGAGATCGATGGCTCCAGCGGCCCCGTAGTCGCCGGTGAAGACCACCAGCCCGGCCCGCTGTGAGGCGGGCAGGGCGTCGGCCACCGCGGCGACCTGGCGGACCAGGTCAGGCCATCCGACCGTGGCACTGAGGTCCTTGTTGATCTTGGACTCCCACGCCCCGGAGGGCAGGGTGCTTTGGGGCAGGACCGGCTCGGCGAGAGGGAGGACCACCAGCAGCCCGGCCGACATGACCACCATCCACCGGCGGGTCGCCCCGACGGGTGAGCAGGTTGGGTTCGGGGTCGCCCCGTCGACCACCCCGCCTGGCA
Source organism: Actinomycetes bacterium (assembly GCA_021838445.1). Classification (GTDB taxonomy): domain Bacteria; phylum Actinomycetota; class Acidimicrobiia; order Acidimicrobiales; family Palsa-688; genus JAKCDU01. The sequence continues at coordinate 14,945 of JAKCDU010000025.1, read as the reverse complement.
CCCGCGGCTCGGCACCGTCGGCACCGGCCGGTCGCCCGGCCCGACTGGTCGCCCGCTGCTCGGCCTGAACCGCCCCGGCGGCGAAGAGCACGAAATAGAAGCCGGCCAGGTAGTACGACTTGGCGCCACCCAGGGTGTAGAGGCCGACAGCGACGAGAAAGGCCAACCCGATCGGTTTGAAAGTGGGCAGCCGCAGGAGGCGGCGCAGCCCCGGCCACCACAGGGCGATCAGCAACGGGCCGACGACGATCAGCTGGGAGGGGATGAACCCGATGGACGCGCCGAGCGACGAGTTCTCCTGGTGGAGGCTGTGCATCATCGATACGGCGGCCCACCGGTGGCGGGCGTTCCAATCGATGTTGGGCGACCAGATGGCCAGGGCCGACACGATCCCCGCCGCCAGCCAAGGGTTGGCCAGATCCCGGGCCCGTCCTGCGAGCAGAAGCCCGGCAGCCAGGGAGACAAGGAGGAACAGGACGTTGTCCTTGTTGAGCAGCGCCACCCCGCTCAGCGCACCGATGGCCAGCCACCAGCGGTCGTCGCCGCCCAACATCCAGCGCAGCACCAGGTAGCAGATGGCGGCCCAGAACATCATGTCGAAGCTGGCGGTGGACAAAAGATGAAACGCCGCGAGCACCTGAGGCGAGGTAGCCCCAGCCAGGGCGGCCAGCAATTGAGCCAGCTTCCGGCCACCCAATTGGCGGGCCATCAGGGCGCTCAGCACGACGGTGAACCCACCGGCGAGGGCGGGGAACACCCGCAGCGCCGGCGCCGAGGTCCCGAACAGATGGGTGGCCAGCCAGGCCACGGCGGGCACGAAGGGCGGCTGGTCGACATAGCCCCAAGCCATGTGGCGAGAGCAGGCCAGGAAGTACAGCTCGTCGCGGTGAAAACCGTACCGGGCCGACAGAGCCAGCTCCAGGGCCACAAAGGCCACCGCCACACCGAAGACCGCAGGCTTCCAGAGGACGGGCGTGGCGCGACGGGACGGCCCGTCGGTCCCCACCGCGGCCGCCACCGGGCTGGTCATGAAGCGGGTGGGGGGAGCAGGGCGGCGCACACGAACGCCACCACCGTGTCGCGGGCGGAGTCGTCGGTGTAGAGGCGGGCGTCGCGGCCCTCCTTGCGGTGCCAGGCGAACCACGAGATCATCTCCGACACGATGCGGGCGGCCACCGCGAAGTCCGGCATGGCGCGCAGATGACCGGATGCGGCCCGCTTCTCGAGGTAGGCGGCCAGCCGACCGAAGTACCCGACCCGGGTCCGCCGGTAGTAGAACTCCTCGATGTCGGGGATTTCGGCGGCGCATCGTTCGATCACCGCCAGGACCGGCCACAGGTCCTCCTGGATGGTGTAGCGCTCCAGGACGATGCCCCGCAGTTCGGCCCCGACGTCCGCCGGGTGGTCGTCGGCGAGGGCCGCCTTCAGGCAGGGGACGGGAAGGGCCCGCAGATGGGCTTCGATCAGGGCCGCCGTCCGCCCCGGCGCCGGGGTGGGGACAGGAAGGGTCGGCGGACCGTCACCATCGGCTTCGAACGCCCGGGTGAAGACCAGGTGGAACAGCGCCTCTTTGCTCTCCACGTAGTTGAACACCGACCCGGCCGACATCCCGGCGGCCACGCCCACGTCAGCCATCCGGGTACCGCGGTAGCCGTGGCGGCCGAACGCCACAGTGGCCGCCTGGGCCAAGCTGTCGAGGCGATCACCAGGCGTTGGACGGGGCACCACTCTGTACCATAAACTGACTGACTCAGTCAGTCAATGGGGTTCCCCCCACGGACGGGACGGCCCGACAACTTCACTTTGGGCTCGGGTCACTCCCCCGCTTCGACGGGCGGGAGATCGACGATCCGGTAGGGGATGTCGGCGTTCTCGTCGAGGTGGTAGCTCGCGCAGATCCGGTGGTACCCGTCGGCGACGGTGAGCGGCCTGTCGTGGCGGAGGGCGCCCCGGACGAGAAGGACGGGCGAGAGCGGCTCCCCGCCGCGCACCTTGTCCAGGTCGGCGACGACGTGGGCGTTATCAGTGCCCAGAAGCGGGAGCCGGCTGGCGCGAAGGAGGTCTTTGGCCTTGGCGTGCAGGGTTGGGGCGCTGCGCAGCGCCAGGACCAGCGCTTCTATGGTTCGACCGTCGGCGATCAGGCCCAGGTAACTCGCCGCGGCTGGGAAGTCGTGCCCATCGGGGGCGTCCTTCCAGTGCTCCGGTCGGGATGCCTCGAGGCGCAACCGCTTCTTGCGATCCTTCTTTCCTGCACCCACTACGTCACCTTTCTGTCTCTTCGTTGCCATCGTGGGCCGAGGGGCGCTCATGGACGACGAGGACCCCGAGCGATCCCTGAGCGGCGTGGGCCGCGGTGGCATCGCCGCCGGGACCCCGGAGCACCCATGCGACGGCGACGGCTACGAGCATCCCGACTGTCGGGCCGGCCAGGTAGATCCAGACGCTCCCGATCCGACCGTTGAACAGGTCCGGTGCCAGCGAACGCACGGGGTTCATCGACGCGCCGCTCACCGGGCTCGACCAGAGACCGGCGAGCGCTATGTAGCCGGCCACCGCCAGAGCTGATAGGGGCCCGACGTTCTGCGCGCCGGAGGCCGTCCCGAGAATGGTCGTGACCAGCCCGAAGGTGAGCAGGATCTCCATCACCATGGCCCGGAGGTCGGAGGTGTGCGGCCCTGGCAGGTTGGCCCCGAGGGACCCGGCTTTGCCGAACATGGCCCACAGGGTCAGAACCGCGGCCACGGCCCCGGCCAGCTGCGTGAGTACGTACCCGGCGATCCGCTTCCAGGGGAACTCACGGCGGAGGGCGAAGGCCACGCTCACGACCGGGTTGAGGTGCGCGCCCGAGACCGCTCCGACCGAGAGGATGACCGCCATCACCATGAGGGCCGGTGCGACGACCGACGGGACCCGACCGATCATCCCGTGGGAGGTGGCGTCGATGACCCCCGCTCCGGCCGCGACGAGCACGAGGAGGAACGTCCCGACGAACTCGGCGAACAGGCGCCTCCACTCGTAAGCGAGATCGCCGAAGTCCTTGGCCCACGGCGGCGCGTTGCCGAACAGCGCCCGGCCGAGCGCCGGTGACAGTTCGTGGACGTGCAACGGCGCTGCTTTGGGCGTGTCCGCCGAGGGCGGTTGGGCATCTGCCACCGCCGTCGAATCTACGGCGGCTAACCCGGCCGGGCACGGATACCCGCTGCCGGGTCTCCCCGCTGACCAAGCCCACGGGGTCGGCCCACCCGGCGCCCCGACACGGCGAGCCCGCCGGGTGGGCCTCCAGTCGGGCAGGCTGTAGCCATGAACGCCAAAAGCTACGCTCGCTCCGGGCCGATCGCGACGAGTCCGCGATGAGCAATGAGGCCATCCCCCGCTGGTCCCACATCGGGTTGTGTGTCACCGATCTGGCCCGCTCCATGACCTTCTACTGCGACGGTCTGGGTTGCGAGCCGGCCGAGCGCTACGATCTCGACACCGATCAGCTGCCCGGTCTGGGCCACGCCCTCGAGGTCGGGGAGCGGGCCGTGATCGTCTCGCAGATGATCACCCACGGCTCGCTGCGCATCGAGTTGCTGGAGTGGAAGAGCCCGCCCGTCGAGGGGACGCCGTCGCTGCGGCGTAACCAGCTGGGTCTCACCCACCTGTCCTTTTGGGTTTCGGATGTCGACGCGGTAGCCGACCGCCTCCAGCGCTTCGGGGGGACCCTGCTGCCGGGGACCCGTCAGAGTCCCGGCGTCGAGCTGGTGTTCCTGGCCGACCCCGACGGGACCAGGGTCGAGCTCATGGCGTCCCCCTGAACCGTTGGCGGCCGCCGCAGGTCGCCCCCTGCGGGCGGCCCGCGACGGCCGAGACCAGTCGGGCTTCTCGGCTGGTCGGCTTCGTCACCCAGTCGCCCAGGCCGTCTCCCGGTCCGGCGGCCGGGCGGTGGGGCGGCCAGGCGGCCGGGCGGCCGGGATCAGGTGAGGGTGTCGGGCGGTGGGGCGGTGGGGCGGTGGGGCGGCCAGTCGGCCGGGCGGCCAGTCGGCAGGGTGGCCGGGATCAGGTGAGGGTGTCGGCGAAGAGGGCGGCCAGCTCCTGCCAGTGACGTTCGGCGGCCGCCTGGTCGTAGATCGGGAAGTCCGCCATCGTCCAGCCGTGCATGGCCCCGGGGTAGATCTCGCAGCGGTGGTCCACTCCGGCATCGCTCAGCGCCTGGTCCAGCCGGTCCGCCATCTCGGGGGGGTAGGAGCTATCCTGGTCGGCGCCGGCCACGTAGACCCGGGCGGCCATCGACGGCGCCAGCAGGTGGGGGCTCATCTCGGAGTCGGTGGCCAGGTTGCCGCCGTGGAAGCTGGCTGCGGCGGCGATCCGATCGGGGTGGGTTCCCGCCGCGGTCAGCGACATCCCTCCGCCCATGCAGTAGCCGGTCGTGCCCACCTTGGTGCCGGCCACGTCATCGCGGATGTCGAGGTAGGCGAGGAACGCCTCGGTGTCCTCCCCGGCCCGAAGGTTGTCGGTCGAAGAAAAGAGGTGAGCGAGCGCGGCACGCACGTCACCCGAGGCGAAGACCTCCTTGGGATCGAGCGGTTCGTAGGGCCCGACCCGGTAGAACATGTCGGGCACGAGCACGACGTAGCCGTAGTCGGCGAGTCGCTGCCCCATGTCGAATATGGTCGGCCGGATCCCGAGCCCGTCCATGTAGAAGATGACCGCCGGGTGGCGGCCCGATCCCGGAGGTGCGAACACGTAGGACCGGCAGTCGCCGTCCGGTGTGCGTATGGAAACCTGCTCGAAGCTCATGGCCGTCGCCTCCCACTTGGTGTTTGCGACGATCATGCCGGGCGACCGGGAGCTGCCGCCAGTGCCAGCCGCCGCGCTGGCGCTCGCGCTGGCGCTGGCGTTGGCGCGCCACTCGAAGCGGCACCGGGCATCGAGCGTTGGCGGGGCCCAATTCGCCCGGCCCCGGCCGACTCGGCGATCAGGGGTGGATGGCCTCCGGCCCTGCTGCCCGGCCCGCCGCCGGCAGCCGCCATCGCGTAACGAGTGGCCCGTCAGCCCCGCAGCCGAGCAGCCGAGCGGCCGAGCGGCCGAGCGGCCGGGCAAACTGGGGTGGTGGTCCAGGTGCTCTGTCCGATCACGGTGAGGCGACAGTCCGAGCTCAATCTCCTCCTGGCCCAGGCCGCCGTGGCGGCTGGGAGACCGGCGGCTGCTTCACAGACGCCGACCGGGGTGCGGCGGTCCGTCCGCCCGACATCGGGCCGGGGAGCCGCTGAAGGCTCTGGCCCGCTGTCGGGGATGGGGCGCCCTCCTACTGTGCCGCACCACCTGACCAGCGAGCTGGACCCCGTCGGGGGACTCTTCGGGGCCGCTGGCAGACCCGGGCCGCTACCCCGGCCTCACAAGGCCCGGTCGAGCCGGACGCCCATCTGGCGGTGATGAGCTACCGGTGCGCGGCCCTAATGGCCGGCTCCCCCGACCGCATACCGCTGGCCGGCGACCAGCTCTACCTGGACCTCGATCTGAGCGAGGCCCAGCTACCCCCGGGCAGCCGGTTGGCCATCGACGGGACGGTCATGGAGATCACCGCCAACCCCCACCGCGGCTGCGACAAGTTCGCTGCCAACTTCGGTGTGAGCCCCCTCCGCTTCGTCAACATCGGCGCTGGTCGGGAACTCAACCTGCAAGGGCGTCACGCCTGTGTCGTCGCCGGCCCACCATCCGACGCGGCGACCGGGGTCGACGCGTCACGACCCATCGGCCCCGCCCCGGCACGCGATCAAGTCGCAGCCCCTGGCGCACCAGACGACCGAAGTCCACCCATGGGACGAGCTACGAGAAAGTCCCGGCGTTCGACGTGGCAGGCCAGGTCGCCTCGAGCCGGCCATCCGCCGGCACCGCCGTTCAGCTACCGGTGCGGGCCAGTACGAGGGCGACGCCGAGCGCGCAGGTGCACCACGACAAGGCGATCAGGCCCTGCTCGATTGGCTGCAGGATGGTCTGGCGCGACAGCGGGGACTGCGTTCCGTCGCGGTAGGTCTTGTGGCCGGCGACGTCGAGCACCCGGCGACGCAGGTCCCGGGCCTCGGTGCTCAACGTCCGCTGGGCCCGCGACAGCCCGTAGGCGAAGACCGCTCCAGCTACGGCGGCGGGACGGACAGTGGTCGCCTGGGCGTAGTAGGCGACCAGAACGGGGAAGGCCCCCCAGGCCAGGGCGAACACCGTGCCGTTGTGGAACCGGCCACCCCACAGTTCCAGGTTGTAGGCGACCACCAGCAGCGCGCCGACCACGATGAAGCCGGCCAGACCCCACCCGACCTCGGCGATACCGGCCCCGCCGAGCGCGACCGCACCGGCCAGGGAGGCGGCCGACACGCCGGCCAGGACCGGAGCGGGGATGGAAGTCCCGAGGGGCCGTCCGTGGAGTTCGTCGAACCCGTGGGCGGCGACCCCGACAGCCAGGGCGAAAGCCAGGAGGGTGGCGATCAGGCGTTGCACCGACAGGACCGGCGCCAAGGCGGCACCGATGAGCACATAGCTCAGGTGCCAGGCCGTGTAAGGCAGGTGCAGCACGCTCACCCAGTCCCGCCTCGCTCCCGGGCCGGCCACGTACCACGCCGGGCGGGTGGCCGCCTCCCCCGGCGGAGGTCCCCCCCGGTCAGCCAACTGACCGGTCCCCAACTGACCGGTCCCCGGC
>JAKCDU010000025.1:0-8172 GCA_021838445.1 Actinomycetes bacterium | reverse complement strand
CTGACCGGTCCCCGGCCTTGCGGCCCCACATGACCAGACCGCCCCCGAGGCTCATGAGCCGGTACTCGACGTCTTCGATTCCGGCGTCCTTCCACGCCGACAGGTGGGCCGAAAGCGGGTAGCGCCGGTAGTGCTCGGAAATGGAGGGGCCGAGGAAGCGCCCGACCCGGTACCACTCCCGACCGCCGGTCACCAGACCCGCCACCGGCAGGATCACCCGGGTGAACAGCACCCACGCCGCCCGCCACAGCGGGTTGGGGGGCACATGGAACTCGAGGTTGGCCACTACCCCGCCGGGGCGGACCACCCGGGCCAGCTCCCGCAAGGTGGCGGCCGGGTCCGACACGTAGCGCAGCAGGTAGGTGAAGGTGAGGGCGTCGAACGTGGCGTCGGCGAAAGGCAGCTCCTCCCCCCTGCCGATGAGCAGCGCAATGCGCCCGGTTTGGCCGTGGTCGGCCACACTGGACACCCCGGCCCGCAGCATCTCGCGGCTCAGGTCGATCCCGGTGACCTGGGCGCCGGTGCGGGCCGCGATCTGGCGTGCCACCCCGGCCGGGCCGGTCGCCACGTCGAGCACCGAAGCCGGATCGGAGGCGGCGACCGGGTCGATCATCGCCCTGCGCCACCTACGGTTCTGGCCGAGCGAGAGGATTTCGGCCAGCCGGTCGTAGCGGTCGGGCAGCCCCGAGAACAGCTGGCGGGCGAACTGGTTGGGCTGGCGGCGGGACTCGGCTACTCGCATGGTCCGCTCCTCTGTGAGAATGCGCGGTTGATGCGCGCCGATTGCGAACACCTCCCCGGCTCAGGTTAGTGACCGGTTCCCACTACGACGCCCTGGTCGTCGGAAGCGGCCCCGCCGGCAGCATCGCCGCCCTGGTGGCGGCGCGGGGCGGAGCGCGCGTCGCCCTGGTCGACAAGGCCCACTTCCCAAGGGACAAGGCTTGCGGGGATCTGGTGGGACCGCGCGGCGTGCAGACCCTCGCCGATCTCGGTATCGACATCGAAGGGCCGAGGGTGGGTGACATGGATGTGGTCGGCCCGACCGGGCGGAGGGTGCTGCTGAGAGCGTCCGCGGGACTCACCTACCCGGGGCACGCCGTCGTGGTCCGCCGGCGCCGCCTCGACGCCACGTTGCAGCAGCTGGCGATCGAGGCCGGGGCCGAGCCGTTCCCGGGTCGGGCGGCCACTGCGTCCTACACCGACTCCGGACAGTTGAACGGCTTCGAGCTCGAGACGGACCAAGGGAAGGGCGGGCGGCTCACCGCTGACGTCGTGATCGGCGCCGACGGCGCGCTGAGCCGGGTGGCCGCCGCGGCCGGGCTGGTCGACGAGACGCAGGTCCTGTGGGCCTTCGCCGTCCGGGCCTACATGGACGACGCCCCGACCCTGCCCCGCATCCACTTCTGGGAACCGGAGCGGCGGTCCGGATACCCCGGCTACGGCTGGGTGTTCCCCGGCGAGGCCGGCGACGCCAATGTCGGCCTGGGTCTCGGCAGCCGCGGCGACCGGCGGGTGGGGACCCGCGCCGCCAAGGACCTGGGCGGCTTCCTGGCCTCGGCGGGGTTGGACCCGTTGATGGCCGGCCGGACCCTCGGCGGGTGGATCAAGATGGGCATGGTCGGCACCCGCCCGGCGCAGGGCCGCACTCTGCTCGTCGGCGACGCCGCCGGCCTGGTCAATCCCCTCCAGGGTGAGGGCATCGCCCAGGCCCTGGCCAGCGGCCGGGCCGCGGCCGAGGCCGTCCTCGCCGCCGGGGCCGCCGGCGCCGCCGGGCTGTACCGGGCGGACATCGCCCGCCGCTACGCCCCGTTCGCGGCGACCACGGCGCCGGTCACCGGGTGGATGGTCACCCATCCGCGGGCCGTGGCCCGCCTCAGCCGGGCCCTCACCGCGCCAGGCGTGGGGAGGCTCGTGGCCGGAGGTTGGGCGGTCTACTGGAACGACCTACTCGACGGGGCCCGACCCGGGGGGCCGCAGCGGGTCGCCCGGCTGGCCGATCTGGCCGGACGGGCTCTGACCAGCCGGTCGGCCGAGCGGCGTTCGGTGTGGGCGGGCGTCGACGTCCCCGGGAGGCGTCCCACGTCTGGAACCGCAAGCCGCTGACCCGCGCCCACAGCCACCACTGGACATGCGCGCATGCGTCGGAGAAGCCGCCCAGCCCTGGATGAGGCCGGTGGTCGACTCCAACTCCGGAGCCACCGACGAGTTCTTCTCGGCTTATCCGCCGTACATGCCCACCACGGGGTTCGAAAGATTCTGGCCACCAGCTGACCCGTGAAACTCGGCATCACCGAAGGTGAAGAGTCCGCCGTCTCTGGCTACCAGCCAATAGCCACCCCCGGAGGGTGTGGCCCCCATCCCGACAATGGGCTTTTCCAAGCGGACCCCGCCAGTAGACCCGAAGAAAGAAGCGTTGAAGCTGAAGATCCCCCCGTCCGACGCCACCAGCCAGTAACCACCCGTCGCAGGATCCACCGCCATCCCGACAATGGGCTGGTTCAGCCGGACCCCGCCAGTAGACCCGTAGAAGGGAGCGTTGAAACTGAAGATCCCCCCGTCCGACGCCACCAGCCAGTAACCACCCGTCGCAGGGTCCACCGCCATCCCGACAATGGGCTGGTTCAGTCGGATCCCACCAGTAGACCCGTAGAAGGTTGCATCACCGAAGGCGAAGACTCCCCCATCACTTGCGACCAGCCAGTAGCCCCCACCATCAGGTGTGGCGGCCATGCCGACGATGGGCGCGTTCAAGTGCGTCCCCCTTGTGGAACCCGCGTCGAGGGCGTCTCCGAAGCTGTACACGGTGCCGTCGGAGCCCACCAGCCAGTAGCCCAGGTCGTCGGGTGTGGCGGCGATACCGACGATGGGCGCCGAGAGAGTCTGCCCAGCCAACGAGCCGTATATGGGAGCTCTTCCGAAGTGGTAGATCGACCCATCAGAGCCGACGAGCCAGTAGGCGAGCGAGGGCGTGTCCTCGTTCGGTGGTGACGTCGAGGTCAGGAAGTACTGAGTCGGATCCACGATGGCTGTGAGTGAGTAGGGCTCCGCGGTCGGGAGCACGAACTCACACTGCGCCGTGTTCGCATTTGTGCCAGAGGTAAGTATCTCTTGGGTGCATCCTTGTATTGGTTGACCGTCGAAGTAGAAGCTCACCGTTGGTGCCGGGCTGATCGCTGACAGCACTCTCCAGTCCACGGTAGCCGTGGCGGTCACCTCCAGCATTCCTACTTGTCCCGAGTACAGCACGACCTGCGTCGGGAACTGGAGAGTCTGGTAGAGATAGGAACCACCCGCTGCTGCGACCAAGCACCTTTCTGTTGCAGGGCAAGAAACACTCGTCCATTCGTCGTCGCTATTACCTATCGAAGTAAGACTTCCCTGTACCGGCGACCAACCAGTCCCGTCGAAATGTTGCAAACCCGTGTAGTTTGCATACAAGACGGTCGCCGTGCAGTCGGACATGGAAATGCAACTAATCGAGAAGAGGCCCTCGGTTCGTCCAGTTCCCGGTTCACTCGGTGCAGGTACAACAGCCGTCGCCTGCAGTGGTCCCCATACTCCTGACGAATAGGAAACAAATCCCGGCGTTGAGCTTGTAGGGGCAACAACGCCTACCTCGCAAGAGCCAGATGCGGGACAAGAAATGGATTCTACGCCGTAATAGGAAGTTCCCGTTGGTGTCAGAGAGCTGATCTCAGAGTCACTCCATGAGCCGGACGAAAGGGTGGCCATCCAAACATGGCCGCTTGCATCTTGGGCGACCGGGCCAATCAGGCAGAAGGTACCCGAACAACTCGAGGTGTTCAGCACAGTCGGGCTCGAAGAAGCCGTAAGCGGGGGTAGCGTCGTCGGCGTCCAAGCCGTCCCGTCAAATTGCTCGACCACAGGTGTAGTCGGAAACGCCGAGCCACCCGCCACACACAACGTCTGTGAGGCACATGAGATGGTCGTGATCTGCGCACTAGCCGGAATTCCAGGGGTCACCTGATTCACCCACGCTGAACCGTTGTAGAGCCACACCGGATTCGGGCCAGAGCCGAGAACGGCGCAGAAATTCGCGCTGACACAGGAAACGGCGCTGCTATTAGTCGGCACCGCCCCGAACCCAGGCGGGACTGAAATGAGACTGACGGCGCCTTCATTGAACAAGGCAGCAGCTGGAGAGCCATTGCCTCCGGTACCGAGACCCAAACAGTTACCTACCGACCAACATGAGACATCGAAAATCCTCACCGAGCCGCTGGTACCCGGGAACCAGATCACCGAACCGTTACCTGCACTCGGGACCGATCGGATGGGTGCTCCGGCTTCTCCCGGCGAAACTTGAGCCACCCGCAGTCCAGAGCGGTGGGAGATGGCGACGGGTGATTCCGATGCTGACGCCGAGGCCCTCGGAATCCCAGATGTCACACCGACGCCCAGCCCGGCCACAGCAACCAAAGCCGCTAACCACGCAATCGAGTAAAGCCTCCTCGGACCGCGACCATCACGCACCTGCTGCCCCCTAACCCCAACACTTTCCAATATATAGCATCTTGATCTAACGGAGGACGGGGTCTCCACCAACGGCTCATTGTTTCAGCCACCGAGTCTGAACCTCTGAACCGGGTCGACTGGAAGCCGAATTGATGTCGGCCACAGCTGTTTGTCGTCGAGCTCTCAACCGAACCAATCGCCACTTTGTTTGGGGCGCTCGCTGGGTGGTGGGCGGGTGAACGGGCGCTCGTGAGAGGGAAAAGGTTGGGCCGGCTCGTGGCCCCTGGTCCAGCACCGATCCCTCTCTCGACCCGCTGGGCACGTGGTGACGAATCATGCTCCCGCCCTGGCCGTCACCTGGGAGTCCTGACCCGAGCAGGAGCCCGAGTCCCGCTATGAGGGTGGCCGGGTTCCGGTCGCTCCCCCGGGGGGCGGGATGACCCTGACTGGGCTCCGTCGTGGTGGGGATGTCGGGGGTCGGTGGGGGCCACGAAGGGCCGCTTCCCGGTGCCTTCCACCAGCATCCAGCCGTGATGGGTCTTCTGCTGGTGGTGGAACCAGCAGAGCCGGTCCATGAGGTCGAAGACGGTGTAGTTGGTCTTGGCCCAGTCCTGGCGGTGCTCGTAATCGAGGCCGGCTCGACGGTTGCACCCGGCCGCCGCGCACGACGGGTAGATGAAGTCGAGGGCGGTCTGCTGATAGATGTTCGGACGGCGTCGGGAGCGGTAGACGCCGAGCACCTGCTTGGACTTGGTGAGCAGGGCCGAGACGAACACCGAGTCGTTGGCCAGGAGGTCCTCGATGAGCGAAACGGGGATCGGCCCGTAGCCGGGAATGTCGCACAGTTCGCCTGCGATGGCCACGCCCCGCAGCAGCGTGTCGAGATCGACGCGGATGATGAGGTTGACCGGGCGGCCCGCCAGCTTCGGAACCCGGCCGCCGCTTCGACGCCGGGAATGGCCGCGTTCAGTGTCGTCCTCTCCCGCCCGGGCGGCTCCCAGGTCCGCCGACTGGCCCCCGTCCGGACCGGCCCTTTGCGACCGGCGACCTGACGCCGCCGAATCCGGGGCCGCCGGCATCGGCGGAGGCACCATCGGCGGGACCGGCAGAGCCGACGCGACCGGCAGAGCCGACGCGACAGGCACGATCGGCGGGACCGGCACGACCGGCACGACCGGCACAACAGGCGGGACCGGCACGATCGGCGCGACAGGCAGAGCCGGCGCGACAGGCACAGCCGGCGCGACAGGCACGGCGGGTGGGAACAACTGAGCGGGGTGATCCTCACCCGGGCAGGCGACGGGGGATGCCGCCGGGACCGGCGAATGGCCTGACGGCTTGACGGTGTCGAGTTGGCTGAACAGACCGAGGTCGAACAGGTCGCCCAGCGACAGCTCCGCGTCGCGGCCGCTGGCGACCTGGGCCAGGGTGATGAGGGCGTCGTAGTCGAGCTGCTCGAAGGTCTGCAACGGCTGCCCGGCGTCGCGACGGAGGCGATTGAGCCGCTGACGGATCGGGGTGAGCAGGCGGGTCATGATCATGCCGTCCTCGACGTTGCCGGCGCCGATGAGATGCCAGACTCCCTCGGGGTCAGTGAAGGCTCTCAGGCGCCGGGCTTGGTGTATGCGCTTGCGCTCGGCTTCCATGTCGATGTGGTTGGCTCTGACCTGGGCGACCTCGTCGCGCAGCTCCCCGATGGAGGAGCTCTTGGCCTTTTCGATCAGCTCCGCCGCCTTGGCTCGGTTGGCGTCGGCGCCGGCGGCCACCAGCTCGGCCTGTTCGACAGACAGTTCCCCGGCCAGAGCCGCCTCTGCGACCTCGGGGTGCCCGGCCAGGCGTCTGGCGTTCTGCAGGGACTTCTTGGCTCTGCCGGTGCCTACCCCGCTGCGGTCGGCCAGCTGCTCCTCGGCCGAGCGGTAGCCCTCGTACTTCCACGAGCCGCTCTCCGCCATACGGGCCGCGGCCAGCGACTTCAGTGTCGCGGCCGACGCCTCGATCACGGCGCACAACGACACCACCCGGCCGGCGTCAGCACCGCTCAGGGCGCCAGCGTCGAATCTCTTGGCGTACTCGCAGATCGATTGTCGAACGGCTTCGAGATCACGGCACAACGGAATACCTCGACCAGACGGAAGGTACAGTGCAGGCCGGCTCGAAACCGACGATCACAGTTCCCCGGTGCCACGGCTTCAGGGAACGTATGTTCGATACTATGTCATCGGGTGATCGTTTGTCAATGATTCATGCGCTCGGTGTCTGGATGAGCGCAGTAGACGAAGGTTCCGGTCGCGGGTCAGGGTTCTTCGATCTGGAGGGAACCTCCGGCGGCTGCCGCGAGACTTCTCAGATCCTCACGATCCGTACTGATGACAAGGTCAGCTCGGCGCAGAGCGCCCCCGACCACACTGGCATCGACAATGTCGGTTGTGGTGGCCTTCCTTGCCAGCCGACCTACTCTGCGGGCTCGGTCATTGTCGAGAGGCTCAATGTTGCATCCAACCAGCAGTCTGGACAGCAAGGCTTGACGGCCACCGCCCCTCAATGTCTGGGCCACCACTGCGGCGGGCACGGTGGGCACCACGCGGCTCGTCAGGACGGCTCGGTGTCGAGCCCACATTCTTCGCTCGGTCCGTCCGGCCGCGATGAGTGCCCCCGCGTCGTAAGTGAGTCCCACCAGGCGGTGCGCCTCCGGCGCGGACTTCGGTTCGTAGACCGTTCGAGGGCCTCCCGCGCCCATTGCTCAGCCTCGGCGATCTCCTCAGGGCTGAAAGCTCCCTGCTCGCGCTCGAACTCAGCGACGGCCTGCCGACCGGCGCGGATGGTAAACGTCAGCCAGGTGCTGTAGGTCGTCCCGACTGTGGACCGACAAGCAAGCGGCGCTCGAGGAGTGCCGGACAACGCCGCAGGGGGCGCCCGGGCAGCAGGACGACCAGTTCAGGGGCGGCGCCACAATACGAACGGTAGCACCGGTCCCGCGCCGGCCCGGCGGAGAGCTTCGGCGACGAGGGTCATGGTCCAACCGGAGTTCCATGTGTCGTCGACGACGAGCACCGGTCCCTGCCCGAAGTCGGAGACGGGGCCGACACCGAACGCGTCGAGGGCGTTGGCCGCCTGGCGAGACGAGTTGGCCATCTCCGCCTGGGGCGGCCGCGCCGCGACCCGTTCGATCACTTCGGCCAGGGGCATCCTCCCTACCTGCGACAGGTGCTCGGCGACCGCCCGCACCAGGCCGGGCCTGACCCGAGACGGGATCCAGGTGACCCAGGTGGGCCGGGCCGCCCAGTCCCAGCGGCGGAGGGCGGCGACGCAACCGGCGGCGAGCGCCGGGTCGAGGGGACCGTCGGCGGCCGCGAAGGCCGCAGCCAGGGTCTCGGCCCAGCCAGGGTCGTTGCCGAACGCCAACGCCCGCCCCGTCTCCGCCTGCGAAGCGGCGGGGATGCGGCCCTTACGCCCGGGGAGGCCCCCCGGCCAGGCCTTGCGGGGCTCGAGGAGCACTTCGGCCGAACGCAGATGGGCGAGCGCCCGGCCTACCACCTCCGGGTCGAGGGGGCGCGCCGGGCGGGGTGCGCAGTGGTCGCAGCGGCCGCAGGGCTCGGAGCCGGTGTCGTCGAGGGCGTCACGTAGGAACTGCATCCGGCAGTGGCCGGCCCCGGCATAGTCGACCATGGCGGCCGCCTCGATGGCCCGCGCCTGGCG
>JAKCDU010000070.1 GCA_021838445.1 Actinomycetes bacterium | reverse complement strand
GGTCGGCCCGCTCGAGCAGGGAGTGGCGTCAGGCGCCAACAACGCGGTCCGGGAGTTCGGCGGTGTCCTCGGCATCGCCGTGCTCGCCTCGGTGTTCGCCAGCCGCGGTAGCTACGCCACGGGGGCGACGTTCGTGGCCGGCACCCGGCCGGCCGTCGCCGTCGGGGCGCTCATCGTCGGTCTGGGGGCAGTCGCGGCGGCCTTCACCCACCGTCGCGGGACCGGCGGAGTCATGGTCGAGGCGCCGGTCCTCGACTCGCCCGAGCTGACCACGGCGTGACCCCGGCCGATGGGCGCCAGACTCGTGGTGTGCGCAAGCAATACCACCTCCGGGCCAATGAGAGCGGCGGCCTCGGCCGGGACGCCTGGGACGTCGACCGACTCATCGAACTGACAGTAGGACTGCCGATCAAGCAGGTGCTTCTCGAGGGCCAGCGCATCGAGGCGCGGGCCAGCATCGGCGCCGCGTCGTCACCGAGGGACGCGGCCACCGCCGAGGACCTGCTGAAGACGCCGACCTGGCCCTGTACGCGGCCAAGGCCGCGGGACGCGGCCGGCTGGGCTTCTTCGACAAATCCATGAGCCTGGACGCCGAGCCGCGCCTCCACGTCCTGAGCGACCTGCGCGACAGCCGCCTGCACCACCGCTTCGAGCTCCACTACCAGCCCCAGGCCAACCTCGCGCTCGGCCGGGTCGTCGGCTTCGAGGCCCTCATACGCTGGCAGCACCCGACCCGCGGTCGCATCGCCCCGGCCGACTTTCATCCCCATGGCCGAAGAGAGTGGGCTCATCCTCGAACTGGGCGAGTGGATCCTGCGCACGGCCGGCGAACAGGCCGTCGACTGGCCCTCGGACCTGATCGTCGCGGTCAACGTCTCGTCCGAGCAGTTGACGCGAGGCGACTTCGTCGCCCAGCTTCCCGAGCCCGGCTCCGGGTCCCGGGGCAACAGCGCCACCGCCATCATCGCCGCCATCATCCAGTTGGCCCAGGCCCTGCGCCTCGACACCCTGGCCGGGGGGATCGAGACCGCCGACCACTACGACACCCTGCGGGCCCTCGGCAGCGACCACGGGCAGGGGTACTACCTGTCCAAGCCTCTGGACCCCACCGCCATGACCGCCTACCTGGCGGCCATCACCCGCCAGAGCCGGGCCCGGATAGGCCGCGTCGCCGTCCCGGTCTGACCGGGCGGACCTACCTCGACCCCGTCCCGGGCCCGGTCCTGCGACGGTCGGCCGCATCGATAGCGGCCACCCCGTCCCGGCGACGCCGGTCAGGGCTGCGCTAGCGTTACCCGCTCGTTGCTCACGCCTGCAGGCGCTGGGGGAAAGGCCTACCAGCATCGATACCGCGACCCGACCACCGATCGATTCGGCCCCCGCAACCCGCCTGGGCCTCATCCCTGGTCTGGACGGGCTGCGGGCCGTGGCCGTCGTGGCGGTGATGGCGTTCCACGCCGGAATCCCGTGGTCCGCCGGAGGCCAGCTCGGCGTGGACGTGTTCTTCGTCCTGAGCGGCTTCCTCGTCACCTCCCTGCTCCTGGCCGAGTACCGAGCGGAGGGGACCATCCGCTTCGGTCGGTTCTGGATCCGCCGGGCCCGCCGCCTCCTACCGGCCCTGCTCGTGCTCCTGCTCGTCCTGTGCGCCTACGCCCGATGGGCTCCGAGTGGGCTGTCGCCCGGGCTCATCCGCAGCAACTCCCTGGCCACGCTCTGCTACGTCGCCAACTGGGACTACATCCTCACCGCCCAGAACTACTTCACCGCCCTCGGCACCGCCTCCCCGCTACTGCACACCTGGTCCCTGGCCGTAGAGGAGCAGTTCTACCTGGTGTGGCCGGTCATCGCCCTGCTGGCCCTGCGCCGATGGGGTCGGCGCGGGCTCGGGTGGGCGGCGGCCGGCCTCGGGCTGACCTCGGCGGGGCTGTGCGGCGCGCTCTACCTGGCCGGGGTCTCAGAGACCACCCTCTACTACGGGACCGACACCCGGGCCCAGAGCCTGATGGTGGGGACGGTGCTCGCCGCCGTGCTCGACCCGGCCGGCCGCCGCCCCACGCCGGCAGGTATGGGAGGGGGACGGATCCTCGGCCTGACCGCCACGGCGGCGGCCCTGGGATTGCTGTACTGCCTCCACTCCCTCGACGGGCGCCAACCGCTGCTCTACCTCGGCGGTTTCCTGCTGGTGGCCCTGATGACCGCCGCCGTCATCACCCTGGTCGTCCGGCTCCCGGCCCACCCCTTGACCCGGATGCTCACCTGGGGCCCGGCCCGTCACATCGGCCGCATCTCCTACGGGCTCTACCTGTACCACTGGCCGCTCTTCTGGCTCCTCACCGTCGAGCGCACCGGGCTGCACGGCGGGGCGCTCTTGGCGGTGCGCTTCGCCGTCACCCTGGCCGTCGCCGAGACGTCCTACCACCTGATCGAAAGACCGGTCCGCACCTGGCAACCGCCGACCGCCCGCCCGGCGCGCATGACCCACCTGGCCGCCCGCAGCGGGTTCGTGGCCGCCCCGCTCGGGGTGGTCGCGGTCCTGCTGGCGGTCACCACCACCCCGGCGGCCTCGGCCGCTTCGATCGCCCCACCACCGGGCCCCGGGTACGTGGCGGCCGGCGGTGCGACCCGGGCCGACCCGCAGCGGGTCATGGTGATCGGGGACTCGCTGGCGTTGACTCTCGGAGCCGGCCTGCTCGTGGACTCGGGCGATTGGGGCGTGACCATCGCCAATGACGGCGCTCTCGGCTGCGATCTCGATCCCCAGTCGACCGTCGACATGAAAGGAGTGGTGAGCCGGGCCGCCCAGGGATGCCCGAACTGGCGTACCGTCTTCGCCCGCCTCGTCGAACGGACCAACCCCGACCTGGTCGTGGTCCTCCTCGGCCGGTGGGAGACCATAGACCGCTTCTACGGAGGCCGGTGGACCTCGGTCGGGTCGCCGGCGTTCGACCAGCACCTACGGGAGGAGTTGAGCCAACTCATCGAGGTGGTCTCGGCCCGCGGCGCCGAGGTGACCTTCCTCACCCTCCCCTACGTCGCCGACACGACGACGCTGCCCGACGGCTCACCGTGGGACATCAACCTGCCGTCGCGCACCGACGCCTTCAACGCCGACGTTCGGTTGGCGGTGGCCGCTCACCGAGAGGTGGCGTCGTTGATCGACCTGAACCGGATGGTCGACCCTTCGGGCCACTACCAGACGTTCATAGGGCCGGTCCGTATCCGCAACTACGACAAGGAGCACTTCGCGCTGAGCGGAGGGATGTACCTCCGACCCACCCTGCTGCCCATGTTCGCCCGGCTCGGGGCCCCCCACTTCCAGGCCCGCCACTCCCGCCACTCCCCCTGAGCCCGGCCGGTGGGCGGGGGCCGTCGGGAGGAGGACCGGCGCTGACTTCGCTCGGCACCCGACAACGAGATCCACCCGGCAACGAGACGATGGTCTCGGCGGCACGCCGTGCTGTCCCCGTTCCCCGGTCGGGGCACCTTCGAACTGCGTGAGGCCATGCTCGAGCACTACCAGCCCGCAGGAGCACCTCCGAAGGTGAAAGGTCGCCTTCCCGTGCGAGCCCGCCGGTGCCGGAGTGCGTCCGGAAGATCGAAAGTCGAAAGAGTCCGTTCGGCTAAATGACGGCCCTGGCACCGAATGCCGGGAACACGGCAATGTACCTTCCTCGCCAGCCGTAGGTCGGCAAATAGACAATTACGACTGGAATTCCCTGTGAAGCGCGTCCCTCGAATCGGCTTTTCGGTCCTGGCCCTGGTCGGGTGTGCGGCCATGTTCATCGTGGGCGTCGCTCCGAGCCAGTCCACCGCCCCGACCGCAGCGCCATCGGCCAAGCCGGCCCCGGCCAAACCGGCCGTCGCCGCGGCCAAGCCGGCGGTCCTGACTGACGGCCACCCCACCGGCATACAGGCCACCTGGGAGGCCCCGTTGAGCACCGGGCTGGGCCGACCGGTGGGCAGCACCCTGGAGCTCAGTTCGGGCCAGCCCCTCCACGATGTGTCAGTGCGATGGTCCCACCGCGGACCGGTCAAGCACTTCGCCCCCGGCCCCGCCCCTACCTCACTCGGCCCGACGACCGCCGACGCTTCCGTGATTTTCGTCATCGGCGGTGAAGGATCCGGTTCCGTTACGGCCAAGGTCACGGCTGTGGCCCCGAGCGGCAAGAAGCTGGCCGTCGAGGAGACCCTTTACTGGACGACGGCCGGGACGATGGCCGCCCTGTCCAGCGACAGCTCCCTGCAGGCCGACATGGGAGCCCTGGCCATGGAGGAGCCCGCCCTCGGCCGGGCCGTCTACCAGCGGGACCTGGGCGCCCTGCGCATCGGACCCGTCGCCCAGGTGAAGCAGGTGCAGCGGCTCCTGGCCGCCGGGACGACCCCGCCACCCGGGATGACCGCCGTCACCGGGCAGATCAACTACCTCGATAGCGCCGGCCTGACCCTCCCGGCCCGCAACATCGACGTGATAATCGCCGACCAGAACGGATATGGCCCGTTCGGCTGGCAGCAGGTGTCCTGTGCCGCAACCAGTTCGGTCGGACAGTACACGGCTACCTTCCCGACCCTCCGGACCGACGGCACCCCGGTGAAGATCGTGGTGATCGCCTACGCCGAGTCCGTCATTCCGTTCCCGATGGTCAACCCGTGCACCTTCCTCCATGCCTCCACGAACAACGCCACCGGCTTCAAAATCGAGGGGCCGGGAGGGGTGTACACCATGGCGTCGACGGCTCCCGTCAACGCCACCGACGGGAACATGATCCTCCCCACCCTGCTGGCCACAGACGACCTCGCCCCCAGCAACAACAATCAGACGGCCTTCGCCCTGGCCGATCAGTTCGTGACCGGCGACAACTACCTCACGACCTACGCCGGTGCCCCCTACACCTTCCTGCAGGTCAACTTCCCATCCCTCCCCGATCCCGGCGCCGCCCCCAACGACCCTCTCAACGAGGGCTACGTCGCGCCGTCGACCATCAACATCCTCCAGGGCTTGCAGCTCGAGTGGGACCCCACCCTGCACGAGTTCGGCCACTACGTCGCCTTCAACCTGGGGATTGACAGCAACCCTGGCGGGGTACACGGCTTCGGCTCCAACAACTCCCTCAGCTGCTCGGACCCCAGCCCTACGGTGGCCTGCGTGCAGCAGGGCAAGTCGGTCGGTATGTACGAGGCCTGGAGTGAGGGGTTCGCCACCTTCTTCTCCCTGATGGCGCAGCGAACGCAGAATGTCGCGGCCATGGGCATCCCCGAGGCCGGAGACGACTACTACGACGACCTGAGCGAGCGCCTCCACATCAACCTGGACGGCAGCAACGCCACACCCGATGTCAACGGGGGGCCGACGGCCAAGGGCGAGGACGACGAGCTCAGCGTGGCCCGCACCCTGTGGCAGATGTGGCTGAACCCGTCCCTGGGACTGACCGACAAGCAGATACTGGACACCCTGAAGACGGCGGGGGCCAAGAACCTGACGGCCGCTGTCCCCGCCCTCATGAACGCAGCCGGGGCCACTCCCTTCGATGCCTCCAAGCCGGCCAGCAGCGCGGCCGAGATCGAGACCGACGACGTCGCCTGTGTGCTGTCCGGGCAGGGTGTAGCCCCCGTCATCACCGATCCTCCGATCACCTCGACGGTTGACCCCATGATCCCGCCGACATTTTCCTGGACCGCCGGTGGCGCCGGGGCCAAGTACCCGCTCGACCAGTTCCAGGTTCAGGTCTGGAGCGGCGACTGGAGCACCCTGCTGTTCACCTCCGCGTCGAGCTCCGACCGCTTCTGGGCGCCCACCCCGGCCCAGTGGGGGTCCATCCTGGCTGTCCAGGAAAATGGGGCGCCGATGGCCTCGTACCAGGTCGCGGTGCTCGGCACCTCCTCCTCGGCTCCCGCCACCGGCCCTTACCGCAGCTGCGCCATAACCATCAACCCGCCGGTCCGCCCGGCCGAGGTCAAGGGCAGCGGTCCCGCTGGCGGCGATCTCACCGGAGCGTCGGTGGGCCTGTCGAGCGACGGCCACACTGCGGTCGTCGGATCGCCCGGTACCTGCGACGGCTTCAACACCGGCTGCGACCCGAGCGCGGTCGGCTTCTACACCTACGACGATGTGAGCGCCAAGTGGCAGGAGACGGCCTCGTTCACCTCCGAGCAGCTCGGGTTGCCAGGCTGTTCACCGACGTCCTGCCCGGGGGCGGTGTCGATCGGGACCAACGTGGCCATGTCGGGCAACGGCCTGGTAGCTGCTTCGGAGCTGGCCATCGACCCCGCCTTCAGCTCCTCCAACAGCACCGGGCCGTGGACCATCGAGGTGGTGACCTTCGCCTTCGTGAACGGGCACTGGGTGGTCACCGGTGAGCCGACCGCGGCGGGGATGGCGAGCGGTGTGATCGACAGCGGCATCGACCTGTCCGGAAGCCAATTCGCCTACAACCTCCCGGTCGAATCGGTCGCTCTTGACCATGCCGGCGACGAGCTGGTCGTGAGCGATGTGGACCACAAGAACCCGGTGGCGAGCAGCTCGACCCCGCAGAACCTGATCAACAGCAACGGCATCGTCGACACCTTCTACAGCCCGGCCGTAGGCTCGACCTTCTCCGCCGCGGGGACCATCACCGATCCCAACCCCGACCCTTACCTCACCGTCACGCCGTCGTGCGCCAGCCCCGACCAGGGCTGCACTGACTGGAGTGAGAACTTCGCCGCCACCATCGCCGTGTCGGGCGACGGCAGGACGGTCGCGGTTTCCGACGAAGCTTCCTATTACGTCCTCAACAACCCCACCTACCACATACAAGACTCGGCCTATATCTTTCACGCCGCCGGCTCGGGGGCCACGACCACGTGGGGGGCCAGTCCCACCGTCCTGAACGGCGGCGACGTCAACACGGTCTACGCCGACAATGGATCGGGCGGTCTGACCTGCAACGGGGCGCCGTGCTCGGGCTACGAGGACTTCGCCACCGCCGGTTTCCTCCCCGGAGGTCCGCCGGGAAGCGGCCTGGCTCTGTCCAATGACGGCTCCACCGTGGTCGTCGGCAATCCCGGGCACAACAACGGGGCCGGCGACGCCTACGTCTTCACCGCCAACGGTTCGGGCAGTTACAGCCAGAGCAGCGAGCTCAGCTCCAGCAGCTCGGCCACCACGAGCCTCGGCTACTCGGTCGCCGTGTCCCAGAACGGCTTGGTCGCCCTGATCGGTGCACCCGATACCGTGGTCGGGTCGGGCACCGGAGCTGGCCAGACCGACCTGTTCAGCGCCGCGTCGGGAGGGTGGGCCAATGCCAACCAGTCCGACGCCATCGATGCCCCTGACGCCGCGGCCAACCACGCGTTCGGAACCTCGGTCGCCCTCAGCGGTGACGGCTCATTCGCCCTGATCGGCGCCCCGGGGACCCTGACCAGCACCGGACCCGGGGGCTACAACGGTCAGAGCTACTTCACCCAGTCGGCCACGCCGACCACCGTCGTGGCCTCGGCCGGCCAGCTCAGCCCCGAGGGGGCGGCTGCCGCCCAGGGGACCGTGGGACAGTCGACCACCCTCACCGCCACGGTCGACCCGCCGCCGAGTGGCGGCACCGTCTCCTTCACCGGCCCCCAGGGGCCCATCACCAGCTGTGCCCAGGTGCCCGTCGACCCCTCCAGCGGTGCGGCGACCTGTGCCGTCACCCTGCCGACCACGGCGACGGTGGATCCGACCACGCTCGTCGACTCGCCCCTCGCTTATGCCGCCAACTTCAGTGGTGGCGGCAACTTCCTCGACTCGACGTCCGCTCCCTTCGCGGTGACCGCGGTCCAGCCGCTGGCTGTCACCACCACGACGCTGGCCAGTGTGGTGGCCGGGGTGCAGCTACAGAACGTGAAGCTGCAGGCCTCGGGAGGAACGGGGGGTCTCACCTGGCTGGTCGACCCAGACCAACCCAACAGCCTCCCCTCGGGGATACAGGTCAACCCTGACGGGACCATCACCGGCGCGGCCCTGGTCGCCGGCTCCTACAGCTTCACCGCCGAGGTGCTCGACCGCTCCCCGGTCGTCCAGACGGCCACCCAGGTCCTCACCCTGAACGTGACCCCGGCCGGTGCCGCCGGGGTCCTGACGGTGGCTTTGGAACCGATTGCCATTGCGGTGTACGGGACCACCGCCCCGGTCGTGGCCGTGGTCGGTGTCACCGGCGCCGCCACCGGGCCGCCCGCCGGCGACAAGCTGCTGATCACCGCCACGCTCGGCTCGACCGCCGCCGGAACCTGCACCGCGCTTCTCACCGGAGGCCTGACCGACGCCGCTTCGTGCAGCCTTCCGGCCACGCTGGCCGTCGGCACCTATGCGGTGACGGCCACCTTCCTCGGTGGCGGCAGCACCGGCGGTGATCCCGCCTATCCGACCACTACGAGCAGCGCTCTGCCGCTGACGGTGCAGCCCGTTCCCACCACCACGACCATCAGCCAGCTCCTACCCGTCGACGCCGACAGTCCCACCCACATCACCGTCACCGTGGCCCCGAGCGGGGGTTTCACCAAGGCTCCCGCAGGCGCCAGCGTGAGCATTGGCGCAGTGCTGCAGGGGAGCGGGACCGACGTGGCCTCCTGCGTGGCCACCCTGACCGGCACGTCGCAGGCCACCGGAACCTGCGATCTCGGGAGCACCCTGAGCCTAGGAACCTATGTCCTGACCGCGACGTTCACCGGTGATCCGCTGTTCCTGACCTCCTCGTCGACTGGAACCCTGACCGTGGTCGATAGCACCACCACGACGGTGTCGGCTCCCAGCTCCGTCCAGTACGGCACGTCCGTCTCATACGCAGTCACGGTGGCGACGGGAGATGGGGCACCGCCGGTGGGGACAGTGAGCCTCGAAGCCGGTTCGACGGCGCTGTGCTCTGCTACGACCTTCGTCGGCGATGGAGCCACTTGCTCGTCAGCTGCCGCCCCGGTGGGTGTCGACACGATCACCGCCTCATTCGTCAGCGCCGTCGGTTTCGCCACCTCCTCGGGCACGACCTCCTTGACAGTGACCGTCACGCCTCCGCCTGCCCCACCCGGTTCGACCAGCTCCAACTCCGCCAGCAGTTCCAACCCGGCCAGTCTGACGGCTTCGGTACCGGGTATCACGGCGAGCGCCTACGGGGTCGGGGCGATCACGGTCGCCACCTACAGCGGGACCAACCCAACGGGGACGGCCGTCAGCGACGGTACCGGTGTGTTCTACGACGTGGCGGTTGGCTCGGGTAGCACATTCGGGACGCTCACTATCGTCGAGTGCAACCTCGGCCCTAGCGGTAACGGTATGCAGTGGTACAACGGAAGCGTCTGGCAGCCGTTCTCCAATCAGGTGGTCGACACGACTGCTCCCAACGTCGGCTGTGTCACCGCTACCGTCTACGCTGCCGGCAGCTACCAGAACAGCTCTCCCACCATTCAGGAGCTGACCGGGACGCCGATCGCTGCTGTCAATGAGGACGCTGGCGATTTCAGTGTGCACATCTCGCCCTCGTCGCAGAACCTGGGCGAGAACGGGTCGGTGGCTTACACTGTCTCGGTCGGATCCACAGGGGGATTCTCTGCTCCTGTGGCCCTCACCGTCACGGGCCTGCCGGGCGGAGTGACTGGGGCATTCCAGCCTGCCACGGTTCCCCCGGGTAGCTCATCGGTGCTCACTCTGACGTCCGGCCCGACGCTCACCTCGAGCGGTGGCAACTTCACCGTCACCGGTACGCATGGATCTGTCACTCACTCAGATACATCAGGGAGCGTTTCGCTCAACTTCGAGCTTCAGCCGACCTGTTACGGCACCGTCACCGGAACGGTAACTGACGCCCAGACCGATATGCCCGTGGGGGGAGCGTTGGTCTCGGATGGCTACTCGAAGCTGGCGACGACCAAGAGTGACGGCACCTATACCGTCACCAACGTGTCGCTGGGCGCTAACAACGGCACTACCACGACGGCCTTGAATTTCAGCGCTCCCGGCTACTACAACGCGACGTCTTCTCCAATCCTCGTGTCGTGTGGACCAGTCTCGGTCTACAACCAGTCTCTGACACAAGAGGAATATGGGGCCCTCGGAGGACACGTCTACGTGGGGATCGCCAATCCGCAGAACCCGGTTGCGTCTCCGCCCATCCCGACCTCCACCGTGGTCCCGGGTGCCTTACTGACCCTGGCTGAATTCCAGCCGAACCTCGGCGTCTCCACCAACACTGTGGCTACGGCGGCGTCCGACGGCGCCTACTCGTAC
Organism: Actinomycetes bacterium; assembly: GCA_021838445.1. Classification (GTDB taxonomy): domain Bacteria; phylum Actinomycetota; class Acidimicrobiia; order Acidimicrobiales; family Palsa-688; genus JAKCDU01. The sequence goes on along the minus strand of JAKCDU010000070.1, from coordinate 4,030 downwards.
GCACAGGTGCCCCTGTTGGCGGGGAACGCGTCCGTCCGTGACGTCCTGACTGCGTACGGACCGAGCACCCCGCTGTCGGCCTACCCACTCGGGTTCTGGACCAGCAGTTCGACCCCTTCCATATCGGCAGGGTCCGCTGCTACTGCGGATCTGGCCCTGGTGCCCGTCTGTACCGGGAACCTGTCGGCCACGGTCTACTCCGAGGACACCGGACAGTTGCTCAACGGAGCCACCGTCTTCGACGGGACATCGAGCGCCACCACCGACTCGACTGGTACGGCATACTTCCCCAATGTCGCGCTCGGCTACAACAACTCGCCCCGAGGGTACAGCTTCAGCGCGGCGAACGCGGCGAACACGGGTAGCTCGGTCGGCCTGGTCAGCACCACGCTCGCCGGTTGCGGATCGAGCTCGTCGGTCACGCTTTATGTCCACGTACCGGTAAGCAACTACGCCAGTGCTGCGGTCACCGTCGTTGATTCGGTCACTGGCCTGCCGGTACCGGGGGCGTCCCTGTCCCTGTTCGACTGTGGCAACAGCACGGCGTCGGCGGAGAGCTCGTCGGGGACCATCACCGTGTCCCACATCTTCGTCGGTCAAGATGCCAGCACCAGCGCGGCGTGCTCCATCTCGGCCGGGGCCAACGGCTACTACCCCGGATCGACCAGCTTTACGGTCAACGCCGGGCTGACTTCGACCGCCACGATCGACTTGGTGCCGCAGCAGTCCACCACGGTGGAAGGTACCGTTACCGATGCTGTCACCGGTCGGCCTATCGCCGGGATTGAGGTGTTCGGTGGACCAACCACGGTGTACACCGACTCCGCCGGCCACTACTCGGTGAGCGGCAACTCCCTGCTCGCGGTCAATAACGCGGCCCAGAGCGACAACTTCGAATTCAACTCATCGACATCCCAGTACCTCTACACCACCGGCTCCGTACACGTATTGGCCGGGCAGACAGAGACACTCAACGAGGCATTGGTGCCGCAGTGTGGACCGGCGACGATCGTCGGCACGGTGTACAACGCCAGCAACCAGCAGCCCATCCCCGGCGCCAACGTCGTCGCCGGGCGGGCCGTCAGCTCGGTGCAGACCGACCAGCGCGGGGCTTTCGCCGTCCAGGTGTCGGTTTACGACAACATCACCTTCCTCGACTCTGTGACCGCGTCGGCCACCGGCTTCAACCCCAAGACCGAGAGCGTCGAACTGTTCTGTGGCGCCCACATCACCCTCAACTTCGGCCAGAACAGCAGCGAGGTCGGGACCCTCAGCGGGACTGTGACCAACGAGTCGACCAACGCCCCGGTGGTCGGAGCAACTGTCGACGCCGGCTTCGGGGCTACCACGACCACCAACGCCCAAGGGACCTATTCCTTCGCCAACGTACCCGTCGGCAACAGCAACGCCGCCGAGACGTGGGATATCACGACCTACCCACCGCCGACTTCCCCGCTGCAACCACAGATCAAGTCCGTAACGGTGCCAGCCAACCAGACCACGACCCTGGACTTCGCCCTCGGCTCGACTCCACCTCCGCTGCCGGCAGCAAGCAACTATCACGAGACCACTTCCGAGGGAGTGGCCGTGAGTGTGGCGTCCGGCTCCGGTGTGCTGTCCGCCGATTCGGGCGTGGGGACAGTGATCACCTCCTACGAGGGCTTCACCGCCAACTTTGCGGTGGTGGCGGTAGCCCCTGACGGCAGCTACACCTACACGCCTTCCCGGACCTTCGTGGGGGAGGACTCGTTTGCCTACACCATCACCGACGAGTACGGCAGGAACGCCACCGGAACGGTGACCGTTGACGTGACGAGCACGGTCCCGACCACCACGACGACCGTGCCGGTGACGACCACGACGACCGCGCCCCCCACCACCACCACGACCACGACCACGACCACGACCACGACCACGACCACCGTGCCGGTGACCACCACGACGACCGTGCCCACCACCACCACCACCACCACGACCACCGTGCCGGTGACCACCACGACGACCGTGCCCCCCACCACCACCACCACGACCACGACAGCCCCTCCCACGACGACCACCGTCGCACCCACGACCACAACCACCACCGTCGCACCCACGACTACAACCACCACCACGACGGTCCGCCCGACGACCACGATCCCGGTGGCCCAAGCATCCAACGGTTCAGGGACCTCGACCACCACGATCGCCCCCACCGCCGCCCCGGCCGGCCGCTCCGGCCTGGCGTTCACCGGCTTCGACGCTGAGGGCTGGCTCCTGGGCGGCCTGCTCAGTTCGGGCCTCGGAGCGGCCATGGTCTGGGCCAGCCGCCGACGCCGGAGGGGTGGGCCGCGGTAGCGGGCCATGTCCGATCGGTCCTTCGCGCGACCGACGGGAGAGGGTGACAGTGTGACCGCGGCCCCGTACTTCTCCCGCGATCGTCATCGGCGAGTCCCTGGCCCGCAGTCGGGCCTCCACGTGCGCAGCCTGCTGCCGATCTGCCACCAGCACCGGCGTCTTCGGTCTGGCCCGCTCGCCATCCTCACGGTACTGCGCCTCGGTCGCCCGGTAACGGCTGCGGCCGCCGTTTCGAGACAGCTCCGCCGAGCCCCGGTGGCCGCCTGAGCTAGCCCGGGAACTCCTGCCGCCACATCATCGCATCGGCCAGGTACAGGCCGCACGCGCAATCCAGCGCCTCCTCGGGGCTGCCGCCCATGCTGCCGCTGGGCAGGAACGAGTCCTCGTAGTCATCATGGCTTGCCCGGTAGATAGCGAACCCCCACACGCTCGCCATCCCGCCATAGCGCAGCCGACATAGCGGAATCGTCGGGCCACCAGCGATTTCGCCGTCCACGTACGCGAAATTCGACCGGAACCTCACCCTGACCCCGGCCAAGTCTCGCCAGCGCTCCCGAGCACGCTGGCCCAGTCGAGACTCCAGCGAACGACGTGTCGAATCGGGGACCTTCACCCAATTGACACTACGACCCCATCACCGAACTTCCGCGGCCAACCACTTGGCGTTCTACTTCCTCACCCGTGGGTGGCCGTAGGTCCCCGTCTTCGCCTCCTCATGGCGTTGAGCGCCTTCATGGTCGAGGAGCTCTCTGACGACGAGGACGACGCGTTTGCGGCTGCCCTCAATTCGTGAGGGTAGTCGTCGAGGCGTCTTCAGCGCTTCGCTCAGTCTCCGCCGCCGCCCCGCTTCGACGACCAGTTCCAGCCACTCGCCAGCAACCAAGTCTTCCTGGCTGCGGCGATGGTCGCGGAACTCCGGTACGGCATCACGCCAACTGCGGCGCGCTCCGAGCGATCATTTTAGTCAGGTCCGTCCGCGTGGTGGGCGATCCCGACCTGCGGGGAGCGCGCTTCGAGACCCGCCTCCCCGCCCTCTCTCATCCTCAGCTCCGGGGGACCTCGCCGCGGTAAGCGCCGGTCTCCTGGCCGCGGCTCTCGATGAATTTCTTGAAGTTCTTCAGGTCGGACTTGGCATTGGAGTCAGTGAGGTGCAGGGCGTCGCCGATCTTCTCCACCACACCCTCGGGCTCGGTGTCGATCTGGAGCATCACCCGGGTCTTGGCGTCGTCGAGCTTGTGGAAGGTGACCACGCCGGCGTGTCCGGTGCCCCGGGTCGCCTTCCAGGCAATCCGCTCGTCGGGCAGCTGTTCGGTGATCTCGGCGTCGAACTCGCGCTTCACGCCGCCGATGGAGATCTTCCAGTGGAGATGCTTCGGGTCGGTCTGGGTGATGGAGTCGACACCACCCATGAACTCCGGAAAGGATTCGAACTGGGTCCACTGGTTGTAGGCCGTGGTTACGGGAACGTCGACGTCGATGTGCTCTTCGATGGTCTTGGTCATGCCTCCTACCTGCCCGCTTGGCCGGGTCCGGAAACGTGCAGAGCCCCAATTGCTGCCTCAGCTCCTAGGTAGGCTCGGCTCCGTGACATCGTGGGGCTCGATCGAGGAGGCCGAGCCGGCGTTCGCGGCACGGGTGCGCGCCATGTTCGAGGCCGGGCGCCACAAGACGATTGCCACCGTCCGAGCCGACG
>JAKCDU010000114.1 GCA_021838445.1 Actinomycetes bacterium | reverse complement strand
GACGACCTGGCCGGCCTCGACGACCGTTCCCTGCAGCTGATACTCCGCCACGCCGTCCCCAAGGACCTGGCGGTCGCCCTCAAGGCCGGCAACGACGGCATCCGGGAGCAGTTCCTGCGCAACATGTCCGAGCGGGCGTCGGAGGACCTGCAGGAGGAGATCGAATCCCTCGGCCCCATCCGGGTGTCCCAGGTCGAGTCGGCACAGAGCGCCATCGTGAAGATCGTCCGCGATCTCGAAGCGGCGGGCGACATCGTCCTGGCTCGGGGGGACGACGAATATGTCTAAGAACCTGCGCCGGCGGATCGTCCGTGAAGGCGAGGGGATGCCGCCCTCGAGCGCCTCCCTGCTGGTCCACCTGCCCGGCGCCGCCGACGGCGGCGAACCGGTCGGGTTCAACGACCTGCTCGCGAGTCTCCGCCGCCAGGGCTACGACGAGGGCTACCGGGTGGCGCTCGAGGAGGTGGCCGCAGCTGAAGCCGCCAGCCGGTCGGTGCAGCTGCGCCGGGTCGTCGACAGCCTGGCTGCCGCCGCCGCCGAGATGTCCGAGGCCCGCCTGGAAGCCATGCAGCTCGTGGCCAACGAAGCCGCCGAGCTGGCCTACCAGCTCGCCGAGAGCTTCCTGCAGCGGGAGCTGGCCGTGGGCCCCGGGGCCATCGAAGCGGTGGCCCGGGCCATCCACCTGGTCCCCGAGGGCCACGACGTGATCGTCCGGCTCCACCCCGGCGACTCCCTCAGCCCTGAGGAGGTCCAGCCCCTGGTCCCCGAAGCCGCGGTGAAGGTGGTGGCCGACCCGCAGGTCGAGCCCGGCGGATGCGTGGTGGTGGCCGGTCCCTGCCGGGTCGACAGCCAGCTCGGCCCCGCCCTCGAGCGGGCCCGGAAGGTCCTCGACGAGCTCTACCCGACCCTGGCCTCGACCGGCGCCACGACCGGCGCCGAGGTGTCGGCATGAAGGTGTTCGCCGAAGCCGCCCGGTCCCGGCTGGTGCAGGCTGTCGCCCCCAAGGCGTGGGGCCGGGTCACCCGCCTGGTCGGGTTGCGCATCGAGGTCGACGGCGTGTCGGCCGCGGTGGGCGACGCCCTGCGCATCTACCGCGCCGGCGGCGTCCTCGACGCCGAGGTGGTGGCGGTGGAAGGTTCGAGCCTGGCCTGCATGCCCCTCGGCGACCTGACCGGGGTCCGCTACGGCGACCGGGTCGAGGCCGCCGGCGGCCCGCTGTCGGTGATGGTCGGCCCGGGCCTGCTCGGCCGGGTCCTCGACGGTCTCGGCCGTCCCATCGACGGGCGGCCCTTCGACGGCGAGTGGGAGGAGGTGGGAGTCGACGGCGCCCCACCGCACCCGCTGCGGCGCGACCTCGTCGACCGCCAGCTCGGACTCGGCGTCAAGGCCCTCGACACCATGATCCCCTGCGGTCGGGGCCAGCGCCTCGGCATCTTCGCCGGCTCCGGGGTCGGCAAGTCCAGCCTCCTGTCCATGATCACCCGGGGCACCAACGCCTCGGTGGCCGTGCTGGCCCTCGTCGGCGAGCGCGGCCGGGAGGTCAACGAGTTCATCCACCACGACCTCGGTCCCGAGGGCCTGGCCCGCTCCGTCGTGGTCGTGGCCACCTCCGACGAGCCGGCCATGGTCCGCATCCGGGCCGCGTTCACCGCGACCCGCATCGCCGAATGGTTCCGCGACCAGGGACTCGACGTGGTCCTCATGATGGACTCCCTCACCCGTTTCGCCATGGCCCAGCGCGAGGTCGGCCTGTCCGCCGGGGAGCCGCCGGCCACCCGCGGCTACCCGCCGTCGGTGTTCTCCCTGTTGCCCCGCCTGCTCGAGCGGGCCGGGGCCGCCGAGACCGGGTCGATCACCGGGCTCTACACCGTGCTCGTCGACGGTGACGACATGAACGAACCCATCGCCGACGCCGCCCGCTCCATCCTCGACGGCCACGTGGTGCTGTCCCGGCGCATGGCCACCTCCGGCCACTTCCCGAGCATCGAGGTGCTCGACTCGGTGTCCCGGGTGGAGGGGGCCATCACCAACCCCGGTCAGCGGGAGCTGACCAACGAGATGCGCCGGCTGCTGGCCGCCTACCGCGACACCAAAGACCTGATCGAGATCGGGGCCTACGTGCCCGGCGCCAACCCGCTGGTCGACCGGGCGGTGGCCATCAAGCCGCAGCTCGACGCCTTCCTGCGCCAGGACAAGCACCGCATCGTCCCTGCCGACGAGTCGTGGTCCCTCCTCGCCGAAACCCTTGGCGCCGCCGCCCCGGCGATCGGGACCACCCCGGCACCCGCCGCCCTCCCGCGGCCCGCCGCCATCGCCACGCCGCCCGCCGCCAACGCTCCGGCTCATGCCTCGGCCCACCCCGCCACGAGCGCCGTCACCCTCGCCGCCCTACCGGCTCCCGCTGGAGGTGTCGCCGCATGAAACGCTACGTGTTCAGCCTCCACTCGGCTCTGCGGGCCCGTCGGGCCCAGGAGGAACTGGCCCGCCAGCAGATGGCCGAGGTCAACCACCGGCTCCACCAGGCCCATGTCGCCCTGGACGCCGCCCGCGGCGCCTACCGGGCGGTGGCCATCTCGGTGGTGCCGACCGATCGCCAGTCGTTCGTGTCGGCCCGGGCCCACGAGGACCGCATGGCCGACGCCGTGGAGCGGGCCGAGCGGGCCATCCGGGAGATCGAGGTGGAAGCCGAGTCGCGCTACTCGGTCTGGGTGGAGGCGGCCAAGCGGGTGCGTTCCCTCGAACGCCTCGACGACCGCCG
>JAKCDU010000113.1 GCA_021838445.1 Actinomycetes bacterium | reverse complement strand
GTAGGGGAAGCGGTGACCCTCGTCGCACGATCGCCAGTAGGCGTCGCCGAAGTCGGCGCAGAGTCGCCGAATGGCCAGTCGGATCGCTTCGGAGTCCTCGACGGGGTTGAAGTCCACGGGCCCCTTTCTAGCGGCCGCCACCATCGAGGACGCTCCCTGTGATGTCACTTAATCTGCCGCTATGACCGAACAAAAGCACCGGGGACCCGTAAAGACCCTCCACCACGTAACCGGCGTCGTCAGCATCCGGGGATTGAGGAAGGACCTGGCGGAGGTCGAGGGATTCAACGCCAAGGTGGCCGTGGTCCTCACCCGGGGCGTCGGCACGATGGCCTGCGCCTATCTGTTCACCCTGATCGCCCTGACCAGCCTGCCCGCCATCCTGGTGCAGGCCGGCGTCCTCAGTAACAGTTCGGTGCCCTCGTTGCTCACCAAAGCCGGGCTCATCCTCATCGTCTCGTGGATCGCCCAGACGTTCATCCAGCTGGTCCTGCTCTCGGTGATCATGGTGGGACAGAGCGTCCAGAGCGCCGCCTCCGACGCCCGGGCCGATCACACCTTCGCCGACACCGAGACCATCCTCGACCGCCTCGACGTGCACTCCGAGGGCGGCCTCAAGGCCATCCTGGACCGTCTCGACGAGTTGCAGGCCCTCGTGGCCAAGTAGCCAAGCGACCGATGCACGCGCCCAGGAGGCGCTTCACCACGTCGGAATCAGTAACCTTTCTACGTGATCCACCTGTGGGAGCCGGGACCGAGCGCTTCGGCGAACCGGCGCTCCTGGTCGACGGGGGAAGTCCCCGCGTGTTGACCGCAACCCCCGGGTCCTGGGACGGCAGAGTCTGGTGGTGCTCCGGGTTGACCTGCTCATGACCCAAAGGACGATTGCTCGTTGAGACCGCCGGACACGACATTGCCGGAGTCGGTCACCCCTTCTATCGGGTCGGCCGACGCACATTTCATTCCCGCCACGGCGACGTGTCCCGGTTACGACGGAACCGCGCACTGATGAGTGATAAGCGGGTCTCGGCCCTCGACGACATCGACCACAAACTGCTGACGCTCCTGCAGGCCAATGCGAGACGAACCAACAAGGAGCTGGCAGAGGCTGTCGGTATAGCCCAGTCGACGTGCCTGGAGCGCATCAGGGCCCTCGTGTCATCGGGGGTGATCCTGGGCTGGCACGCCGATGTCGATCCGGCCGCCATGGGAAGGCCGATCCGGGCCATGATCAGCGTGCGCCTCCAACCCAAGACGACAGCATCGGTCCGGGCCTTTCAGCGTGAGATGCTGGAGATAGTCGGAGTGCTGGCGGTATCCACCGTCAGCGGGGTGGACGACTTCATCGTGGAGGTGGCGGTGAGTGACGTCGGCGCCCTCCGCGATTTCGTGCTCGAGCACGTGACCAGCCGAGGTGATGTCGTGGATGCCCGCACAGCCCTGGTGTACGAGCAGGCCAGGCGTTGGGATGTCAGACCGGCGCAGATGTAGATGCCAGAGTCTCGAAGGCCGTCATCTTCTCGGTGAACGCCGACCGGTAGGCGCTGATGGCCTTATCCTTGACCCCTTCGAATCCACGGATTTGGTCCGGGAGGAGCGCGATCTCGGTGGCCAGTTCGAGGCTTGCACTCGTGACCGAGCCGAGAATCGAGTGGATGGCGACGGCGTACTCGACCGGGAGGCGGCGTTCTTCTCGTCTGAGGCGGGTGCGGCCGAATGGATCGATCTTGCGGCCGCGCAGCACCCGTGCTCGGCGGAGACCAGCCAGCACGGGGCGGCTCCAATCCCCGAGTCGGAGCTTGTGATCGAGCCCAAGAGACCGCAGCAGCGGTGGATGGAGGAGCCAGGTCGTGGATCCCCTCGCGGCCGGATGCTCGAGAAGCAACCGGGCCACCTCGTACTCGTCCTTGTAAGCCAAGAGCTTGTGGTAGCCAAAGGCGACAGCGGCGGCGAACTGCCCGTCCCCGCCGGCCCGCTCCTCAGCCCCCCACGTCTCCGACACCAGTGCGAGGAACGTCTCCGCGAGCCTCTGGTTCTGGTAGCCGACGAGGTCATCTGCGAAGTCGGCGATATCCGCTCGGTAGGCGGCCGGTAGCGCATACTCGGAAGTGGGGTCGCCGGGTCCGCCGACCGGACGTGGGTCCTGCGCATCTTCGCACCCGGACGTCCACGCCCTACCCGCTCTGAAAGCGGCGAGATTGGCCTGTACCGCCACTCCGGTCACCTCGATGGCCCGCATCAGAGCGATCTCCGACACGGGAAGCTCCCCGAGCCCGCTGGCCACGCCAAGCAATGCCACGTTGGCCGTCGAGGCGGGAGACCCGGCGGCATGGGCCAACTCGACACCGTCCACGAACGTGGACCTACCGGTGCGAACCGATCGGCGCAGCGCCTCCTCGAGATCGGCGCTGGGCATCCGACGCGGAATCGTACCGAGGATCATGGGCCCGCTAAGGGTCGCGGTGGTCGATCCCACCAGGACTGTTCGATCGGTCGAGAGGGAGTCGAGCACAGTGGGACTGACCGCAGTCAAGAGGTCGGCGGCGAGAAGGAGGTCGGTCTCCCCCGCGCCCAAGCGGTTCGAGCGTTCCGAGGCACCGGGCCCGATGCGGAGGTCGGAGATGACAGGGCCCGCCTTCTGGGCCATACCAGTCTGGTCGAGGCCCCACACCTCGAGCCCTTCCAAGAGCGCAGCCCGCCCAAGCAGATGAGCTGCCGTGACCACACCCGTACCGCCGATACCTGCGATGCGGATACCCAAAGCCCGATCGAGGGGTCTCGGCGCGCTCTG
>JAKCDU010000069.1:12635-14729 GCA_021838445.1 Actinomycetes bacterium | reverse complement strand
CCTCTACTACAAGAGCGGTAAGGGGCTGTTGGAGAAGAGCCTCGCGGATCGCCGCCCGGGGTACCGGGACTACATGCAGCGGACCTCCGGCTTCATTCCCCTGCCCCCCAAACGCTGAGCGCTGGGCGCCCGGCCATCGACCGGGCTGTCCGCGCCGGCTGGGCCGGGGGCTCCTCCTGCTGAGCCTGCGACCTCAACCGGGTCGGACGCGGTGTCGGAGTCGGTGGCGGTGTCGGAGTCGGTGGCGGACGGCCCTTCGCCGGTCCGGCGACCGGAGCGAACCAGGGCCAGGATTCCCAGCCCGGCGATCACTGCGACCACGGCCGCCATCCAGGTGGGCCGGCGGCGGGAACGGCGCTTGGAGGCTCCGGGGTGGCCCACCCGCTGGCCCAGACGGGCGGCCCGGGAGCCGAGGTCATCCACCGCCGAACCCGCCATGTCCGGAAGCCCCCGCAATCGCCCGGACAGGTCATCCACCGCCGAACCCGCCATGTCCGGAAGCCCCCGGAAGCGCCCGGACAGGTCATCCACCGCCGAACCCGCCATGTCGGGCAGACTCCGCAGGAGGCCAGAGAGGTCGTTGATGCCGGCCGTCAACTCGACCCGGTCGGGGAGGCGATCGGGTAGATGTCGGAGCGGGTCGGAGAGGTAATCGGCGACGGTCTCCACCAGTTGTGAAGGGGAGACGGGCACGATCCTGGTCGAACTGGCCATGTGTCAGGCGTACCCGGGGCGCCCGGCGCACAAACCGGGGCCGTCGCGGCGGCGGTTGAGCGGCGGGCGGGCGGGGTAACTAAATCTCTCAGGAACCTCTCAGCCACTGTCGGCCCCGCTTTCAGCTTCCAGAGGAAACATCGAAACCCATGGCGCCCATGACGGCTACGGCCCCCCAGGCGGTCGGATCCCGCCCGGCCGTAGACCGCGGCCACCTCTTCCAGCTCGACGTGGTCCGCCTGCTCACCTTCGGGGCGGTGATCGCGGTCCACGTCTTGGCCTTCACCGAACAGCCCGACAATCGGGGCGTGGCGGGCCTGATGATGCTCCTGCAGTACGGGCGGGAGGTGTTCTTCGCCCTCACCGGCTTCGTGCTGGTGTACTCGACGTGGCGCCGACCGCTGCGGCTCCGGTCCTTCTGGCGCCGCCGGGTGACCTTCGTGGTCGTGCCCTACCTGGTCTGGTCGGGTATCTACTACGCCTACTCGGTGCTGGGGCCGGCCCGGCAGCATCCGTCGCTGGCCGTGTTCGGGTGGGACCTCCTCAACGGTGGAGCCGAATACCACCTGTACTTCCTGCTGGTGACCGTGCAGCTCTACCTGGCCTTCCCCCTGATCCTGCGCTTCGTGAGGCGCAGCGCCGACCGGGCGCTGATGTGTCTGGTCGCGGTCAGCGCCCTCAACCTGACATGGCTCGGGCTCGTCGCCTACGTGCCCTCCCCCGGCGGAACCGGCCGGTGGTTCTGGGACCACGCCTACGAGCTGCTGCCCACCTACGCCATGTACGTGCTCGGCGGCTGCTACGCGGCGGTCCACCTGCCCCGTATCCAACGCTTCGTGGACACCCACGGACGCCTGCTGCTGCGCCTCGCCGTGGCCTGCGCCATCGGGGCGCTGGCGGTCTACGCCGTTCAGCTGCGGTCCATGGCCCCCCGCACCGCCGACCAGGTCACCCAGCCGGGCATGGTCCTCAGCTGCGCCGCCGCGCTCATCGCCGTCTACATCGCCGGGTCGCGCTGGGCCAGCGGGAGTCGCCGCCACCAGGGCTTGGTCGAGCTCCTGTCGGACGCCTCCTTCGGGGTGTACCTGGCCCACCCGCTGGTGCTGGCTTTCCTCACCGACTACACCGGCTTCGGCAACGTCGGCCAGCGGGTCCCGCCGCTGGCGGCGACCGTCCTCGGCTACCTGATCACCGTCGGAGGGGCCACGGCCGTGTCGGTGGCGGTGCGCCGCACACCGCTGTCGCTCGGCCTGGCCGGGCGCCCGTGGCGCACCGAGGTGAAGCGGCACTCGACCAGAAAGGCGCTCGCAACATGTTGACCGTCACCGACCTGCTGGAAAAGCGCAGCCGTCTGGAAGGGAAAGCCCCGCTGGAGGGGCC
>JAKCDU010000069.1:0-12535 GCA_021838445.1 Actinomycetes bacterium | reverse complement strand
CCCGCTGGAGGGGCCGGGCCGACTGGACAGCAGCGGTCGGTCCGACCGCCTAGCCATCATCGAAGGAGCCAGCGGCGAGGGAGTGACCTGGTCAGAGGTGGCCGACCAGGCGGAGCGCTGGGCGGCCAGCGGACTGGAGGGCCCCGTAGGTCTGGCCCTCGCCGATCCCGTCGCCATGGCCACCAACTTCTGCGCCGCTCTCGCCGCGGGCGTGGTGGTCGCTCCGCTCGATCCCGGCTCACCCGGCCCCGACATCGAGGCCAGAGTCGCCGCCCTCGGCCTGAGGTCGCTGGTGGTCGGCCCCGACATGACCCATCCGGGGGACATCGAGGGGTGGACGGCCGGCCGGCGGGAACTGACCCGGCGGGGCGGGAGCAGGCGCCCCGGAGCCGACCTGCCCGACCGCCCCGAACGGGTGTCGGCGCTCATGGCCAGCTCGGGCACGACCGGGGCACCGAAGATCGTGCCCCTGACCGAAGCGCAGCTGCTGCTCACCGCCGAGGGCGTGGCCCGGGAGCTCGGCCTCGACGCCGGGGAGCGGGGATACTCGCCTCTGCCGCTGTTCCACATCAACGGGCTGGTGGTCGGGGTGCTGTCGGCCCTGGTGTCGGGCAGCACCATCATCGTCGACGACCACTTCTCCCGGCGCTCGTTCTGGTCGACGGTGCACGGCCGGGGGGCGACGTGGCTGAACCTGGTTCCGGCCATCCTGTCCATCCTGGGATCGGTCACCCGGCCGTCGCCCCATGCCGGGAAGGTGCGCCTGGCCCGGTCGGCATCAGCTCCTCTCCCCCCGGCGGTGCGGGAGCGCTTCGAGGCGGCGACGGGGATCGCGGTGGTCGAGACCTACGGGATGACCGAGGCGGCCAGCCAGATAACCGCCAATCCCCTCGGCGATGTTCGCCCGGGTTCGGTCGGACGACCGGTCGACGTCGAGCTGCGGGTCCTCGGCGACCGGGTGCAGATCCGGGGGGAACGGGTGACCCCCGTGTACTGGAGATTCGAGGACCGACGCTGGACCAGCCGGGCGGCCGGCGGCCCCGACGGGTGGCTGGACACCGGTGACCTCGGACGCGTCGACGCCGCCGGCTACGTGCACCTGGTCGGACGCGACGGTGACGTCATCAACCGGGGTGGGGAGAAAGTTCAGCCCCGCGAGGTCGAAGACGTGCTCCTCGGCGACTGCCGGGTGGTGGCGGCCGTGGTGGTGGCCCGACCACACTCCACCGTCGGCGAGGAGCCGGTCGCCTACGTGCTCCCCGCGCCCGACACCGACATCGACGCCGACACCCTCGCCGCCGACCTTCTCGAGCGATGCCGGTCCCACCTGAGCCGCTTCAAACACCCCGCCGAGGTGCTTGTCGCCCGGTCACTGCCCGCCGGTCCGACCGGCAAGGTCAAGCGCGCCCTGGTGCCGTCCCTGGCCACCCTCTCAACCCGTCCCACCATCCGCTGAGCCCCGAGCAGCAAAGGAACACATCCCGATGGACTCCCTCTTCCTCGACCTCCCCGATCGAAGCGCCAGGCCCCGACAGAGCGGCCTCACCATGGTCATCGACAACGGGATACCTCAACGCGCTTTCGCCGATGGGATCGCGTCGGGCGCTCCGTACATCGACGTGGTCAAGTTCGGCTGGGGAACGGCGCTGGTCACCCCCGACATCGAGCGCAAGTTCGACGTCCTTCGATCCTTCGACATCGGCTGGTACTTCGGCGGGACCCTGTTCGAGAAGTTCGTCTACCAGGACCGCTTCGAGTCCTTCCTGACCCTGTGCCGGCTTTGCGACTGCCGCTACATCGAGGTGTCCAACGGAACGGTGGAGATGGGGTCGGCGGACAAGGCCGCCTACATCCGGCGCTGCGCCGAGGAGTTCACCGTCTTCTCCGAGGTCGGTTTCAAAGATGCCGGGCGGGCGTCGGCGCTCACCGCCGGGCAACTGGTGGAGGCCATCGAGAGCGACCTCGCCGCCGGGGCCCACAAGATCATCACCGAGGCCCGCGAGAGCGGCCGCAGCGGCATCTGCCGGCCCGACGGGACCCCACGGGAGGACCTGGTCGAGGCCCTCCTGGGTAGCGGTACCGACCTCGACCGGATTCTCTTCGAGGCCCCCACCAAGGAGCTCCAAACCCGCTTCATCGAACTGGTCGGCACCAACGTGAACCTGGGCAACGTGGCCCCCTCCGACGTGGTCGGCCTCGAGACGCTGCGCCTCGGTCTGCGCTCCGACACCCTGACCCTGTTCGAACGCGAGCGAAGCCGTGTGTGAAGCGCGAGACGTGTTCCACCTGGCCGTGCCCGCCCGCGACCTCGACGAGGCCCAGGATTTCTACGTGACCAAGCTGGGTTGCCATCTGGCCCGCCGGTATGACGATCGCATCACCCTCAACTTCTTCGGCGACCAGGTCGTGTGCCATCTCTCGGACAGGTGGGACCGCGAGCCTCAGATGTACCCCCGCCATTTCGGGGTCACCTTCCGGGACCGCGCCGATTTCGACGCGGTTCGGCGCTGTGCCGAGACCCGCGCCATGACGATGTTCTCCCCCTGCCAGACCCGGTTCGAGGGCCGCGTCGAGGAGCACCTGACCTTCGTCCTGCAGGACCCGTCGGGGAACCTCATCGAGTTCAAGCACTACCTCGACCACCGGATGATGTACTAGGGCGGTGCTGGTCGTAGCCCGCCACGGCCGTACCGCCTGGAACGCCGAGGGCCGCTTCCAGGGTTGGGCTGACGTGCCCCTCGACAGGATGGGCCGGGAGCAGGCCGAGGCCCTGGCTGAGAAGCTGGCCTCGCAGCTGCCCATCTGCGCCTCGGCACCGGTGCACTTGTGGTCCAGTGATCTGCTCCGGGCTCGCCAGACGGCCGAGGTGGTGGGTCGCGCCATCGGCGCCTGCGGCAGGGTCGAGCGCGCCTTGCGCGAGGTCGACGTGGGGCGCTGGGAGGGGTTGACCCGGGACGAGGTGCTGGCCCGCTTCCCCGGCGAATACCGGTTGTGGGCCGGCGGCGGTGCCGAAGCGAGGGAACTGCGCCGCGGCGGAGGGGAGACTCTTAGCGAGGCGGGGCGCCGGGTGGCCGAGTTCATCGGCGGGAGACTCGCAGACCGCGCCACCTTGGTGGTGGTCGGCCACGGGATGTCCCTCCAGGCCGGGCTCGACGACTTGGGCCGCCAGGGTTGGGTCCATCTGAGCGGACCGGCCCCCCACCTGCCCAACGCCGGCTATCTGGCGCTGGACCCTGGTGGCCCGGCGGGCCGCGGCGAAGAACCTGGTGTCGATCCTCCGGTCGCGCTACCGAGGACCTGAACGGGCCGGGCGAGGCGGCCCGGCCATCGGCCGGCTCTCGGAGCGGTCCGGTCCCTGGGGGTCCTTCAGAAGGGAGGCGACCCGTTCGGCGGTGGCCGTCGCCCAGCCCGTCGTGGTGAGCAGACCGACGGTGAGGACCGTGACACCGCACCCGGCGATGATCCACCACCCGGCATGGGTGGCGGCGGGCAGGCCGGAGGCCAGCGAGCCGTGCAGCCCGGCGGTGGCCAGCGCGCCCAGCACGGCCACCCCGATGGTTTGGCCGACCTGGCGGCTGGTGGACGCGACCGCGGCGGCGACCCCCGCCTGGCTGTCGGGCATCCCGGACACCGCGGTGTTGGTGATCGGCGCGTTGACCACCCCGAAGCCGATGCCGAACAGGGCGTAGGCGAGGAACAGCCAGGCGAACGGTGTGGTGCGGCTCACCTCTGTGAGGACCAGCGCGCTGGCGGTCAGGAACAACCCGGCGACCACCAGGGACGGCCGGGCTCCCCGACGGCCGACGACCAGGCCCGACACCGGGGCCAGGAGCACCGTCATACCGGCCATCGGCAGCGTGTCGAGACCGGCGCCCAGCGCTGACAGCCCCCGAGACTCCTGGAGGTAGAGGGTGTTCATGAACAAGAAGCCGCCCAGGGCGGCGAAAGCGGCCACGGCGACCGCCGTCGCCCCGCTGAACGGCGCGCTGCCGAAGAAGCGGAGGTCGATCAGCGGCTCCAGGCGACGCCTCTCGTAGGGCACGAAGACGGCGAGAGCAACCCCGGCAACGGCGAAGGTGCCCAGGATGAGCGGCGACGAGTAGCCGTGGCGCGGCCCTTCGATGATCCCGAAGGTGACGCTGGCCAGGATCACCACGAGTAGGGCCTGGGCCACCGGATCGAACCGCCGGGCACGGGGGGCCCGTGACTCGGGCACGTAGCGGGCGGTGAGCGCGCAGGCCAGAAGTCCTATGGGCACGTTGATCCAGAAGATGAAGCGCCATCCCACCGAGGTCACGAGGGCTCCCCCGACGACCGGCCCGAGGGCCATGCTCAAGCCGACGACGGCACCCCAAACGCCGATGGCCTGGGCCCGTTCCCGCCGGTCGGTGAAGGTGTTGGTGATGATGGACATGGCCACCGGGTTGAGCATGGAACCCCCGATGGCCTGAACGATCCTGAAGGCGACGAGGGCGCCGACCGACGGGGCCACACCGCACAGGAAGGAACCGAGGCTGAACAGGACCAGGCCGACCTGGAACGTCAGCTTCCGGCCGACACGATCGGCGGTGGAACCCGACAGCATCAGCAAGCTGGCGAGCACCAGGGTGTAGGCGTCGACGGTCCATTGCAGGCCCGACACCGAAGTGTGCAGATCGGAACGGATCGACGGGAGCGCCACGTTGACGATCGTGTTGTCCAAGCCCACTATGAGCAGGCTCATGCAGCACACTGCGAGGATCAGGTAGCGCCTGGGGGGGATACCCGTGGCCCGAGCCGCGCCCAAAGGGTCACCGGCCGCGGGCGGGCCGGGATGACGGGCTGGTTGGGTCATGTTGGGGAAAAGGGTACGGTGCCGCCCAGACTTCGCGGTGGGGGGATGCCGAGGCCGCTCCCGGTCGAAGGGGCGGGGACACGGGAGCGGCTCCCGGCGATTGCTGTCGAAAGGGGCAGATTCGACAGCACCATCAAGGTACCCCACGGCCCGGCCGGTAAAACGGACGCGACGGTCGAAACCACTCATCCGGCACGCCGGTTCGGAATATGGACGGGTCGACCGGTAGGCGGTCCGCCCGGATTCACCTGATCGGCTCCGCCAGCCACAGCCGCGCGCCACTCTGCGTGGTCGGACGGGACCGGGCCGTAGTGCGTTCGCGCCCATTCCCCTCTGTCCTCACACAACCAATCAATGCGTGCTACTCGGACTCCGAGTACATGAGCGACCTGGTCGCCGCGCCCGCCGCGGGCGTCGAGCGGCGACCGGCTCGCATTGAGCATCCAGTTACCCCAGGCGAGGGCAGGACATGAACATTCGAAATCTGAGACTCTCGGTGAGGCTGGGGGCAGCGTTTGCGACCCTCACGGCGCTCCTGGTCGTGGTGGTGGCCCTGGGGCTCGTCGCCGACAGCTCCTGGTCGGCGGGGACCCAGAGGTCGAACCGCTTCGTCCAACAGGTGGAGCAGACCCAGAGCCTTTCGGAGAGCGCTCTGGCGGTGGCCGTCGACGCCAACTCGGTCGCCTACGACTACGCCTCCCACCAAGACGCCAGTGGCGACCAGTCGCAACTGGCCAGCGATGCCGCGGCCTACCGGCAGGGTTCGGCGTCCCTGGCCACGCTGCCGCTGGCTGCGTCACAGAAGTCCCAACTGGCCACCGCCAACCAGGCCTTCGAACAGTACATGGCCACCGCCGACCTGGCCGCCCAGGCTTTCCGGGCGGGGCAGATCGCCCGGGCCAACCAGGCCGTCGGCAACTTGGCCTTCCACACCGTGTCGACTCCTCTGAGCGCCATCGTGGCCACCGCGGTCAAAGAAGCCGCAGCAGCCGACAGCAGCTCGCACAGCTCGGCCAACTCGTCACGCGTGGTCCTCCTGCTGATCGCCGGTCTGGCCGTGACCTTGGCGGTGGGCCTGGCGGCGGTCATAACCCTTTCGGTGACCCGACCGTTGGGCGAAACGATGGACATGCTCGACGGGGTGTCCCATGGTGACCTCACCAGGTCCTCGGCCATCGACTCGAGCGACGAGACGGGGGCCATGTCACGGGCGCTGAATCAGGTCGTCGAGCGCCTCCGGACGGCCATGGCGAGCATCGCCACCCACTCCGACACCCTGGCCGGGGCCTCCGACCAGCTGTCGGCCGCTTCCCAGGAGATGGCCGGCCACGCCGAGCAGACGGCGCAGCAGGCCAGCTCGGTCTCTGCCGCGGCCGCCCAGGTCTCCAACCACGTGCAGACCGTTGCCGCGGGAACCGAGCAGATGTCGGCGTCCATCCATGAGATCTCCCGCACCGCGGCCCAGGCCGCGGAGGTGGCGGCCGAGGCCGTGGCCCTGGCCCGGGTCACCAACCACACCGTCGAGCGGCTCGGCTCGTCGTCCACCGAGATCGGCGAGACTGTCAAGGCCATCACCGACATCGCCGACCAGACGAACCTGCTCGCCCTCAACGCGACCATCGAGGCGGCCCGGGCCGGCGAGGCCGGGAAGGGATTCTCCATCGTGGCCAACGAGGTCAGGGAGCTCGCCGACCAGGCGGCCAACGCGGCCAAGGACATCACCACCCGGATAGAGGCCGTGCGTGTCGACGCCGCGGAGACGGCCAACTCCATCGAACGCATCAGCGACATCATCGAGAAGATCAGCGAGTCCCAGGCCGCCATCGCGGCGGCGGTGGAGGAGCAGACGGCCACGAGCTCCGAAATCGGCCGGAACGTCGTCGAGGCGGCCAGCGGGACCCACGAGATCGCCGCCAGCATCACCGCCGTCGCCGACTCGGCGGCCAAGACCACGGTCGGCACCAACACCAGCCTCCGCGCCGCGGCGTCGCTGGCTCAGACTGCAGCCGAGCTTCGCGACCTCGTCGCCCAGTTCAGCTACTGATGCCACCGGAGTACCGGGCCGGCTAAGAGTACTGGGCCGGCTGAGACTAGTGGGCCGGCCGGGAGCAGGGGCCGGCCGGGAGCAGGGGCTGGCCGGGCCGGCCGGGGCCTCGCGTTTTGGGACCAATGGCTGTAGGCGGCGGGACCGGCGGATCGTACCGTCGGAAGGCGTGATCCCGCCCTCACCCCGTCCGCAGCCCCCGAGAGGCTCAACCCCGGACCGGCCGCCGAACTCACCAGAGGACCTGACCCGTCTGCCGGATCTGCTCGAGGGTCGCCCCTGGTCCGGTCCCACCCGCAGCAGCCGGCCCGTGTATGTGGATCTCCTGCCGCCCTGCAATGAGGCCTGCCCGACCGGGGAGAACATACAGGGATACCTGGCCGAGGTACAGGCCGGAAGGTACGAGAAGGCGTGGCGCACCCTCACTGTGGACAACCCCTTCCCGGCTATTCACGGCCGGGTCTGCTATCACCCCTGCGAGAGCACCTGTAACCGGCGTCACCTCGACGCCGCGGTGTCCATCCACGCCGCGGAACGCTTCCTCGGCGACCTGGCTCTAGAGCGCGGCTGGCGGTTCGATCCGGCCCCGGTCCCCACCCGAAAGCGAGCTCTCGTCGTCGGAGCCGGGCCGGCCGGGCTGTCGGCGGCCTACCACCTGCTGCGCAGAGGCCACGAGGTCGAGGTGCGTGACGCCGGCCCGGCGCCGGGCGGAATGATGCGCTACGGGATCCCGGCCTACCGCTTGCCGAGGGAGGTCCTCCAAGGTGAGGTCGACCGGCTCGAGTCGCTCGGCGCGGTGTTCGTCAGCGGCCACCACGTCCGCGACCTGGAGGCCGAGCGCGTCGAGGGCCGATTCGACGCCGTGTTCGTCGCGGTCGGCGCCCACCTGTCGAAGCGGATCGACATACCGGCCATGGACGCCGGAACCATGATCGACGCGGTCTCGTTCCTCAGGGATGTGGCGTCTGGGCAGCCCCCCGAGATCGGCAGGAAGGTGGCGGTCTACGGCGGGGGCAACACCGCCCTGGACGCGGCCCGCACGGCCCGGCGCCTCGGCGCCGACGAGGCCGTGGTGGTGTACCGCCGTACCCGCGACCAGATGCCGGCCCACGAGGAGGAGACCCGCGAGGCCGAGCGGGAAGGAGTCCGTCTCAACTGGCTACGGACGGTCAGCGCTTTCGATGGCGGCCATTTGCGGGTGGAGATCATGGAGCTGGACGAGTCCGGGCGGCCCCGGCCCACGGGCCGCTTCGAGACCCTCGACGCGTCCAGCCTCATCCTCGCCGTCGGGCAGGAGAGCGACACCGAGCTCCTCCGCTCGGTCCCGGGCGTGGAGGTCGACAGCCGAGGCACCGTGCGCGTGTCCGATTCGCTCATGACCGGGGCCCCCGGCGTCTTCGCCGGGGGCGACATGGTCTCCGCCGAGCGTACCGTGACTGTCGCGGTCGGCCACGGCCGGCGCGCCGCCCGCGAGATCGACTCGTGGCTGCGCTCCGACGGCCGCCGGACCGGGATCGACCGGCCGCGGGCCGGCTTCGCTACTTTGAACCTGTGGTACTTCGGAGACGCGGCGATCCGTCGAGCCGCCGAGCTCGAACCCGAGCAGCGACTGACTGACTTCTCCGAGGTGGTGGGCACCCTCGGGCCCGACGACGCCCTCTACGAAGCCGGGCGCTGCCTGTCCTGCGGCAACTGCTGCGAGTGTGACGGGTGCCTCGGTGCCTGCCCCGAGGACGCCGTGATCAAGCTCGGCCCGGGCCGGCGTTACCGCTTCGATTACGACCGCTGCACCGGCTGTCGAACCTGCGCCGAGCAGTGCCCGGTCCATGCCATCGACATGGTCGCCGAGGGGCAGGCGGACCCGCCGTGGGCGTTTCACCCCGCCCCCGACACCCGAGCAGGGCTTTGATGCGCATCACTGTCGACGGCAACCACGCCGCCGCGTCGATCGCCTACCGGCTCAGCGAAGTATGCAGCATCTACCCCATCACGCCGTCGTCGCCCATGGCCGAATTGGCCGACGAATGGTCGGCTCAGGGCCGCCCCAACCTGTGGGGTGCGGTACCCGAGGTCGTCGAGATGCAGAGCGAGGCGGGGGCCGCCGGCGCCCTGCACGGGGCGCTGCAGGGCGGCGCGCTCGGAACCACCTTCACGGCGTCGCAGGGCCTGCTGCTGATGATCCCGAACATGTACAAGATGGCCGGCGAGCTGACCCCGGTGGTGTTCCACGTGGCGGCTCGCTCAGTGGCCACACAGGCGCTGTCGATATTCGGGGATCACTCCGACGTGATGGCCGTCCGCCAGACGGGGTTCGCCCTGCTGGCATCGGCCTCGGTCCAGGAGGCCCACGACCTGGCGCTCGTCGCCCACGCCGCCAGCCTGCGGGCCCGGATTCCATTCCTGCACTTCTTCGACGGGTTCCGTACCTCGCACGAGCTGAACTCCCTGGAGCACCTCGACGACGGGGACCTCGCCCACCTCGTACCCGAAGACCTCATCCGGCAGCATCGTCAGCGGGCCATGTCACCGCACAATCCGTTCGTACGGGGTACGGCCCACAACCCCGACACCTTCTTCCAGGCCCGCGAAGCGGTGAACCCGTACTACGCCCGGTTGCCGGGGACCGTCACGGCAATGATGGAGCTCCTCGGCGAGCGGACCGGGCGGGCATACCGGGTCGTGGACTACTCCGGCGACCCCGAAGCCGAGCGGGTGGTGGTGGTGATGGGCTCGGCGGGCCAGACCCTGGCCGAGACGACCCGGTACCTGTGCGGTCGGGGGGAGCGGGTGGGGGTCGCCCAGGTCCGGCTTTACCGGCCCTTCCCGGCGCGCCAGCTTCTCGACGCTCTACCGCCGACTGTAAAAGCGGTGGCGGTACTGGACCGCACCAAGGAGCCGGGGTCGTACGGCGAGCCGCTTCTGCTGGATGTGCTGGCGGCTTTGAGCGACTCCTACACCGACGGCGAGCGCGACCGCCTGCCCGTCGTCATCGGCGGTCGGTACGGGCTCTCGTCCAAGGAGTTCACCCCGGGTATGGCCGCGGGGGTCTTCGACGAGCTGCGTAGCGACCGACCCAAGCGCCGATTCACGGTAGGGGTGGACGACGACGTCTCACACAGCAGCATCTCCTATGACGCCGGCCTCGACATCGAGCCGACCGGCACCCGGCGAGCGGTGTTCTTCGGTCTCGGGTCGGACGGCACCGTGGGGGCCAACAAGAACACCATCAAGATCCTCGGCGCGACCGGGCTCCACGCCCAGGGTTACTTCGTCTACGACTCCAAGAAGTCCGGTTCGCAGACCGTTTCCCACCTGCGCTTCGGGCCTGATCCGATACGCGCCCCCTATCTGGTTTCCGACGCCGGCTTCGTAGGCTGCCACCAGGCAGCGTTCCTGGAGCGCCCTGAGGTTCTCGAGCGCGCCGGCCGGGGCGCGACACTCCTGTTGAGCACCCGACTGGCGCCCGAGCATGTGTGGGAGTCCCTGTCCCGTCCCACCCAGGAGCAGATCCTGGAGAAGCATCTGGTCGTCTACGCCGTGGACGCCGACCGCATCGCCGGCGAGGCCGGCCTCCGGGGCCGACCCAACACGGTGCTGCAGGCCTGCTTCTTCGCCCTGTCCGATGTTCTGCCCCGCGACGAGGCAGTGGCCAGGATCAAATCCTCTATCACCGACACGTACCGCAAACGCGGCCCAGACGTGGTGGCGAAGAACATGCTGGCCGTCGATCGGGCGCTGAGTGGCCTGCACCTGGTACCGGTCCCGGGCCGCGTAACGTCGAAGCGCGGCTGGCACCCGGTGGTGCCCGCGGATGCGCCCGACTTCGTGGCGCGCGTCAGCGCCGTGATGATGGCCGGGCGGGGTGACGAGCTACCGGTCAGCGCCCTTCCCGCCGACGGCACCTACCCGAGCGGGACCGCCAGGTACGAGAAGCGGAACATCTCCGATCGGGTTGCGGTCTGGGAGCCGGAGCTGTGCATACAGTGCGGCAACTGCAGTTTCGTCTGCCCGCACAGCGTCATCCGTTCACGCTTCTACGACGGTGACGCGCTGCGCGAGGCGCCGGCCGGCTTCCGGTCGGCGCCACTCAAAGGGCCGGGTCTGCCAGGGTCGCGCCTCACCCTGCAGGTCTACCTGGAGGACTGCACAGGCTGCGGTCTGTGCGTCGAGAGTTGCCCGATCACCCAGGCGGGGGCCTCCGAGATCAAGGCCATCAACCTCGGCGACCGGGAATCAATCCTAGACGTGGAGCGGGCCAACATCGCCTTCTTCGAGAAACTGGCCCCGGCGGAGCGTTCCCGTGTCGATTTCGGCACGGTCCGGGGGGCCCAGTTCCTCGACCCTCTGTTCGAGTTCCCCGGTGCCTGCGCCGGTTGCGGGGAGACGCCCTACATAAAGCTGGTCTCCCAGCTGTTCGGCGACCGCCTGGTGGTGGCCAACGCCACAGGATGCTCCTCCATATACGGGGGAAACCTGCCGACCACACCGTGGACCACCGGTCCCGGCGGGAGAGGGCCGGCCTGGTCCAACTCGTTGTTCGAGGACAACGCCGAGTTCGGTCTGGGCCTGCGCCTGGCCGCCGACCGTCAGGCCGAGATCGCCCGGCGCCGCCTCCTCGAGGTCCGAGCCGACGTGGGGGCCGACCTGGTCGAGCAAATCCTCCAGGCCCCCCAGCGTTCCGAATCGGAGCGACGGGATCAGCGGGACCGCCTGGCCCGGCTCAACGAGCGACTCGAGGAGTTGAACGGACCCGGCATCGATGATCTGCGCAGCGTGGTCGATCATCTGCTGCACCGCAGCGTCTGGATCATCGGCGGGGACGGATGGGCCTACGACATCGGCTCGGGTGGCCTCGATCACGTACTGGCCAGCGGACGCAACGTCAACGTGCTGGTCCTCGACACCGAGGGCTATTCCAACACCGGCGGACAGATGTCCAAGGCGACACCGCTCGGGGCGGTGGCCAAGTTCGCGGCGGGCGGCAAGACCATGCCCACCAAGGACCTGGCGCTGCAGGCCATCGCCCTGGCCAACGTCTACGTGGCCCGGGTCGCCATGGGCGCCGACCCCCAGCAGACCCTGACCGCTCTGCGCGAGGCCGAAGCCTACGAAGGCCCTTCTCTAGTGATCGCCTACAGCCAATGCATATCCCACGGCTATGACCTCCGACACGCCCTCGACCAGCAGTACCGGGCGGCCGCCAGCGGCCACTGGCCGTTGCTCCGGTACGACCCGGTCGCCCGGCGCAGGGGGGCCAACCCGTTCCTGCTCGACTCGCCCCGGCCTCGAATGACCCTCGCGGAGTACCGGGAGGCGGAGGGACGCTTCGGGCAGCTCGAGGAGAAGGATCCGCCGACGGCGGCCCGCCTGCTCCAGGTGGCCCAGCAGACCGCCGATCTGCGCTGGCAGACCTACGAGCAGATGGCCAGCTGGGGCGCCCGACAGTACCCCCCCGATCCGCAGGACCACGCCTGAGGCGGCACGGGCCCGGTCGCCGGCCCGGTCCGAAGTCCAGTCCGAAAGGCCCGTCAATCCTGGGACTTTGGGCTCTTATGGGGGTTGGGTGGGGGGCTGGAGAATGGGGGTGTTGAAACAAGCGGAACAGGCCGGGGGGTCCCGGCCGGATTGGAGCCCGAGATGCGTCGTAAGACTTTCGA
>JAKCDU010000024.1 GCA_021838445.1 Actinomycetes bacterium | reverse complement strand
GGTCCAGTCCGTCCACGGCCTTGAAGTCCGACCGCGGGTAGACCTTGGTCAGGCTCTCGGTGCGGATGATCTGCTCCGGCGCGGCGGTCTGGTCGAACATCGCAACGCGGACTCTAGCGACCGTCCCACCGTTCGGGGTCGCCGGTGGGGCTCGGGATTTCGCGTTAGGCGGGGTGCTCAAGTGGCCGGCCGACGATCCGAGAAGTACGGGGAGCGGATGGATCCGCTTCTACGGCATGGACGCCAACGACCACACAAGGATGTGCAATGAGCAGCACGGGACGGACCCCGTGGGACGTGCTCGGCATTGCCGAGGACGCCTCGTTGAGCGATATCAAGCGGGCCTACTTCCGGCGCGCCCGTACTGCCCACCCCGACGCTCCCGGCGGCGACGCCGAAGCGTTCCGGCAGGTGCAGGCGGCGTTCGAGGAACTGAGCCGCCGGGTCACCAGGCCCGATCCGCCCCTTGACCGCTCCAGGCGGGACCGGGCGCCGGCCAAGGCGCGTTCGGCGCGGGCGGCGGGCGCAGGGCCGGAGCCCCAGACGGGGGACCGGCGCACGCCCTACGACAGGTGGTCGTCATGGTCGCGGCCATCCCGGCAGTGGCGCGACGACGATCCGCTCCTCGCCGACCTGGTCCCGCCGCCCCGCTCGCGGCGGCCGACCTTCGCCGAATTCCTGGCCGCCGAGATGAGGCCGGGAGCCGCGGCCCGGCTGAGGGAGGCTATAAAGCAGACATGAGCATGGTGATTCTGCAGGGATCGTTCGTACTGGAGCCCGAGGACCGCGACCGTTTCATAACGGCCAGCGAAGAGGGCATGCGGGACTCACGCCAGGAGGAAGGATGCCTGGAGTACGTGATGGCCGCCGATCCTCTCGACCCGGGCCGAGTGGTGCTGTCCGAGAGATGGGAGTCGGCCGAGCACCTGCAGCGCCACATGGAGCGTCTCACCGCCCGCCGCTCCGAGGCCGCGCCCGGCGCGGCCCGGCCCACCCCGCTCAGCCACGAGATCACCGTCTTCGACGTGGCCGGGTCGCGCCGCCTCGGTGCCTGAGGCGGCTGGTTGAGCCAGCGTCGGGCCCCGGCCGGCGGCGGGACCGGGCCGCGGCAAGCACGTAGGCGGCGGTGGTGATCGAGAGGATGGCGAAGGAGGGGGGAAGGCTGGAGGCCTCGTATGAGGCGATCAGGCCTCCCCAGACGGCCACCAGCGCAATGATCGCCGACAGGGCCAGGGCCCGGAACGGGTTGGGGGTCAGCCGGCTCGCGGCGGCCGCCGGGGTGGCCAGCAGCCCGAGGATGAGCAGGGCGCCGACGGCCTGGGTGGCTTCGCCCGCGGTGACGCCGACGAGGGCCAGGAAGGCGATCCCGAGCGCTCCGACGGGCAGCCCCCGGGCCCGGGCCACGGCGGGATCGACAGATGCGAACAGCAGAGGCCGGGCCGCGGCTACGACGGCGAGCACCACCCCGGCGGCGACGGCCACCGCCACCGCCGTCTGGGCGGCGCTGAGCCCGTAGATCGAGCCGAACAGCACGTTGACCCCGGCGGTGCCATCCCCACCCCCCGCTCCGGTGGTGTAGAGGGTCAGGAAGAACACCCCGAGCCCGAGCACCCAAGCGAACACGTTGCCGATCACCACGTCGTCGGCTCGGCCGTCGCGGCCGAGGGCGCCCATGGCGACGCCGAAGATCACGCAGCCCGCGAACAGGCCGATGCGCAGGTCCACCCCGGCGGCCAGCGCGGCCAGCGCTCCGGTGAAGGCCACATGGGACAGAGCGTCACCGGTGAAGACCTGGTTGCGCAGCACCAGGAAATACCCGACCAGCCCCGCCGCCACGGCGATGGCTGAACCGGCGACCAGGGCCCGGACCTCGAAGGCCTGGGAGAACATCTGGGTGATCGGCGCGGCCAGCAGGGGGGCACGACCGGTCACGACGACAGCCCCGAGGGGTCCGGGCGGGAGGCCCGGCGGCGGGTCGCGGCCCGGCGGCGGGTCGCGGCCCGGCGGGCCGCGGCGCTACCCAGGTAGCAGACCAGGCCGGTGGTGGTGATGTAGAAGCCGACCGGATAGACCGAGTAGAAGGCCAGGCCCAGGCCGATCCAGACCACCAGCAGCGCCACGGCCACGCTCAGGGCCAGCCCCAGGACTGGTCGGGGGGTGATCCGGTGGGCTGTGGCCGCCGGCATGACCAGCAGGGCGAAGACCAGGAGGCTCCCGGTGATCTGGCTGACCTCGGCGGTGGCCACCCCGAGAAGGACGAGGAAGGCGGCCGACACGAACTGGGCCGGCACCCCTCTGGCCCGGGCCACGTCGGGGTCCACCGACGCGAACAGGAGGGGCCGCCCGATCACCCCGAGGACGACCACGATGATCCCGGCCATGGCCAGAAGAGCCAGCACCTGGCTGTCGGTGACCCCGAGGAAGGAGCCGAAGAGGAGGCCGGTGAGGCTGTTCAGGAAGCCCTTGTAGAGAGCCACGAACAGCAGCCCGCAGGCCAGGGCGAAGGCCTGCACGGTGCCTATGAGGGCTGACTCGCCGGCGGCCTCCCCCCCGGGGCGGCGGTAGCCGGTCGAGCCGATGAGGATGGCCGCCGCAGTGCACGCCCCGAAGTAGCCCCAGGTGGCGGCCAGACCGGCCCAGATGGCCGCCGCCGCGCCCGGAAAGCCGACGACAGCCAGGGTGTGTCCGGCAAAGCTCTGCCCCCGCAGGATCATGAACCAGCCGATGAGCCCGGCGGCCACCGCGGTGATGCTCCCGGCCCGCAGGGCGTTGACCATGAAGTGGTAGGCCAGCATCTGGCGCATGTCGGACCAGGGGTTCCATCCGGCGTGCACGCTGCCTGATGTCAGGAGGTCGCGGACGCCACCGGCCGCCAGGAGGTCGTGGACGCCACCAGCGGCCAGGAGGTGGAGGCCGGTGATCACCGGTGCCGGTGCCCAGTGCGCCGGTGGCCAGTGTGACGGTGGCCAGTGTGCCGGTGCCTCACGGGTGGTGGTGCCCGCCGTGCTGGTCGCCGTGGACCCCGGTGAGGTCGGGCTGGCCGACCACCACCACCGGCCCCCGGGCACTGTGCAGCACCTCTATGGGGGTTCCGTACAGCCGGGTCAGGGTCTCGGCGGTGATCACCTCGGAGGGGGGACCGGCCAGCCCGGCGCCCCCGGCCAGGTAGATGACCCGGTCCAGGTAGGTGAGTATGGGGTTGACGTCGTGGGCGACCATCACCACGGTGATGGCGGTCTGGTGGCTGACGTCGGCGATCAACGCCGCCACCGCCGCCTGGTTGGGCAGGTCCAAGCTGTCGAGAGGCTCGTCGAGCATCAGCATCTGAGGTCGTCGGACCAGAGCCTGGGCGATGAGGAGCCTCTGCTGCTCGCCCCCCGACAGCTCGCCGATGGGCCGGCGGGCGAAGGCGGTGGCGCCCACCAGATCGATCATCTCGTCGATCACCGCCGTCCGTTGGCGCTGCGCCGACGGCCGGATCAGGCGGGGCAGGGGCAGGCCCCAGCGATCCCCGTCGAGCCCGAGTCCCACGATGTCGATGCCCCGGACCCGAAGGTCGGCCTGGAAATGGCGGCGCTGGGGCAGGTACCCGATGCGCGGGCGGGCCTCGGCCGGGCTGCTCCCGAGGACCCTCAGGGTGCCGGCGGCCAGCGGGAGAAGGCCGAGGATGGCCTTGAGGAGGGTGGACTTGCCCGCCCCGTTGGGCCCGAGCACGGCGGCGAACTCGCCGGGCCCGATGTCGAAGCTGAGGTCGCTCCAGATCGGCTCGGCGCCCACCACGACCGATGCTTCTCGTACCTCGACGGCGGGGATGGTGCTCACCGCCCGGCCGCCTGTTCGAGGGCCGACAGGATGGACTGCAGTTGGGCGGTCTGCCACTGCTGGTAGGTGCCCGAGGCGGGGACCATGGTCTCGGTGATGGTGGCCGTCGGGATACCTGCGGCCTGGCACTCGGACAGCTGAGCTCGTATGTCGGGTGTGGTGTTCTGGCTGTTGTACACGTAGATCCGGATCCGGTGCTGGCGGATCTGCCCGTCGATGGTGGCCTTATCGGCGGCCGACACCTCGGCGCCTTCGCTGACGGCCCGCAGGAACGAGTAGGGCGTGATCACATTCAGGCCGAGGGCGGGGGCCAGCATGGAGAAGATGGACTCGGACGCGCCCACCGGGGTCCCGGCGTAGGCGGCCCGGATGCGGCCGATCAGGGCGTGGTAGCCGGCCAGGTCGACGGCTTCGAAGTGGGCCGCCCGGGCCTCGAAGTAGGCGGCGTCGCCGGGGTCGAGACGGGCCAGATGGGCCACGTAGGCGCTGACCATTTCGGTGACGTCGTTGGGGTCGTACCACCGGTGGGGGTTGGCGCCGGGGGCGGCCCCCACGACCCGGCCCACGTCGAGCACCTCGGCCGACGCCGAAGCGGCGGCGAGGAGCCTCGGCATCCACGGGTCGTAACCGACGCCGTTCTCGATCACCAGCGTCGCCGAGGCCACGGCCCGGGCGTCGGCCGCGGTGGGCTCGTAGCTGTGCGGATCGGTGGCCGGATTGGTGATGACGCTGGCCACCTGGGTGTAGGCGCCCCCCACCTGGGCGGCGATGGAACCCCAGAAGTTCTCCGCCGCGACCACTTCGACGAGGCGGTGCCCGGGCGCCGAGGGGGTGGTGACGGGCATGTCACAGCCCGCTCCGACCAGGGCCGCCACCGTCAGCGCCGTCACCGCCGCGGCCACTTGCCGTGGTCCTCGCCACCGGCTGCGCAGCCTGGATTCCGTTCCCACGACAGCCACCGCTGGTACACTAGCTAGAAACGGTAACCGTTTCAAATAACCGTGGAAACGGTAACCGTGACTGGTAAAGTGGAGGGGGTGACGGCGGCCCGGCAGGGAACTAGACAGGTGGCCGTGATGTCCGACGACCAGTCGATGCTCCGTTCCGGTCAGGAGCGCTCGACCCGCCAGAAGCGGGCTCTGGCTGCGGTGCTCGACCAGTCCGACCAGTTCCGCTCGGCCCAGGATCTGCACGCCGAGCTGCGCTCGCGGGGGGAGCACGTGGGGTTGACCACCGTCTACAACCAGCTGCGGGTCCTCGCCGACGCCGGCGCGGTGGACGCTCTGCGTACCGACAGCGGCGAGACCCTCTACCGGCGCTGCACCACCGACCAGCACCATCACCACCTGGTCTGCCGGGTCTGCGGCCGTACCGTGGAGGTGGAGGGCCCCGAGGTGGAGCGGTGGGCGGAGCGGGTGGCGGCCTCCAACGGCTTCACCGACATCACCCACACCATCGAGATCCTCGGGGTCTGCGCGCCCTGCTCTGCCCCGGAGGGCCCAACGACCGGGAGGGCCGCCGTGGTCGCCCTCCCCGAGGGCATCTGAGGGCCGCCGTGGTCGGATCAGAACCAGCCCCCGGGGAGCAGGCCCCGGTCCGCGCCGCCCTGGTCGGGTTCGGCTTCGGCGGCTCGGTGTTCCACGCCCCTTTCATCGAGGCCGAACCCCGCCTGGATCTGGTCGCCATCGTGACCGCCGATCCGGGCCGCCAGGCCGCCGCTCGGTCGCGCTACCCCGGCGCCGAGGTGGTGGCCACCCCCGGGGAACTGCTCCGGCGCGTCGACGGTGTCGACCTCGTGGTGATCTCCACCCCCAACCGGACCCACGTGCCGCTGGCCGAGGAGCTCCTCGCCGCCGGCCGCCATCTAGTGGTGGACAAGCCGGTGGCGCCATCGGCGACCGACATCCGCCGCCTGGCCGGAGAAGCCCAGCGTTCGGGGCGGTTGCTGGTTCCTTTCCACAACCGGCGGTGGGACGCCGACTTCCGCACCCTGCAGGCCCTCGTCGAGCAGGGCCGTCTCGGCCGGCTCCACCGACTGGAATCCCGCTACGAGCGTTGGCAGCCGACCGTCGACGTCACCGCCGGGCGGGCCTGGAAGCGCGACCCGACCCCGGCCCACGGCGGCGGCATCCTCTACGACCTGGGCACCCATCTGATCGATCAGGCGTGCCTGCTGTTGGGCCGTCCCCAGTCGGTGTACGCCGAGGTCGGCTCGGTCCGGGAGGGCGCCGAGGTCGACGATGACGTGTTCGTCGGGCTCACCTTCGCGGGAGGGGTGCGGGCCCATCTGTGGACCAGCGCCGTGGCCGCCCAGCGCGGTCCGCGCTTCCGGGCGCTCGGCGGGGAGGCCGCCTACGTCAAGTTCGGGATGGATCCCCAGGAGTCCGCCCTCATCGGGGGGGCCCGACCGGGCGGCCCGGGATGGGGCGAGGAGCCGCCCGCCGCCTGGGGAGCGTGGCACGCCGGGGACTCCTCGGAGGCGGTCCCGAGCCTCCCGGGTGACTACGGCCTGTTCTATCGGGGCCTGGCCGCGGCCCTGCTCGACGGTGCCGTACCCCCGGTTGGCCCCGCCGACGCGCTCCTCGTCGCCGAGATCGTCGAGGCCGCGCAGGTCTCCGCCGGCCAGGGCCGGGTCGTGCACCTGACCGAGGCCTAGAGTCGACCGATGGGGACGGGCCCGGTGGCGACGCGGCGGCGGCCTCGGCGCTTCGCCGGGGGGCTGGCGGTCTGGACGGCAGTGGGGCTTGTGGTGCGGATCCTCTCGGTGCTCGGGCGGCCCCACAGGGTCCCCGCCGCCGACGCCTACTTCTACACCTACGCGGCCAACCTGCTGGTCGAGGGTAAGGGCTTCATCAACCCGTTCCTCTACTACTGGGAGCACCGCTCGGTGGCCAGCGCCCAGTTCCCCCCCGGGTTCATATTCGTCCTGGCCGCGGCTTCGCTGGTCGGGTTCAAGAGCTTCTTCGCCCACCGCATCTGGTGCGCCCTGCTCGGAGCGGTAGCCGTGCCCCTCTGGGGGGTGGTCGGCCGCAAGGTCGCCGGCGAGCGGGTCGGGCTGATCGTCGCGCTGCTCATGGCCCTCTACCCGAACATCTGGATGAGCAACGAGACGGGGCTGTCGGAGACGGTGATACCGAGTGTCGTCGCCGCCGTCCTGCTCATGGTGTACCGCTACCGCGAGCGCCCCTCGGTCCGAAGAGCGCTGTGGATGGGCCTGGCTCTCGGCTTCGCCGTCCTCACCCGCGACGAGCTGTCGATGCTGGGGTTGCTGGTGGTGACCCCGGTGGTGCTCCTGGCCGCCGGCCGGCCCTGGCGGTGGCGCCTGGCCAACCTGGCCGTGGTCGCCGTGGTCGCCGTGGTCGTGGTCGGCCCGTGGGTCGGCTACAACCTGAGCCGCTTCCGGGATCCCGTGTTCGTCAGCACCGGTCTGGGCCCGACCCTGGCGTCCACCGACTGCGCCCAGACCTGGTACGGCCCGCTCACCGGCTACTGGTCCTGGAGGTGCGAGACCCAGCCCCCAGCGAGCCCACCGGGGTACGACGAGTCCCAGGTGTCGGCCGCGGCCAAGGCCTACGCCATGCGCTACGTGCACGCCCACGAGAGCCGGATACCGATCGTCGTGCTGGCCCGACTGGGCCGGGGCTTCTCGGTCTTCCACCCGTTCCAGGAGGTCCGCCTCGACGCATCGGAGGGCCGACCCCTGCACTGGGCGTTGGTAGGGCTGTGGATGTACTACGCCCTCGTCGGGCTGGGCGTGGTGGGCCTGGTCGCGCTCCGCCGGGACCGGGCATTGCTGCTCCCGCTCGCCGGCGTCGCGTTGACCGTGGTCATCGCCATGATCCTGTCGTTCGGCAACATCCGCTACCGCACCCCCGCCGAGGGCTGCCTGGTGGTGTTAGCCGCGGCCGGCCTCGACTACCTGCTCGGGCGCCGGGCCGACTCAGCGGCGCTTCGACGGGCGCGCCTCGGGCGGGGGGATGACCTCGGCGGCGGCGACCGCGGTGGCCACGTCGGAAGGGTACGAGTGTGAGGCGCGGAAGAGGAACCAGGCGGCCGCGGCGAGGGGCAGCAGCATCACCATGAACGTGTTGCGCAGACCGATGACATCGGACAGGGAGCCGAACAGAAGGGGGGCCAGGGACTGGGCGAGGGTGCGCAGCAGGGTCCGGACCCCCTCGGCGCGTCCCCACAGCTGGAACGGCATG
Organism: Actinomycetes bacterium; assembly: GCA_021838445.1. Lineage (GTDB taxonomy): Bacteria > Actinomycetota > Acidimicrobiia > Acidimicrobiales > Palsa-688 > JAKCDU01. The sequence continues at coordinate 50,365 of JAKCDU010000024.1, read as the reverse complement.
ATGTCGAGGCGGGCGGCGTCGATCGGGGGGTTCTGGGCCGACAGGGCGGCGGCGGCCAGGATGACGTAGGGCAGAGCGGTGAGCACGCTGGTCGTGAGCAGAGCCGGCACGAACAGCACCACGGTCAGCGTGGCAGCCACCGCCGGGACCTGCACCCGGGCCTTGATGCGGCCCCGGTGGAGCAGAGCGTCGCTCACCGGCCCGGCGGCCACCACTCCTACTACCGCGCCCGCGCCGATGGCGATCATGAGCAGGTTGGCCAGCGCCACCCCCACGTGGTAGCGGTCACGGACGAACTCCACCCCGAAGGTCTGCACACCGGCGAGGAAGTAATAGCCGAAGGCGCTCGAGAGGATCAGGGCCACATTGGTCCGGACCGACAGCACGAACCGGATGGAGGCCACCAGCCCCATGCGTCGGTACCGGGCGGCCTCCCGAACCACGGCGTCGTCGGGGCGTATACCGGCTTCGGCGGCCAGTCGCTGGGCATCTGTCCCCGGGTTCTCGGCCGGCTCGGACCCCGGGGGAGGGGGCGGTGGAGCGGTGTAGGCGGCTCCGTCGTCACCGAAAGACGCGGCGCCGTACGAGGTGACGGCCACGATGGGGTTGGCCCCCCCACGTTCGGGCTCGTGCAGGCGGGCCAGGACCAGGGCCAGCGGGAAGGCCGCCAGGCCCAGGATGACGAAGGCGGCCCGCCACGACAGCGCCGATATGTCCCCGGTGACGGTGAAGCCGATCCCCGCTCCGAGCAGCTCCCCCGAGAGGATGTAGCTGTATATGACCCCCCGTTCGGTGCTCGGGAAGTAGTCGCCCACCAGGGACGCCACCGGTGGGCCGGCCGCGGCGGTCACCAGGCCCAGGGCCATGCGCCAGAGCAGCAGGTCGCCGAAGGACGCGGCGGTGGCGCTGCCGATCATGGCCACCCCCCAGAACGTCACCGACAGCGTCAGGGTCCAGGTCCGCTTCACCCGGTCGGCCAGCAGCCCGTAGGGGACCGCACCGAGGGCCCCGACCAGCGAGGTGACGGCGACGAGCAGGCCGACGTCGGCGTTGCTGATGTGGAGATCGGCGCGCAGGTTGCTGGCCGACGCCCCGACGGTGGCGGTGTCGGCGCTGGCCATGGCCAGCACGGCCGCCAGCACGACCACCACCGTGGTGCGCTCGGGACCCCCGAGGCGCACGGTCAGGCGGCGTTTGCCGTAGGACGCCACCCGCCGGGCGGCGCGGTACACCGGCTTGGCCGGGCGGGCTCGGCCGCCAGTCGGAGGGAGGGCTGACGCCACCGCAGTCAGCCTACGATGAGGCGGACCGGGAGGCGGCACCGGGCCGGCTCCGGGTCCGGGCCCGGGTGGGCCTCAGCCCCCACCCAGGGCGTCGTCGGCCAGCTCGGTCCGGAAGCGCTGGTCGTCGCGGGCCCGCAGGTGAGGGGTCACGTAGCGGGCGAACAGCTCGAGTGAGCGGTTCCAGCGATCGGTGGTCACCCATTCCCGGGAGTTGAACAGGAGCGTCCCGAAGCCCCCGACAGCCTCGTGCAGGTCCTGGATCTGAGCCACGCACTCCGACGGTGAGCCGATGATCCACGGGATGTTCTCGACCATCCAGTCGAAGGTGACCTCGGCGTCGGGCATGGTGGCGTCGCGCTTCATGAGGGGGGCCAGGCCGACCTTGAAGAGGTAGTCGTAGGACTGGCGGAGGCTTTCGCGAATCTCGTTCATGGCCGCGTTCTTGGAATCCGACACGTACACCTCCCGGCAGATCCGCCAACCGGCTCGGGCCTGGGCCGGGTCCCGACCAGCCTCTTCGGCGGCTCTGGCCAGGGCCGCTCCCTGGGCCCCCAGGTCGGGCACGCCCGGGTTGGCCTCGACGCTGACGGGGGTGAAGTAGATGCTGAGGGCGGCGTAACCCCGGCTACCGCACAGGGCGAAGTTGTGCACACCGGACATCCCCGCCACGGCGAACTGTGGTCTCGGGTGGTAGGGCCGGACCTGGATCCGCTTGTGGTCGACGGTCCAGAACTTCCCGTCGAAGTTGACGTACTCGGTGGACGAATAGAGGGCCTCGATGATGTCGAGGGCCTCGATGAGCCGGGGGCCGCCTTCGGCCGGGTCCAACTGGAAGAACCGCTTGTCGCTCACCAGTCCGCCCCCGCCGAAGCCGTAGATGAGCCGGCCGTGGGTCAAATGGTCCAGGAAGGCCAGCCGCTCGGCCACGAGGAAGGGATCGTGGTAGGGAAGGTTGATGGTCCCCGTCCCGAGGGCGATGCGATGCGACACGGCCGAGGCCTTGGCCAGGAAGATGTCGGGGGCCGGGATGTTCTCGTAGGCGCCGGTGTGGTGCTCGCCGACCCAGACCTCGTCGTAGCCCAGGCGGTCGGCCAGAGCGATCTCGTCGAGTTTCAGATCGTACGAAAGGGTCCAGTTGGACCACGGGAACGGCTCGGGCATCACGAACAGGCCGAATCGCATCGACTTCTCCTCCCCTTGTTCTAGGTCGGCCAAGCTACAGCAGGTCGCTCACCCCTGGGCCCGGCGGGCCACCAGCACCGGGATGGGCCGCTCGGTGGCTTTCTGGTAGTCGGCGTAGGGGGGATAGGCGGCCACCGCCCGTTCCCACCATGCGGCCTTTTCCTCGCCGCTGACCTCCTCGGCCACCGCGTCGAAGGGGGCCGGGCCGTCCTGGATCATGACGTGGGGGTCGGCCTTCATGTTGCGGTACCAGTCCGGGTGCTCGGGAGCGCCCCCCTTGGAGGCGACCAGGGCGTACTCGCCCTCGTGCTCGACCCTCATCAGGGCCAACTTGCGGACCTTGCCGCTGCGGGCTCCCCGAGTCGTGACGATGATGACCGGAAGACCGGTGTCGTGCAGGGTGTTGGCCTCCTTGCCACCGGTCCTCTCGTAGGCCTCCACCTGGTCGCGGACCCAGTCCAGACTGCTCGGCTCGTATTCACCTTCGATCGGCACAACGGTGATGCTAACCGTCGGAGGGGCCGGCGACCCCCGCCCGTCCCGGCGCCGACCACCGGTGGCCTACGAGGAGCCGCCGGTTCTTCTAGAGTCGCCCCGCCATGGGGGGCTTGCGTCGGCGGACTGAACCGGTTGCCGCCCGGCCGGCCCCGACCGGGCCGGACGTGGCCGCCCGCCGCTCCCGGTGGCTGCGGCGGCGCTGGCGGCGGGCCGTTTCGGTCGCTCTGGGGGCCCTGCTGGTCGTAGCCGGCGTCTCCTACGGGCGGGCCCTCGCTGCCCCCGGTACTGACAGTCTCGGTGCTAAATCTGTGGAATGGGTGCGCAGTCACGGAGGTAGCGGGCTGGTCGCCTTCGCCGAGCGGGAGTTCTACAGCCACCGGGCCCCACCCCCGGGAGGACTTCCGGCCCGGACCCACCTTCCCGACGTGACGGCGTCCGGGCCGTTCGGGTCGGGTGCGGGCCTGCCCCCACCAGCCCCCCTGGCTTCGCTGATCGACGTCCCGAGGGTGGCGGGGGAGGGTGAGTGGAAGCCGGTCGGGGTCCCCGTCAGCGGCGCCGCCGCCCAGTACGTCACCTTCATCCGTCCCGACCCGGCCCACACGGGAGTCGTCGCCAGCCTGGCGTGGATGGACACGACCCTGCTCAGGGGGGAGCTCTTCGCCGGTTATCAGGTGCCCGGCGGATCGGGATGGGCGCCCGCCGCCCCGCTGACGAGCTCCGACGGGCCGCTCGTCGCCGCCTTCAACTCCGGTTTCCGGCTGCAGGACGCGGTGGAGAGCGGCTACTACAGCCGGGGTCGCACCGCGGCGCCCATCGTCACCGGGTACGGGTCCCTCGTCTTCTACCGCGACGGGCGGGTTACCGTCGGCCAATGGGGGCGTGACCTGACTTTCACTCCCGACATCGTCAGCATCCGCCAGAACCTGCCTTTGATCGTCGACGGCGGTCGGCCGGTGCCCGGCCTGGCCCAGGACCACTTCCAGCGGTGGGGGGCCACCCTCGGCAACCAGGTCTACGTGTGGCGCTCCGGTATCGGCGTCACCGCCGACGGCGCCCTGGTCTACGCCGCCGGCGACCAGCTGTCCATCCAGACGCTGGCGGTGGCGCTGGCGCGAGCAGGCGCCGAGCGGGCCATGGAGCTCGACATAAACACCGACTGGGTCGACTACTTCTACTTCCTACCCGCAGCGGGGCGGCCGGCGGGGCCGCAGAACGCCGTGAAGCTGGTGCCCGCCATGGTGTCGTCGACCAGCAAGTACTTCGAACCGTCCTCCAAGGACTTCGTGGCCATGTTCGCCGATCCCACCGGGGCGACGGCCCGGCGGGCGGCACTGTCACCCGCCGGGGCGGTGTCGCCGGGCGGCTGATGGCGGGGCGTCACCGCGGCCGGGTGGGCCGGGCGGCCCGATTCGGCGACCCCGTGGGCGGCCCGACGATTCGACGCCCCGCGCTCACGGGTCCCTGGGGCACCCACTGGTAACGTCACGGGGATGAGGCGGCGAACGCTGGTCGGTTTGATCTCACCGTTGATGCTGCTTGTTCCGGCCTGCGCCAGCAGCGTCAGCACGCCGACGGCGACCACCACGACCCCCGCCACGACGGTCCCAGAGCCGGCGACGACAGCCGCGGTCTCGACCGTGGCCACCACGACGACCACCACCGTCCCCCCCACGACGGTGCCTCCCACCACCGTGGCTCCGACCACCGCCGCCCCCCCGCCTGCGACCTACGCGCCGCCGGCCACCCGGGCGTCCAGCTACGTCCCCGTCACCAGCTCGGGCTACCCGACGTGCGCCCCTCCGTGCTGAGGGCCGTCCGCGCCCTGAGCGGTACGGCGGCCGCCGGGGTGGCGGCCCTGCTGGCCGTGCTGCTGCCCGCCGCCGACCTACCCGCCGTCGCCGCGGTCACCCCTTCGACGGGGGCGGCGGCGGCGACGGGCCTTTCGGTGCCGGTCACCGGCCCCGGCTACTGGCTTCTCACCACCTACGGTCAGGCGCTCGGCTACGGCAGCGTGGCCCGCGACACCGCCCCGGTCCTCAACCCGCTCGACCGCCCCACGGTGTGCATGAGCTCGACGGCCGACGGCCAGGGCTTCTGGGAGGTGGGCTCCGATGGCGGGGTGTTCTCGTTCGGTGATGCGTCGTTTTACGGTTCGCTCGGGGGGATCCGTCTGGATCAGCCGATTGTCGGTATGGCGCCGACGCCGTCGGGGCACGGTTATTGGATGGTGGCTTCCGATGGCGGGGTGTTCTCGTTCGGTGATGCGTCGTTTTACGGTTCGCTCGGGGGGATCCGTCTGGATCAGCCGATTGTCGGTATGGCGCCGACGCCGTCGGGGCACGGTTATTGGATGGTGGCTTCCGATGGCGGGGTGTTCTCGTTCGGTGATGCGTCGTTTTACGGTTCGCTCGGGGGGATCCGTCTGGATCAGCCGATTGTCGGTATGGCGCCGACGCCGTCGGGGCACGGTTACTGGATGGTCGCCACCGACGGCGGGGTGTTCTCCTTCGGCGACGCCGGCTTCCACGGGTCGCTCGGCGGGATCTATCTCACCCAGCCGATCGTGGGCATGAGCTCGACGGCGAGCGGCCAGGGGTACTGGATGGCGGGCCGCGACGGCGGGGTCTTCTCCTTCGGAGACGCGACCTACATGGGATCGGCCGCCGGGGTCACCACCACACCGGTCGTGGCCATCGACCGGCCGGGCCAGCCGGGAGGATGCCAGGGCTCCACCACCCCCGCCCCTCTCCAGACGCCCGGCCCCGGCGGTCCCGCCGGCGAGGGGCAGTGGACCCCGTTCAGCCGCGACGTCGGTTCGACGACGGCGGCCTACGTCACGACCATCCGTCCCGCGCTGGGTATCCCGCCGGCCACGGTGGTGTGGATGGACACCGCACGCACCCGTGCCCGGCAGTACGCCGGCGCCGGGGGAGAGCCTCCCGGAGTGTTCTACTACTCGACGGCGGTGGCCGCCGGGGACCGCAGCGGGCTGGTCGCGGCGTTCAACGGCGGGTTCCGCATGGTCGAGTCCCACGGGGGCTGGTACTCCGAGGGGCAGATGCCCGTCGCCCTGGTGAGCGGGGCCGCCTCTTTGGTGATCGACGCCAACGGCACGCCCCAGATCGGCGAATGGGGCCGGGACTTCACTTCGCTGCAGGGGATCTCGTCGGTGCGGCAGAACCTGACACTGCTGGTGGACCACGGTTCCCCGGCGTCGAACATCGGTGTGGGCGCCGACTGGGGCGCGGTGATCGGAGGCGTGGGCAACACCTGCCGATCCGGTATCGGGACCGATCGGTTCGGCAGCCTCCTGTACGCGGCCGGCCCCACCCTCTATCCCATCGACCTCGCCGACGCCCTCATCCGGGCCGGCGCCGTGGAGGCCATGCAACTCGACGTCAACTGCCAGTGGCCCATACTCACCGGGTTCGCCGCCGCCTACGGACAGCCCGCCTCGGCGGCCAACGCCTATAACGCGGCGCCGTGGATGGCCTTTCCTCCCACGCAGTACCTGAGCGGGTCTCAGCGGGACTTCGTGGCCGTCTTCGCCCGCTAGCCGGCCCCGCTCGATCAGCCGGAGGCGGGCAGCCAGCGGGAAAGATCTGACAGAATCGCCGACCGTATCTGGGCCAATGATGTGGCTGGCGGGGCGAAGCCGGCCCCGCAGCCGTCGAGGGCCGAGGAGGTGAACGGGGCTCCGGGGGGCGTACCGGACCCCACCAGTGGGGCGATGGCCCCGAGGCCACCGTGGTCGGGGTTGATGAGGCACAGGTCGGTGAAGGCCAGATGCCCCGACCGGGCCAAGACGACCAGCCGCTTCGGGGGGGCGGCGGTGGCGTAGACCCGTCTCACCAGGTCGGGCGACACGTCGTGGTCGTCGCCGGCTGCCATCCACAGCGAAGGTACGGCGGGCAGGGCCGGGTGGGAGCCGGCGAACCCGGCGGCCAGAGGGATGTAGGTCCGCACCGCGGGGCTGGAGGCGAAGGCCATGGCGTCGATCCCGCCCTGGGAGTGGCCGATCACCGCCATGTCCGCCGTGGCGACCCGGCCGGCCAAGGGTCCGGTGGCGGCCTGACTCTGCTGTCGCAGGGTGGTCACGACCGCGGTCAGGACCTGCTCGTCGGTGGGTCCACTCGGAAGCGGGAACCCCCGAGCGGTGTAATCGAAGTAGGCCCGCAGGTCATGGACCGGAAGGTCCGGGGCGGCGACCGCGTAACCCCACGACGCCAACCAGGTGGTCAGTCCGGTCGATTGCTCGGGAAACGAGTAGAGACCGTGGGCGAACAGCACGAGGGGATGGCTCCCGGGGGCGACCGGCAGGTCGCGAAAGGCTCGGGTGGTGAGCGAGAACTCCCCGGGGGTCACTCGGCGGGCCAGGCGGGCCGGCAGCCAGTCCCGTATGTCGTAGCGGTCGGGGGTGGCCCCGGCCTGGCGGGCGGCGCGCTCCGCCGCCGGGGCTGCCGGGTACCAGATCTCGGCGACCGACCCGGCTACCGCCACCGACATGACGCCGACCGCGTAGGGACCCCACGGGTCGGCCGCCGCCGGGGGGGTGGCCGACCGGCAGGAGCCGACCAGCATCGATCCGGAGACCACGACGGCGACCGCGAGGAGAGCTCTCCATGGCACCGGGCGCCCGACCGGTCAGACGGCGGGCGGCCAGGCGACGACGATCAGACGATCTCGCTGGTCTGGATCACCGGCTGGATATTGGTGTAGTTGGCCACGTCGGCGAGGATGGCCCCGGTGCCGGGGTTGCCCATGGCCTCCTGGACGGCCTCGGGGGACTCGAAGCGGAAGTGGACGGCTGCCACGTAGGGACCGTCGACGCCCCTGTCGATCTCGGCGTTGTCGACGCCCCAGGTGCTCTGGCACAGCGGGATGTGCTTCTCGCGGTAGTAGTCGTGGTCGAAGGTGGCACCCTCGCCGGCGGGATAGAAGACAGACATGCGGATCATGGCCGGAGTGTAGCGTCCGGCTCCAGGCCCGGGCCCGGTCCGTTCATCCGGTGTTCACCCGCCGATCGGAACTGTTCATCTGATGGTTGTGTGCCGGGCGCCGGGAGGTGGTTAAGGTCCGGATCCATGCGCCGAAACCGGTACCCGAAGCGTCTGGTCACCATCGCCGCGGCGGCCACCGCGGTCACCCCGCTGGTCCTCGTGGCCAATCCCGCGGCCTACGCCGACGGCCAGGGCCGCGGACCCGGCGACGGTCGCGGCGGGGACGTCGTGCGCGCCGCCGTCCCGCCCGGCGCCATCCGCCACATCGTGGTCATCGACTTGGAGAACGAGGCCGAGTCGTCCATCTTCGGCGCCACCTCGCCGGCCACCTACCTCAACCAGACGCTCGTCCCCCAGGGCGAGCTGCTGGCCAACTACTACGCCACCGGGCACGTCTCGGCGGACAACTACATGGCCCAGGTGTCCGGGCAGGCCCCCAACCTGGTGTCGAGCAGCGACTGCATCACCAACCTGTCCACCCTGGCGGGGTCCTTCAACGATGTCGTGCCGGGGACCCTCGACCCGAACCGCTCCGCCTACCCCGGCCAGGTCGACGGCCAGGGCTGCGTTTACCCCTCCGCTGTTCAGACCATCGGCAACCAGCTCGACCGGGGCGCGCCGCGGACCAGTTCGATCACCTGGCGGGAGTACGCCGAGGACATGGGCAACGACCCGGCTCGCGACGGCGGCAGCCCCGATCCCCTCGGGGGCACCGACTGCGCCCACCCCGTCCAGACCGCCGGCCAGGCCTACGACGGCACCAACAGCGCCGAAGGCCCCAATGCCAAGGGTGCGCAGAAGTCGGCGATCTCCGACCAGTACGTCGACCGGCACAACCCGTTCATCTACTTCCACTCGGTGATCGACAACGCGGCCTACTGCGACTCCCACGTGGTCCCGCTCGGGACGGTGACCACCGGGGCGGGCGGGAAGAACGTCTACCAGGGGCATCTGGCCCTCGATCTGGCGAGCACCCGCACCACCCCGGAGTTCGCCTTCATCACCCCCAACGTCTGCGACGACGGGCACGACGCGACCTGCGCCGGCACCAACAGCGACGGGACCGCGACCGGAGGGTTGGTCGGCTTCGACGCCTGGCTGTCCAAGTGGATGCCCCTCATCATGTCCTCGCCGGCCTACCGGGACGGTTCGATGCTGGTCGTCATCACCTCCGACGAGGGCGCCATCGGCGACGCCTCGGCGGTGGCGGGGGAGAAGCCCGGCCCGGGCAACGCCAACCCCGGCTACAGCCCCCTCCTGAACCAGCCCATCGCCGCCTTCAAGGGGGCCACCTACTACCAGCTCCTCGGGGTCAAGGGTCTCACCCCCGGTCAGGCCCCGGCCGCGGGGACCCTCCCCGGTGGCGGCCGGACCGGCGCCTTGCTGCTCAACCGACGCTGGATCACCCCCGGTAGCGTGAACCAGACGCCTTACAACCACTACTCGGCGCTGCGCAGCTACGAGGACATCCTCGGTGTCACGAGGGGCGGTTCGGACGGGCTGGGTCACCTCGGTATGGCCGGCGCCACCGGGCTCGCCCCCTTCGGCCGGGACGTCTTCAACGCCGATGTCGACGGCTACCGCCACCCCCGCGGTCACGACGGCTCGGACGGCTAGTACCGGGCTGGAGCCGGGGGGCCCGGCCGGCGTCAGCCGGCGGTGAGACCCTGGAGCCAGCCCTCGACCAGGTGATTGAACTCAGCCGGTCGTTCCTGATGCAGCCAGTGGCCCGAGCCTTCGAAGCTGACCGCCCTGGAACGGCTGTCGGCCATCAGCCCGGCTTCCACGGCGGCCCGGCCCGGATCGGTGTAGAGGGTCAGCACCGGGCACTGGCGCCGGGCCAGGTGGGGGGCGCTGTTGGACGCCAGGGCCATCCCTTGCAGGAGGTTGACCAGCGTCTGGCTCAGGACGTGAGCGGGCATCCCGGCGATGCGGCGCATGTGCCAGGTCTTGAGGGCCGGCGGGGAGGCCGGCGAGTAGGTCCCGCCCAACATGGCCTGGGCGGCCGGTATCGGGTCGTCACCCATCAGGGCGTCGATGAGCGGAGCCAGGCCGGCGGCCATCTCGTCGGGGATGAGGTAACCGGGGTCCACGCAGACCACTGCCTGCACCAGGTCGGGTCGCTCCACGGCCAGGGTGCTGACGATCACCCCGCCCAGGGAATGTCCCACGGCGACCACCGGAGCGCAGCCGAGGTGCTCGATGAGGGCGGCCACGTCGGCGGCGAAGTCGCCGTGGTCGTAGCCTCCGTCGGGCACGCTGGATCGTCCGTGCCCACGGTTGTCCACGGCGATCACCCGGTGGTTCTCGGCGAAGAACGGGATCTGCCAGCTCCAGTCGTGGGAATCACAGGAATACCCGTGCACGAACAGCACGGGCGGGTCAGTCGACCCCTCGTCGGTGTAGAACAACCTCACGTCACCAACCTGCGCGAACGGCACTACCCTGCCTCCCCTCCCTCGTCGTCGCCGAGACGGTAGCCGCTGCGACGCCACCCCGCCCCTGCCGTAACATCCGCTCGGCCGGCCCATCCGACGAGGGGGATCTCCGTGGGACCCATCCGCTGCTTGCACATGAACCACATCAACGCCGCCATCGACGACTACGACCAGACGGTGGCCCATATGGCCGATCTGTACGGGGCCCAGCTGATAGCCGACATGCCCAGAGCCGAGTGGCACGCCTGTCTCCTGGCCATCTCCGGGGTCATCTTCGAGTTCTTCGCCCCCCACGACGATCTGCTCCACGCCCGCTTCGGTCCGCACTACGTCGGGGTGGAGTACCAGACGACCGATGTTTCGCTGGCCCGGGAGGTCTCGGCCGACAGGGGAGTCCGTATCGTGAGGGAGCTCGGGCCGGCTTTCCACGTCCATCCCCTCGACGCCCTCGGGATTTCCTTCGAGTTCTTCGACCGCAGCTTCCACGACGACCCGCCCCCCATGACCTACCTGGAGCCTCTCCGTCCCGCCGGTGATGGGCGCGACCATCCCTGCGGGATCACCGGCCTGGCGCGCTACAGCACCGTCGTCGGTGACATGGACGCCGCGGTGGAGTTCCTGACGCAATACGTCGACGGCACCGTCGTGTACCAAACGGCCAGGCCTGCCGTCGCCGGCCGGGCCGTCGGGCTGCGACTCGGTGACACCGTGATCGAGGTGCTGGCCCCGACCGGCCCTGGGCCGATCGAACGCCACGTCGCTCGCGGTGAGGGCATCCGGGCCGTGGTGTTCGAGGTGGAAGACCTCGACCGCACACGGGAGTACCTCGTCGCCCGGGGAGTTGACGTGACCGCCGGCGACGCCGAGGACACCCTGGCCGTGCCGTCGCCGCACAACCGGGGTCTGGCTTTCGAGTTCGCGCCGCGCTGACCGACCGGGCCTTCCCGCCGCGGGGAGGCCACCCGAGCCGGTGGAACACCCACCCGCTGAGAGCCGAGGAGGAGAAAGAGAATGAAAGCAGCCCGCGTCGTGGACCGCACCCTTCGCATCGTGGACGTCGAGCTCCCCGAGCCAGGCCCCGAGGAGGCTCTGATCCGTATCACCGCCGCCGGGGTCTGCCACTCCGACCTGCATCTGGCGAGAGGTGACTGGGCCGGCGTCGGCCAGTCGGGCCTGCTCGGCCACGAGGCCATCGGGGTGGTGGAGGCGCTCGGGGCCGACGCCGGGCAGTGGGTGAGCGTCGGAGACCGGGTGATACTCGGCCTGGGCGGTACGGGCGGCGGATACTGGTGCGGGGCCTGCCACTACTGCCTGACCGGCAAGCCCCGCCACTGCGCTCAGAGCCGTGGGATCATGGGCACCTTCGCCGAGTACTTCTCGGTATGGGCCAAGTCCCTGGTCGTCATCCCCGACGGGTTGAGTGACCTGGAGGCGCCTCTCGCCTGCGGAGGTCTCACCGCCTTCGGCGCGGTCCGCAAGCTGCTCGATCACGGCGTGCGGCCCGGGCGACCCGTCGCGGTGATCGGCGCGGCGGGGGGACTAGGCCACTACGCCGTGCAGATGTGCGCCGGTTTCGGATACGACGTCGTGGCCGTGGACAGAGGCGAGGAGCGGCTGGAGTTCACCCGGACCCTCGGTGCCCGGCTGGCTCTCGACGCCGGTCAGGCCGGGGACGCCGTGAAGACCACCGGCGGCGTCGACGCCGCTTTGGTGTTCACCGCCAACCTGGCCGGGTTCGATCTCGGTCTGGAGATGCTGGGCAAGGCCGGCCTGTTCGTGGCTGTCGGCCTACCGCCGAGCAGCGACGGGCCGATCCGGATCAACCCGTTCACCTTCTTCTTCAAGGACCCCACCCTGGTCTACTCGGCGGTCGGCACCGTCGAGGACATGCGCGAGCTGGTGGACCTGGCCGCGGCCGGCAAGGTGCGCTCCCACGTCCATCGCACCGGCCGCCTGTCGGAGTTGGAGGCCATCTTCGACGACCTGCACCACAGCCGCTACCTGGGTCGGGCGGTGGTCACCGACCTGGCCCGCTGACCGACCTGGCCCGCTGACCGACCTGGCCCGATGACCGGCCCGCCCAACTGACCGGCCCGCTTCAGCGGGTCGGTGTCGGGGTGATGTCGGCGTCGAGATCGAGACCGAAGAACTCGGCGGGGTTCTCGAGGAGGATGCGCCGGCGGACCTTCTCGTCGACGTCGGCGAACAGCTCGTCGATGAACTGGCGGGAGCGGGGATAGGTCCCCACCGAGTGGGGGAAGTCGCTGCCCCACATGAACCAGTCGAGCGGCATGAAGTCACCCATGCGCAGGGCGAGGGGGTCGCGGATGATGCCGAACAGGCAGTGGGTCTTGATGTACTCGGACGGCATCCGGGGCAACTCCGCCTGGAACCACTCGTTGTAACAGGTGAAATCCCGGTCCATGTAGTACAGGATGGCCGGGAGGTGAGCCCCGTTGATCTCGGCGAAGTAGAAGCGGATCTCGGGGAAGCGGTCGAACACCCCGGCCATGATCATCTGGGCCAGGCAGTAGGCCGGCGGGCAGGTGCCGGTGTGCTGGGTGATGGCCGAGGCGACCGAGTCGGCGGCCCGGCTGGCCCCCACGGCGAGCTGGGCGGCGGTGCGGTCGCCGAAGGAGATGTGCGGCGACAGGGCCATGCCCAGCTCCAGGGCGCGGTCCCAGAAGCGGTCGTCTGCGGGGGACGGTTTGCCCGACCCGTTGGGGAACTGCTGCAGCGTGACCGACTTGAGACCGGCCGCCCTGGCGTACTCCAGCTCGGCGATGGCGTCGTCGATGCCGCTCACCGGCACGAAGGCACTGCCGATCAGGCGGTCGGGGGCCACCGAGCAGTAGTCCTCGGCCAGGAAGGTGTTGTAGGCCCTCACTATCGACCGGTAGACGTCCCGGTCGCTTATGCCCTCGATGAACCGGGTGGCGAACACCGGGGGGAAGAGGACCTCGGCGTCTATACCGTCGCGGTCCTGCTCCGCGAGCCTCTGGCGGGCGTCGCCGGTGCCCTCGCGGGGCGATCCGTCGTCGAAGGTGTAGCTGGCGTCGGCGAACTTGATGGGCCCCGGGCCGGTGATGTTCTGGCCGGTCGGCAGCAGGGGTTGCCCCTCCACCATCCAGGCGTCGCCGTGGCCGTCGGGGAGCCTGATCAGCCGGGGGGCGCGGTCCCGGTACTTCTCGGGTACGTGCCTGACCCAGGGGTCGGGCGGTGTCTCGACGTGCCCGTCTCCCGAGATGACCTGATACCTGCGCGACATGGCGTCACTCCCTCCCCGTTGCGGCCCTGGAGACGCTACCGCTTGGCCGGGGTTGATTCAGCCGGGGCCGTCGGGGTACAAACGAGGCGCACAGAGATTCGTGCCGCTGCTTGGAGGATGCCAGATGAAGATCGGTGATTGGCCCCTGCTGCGCCAGGTCACCGGCGACGACCGGGCCGGTCTGGGGGCGGCGGTGCAGTCGCCGGGGTCGGCCTCGTTGCGGGCCCGGGTGGTCGACGCCGACCGGGTGGTCAAGTCCATCTGTCCGTACTGCGCGGTCGGCTGCGGCCAGAACGTCTATGTCCGCGACGACGAGGTCATCCAGATCGAGGGCGACCCCGACTCTCCGGTCAGCCGGGGTCGTCTGTGCCCGAAAGGTTCGGCCAGCCTGCAGTTGACCACCGGGTCGGCCCGCCGCTACGACGTGCTGTACCGCCCCCCACACGGCACCGAATGGCAGACCCTCGATCTGGACCAGGCCATGGAGATGGTCGCCGACCGGGTCATCGAGACCCGTCGGCGCACGTGGAGCTGGGAGGAGGACGGGCGCCGGGTCCGCCGGACCATGGGTGTCGCCAGCCTTGGCGGGGCGACCCTGGACAATGAGGAGAACTACCTCATGAAGAAGCTCTACACCGCTCTGGGGGCGGTGCAGATCGAGAACCAGGCCCGAATATGACACTCCTCGACCGTCCCCGGTCTGGGGACATCATTCGGTAGGGGCGGAGCCACCACCTTCCTGCAGGACCTGCAGAACTCCGACTGCATCATCATCCAGGGCTCCAACATGGCCGAGGCCCACCCCGTCGGCTTCCAGTGGGTGATGGAGGCCAAGGAGCGGGGCGCCACGGTCATCCACGTGGACCCCCGCTTCAGCCGCACGAGCGCCCTGGCCGACTTCCACGTCCCCATCCGGGCCGGTACCGACATCGCCTTCCTCGGCGGGATCATCAACCACGTGCTGGCCAACGAGCTGTACTTCCGGGACTACGTGGTGGCCTACACCAACGGCCCGACCATCGTCAACGCCGACTTTCGTGACACCGAGGACCTCGACGGGCTCTTCTCCGGCCTCGAAGCCGAGGAGCGGACCTACGACCCCTCCACGTGGTCCTACGCCGGAAGCGAGGTGGCCCCCGCCGCGGGTGACAAGGACACGACCTACGAGCAACGGGAGGGCGACGGCGGCGACGGTGGTGAGCGCCGCCAGGTCGGGCGCAGCGGGAGAGCCCAGTCGTTCGGCTCGGGGGGGCCGAACATCAACCCCCGGGTGCGGCGCGACGACAGCATGCAGGACCCCAACTGCGTGTTTCAGATACTGAAGCGCCACTTCGCCCGCTACACGCCCGAGATGGTCGAGCAGGTGTGCGGCGTGCCCCCCGAGCTGTTCCTGCGGGTCTGCGACGCGGTGTGCCGCAACTCCGGTCGCGACCGCACCACGGCCTTCGCTTACGCCGTCGGCTGGACCCAGCACAACGTGGGGGTGCAGTACGTCCGCAGCGCGTCCATCCTGCAGATGCTCCTCGGCAACATGGGCCGTCCGGGTGGGGGCATCCTGGCCCTGCGCGGCCACGCCAGCATCCAGGGTTCGACCGATATACCCACCCTCTACAACCTGCTGCCCGGGTACATCCCCATGCCTCACGCCCACCGCGACGAGGACCTCGACCGCTTCGTCGCCGGCATGGAGTCCGAGAAGGGCTTCTGGGCCGAGACCCGCTCGTACCTGGTCAGCCTGCTGAAAGCCTGGTGGGGCGACGCCGCCACCGAGGAGAACGACTTCTGCTTCGACTACCTGCCCCGCCTGACTGGCGATCACAGCTCCTACCCGACGGTGATGAACCAGATCCGGGGCGACTGCAAGGGGTACTTCGTCGTCGGGGAGAACCCGGCCGTCGGGTCGAGCAACGCCCGGATGCAGCGCCTGGGCCTGTCGAAGCTGGAATGGCTCGTCGTGCGGGACTTCTCCTTGATCGAGAGCGCCACCTGGTGGAAGGACGGCCCCGAGATCGAAAGCGGGGAGATGCGCACCGCGGACATCGCCACCGAGGTGTTCTTCTTCCCGGCCGCGGCCCACACCGAGAAGAACGGCAGCTTCACCAACACCCAACGGATGCTGCAGTGGCATCGCGCCGCTGTGGAGCCGGCCGGCGCGGCCCGCAGCGATCTGTGGTTCTACTACCACCTGGGCCGCATGATCCGCGAGCGGCTGGCCGGGTCGAGCGACGATATGGATCGGCCCATCCTCGATCTCACCTGGGACTACCCGACCGAGGGGACTCTCGACGAGCCGGCGGCCGAGGCCGTGCTGGCCGAGATCAACGGCACCGACGGCGCCGGCCGACCCCTGAGCAGCTACACCCAGCTCCAAGCCGACGGGAGCACGTCCTGCGGGTGCTGGATCTACTGCGGGTGCTACGCCGACGGCGTCAATCAGCCCGACCGTCGCAAACCCGGATCCGAGCAGTCCTGGGTCGCCCCCGAGTGGGGATGGGCCTGGCCGGCCAACCGGCGCATCCTCTACAACCGGGCGTCGGCCGATCCCGACGGCAAGCCGTGGAGCGAGCGCAAGGCCTACGTCTGGTGGGACGAGGACCAGCACCAATGGGTGGGCCACGACGTGGCCGATTTCGTGGCCGACAAGGCTCCCGACTACCGGGCCCCCGCCGGGGCCCGGGGGGCGGACGCCCTCAACGGGGACGACCCCTTCATCATGCAGGCCGACGGCAAGGGTTGGTTGTACGTGCCGGCCGGCCTGAGCGACGGACCCCTGCCCGCGCACTACGAGCCCCAGGACTCCCCGGTGCCCAACGCGCTGTACAACCAGCAGCGCAACCCGCTCCGACAGGTGTACTCCGAGCCGTACAACCCCTACCATCCAAGTGGCGGGGAGCCCGGTGCCGAGGTGTTCCCCTACGTGGTGGTCACCTACCGCCTGACCGAGCACCACACCGCCGGCGGGATGTCCCGGTGGCTGCCTTACCTGTCGGAGTTGCAGCCCGAGATGTTCTGCGAGGTCTCGCCCGAACTCGCCGCCGAGCGGGGGTTGGAGCACGCCGGCTGGGCGACCCTCGTCACGGCGCGCGCCGCCATCGAGGCGCGCGTGCTGATCACCGAGCGCATGGTCCCGCTGCGCATCGGGGATCGCACGGTGCACCAGATCGGGCTGCCGTGGCACTGGGGGCCCAACGGTCTCTCGGTGGGCGACGCGGCCAACGAGCTGATCGGTGTCTCACTCGACCCCAACTCCCACATCCAGGAGGACAAGGCCTTCACCGCCGACATCCGCCCCGGCCGCCGCCCCCGCGGACCGGCCCGCCAGGCCCTGGTGGACGAGTACGTGAAGCGCGCCGGCATCACGCCCGCCACCGGCACCGCCGTGATCGACCCCCGCCCCTCCACCTGAGCCCGGGCGACCGGGGGCGCCCGGGCCGGCCGCCCGGCTCCTAGTCCGGTAGGCGGGGATCCCCGAGCAGGGAAGGGTCCTCCCGCAGCTCCTTGCGGACCATGGCCTCCCAGAAGCCGTGGAAGCCGTTGCCGTCGCTGGCCAGCATCTTGTCCGTCCAGGACTGCGGGAGGGGGCTGTCCAGGGCGCCGCCGGCGGCCATGATGTGCCACGCATGCTGGCAGCGCTGCTCCAGGGCCACGGCGCGCTGGTGGACGGCCCGGGCCGAGCTGCCGACGACGAACACCCCGTGGCCGCACAGCAGGGCCAGATCGGCGTCGCCCATGGCCTGCACGGCGTGGTCGGCGGCGGCCATGTTGTTCACGCCGCCCTCGTACTCGTCGACGAGCACCAGGTGGCCGCCTCCGAGCGACGAGCTCTGGTCCATGGCCGGCGGTACCACCTTCATGTCGGCGAGGACGGTCCCGTAGAGCGGATGGTTGTGCATGGCCCACTGCACGTCGGGGCGGGCCCGGTGCAGGGCCAGGTGCAGCGGGATCCCGAGCGGCACCGGCCAGTCGCCCTCCACCAGGTTACCTTCGAGGTCGATCCGGATCACCTGGTGGGGTCGCAGCTCGTCCCAGGTGATCAGCCACGGATTGCAGAGGAGGGTGCCGTCACCCAGATTGAAGGTGATGTGGCCGGCCAGGTGGTCGCTGTAGCCCTCCCGCCAGAGACAGCGGGCCAGCACCACCAACTCCTCCCGGGGTGACATGTCGGGTATGAGCTTGGCCGGGGTCGGTTCGAAGTGCATGGCGTCCTCCTCTGCCCAGGTGACGGCCTTCCGACCGCATCCCATCAAGGATACAACCCGATGGTCGCACGGCCCGGTGCCGCCGGGCTGAAGAACACCCCGGAGGCCGGGAGCGGCCGCCCTAGATGTGCACGACGATTGGTCGCTCGCGCCCGCCGCTCTCCTCGTCGCCGGTCCCGGCCCCGGTCCCGGCCCCGCCGGAGCGGATCCACGGCCCGCAGGCGGCTCCTGCCAGGGTGGCCACGGCGGCGACGACGAGGGAAAGGCGCAGGCCGAAGAGGAAAGCGGCGTGCGCCGTCGCCGTCACCGACGCCGACGACCCGGCCGGGGCGATGCCCTGCTCGACCACCTGGGAGGCCACCGGGAACCGCCGCGGCAGGCGGCTTTCGACACCGGCGGCCAGTATCGAACCGAGGATCGATGACCCGAGCACGCCACCGAGCTGTACGGCGATGCCCTGGAGGCCGCCTGCCACGCCGGCCTCGTCGACGGGGGCGTTGGCGATGATGGCCTCGGTGGAGGCGACGACCACCAGCGACACCCCGAGCCCGATGCCCACCAGCCCCGGGCAGAGCGACCAGAACGGCGAGTGCTCCGAGATGGTGAGCAGACTGAGGAGCGATGCCGTGCCGAGGGCCAGGCCGACGGTGATGGGAGGACCGGCGCCGAAGCGGGTCGTGACCCTTCCGGCGTAGGGGGAGGTGAGGGAGAACACCCCGATGAGGGGCAGCAGCCTCACCCCGCCCTGGACGGCGTCGAGGTGCTGCACGTTCTGGAAGTAGAGGCTGATGAAGAAGAGGACGCCGAAGAGAGCGAAGAAGTTGAGCATCAGGGTCACCACTCCGAGCGACACCGACCGGGAGGCGAACAGGTGCAGGGGCAGGAGGGGTGCCTCTCGACGGCGTTCGACGGCCACGAACACGCCGCCGAGGGCCGCCGACCCGGCGAGCAGGCCCAGATTGGTCGACGATGACCAGCCCGAGCTCTCCGAGCGGATCAGTCCGTAGACCAGACAGAAGACTGCGCTGGCCAGGAGGACCAGTCCGGGCAGGTCGAACCTCTGGCGGGTGGATTCCCGGCTCTCGGGCATCACCAGCACCCCGCAGACCACTGTGGCCAGACCGACCGGCAGGTTGAGCAGGAAGACGCTCTGCCAATTCACCTTCTCGACCAGCAGCCCGCCGATCACCGGGCCACCGGCGATGGCCGCCGCCGACGACGAGCTCCATATACCGACCGCCCGGTTGAGCTGGTCGGCCGGGAAGGCGGCGCGGAGCAGAGCCACCGTGTTGGGCAGGAGGAGGGCGCCGAACAGCCCCTGGACGGTCCGCATGGCGATCACCCCGGCCACGCTGCCGATGACCGCCACCCCGAGAGACGACAGAGCGAAGCCCACCACCCCGATCATGAAGATCAGACGGCGGCCGTAGCGGTCCCCGAGCTTGCCGCCCGGTATCAGACCGACGGCCAGGGCCAGCAGGTAGGCGTTGGTGATCCACTGGAGGTCGGCGAGGGAGGCGTGGAGGTCTTTGCCTATCGACGGGTTGGCGACCGACACGACCGTGCCGTCCAGCCCGACCATGATCACTCCGAGCGCGACGGTGGCCAGCGTCCCCCACCCGCTGCTGCGGCGGACAGGGACCGGGGAGGCGGCGGCTTCGGAGGCGGGGGGCACCTCAACCATGCCTCTGTGCCTAGCACAAGCGGAGGAGTGCTCCGGAAATCCGGGATCGACCGAAGTAGGTTAGATTCACGGCCGTGCTGCTTCTCTCCGATTTCGAGTGCACCCCTGACGAGTTCGAGGCGGCCACCGGCTGGGCCATCAAACCCGAGGGCGCCTGCAAGGGCGATGTGTGCGTGCCCCTGGGGGCCGGACCGTTCGATCTGGCCGCCACGTGCGCCAGCCTCGGCATGGCCGTGGTCCACGATCCCGACCTCGGGGCCTGGGCTCTCGGGCCCGAAGCCCTCGGTGGGCGGGCCCTGATGAGCGCCGCCGCCCCCGACTTGGCGCTCCCGGACCTCGACGGCAGGGAATTCCGCCTGCGCCAGATGGAGGGTCGCAAGGTGGCCCTCGTCGCCTGGGCCCCCTACTGAGGCTGTCGATGGGACCTGCCCGGGTGGCAGGCACTGTGGGAGGAGCTGAATCCTCTCGGTCTGGAAGTAGTGGATGTCTGTCTGGAGATGGCCGGTCCGGAAGTGGCCCGGCCCTTCGTGGAGGCGGCCGGCTCGAGCCACCCCTCGCTCGTGGACCAAGGGCACGCCCTAGACGCCCTGTTCGGTGTGACCAACGTTCCCCAGGTGGTCTGGATCGACGAGCAGGGCACGATCGTCAGACCCCCGCACCGGGGGTGGCCCATGCCCGTCGGGGAAGGTGCTCTTCGCCTGGTGGAGATGATCGGTGGCATGGAGGAGCGGGAACAGTACGTGCAGGAGCTGCGCGACTGGGTGGCCAACGGCGGGGACAGCCCCTACGCCCTGACCCCCGACCAGGTCGTCGAACGCTCCCGCCCGACCCCGCCATCGGTGTCCGAGGCGGCCGCCCACTTCGAGCTGGCCCAGCACTTCTGGCGCCAGGAGGGCTTGACCGAGCGGGTCATCACCCACTTCAACCACGCCCACCGGCTGCACCCGGAGAACGTCACCTACAAGCGGCAGGCGTGGTCGGCCCTGGCTGTCGAGCGCTCCGGCGACGACGGAGACGACGAGTGGACCCGCTTCCGTCAGGCCCCCGCCGAGGGCGAGGACTGGCCGTTCATATCCGACTTCAACCAGGACATCGACACCATCATGGGTCGCAGCTGACCTAGCTACCGGCGGTCAGGTTGATGGTGTCGAGGCCGATGCCCTGGTGGTCGTAGGCGGCCTCGGGGTCGGCCCGGACCTGCTCGTCGAGGCGGGCGGCGTCGTCGCCGACCAGGATGCGCCACTTGCCGGCCCGGACGCCCTCGAGGATGACCGTCGCCGCACCGGCGGCGTCGAGCGGGGCGGTGGTCCGAAAGCCTTCCTCCATCAGCTTGCGCACGCCTCGCAGGTCGTCGAGCGACAGCGACTCGGCGTCGACGCCCTGGCGGGCCAGCGACTCGCGCATCGGGACCAGATCCTCCTCGCCCATGGCGTCGGGCTCGGGCTGGCCGAAGTACCGCCGGGAGTTGGCCACGATGTCGGTGCCGATGTGCCCGGGCATGACCACGGCCACCTTCACGTGTGGGGCGTTGAGGCGAAAATCCTCGATGAGCGCCTCGGTAAAACCCTTCACGGCGAACTTGGCCGTGCTGTAAGCGGTGTGGGGGATCCCCGGGCCGAGCGAGGCCCAGAAACCGTTGACGCTGCTGGTGTTGATCAGCACCGCCTCGTCGGCCGCCATCAGCTCGGGCAGGAACGCCCGGCTGCAGTTGTACACACCGAAGAAGTCGACGGCGAATATCCGCTCCCAGTCCTCGGGGTCGTCGACGACGAAGCTCCCGGCGCCACCTATGCCGGCATTGTTGAACAGCAGCTCCAGCACCCCACCGTGGGCGGCGATCACCTCCGCGTGCAGCCGGGCCACCTGCTGGCGGTCCGACACGTCGCAGATGTGGGTGGTCACCCGCCCGGCGGCGTGTGCCGCCCGCGACGCCGTCTCGGCCAGGCCGGTGGCGTTCACGTCGCAGGTGGCTACCGAGCACCCCGCTTCGGCCAACTGGACCACCAGCTCCCGGCCCATGCCGGAGCCGCCCCCGGTCACCACTGCCCGCTTCCCCCCGAAAGTGTCCATGGCCCAACGCTAGTGGCCTGAGGGGCGGTCCAGCTTCGTCAGAAGGGGAGGCGCCGCCTGAGCAGCTTCGACGTCGCGTTGATCCCGCCCACCGGCGCGAAGGCCGCCGCGGTGGTGCTGAGCTCCCGGTCCTCCTCGTCGCTCAGATCGAGGTCGGCGGCTTCGACGTTGTGCTCCAGCTGGGAGACGCTGCTCGCGCCGGGGATGGCGACCACGTTGGGCCGGCGGATGACCCAGGCCAGGGCGACCTGGGCGGCGGTGGCCCCGTGACGGGCGGCGATGGCCGCCAGGGAGCGGAGGAGAGGGGCGGCCCGCTCCAGGTTCTCCGGCAGGAACAGGGGGTTCATGGCCCTCACCCCGCGGGTCGGGGCGTTGCCCACCCCGTAGCGTCCCGACAGGAGACCCTGGGCAAGGGGGCTGTAGGCGATCACAAGGCGGTCGTGTTCGGCCGCCCACGGCACCAGGGCGCGGAGGGGGCGGCGGTCGACCAGGCTCAGGCGCACCTGGTTGGAAAGCACCGGGGTGCCCAGCGCCCGTTCGGCGGCCTGCCACCGGCTGAGGGAGTAGTTGCTCACCCCGACGTGGCGGACCAGCCCGGCGGTCAGCAGCCGGCGCATGGCGGCCATCTGGGTGGACATGGGGACCAGGGGGTTGGGCTGGTGGATCTGGTACAGGTCGATGACCTCGATCCCGAGACGCCGGGCACTTCCGCGCGCCCGTCGCTCGGCGACCGGCCCGACCGGTAGGACGGGCAGGATCTTGGTGGCCACGAAGGCCTCCTCCCGGCGACCCTCGATGGCCCGACCCACGATCCGCTCGGAGCGTCCGAAGCCGTATATCTCGGCGGTGTCGAGCAGGTTGACGCCGAGATCGAGGGCCCGCCCGACGATGCGACCGGCCTCACCGCTGGCGTATCCCTCGCCGTAACCCCACTCTCGCGAGCCGAACTGCCAGGTGCCGACGCCGATGGCGGAGAGGCGAACCCCGCCCACCTCCACGTAGCGCACCGTCAGTCCACCCCGGTCTCGATGGCCGCCTGGTCGAGGACGACCTCCTCGTCGGCATCGGCCTCGGGGTTGGCCGATATGGCGTCGGCACCACCGGGCGGCAGCTCGCCGACCAGGTTGCTGTCGGTCGCGGCGAGGGTTCCGAGGCTGGCGTACAGCTCCAGCTTGGCCCGGGTGTCGGCGATGTCCAGGTTGCGCAGGGTGAGCTGCCCGATGCGGTCGGTGGGACCGAAGGCGGCGTCCTCGGTGCGCTCCATCGACAGCTTGTCAGGGTGGTAGGAGAGAGCGGGGCCGTCGGTGGTCAGCACCGAGTAGTCGTCGCCGCGACGCAGCCGCAGGCCGACCTCGCCGCTGACTGCGGCCGCCAACCATTTCTGGAGCGACTCGCGGATCATCATCGACTGCGGATCGAACCATCTGCCTTCGTAGAGCAGCCGGCCCAGGCGACGGCCGTCGTTGTGATAGGCGGCGACGGTGTCCTCGTTGTGTATGGCGTTGACCAGGCGTTCGTAGGCGATGTGCAGCAGGGCCATACCTGGCGCCTCGTAGATGCCCCGACTCTTGGCCTCGATGATGCGGTTCTCGATCTGATCGGACATGCCCAGACCGTGGCGGCCGCCGAGGGCGTTGGCCTCGGTGAAGAGATCGACCACGTCGGCGAATTCCCGGCCGTTGATGGCCACGGGGCGGCCCCGCTCGAAGCGGACCGTCACGTCCTCGGTCTCGATGGCCACGTCGGGGCGCCAGTAGGGCACGCCCATGATCGGCTCCACTACCTCGATCGAGGTGTGGAGGTGCTCGAGGGTCTTGGCCTCGTGGGTGGCGCCCAGGATGTTGGCGTCGGTCGAATAGGCCTTCTCGATGCTGTCGCGGTAGGGGAGACCGTGGGAGGCCAGCCACTCCGACATCTCCTTGCGACCGCCGAGCTCCATGACGAACTCGGCGTCCAACCACGGCTTGTATATCCGCAGCTGCGGGTTGGCGAGCAGGCCGTAGCGGTAGAAGCGCTCGATGTCGTTGCCCTTGAAGGTCGAACCGTCACCCCAGATGGAGACCCCGTCCTCCTGCATGGCCCGCACCAGCAGGGTGCCGGCCACGGCTCGACCGAGGGGGGTGGTGTTGAAATAGACCCGGCCGGCCGAACGGATGTGGAAGGCGCCACAGGCGATGGCGGCCAGTCCCTCTTCGACCAGCTGGCGCCGGCAGTCGATCAGGCGGGAGCTCTCTGCGCCGTACTGGAGGGCCCGGCCGGGCACCGACTCGATGTCGGGCTCGTCGTACTGGCCCAGATCGGCGGTGTAGGCGTAGGGGATCGAGCCGTGGTGGCGCATCCAGGCCACCGCCACGGAGGTATCCAGTCCTCCCGAGAAGGCGATACCGACTCGCTCACCGACAGGTAGGGAACTAAGGACCTTGGACACGGCAGCCCACGATAAATGATGCTCGGCCAACCAGATGCGCACTGCAGCGCCGCCCCGCGTTTGCAGGGGTACGTGCAGGCCGGGCGGTTGAGCCGCTCGTCAAGGTCTTCGGTCAGACCACCGGCGCGGTTCCGCTGTCGGTGACCTCGACGCCGCGCTCGCGCAGGGCCGACTCGAACGCTGCGGGATCGTCGGGGGTGACGA
Source organism: Actinomycetes bacterium (assembly GCA_021838445.1). Lineage (GTDB taxonomy): Bacteria > Actinomycetota > Acidimicrobiia > Acidimicrobiales > Palsa-688 > JAKCDU01. The sequence continues at coordinate 26,111 of JAKCDU010000024.1, read as the reverse complement.
AGGGCTTGACCGCCTTCCCGGCGTCCACGAGGAAGGCCACCGTCTTGCGTGGGCGCCCCGGGTCGAAGTTGGCCCAGTAGCCGGGGTTGGCGGTTCCCCAGATGCGGCCCCGGCCCCGAAACGCGGTCATGTCGCTCCGGCGTACCGAGCGGATGGCGGCCAGCGGCACCCGCTTGACGGCGCCGGGGAAGTAGTAGCCCTTGATGGTGAGGGCGTCGTCGGTCACGCCGATCGCCCCGTCCTGGTAGGCCATGGGTCCTCCTTGGCTCCTCCAGGCCACAATGGTAGTGGAGCCCGCTCCGCCCACCGCGTCTCGGGCCGGCGCTCCTCCCGCCACCCCCGGGTAGCTGGCAGCCCGTCGAGATCGGAAGGGGTCTCGTGCACGAGGCGCGGTGTCATGGCGGGGCGGATTAGACGGGGTGGCGATGGTCACGGCCGATCTGAGCAGCGACGACGGCTGGATCAGGGCGGCGGCTGGCGTGGGGGAGGTTCGTCAGCTACTGGAGCCGGTACAGGCGCCGGGCGTTCTCGCCCATGATCTTGGCCCGCGACCCCGGCGTCAGCGTGGCCATCTTCTCGTCCACGTAGTCGAGCGGATCGGGGTAGAGGCAGGTCGGGTGGGGGAAGTCGGTCTCGAAGAGGATGCAGTCCTCACCGACCGCTTCGACCAGCTCGGGTAGGCGGTTCCGGTTGTTCTCGAACCAGAAGGTGGCGAACATGTTCGACCGGAAGTACTCCGACGGGGGCTTGGAGAGCTTGGCCAACTCGTCGGGGGCGTTCTCGAACATCTCGTAGTCGAGGGTCTCGAGGATGAAAGGTATCCAGCCCACCCCGCTTTCGACCGACACGCACTGCAGGTCGGGGTGGCGGTCGAAGGTCCCGGCCAGGATGAGATTGGTGACGACGCGGGCGTTGCCGATGAACAGGAGTGATCCGCCGATGGCCAGTTTGGTGCCCTCTGCCTGGGAAGGCCAGAAGTACTTGCCGTAGAACGTCATCCCCGTCACCGACGCGCCGATGTGGAAGTGCAGCGGAAGGCGCAGCTCGGCGCAGGCGGCGAAGAACGGGTCCCACGCCCGGTCGGCCAGGTCGGGGGCGCCGAGGTCCTGGGGGTCGGAGGTCATGTTGACGCCCCGGGCACCCATGGCCGCCACCCGTTTGGCCTCGGCCACGCACAGATCGACATCCCAGGCCGGCATCAGGGGCATGGGCAGCAGTCGCTGGCCGGACTGCTCCTGCACCTCGGCCATGCCGTCGTTGTATATCTCCACCGAGATCCGGCAGAGGTCCTGGTCGGGAACCGAGGCCAGGGACTGGCCGCCGAGGCCGATCGTGCTCGGGAAGATGACCTGGGCGTCGATGCCGAACTCGTCGAGGACGGCGATGCGGGCTCTCGGGTCGGACGCGCCGGGATGAGCCTCCTCGACCATCCACACCGACAGCGACTCGGCTGCCGGTGCCTTGCGACCGTCGGCCCCGATCACGGCTCCGGCGATGGCGTGGCCGATGGGCACTCCGTCCATGATCCAGAGCCGTTCCCCGTCGACGGTCTCATGGTGGGGCACGCGGTCTTTCAGGTGGGCCGGCGCCCGCTTGGTGAACAGGTCGGCCGGCTCGGACCAGTGCGAGTCGGCATCGACCACGAACAGGTCGGACAGTATCGAGGTCATGGCTCCACCCCCGGTTTCGGACGGCGCCCCCTCGGGGCCACCCGGCGGGCAACCCTAGCCGATACCCGCCGATAAATCGACGCTGACGTCGGAAATGGTTCGGGACCGGCGGGCCAGGGCGTCAGCCGTGCCCGGGGCCCGTCCCGGTCGGCTGGCCCGGCGTCGCCGACAGGGCGGCGAGCAGGGCTGGGAGGGCGGCGTCGGCGAGGGCCCGCATCTCCTCGTCGGTGCGGTCCTGGACGGGATGATCCACGAACACCGCAGCGGCGGGGAAGCCGAGGGCCTCCGATTGGGCCTGGGCCGCGGTGGTGAATTCGCGGGAGGCGGCGAACACTCCGGGGACGCCCCGGGACTCGAGGTCGGCGAGGTCGTGCACACTGCACGACGTACAGCTACCTCAATCCGCGAGCGCCTCTATCACCACGTCGCAGTGCATGGCGATCTCCTGGCGCAGGTCCACCGGAGCGGGCTTGGTGAATGTCGGTTTCGTGTAGCGCCGCACCCTTAGCCCCTGCTCCTGCAAACGGGCCTCGATGCGGTCGAGGAACACGTCGCCTCTCGGCTTGGAGATGTCGAGCAGGCCGATGGTCAGGCCGTCGAGAGACGCCGGTCGGGGCCGCAGGGGGCGCCATGCGGGCGCCGTCTCGGCCGTCGGATCGAGCACCGTGGTGGCGCCGTCGGGGCGAGGCTTCCCAGTCATGATCCGACCTCCACTGTCACCGGGACGCTGCCGGCCGACCCGCCGACCCATCCCTCCATTACCCCCGAGAATAATCCGGCTCGGCCACCGGCGTAGGCGATCAGCAGTTCCGGCGGCTCGGCGCCGCCGAGCCCGGTTCTCGCTGGGAGTAGCTCCGCCAGCTCGTCGGCCAACCTCTGCCTGGTCCATCCGGACTGGCGGTAGATCCGGCCGTGATCGGGTGATACGACGAGCAGCGCCTCCTGGCCCCGCATTGACCGAGCCAGGCTCCTCGTCAGGTCCTCAGGGGTACGGGACTTCTGGTCGGCTGCGGTGCGGACCCCGCCGCCGGCCAGGACGGTGACCGCGGAGCGGCCGGGGGCCACCCCGCGGGCCACGGCCAAAGGCTCCCACGGCGAGTCGGTCTCGTCCTCGGCGAGGCACAACCCGACCTTGCCGGGATTGCCGAGGGTCGCCCGGTCGATCTCCCCGGGCCGTCCACCCCCGACGTTGCGGACCACTAGCTGCAGGGCCCGTCCGATGGTCGCGTTGGCCCGGTGGCCCTGGCCGAGCACGTTCACCCCGCTGTTCAAGCCGATGGCCCGGGCGACTGGACCGTTCACCACGAGGACCGGGCCCACCGAGTAGGTGGTGGCGAGCACACCGTGGATGTTGAACGCGTCGGTGCAGGCGGCCTCGACTGCGGCCAGCACGACCGGCAGGTACTCGGGCCGGCAGCCCGCCATCACGGCGTTGACCGCCACCTTCTCCACGGTGGCGGGCACCAGGTTGGGCGCGACGACGGCCACGACGTCGTCGGCGGGTCGGGTCGTGGCGTCGAGCATGGCCAGCACCCGGGCTTCGGTCGGGGGGACCACGGGGAGGCCGTCGGTCCAGCCCCGCTCCCACATGGCCTCGAAGTCGTCCTCGAGGGCGGAGAAGGAGACCCGTCGGGAGCGCATCAGATGACCGCGGTGGCGTACGTCGAGGAGGGCGGCCACGTCCGGGTCGAGGGTGCGCGACCCGCAGCCCGGTCGCTGGTCGGGCAGGCCCGCCCCGAGGTCGCTCGTGCCGGCGAGGGCCTCCCACCGCTGGCGGTGCCAGCCGACTGTCCGGCCCGCCTCCTTCCCCCCGTCGATGCGCAGCAAGGTGGGGACGGTCTCGATCCGCAGGTGCCACGAAATCTCGAGGTCCCGGTCGTCCACCGTCGCCGGCCCCGGGAAGGACGGGTCGTCCTGGCAAACGACGGTCAGACCCGGCCCGTGCTGCAGTTCCTCGAGGACCGGGACCACCTCCACGCAGGTCGGGCAGTCCCGCTTGACCACCGCCACCAGCCCGTCGGGCAGTGCTATCGGGGTTGGTTCTACGGCGGTGGCTGACACGGTAGGTCCTCCCTCGGCGGGTCGGGTCGAACTCTAGCGATCCGCCGTTGCGTCGGGCGGGGCGCCGTCTGGGTGGAGAATGGCCGGATGAGAGCTGCCGTCCATGACACGACCGGACCGTCGCAGGTGCTCCGGGTCACGGAGGGGGAACGCCCCGAGCCGGGCCCGGGTCAGGTTCGGGGGCTTGTGGAGCTGTCGGGGGTGAACCCCCCTGACTGGAAGACCCGCGCCGGTGTCACCCCCCGGCCCACTCGTCGCCGGCGGGGCCGGGTCCGTCGGCCATTTCGCCATCGAGCTGGCCGAGCGGGCCGGGGCCCGGTGGAGCACGGCTTCGTCGGCAGAGTCCTCGTCGAGCCGGCCTGACCGCCGGTGCTCCGCCGCCCTCCCGCGCCTTTCCTCCCGGCCGTGGTCATCGGCCGCGAGCCGCTCCCGGGGCGTCTGATCCGGGTGCATCTGGGCGGCCCGGCCCTGGCCCGGCTGCAGGTCCATCAACCGGCGTCGAGCGTACGCCTCCTCGTCCCCGACCCGGCCGAGCCGGCGCAGCTGTCGGCCCCGGATTGGGACGGGAACCGGTTCGTGGGGCCCGACGGGTCGCGACCGCCGCTTCGGACCATGACGCCGTGTCGGGGGGCGGGCCCCGAGGAGTTGATCCTCGACGTGGTCGTCCACGGTGACGGGCTGGCGTCGCGTTGGGCGGCGACGGCCGAGGTGGGGAGCCCGGCGGCGGTGTCGGGGCCGGCCAGAGGTCACGACATCGAACCGGGCGCCTCCGACCTGGTCTTCGCCGGTGACGAAACGGCCTACGGCGCGGTGTGCTCGCTCGTCGAGGCGGCCGACCCGGCAGCTCGGGTGCGGACCGTGATCGAAACCCCCGCGGGGGAGGCGCTGCCGCTGCCGGCCCACCCGGGGCTGCTCCCCGAGACGGTGCCGGCCCGGCCGGGGTTGCCGGGGGTGGCCCTCGTGGCCCGCATCGGGGATCTCGACCTGTCGGCGGCCTCCCATCTGTGGGTGGCCGGCGAGGCGGCGGCCATGCAGCAGCTGCGCAAGCTGCTCCACCTCGAGCGGGGCCTCGACCGCCGCCAGGCTGTGGTGCGCGGCTACTGGAAGGCGGGGCGGTCCTCCGACGAGGAGTCCGAGGAGGGGTCCGGCCGGCCGGAGGGCCGGAGGCCGTCGTAGACCACTGACAGCATCCGCCGCTGCGAAGCTCCGTGGTTGGAGTACTGGCAGGTGCCCATCACCAGGCCGATCAGGTCGCCGAGGGTCACGTCGTCTCGGATCTCGCCGCGGGCCTGGGCCCGGGTGAGCAGCTCGCTCAGCTGTGCTTCCAGGGCCTTCTTGAAATGGGCCGCCCGGGACTCCACGTCTATACCGGCGCCGGCCAGGGCGTCGACCAGGTTGCGCTTGGTCGCCCCCTGGTCGGCCAGGTAGGTGAGGAAGTCGAGGAGGGCTTCCCCCGGCGCCACTGCGGCGGCCCTCCGGGCGGCCTCGGCCACCACCTCCGACATGTGCTCGAGCACCACCGCCTCGAACAGGGCTTCCTTGGTCGGGAAATGACGGTAGAAGGTCCCCGTTCCCACTCCGGCCCGGCGGGCTATCTCGTCCACCGGGACCCCGATGCCGTCCTCGGCGAAGGCCTGGGCCGCCGCCGCCAGGATCAACTGACGGTTGCGGCGGGCGTCGGCGCGCATCGGTTGGACGGTAGCGGACATGAAAAATCCTTTTGACAAACGGAACGCTAGTTCCGTATTCTGTTCCACACAACCGGAACAGCTGTTCCGATTGTACTCCCCCCAACCGTGTTCCAAGAAGCAGACAGCAGGAAGAGAGGTGCTTGTGGCGTCGACCGTGGAAGCCCCGAACCCGGCGCGCTCCGGTACCGACCAGGCGGACCCCAGGCGGTTCCGTGCTCTGGCCGTGATCGCAGTAGCGCAGTTGATGATCGTCCTCGACGCAACCGTCGTCACCATCGCCCTACCCTCGGCCCAGAAGGCCCTCCACATCTCCGTCGCCAACCGCCAGTGGGTCCTCACGGCCTACACCCTGGCCTTCGGCGGCCTCCTCCTCCTCGGCGGCCGGGTCGCCGACTACGTGGGCCGCAAGCGGGTGTTCGTGGTCAGCCTGCTGGGCTTCGCCGCCGCATCGGCCCTCGGCGGCCTGGCCCAGGACGCGGCGATGCTGTTCGCGGCCCGGGCCCTGCAGGGCCTCATGGCCGCCCTCATGGCCCCCGCCGCCCTGTCGCTGATCACCGTGACCTTCACCGAGCCGAAGGAGCGGGCCCGCGCCTTCGGGGTCTACGGCGGCATCTCCGGCGGGGGGGCGGCCGTCGGGCTCATCCTGGGCGGCCTGCTGACCCAGTACGTGTCCTGGCGCTGGACCCTGCTCATCAACGTCCCCGTAGCCGTGTTCGCGGCCATCGCCGGCAGCCGCCTCGTGCGCGAGAGCCGCACCGAGCGGCGGGGCAGCTACGACATTCGGGGGGCGCTCACCGCCACCGCCGGACTGGTCATGCTCGTCTACGGCTTCACCCGGGCCGAGGCCGACGGCTGGTCGTCGGCCCCCACCCTGTCGTTCGTCGGCGCCGGCCTGGCCCTGCTCGCCACGTTCGCTCTGGTGGAGCGGACCAACCCCCATCCCCTCCTGCCGCTGCGGGTGCTGCTCGACCGCAACCGGGGCGGCTCGTTCCTGGCCATGCTCCTCGCCGGCACGGCCATGTTCGCCACGTTCCTGTTCCTCACCTACTACTTCCAGCAGACGCTGGGCTACTCGGCGGTGCGGGCCGGGTTCGCCTTCCTGCCCTTCTCGGCGGGCATCATCACCGGGGCCACCCTCTCCAGCCGCATCCTGCCGAGGACCGGTCCCCGGCCCATCATGACCGCCGGCTTCGCCCTGGCCGCCGGAGGGCTCGTGGTGTTCACCTTCATCACCCCGCACAGCCCGTACTTCGGCCACATCTTCCCCGCCGAGCTGATGGTGAGCCTGGGGATGGGCTCGTCCTTCGTGCCTCTCAGCAGCACCGCCCTGACGGGGGTGGACGCGGCTGACGCCGGCGTGGCCAGCGCTTTGGTGAACACCATGCAGCAGACGGGAGGATCCCTGGGCGTGGCTCTGCTCAACACCGTCGCCGCGTCGGTCACCACCGGCTACCTACGCGACCACCACGGCGGTGCCTCGGTGGCGGCGACGGCCGCGGTGCACGGATACACCACCGCCTTCTCGGTGAGCGCGGCGCTGCTGGCCACCGCGGCCGTGGCCTGCCTACTGCTGCTGCGGGCGTCGGGCCGGGACCTCTCGACGGAGTTGGAGGTGGCCCCGGCGATGTGACGCCCCCGGGCCGGGAGCTACTTCAGGTACCGGTCGAGGAAGCTCACGCTGCGGGGCCACGCCAGGTCCGCGGCCGGCTGGTCGTAGAAGGTCGGGGCGTCCCAGTTGCTGAAGGCGTGGCCGGCGTCGTAGCGGTGGAACTCGACCCCCGCTTTGGTGGCCACCGCCCGCTCCACCTCTTCGATGGCCTCCGCCGGGATGTACTGGTCCCGGGTGCCGTAGTGGAACATCACCGGGCACGCGAGGTGCTCGACCTGACCCAGCATGGAGTTGATCGCCGAGCCGTAGTAGCAGACGGCGGCGTCGATGCCCTTCCCGTCCACCCGGCTCGAGGTGGCGGCCGCGAACGCCAGCCCGCCCCCCAGGCAGAAGCCCATGGCGCCCACCTTCCCGGTGCACTCAGCCAGGCCCAGCAGGTGGGAGTGGGCGGCCTGGATGTCGGTGACCGCGGCGGCGAAGTCGAAGCGCTGGACCATGGAGAAGGCATCCGCCATCCCCGATTCGTCGTGGCGTTCGAAGCGACGCTCGATGCGCCAGAACATGTCGGGGGCGACGGCGATGTAACCGAGGTCGGCCAAGCGCTCGGCCAGCCCCCGAATGTTGTCGTTGATCCCGAAGATCTCCTGGAAGAGCAGTATCCCCGGTCCCCGTCCGGCCTCGGGCAGAGCGACATATGCGTCGAAGTGGTCTCCGTCGACAGGGACGGACTGGTAGCGGGCGGTTATCGACATGGCGGCGAGCGTATAGCCCCTCCCCGTCCCGGCCGGCTCGGCCGGCGTCCACCCCCATCCGCAGTCCCGGCCGGGGGGACGGCGGGTCGCCCTCCCCCGGGGAGAATCCCCGTGCCGCAACGGGACCCGGTGGGGGTAATTTCGCCCGGCCGCCACCGATCGAAAGGGTCCACCCAGTGAACGAGATCCCGTCATCCCACCACGACCTCCTGTCCACCTCTACGGCCGTGCTGGCCACGGTCGGCTCCGATGGGCGGCCCCAGCTATCGGCGGTGTGGTTCCTCGCTGAGGACGGGGTGCTCAAAGTGTCTCTAAACACGACCCGCCAGAAGCTGAAGAACCTGCGGTCCAACCCGGCGGTAAACCTCTTCATACTCGACCAGGCCAACAATCAGCGCTACCTAGAGGTTCGCGGTGACGCCGAACTGACCGACGATTCCGACTACCAGTTCGCAGCCAAGATCGGTGCCAAGTACGGCGGGGCCGACCTCCGCCAGTGGGACGCCCCCGGCTCGTCGCGGGTGGTGGTCACGATCCGGCCGGTACGTGTCAACGCCGTTGACATGTCAGGGGGCTGATCGGTGACCGAAGCGGCACAGTGGTACCCGCCTCCCGTGGCGCCGCTGTCCCGGGTCGCTCCGGTGCCCCGGCGGATACGGGGTTTTCTCGGAGGGAGGTCGGTGATCGACACCCGCGCCGCCCTCTACGGATGGGAGCACGACCGCTACCCGGCGTTCTACGTGCCGTTCGCCGCGGTCGAACCAGGGCTGCTCGCGCCCGAGGGGCGCCGCCAGCCCGGGCCGTTCGGTGAGGTGGAACTCCACTCGGTCGCCGGGCGGCCCGCCGGGGCGGCTGTGGTCACCGTCGCCGAGCGGGCCGAGCTCAACGGCACGGTGCGCTTCGCATGGGACGCCATCGACGTCTGGTTCGAGGAGGACGAGCAGATCTTCGTGCACCCCCGCAACCCCTACACGAGGGTCGACGCCCTGCGCTCCACCACCCCCGTGCGGATCGAGCTGGCCGGGATCGTCCTGGCCGAGAGCTCGGCGCCGGTTCTGGTCTTCGAGACCGGGCTCCCCACCCGCTACTACCTCGACCGCACCGACATCGATTTCACCCACCTGGTCGCCAGCCCCACGGTGACGGCCTGCCCGTACAAGGGCACCACCTCGGGCTACTGGTCGGCGCAGGTCGGGGGCTCGCACCACCCCGACGTGGCGTGGAGCTACGACTTCCCGACCCGTCAGTTGCTGCCGATCGCCGGCTTGGTGGCCTTCTACAACGAGAGGGTGGACATCTTCTTGGACGGCCGCCGCTCGGAGCGGCCGCGGACCCACATGGGCTGAGCGTCCGAACCGGATCGGCGGTCGCCCCGACGCGGGATCGCCCCCGTCTGTAAGGTCGCGTCTGTGAGCGAGACCCTCGTCCCATCCGAACCAGGTCGCATCTTCGCCGACCCCTCCGCTTACGGCGACCCCGTCGCTTGGCACGAGACGGCGGCCTACCTCCGCCGGGAGTCTCCGATCACCCGGGTGTCGTTGCCCGGCTACGACGACTTCTGGGCGGTGACCCGCCACGCCGACATCATGGAGATCGAGCGCAACCCGGAGATCTTCACCAACGCCCCTTACCCCACCATCGGCCCCATCGACTCGCGACCGAGTGAGGCCGAGGGCGGGTCGCCGGTGAACACCCTCATACAGATGGACGGCCAGGAGCACAAGGACCACCGCAACATCGTCAACGAGTGGTTCAAACCGGCCAGTATCAAACGCATGAACGAACGGGTGGCGGCGCTGGCCACCCAGTACGTCGATCGGATGGCGGACATGGGCGGCGAATGCGACTTCGCCAACGACATCGCCATGCACTACCCGCTGCAGGTGATCCTCTCCATCCTCGGCCTGCCCGAGGAGGACCACCTGAAGATGCTCCAGCTGACCCAGGAGCTCTTCGGCGCCGAGGACCCCGACATCGGCAGGGCCGGGGAGGATGCCGGTGTCCTGCAGGTCCTGCTCGACTTCGTGGAGTACTTCACCGGGCTGGCCGCCGACCGGCGCAACCATCCCACCGACGACCTGGCCAGCGTCATCGCCAACGCCGTGATCAACGGTGACCCCATCGCCGACATGGACGTGATGGGCTTCTACCTGATCGTCGCCACCGCCGGCCACGACACCACCTCCAACTCCATCGCCGGCGGTCTCCTGGCTCTGCTCGAGAATCCCGACCAACTGGACCTGCTGCGATCCGACCCCGACCTGATCGACCGGGCGGCCGACGAGCTGATCCGCTACGTGTCCCCGGTCAAGCACTTCCTCAGGCACTGCCAGTCCCCCTACACGGTGCGGGGCGTGACCTTCGAGCCGGGTGACGTGGCTCTGCTGTCATTCGCCTCGGGCAACCGCGACGAGGAGGTCTTCGAGGACCCGTTCCGGCTCGATGTACGCCGGGCCAACGCGTCGTCCCACCTGGCTTTCGGTTTCGGGCGGCACTTCTGCCTCGGGGCCCACCTGGCCCGGCTGGAGATCCGGGCCTTCTTCCGGGAGATGATCGGGCGCCTGGAGACCATCGAGCTGGCCGCCCCGCCCACCTTCGTGCAGTCCAACCTGGTGAGCGGACCCAAGACCCTGCCGGTTCGCTACCGGTTCCGCTGAACCGCGGCGCACTATCCTGCGGCCTGTGGATGTGGCCGCTCGCTGGACCGCCGTGGTCCAAAGGCCCGAGGCCGAGGTACCCCTGGACGAGGCGGCGCTACTGATCAGTGCCGCCGCGCAACCCGATCTCGATGTGGCCGGCCAGCTCGAGCGGTTGGACGGGATCGCCCACCGGGTCACCACCGGCGACCTCGCCTCGCTGAACCGGGTGCTGTTCGACGAGGTCGGTCTGCGCGGCGACCGGGACGGCTACTACGACCCGTTCAATTCCTACCTCGACCGGGTCCTCGACCGGGGGCTGGGGATACCGATCACCCTGGCCGTCCTCCAGATCGAGGTCGGCCGGCGCTCGGGAGTGGTGCTGGAGGGGGTCGGAATGCCGGGCCATTTCCTGGTTCGTGACCCGGCCCGGCCGATGACGCTCATGGACCCCTTCCGATCCGGGCGATCAATGGCCGCCGCCGACTGCCAACGGCTGCTGCGCGACACCACCGGTTCACCCGCCCGGCTCACCCCCGAGATGCTCTCCACCACCGGGACCCACGCCGTCCTGGCCCGGATGCTGGCCAACCTGGACCGGGTGTTCGAGATGAAGCAGGACCGCCGGGCCCTGTCATGGGTCTGCACGCTGCGGCTCGCTCTGCCCGCCACGGCCATGGGCGACCGGACCCAGCTGGCGGCCCGCCTGGCCGGTCTCGGACGACTCGATACGGCCGCCTCGCTGCTCGAGCAGGTCGCCGGCGAGGTCGGCTCGGAGCGGGTCCGGACCCGCCTCCTGGAGCAGGCGGAGGCCTTCCGAGCCCGGCTCAACTGAGGGTCGGCCCGGTCGCAGTCGCCCTGGTTGCGACGGGGAGGAGCAGACGGGAAGTGTGCTCGGGTCCCAGCCCGACGGCGTGGCCCACCGGCCGCATGCCCCGACCCAGGCCGGGTGGTTCCCCGGTGCCGAGGTTGCGGTCGAAGCGGGGAAACGAGCCTCCGGCGATCAGGAGACGGATCCGGTGACCGGCCCGTACGCGGTGGAACACGGGGACCATCGCCAACTCCGTCGACCCGTCGGCCCCTACCGCCGGGGCTCGGCGGTAGCCCTCGGTGAGGTTGCGGGAGCGGCCCCGGGCGTCGACCTCGCTCAGCCGCACGAACAGATCGAAATGGGGGTGGTCGCTTCTGTGGGTGAGCGTTACCCGGGGGGCGCCGGCCACGTCCAGGTGGGCGCCGAGGGGGTCGGAGTCGAAGGTGACCACGTCCCAGCGGTTGGCCAGGGCGCTGTCGTCGACCTGGCATCGGCGCGACAGTCTTGGGCCGCCGAGGGTCGGGGTAGGCCGGGCCGGGTCGTAGGTGAAGCGGGCCCATGACCCGCCGGACCCGCCCGTCCCGCCCGTCCCACCCGGGCCGGTCGGGTCGGCGGCGGGGGCGACGGCCCCGCTCCCGGGTGTCTCCGAGGCGGTGCCCGCCACCAGGCGATGGGAGCGGCCACCGCGCCCCGACCGCAGGTGCCAGCACCAGTCGACGGTCTCGGGTGGCCACGCCGGCATGGCCGTCCATTCACCCGCCCCGCCCATGTGGACCCGCACCGCCGCCTCCCGGGAACGGCCTTCCCGGCCGGCCAGGTGGACCTCCAGCCAGGCGAAGGTCTCACCGATGACCGGCGCGCTCAGGCTCGTCTGGTAGTGGTTCCAGGGGCCGACTGTGAGGGCCGTCTCGATCCCCCGCCGGCGCAGGTGGGCGTACTGCGCCAGCGTCTGATCCAAGAACAGGTCCTGCCATCCACCGATGAGCAGCACCGGCACGCCGACCTCATCGAGGGCGCGCCCGAGACGCATGGGCTCCCAGAACGGGTCGTCGAGGTCCGGACGGGTCACCCACTCCCGGTACCACGGTGCCCGGCCCCCGAGGAGGCCGTGGGCGGCGTCCACCAGCGGGAGCTGACCCAGAGCCCGGTTCAGGGCCCGCCGCCCGGTCGCGACCCGTCGCAACCGGGTCAGGGCCCCGGAGCGGTCCTGGTTCACGATCCCGTGGCTCCAGCCGAGGAAGTCGAGTTTGAACGCCCCGCTACCCCAGGCGTGGTCGGCGAAGTCGTGCGGTCCGGCGGTGACCACCGCCGCGGCCAACTCGCCCGGCGGGTCGGTCAGCACCGCCCACTGGGTGAACCCGAGGTAGGAAGGGCCGATAGTGGCGAACCTGCCCTCGAACCACGGTTCGGCTATCAGCCAGGCGGTGACGTCGAGCCCGTCGGCCACCTCGGTCTCCATGGGCCGGAAGCCACCCTGGGAGCCGTGGGTGCCCCTGGAGCTGACGAACACGGCGTGGTAGCCCCTCGCCGCGAACAGCCGGGCCAGGCCCAGGGCCAGCGGGAACCGGCGCCCGTACGGTCCCCGTATCAACACGGTTCCCCGGGGGTTCGAGGCCGGCCGGTAGTGGTCGGCGGCCAGGAACAGCCCGTCGCGGGTGGGAATCCTGATGTTGCGCCGCACCTCGAAGTCGGTGCGCGGCGGGGGCAGACCGCACAGGCGTCCGGCCATCGAGTCCAGCGGATGGCCCCGGCGCCGCCCGGCCGGCGGGCGGACAGCGGGAGCGGACACGCCGCGATAATGCCCGGTCGGGGGCGGCTGGTGCCGCCGGGCGTCGGCGCGGTGCCCCGCTGCGCCTGCCGCCGGGCGTCGGCGCGGTGTCTCGGTCAGTGGAACCCGGGTCGTATCGGGGTCGGGGAACCGTGGTTAGAGTCGGTCCTTCCAGCGGGGGCCGTCGAAGCGGCTGGCCCCCCGACCTGTGGGAGGGGAGTTGGGCCGACTCGACGGTCGCATCGCGATCATCACCGGGGCCGCCGATGGGATCGGGTTCGGCATCGCCAGTCGATTCGCCGCCGAGGGAGCCACGCTCCTCCTGGCCGACATACAGGGGGAGGCGGTACAAGCCGTCGCCACCCGCCTGGGCGACGAGCACGGCATCGACGCCCGGGCCCGTACCGTCGACGTGGGGGTGAAAGGCGACGTCGTCGCCATGGTCGGTGGCGCCCTCGCCGAATGGGGGAGGCTGGACATCCTTGTCAACAACGCATGGGGTGGCGGCAGCCTGTCGCGCTTCGAGCACAAGACCGACGAGGGCCTCGACGCCGCCTTCCGCGTCGGCTACTACGGGCCGGTCTGGGCCATGCAGACGGCCCTGCCGGCGATGAGAGCGGCGGGGTACGGACGGGTGATCAACCTGTGCTCGCTCAACGGGGTCAACGCCCACATGGGCACCACCGAGTACAACAGCGCCAAGGAGGCGCTGCGCGCCGCCTCCCGCACCGCGGCGAGGGAGTGGGCCGGGTACGGCATATGTGTCAACGTCATCTGTCCCGGAGCCAAGACGGCGGCCAGCCGGCGGGTGTTCGCCGAGAACCCCGAGCTCGAAGCGGCCGCCGACGCGTCCAACCCGATGGGACGGCTGGGCGATCCCGAACAGGACATCGCCCCGGTGGCGGTGTTCCTCGCCAGCGACGACTGCCGGTATCTGACCGGCAACACCCTCTTCGTCGACGGCGGCTCGCACATCAACGGCGCGCCGTGGGCCCCGGTGCTGCCCGAATGAGCGGCGCACCCGGCCACCCGGGCGGGGACACCCCCCGCCCCGAAAGCGTGGAGGAGCGCCTGGAGCGCATCGAGCGCAGACTGGCGCTGATGGACCTGATCGCCAGCTACGGCCCCTCGGTGGACAGCGGCTCGGCGGAGTGGACCGGGAGCCTCTGGGCCGATGAGGGTATCTACGACTTCGGCGACGCCCGCCTCGACGGGCGCCGGGCCGTGGAGGCCATGGTCGCCGGTCCCAACCACCAGGGCCTCATCCGCCACGGCGCCGCCCACCTGCTCGGGCCTCCGTCGGTGAGGATCGACGGCGAGCGGGCCGTGGTGGTGCACCACTCCCAGGTGGTTCTGCACCGTGACGGCAAATACGAGATCTGGCGGGTGTCGGCCAACCGTTGGGAGCTGAGCTGGGTGGACGGCGCGTGGCGGGTCGACCGTCGGCGGGCCTACCTGCTCGACGGCCAGGAGCGAGCCCGGACGCTTCTGCGTCGCGACGACCCGTCCGTGGACGACGAAGGGGGAGTGCCGTGAAGCCGGTTGCCATCGTCACCGGGGCGCGCGTCGGGATCGGGCTGGCCACCGCCCTGGCCCTGGGCGAGCTCGGGATGCGGGTCGCCATAACCAGCCGGTCCGGGCCGGAGGACCCCACCGACCATGGGACCGAGACCCTGACGTCGGCGGTGGCCGCCGTCGAGGCCGTCGGGGGGGAAGGCATGGGAGTCAAGCTGGATCTGGCCGACCGTTCCAGCATCGACGCCGCGCTGGCCGCCATCGAAGCGCGGTGGGGGAGCGTCAACATCCTGGTCAACAACGCCCTGTGCGATCAGCCGGCGGCGCAGGCGCCCATCGAGGACGTCGATTTCGGGGCCTTCGAGACCATGATGGTCGGCGAGGTGGTCAACACGGCCTACCTGACCCGGCAGGTGCTGTCGCAGCCGCGCTCGGGCCCTTTGTCAGTGGTCAACGTCGGCTCGGCCGCCGCCGACCACGTGCCCCCGGTGCCCGTCGGACGGGGTGGCTGGGCTTACACCTACGCCGCGACCAAAGCCGCGCTGCACCGCCTGGGCGGATTCCTCCAGCTCGAGTACGGCGACCGGGTCCGGGCCTTCACCGTCAACCCGGGCGTCGTGCGGACCGAGCGACTGATCGAACGGATGGGCGACCTGCTGCCTGGCGGTGTGGCTCCTGCGGTACCGGCCCGGGTGATCCGGTGGCTGGCGACCGATGAGGCCGCCGACGCCCATCTCGGCGGCTACCTGCACGCCCAGGAAGTGGCCAAGGAGCAGGGGTGGCTGTGACAGAGACCGTCAGACCGCAGCCGGCTTCGTCGGTCGGCGCCTGGGACCGGGAGGCCGACGTGGTGGTGGCCGGTTTCGGCACGGCGGGCAGCGCGGCCGCCGCCGAAGCCGCGGCCAAGGGCGCCGAGGTGCTGGTCCTCGAGCGCACCAGCGGGTGGGAGAGCGCGGCGGGGGCCCTCGCCGGGGGTCTGATCTACATGGGCGGCGGGACGGCCATCCAGAAGGCCTGCGGCTTCGACGACACCCCAGAGCACATGTTCACGTTCCTGATGGCGGCCATGGGCCCGGGGGTCGACGAGGACCGCTGCCGGGTCTACTGCGAGGAGAGCGTGGACCACTTCGATTGGTTGGTCCGCTGCGGGGTACCGTTCAAACCCAGCTTCTGGGAGGCGCCCGCCTGGGAGCCTCCCCTCGACGACGGGCTCATGTACTCGGGCGGCGAGAATGCCTGGCCGTTCAACGAGCTGGTCCCTCCGGCACCGAGAGCCCACGTCCCGCAGATGAACGACAAGAAGACCGGGACCCGCGGCGGGGGCTGGATGCTCATGAAGGCCCTGACCTCCACCGCGCTGGCCGCCGGTGCCGAGGTTCGCTACGACACTTCCGTCGAGCGGCTGGTCGTCGACGGCGACGGGTCGGTGGTCGGGGTGATCGCCCGGTCCTACGGGGAACGGGTGGCCCTGAGGGCGCGTAAGGGCGTCGTCCTGGCCACGGGCAGCTTCACCTACAGCGACCGGCTGCTGGCCAATCACACCCCGTGGCTCATAGGTCGCCCAGGATCGGCGGTCGAGGCCCACGACGGTCGCTCCATCCTCATGGCCCAGGCCGTAGGTGGGGATGTGCGCCACATGGACGCCTACGAGTGCGCTCTGGGCGTGGACCCCCAACTGCTGGTCCGGGGCATTCTGGTCAACCGTCAGGGTCAGCGGTTCATCAACGAGGACACCTATCCGGGGCGGATCGCCCACGCCGTGCTGCGCACCCAGGAGAACGACGCCTTCCTCGTGATCGACGAGGAGAGCTACGAGGCCTCCCCCGAGCCGCTGCGGCTACGGATGCTCAAGTTGCGGCCGAAGTGGGCGGCGGCCGCCCCGGCGGAGCTCGAAGCCGACATGGGTCTGCCCGGCGGGACCCTCCAAGCGACCATCTCGGTGTTCAACCGTCACGCCGAGGCGGGCCAGGATCCGGTGTTCCACAAGGCATCGAAGTGGGTCCGGCCGCTGACCGGCGCCCTCGGTGCCATCGACCTGCGAGGCATGAGCAACGGCTTCACCCTGGGTGGCCTGGCCACCACCGTGGACTCCGAGGTGCGCCACGTCGACGGCGACCCCATCCCCGGCCTGTACGCCGCCGGTCGGGCCAGCAACGGCATCCCGGCCTGGGGCTACGCCAGCGGGACATCCCTGGGCGACAGCACCTTCTTCGGCCGCCGGGCCGGTCGGGCGGCGGCACGGAGCAGCTGAAACCATCCGAAACGGGGGTCCGGGCCGGCCGGTCAGGCCCCCGACGAGGCGAAGAACCCCCACATCACCGCCTCGGCCGAAGGTGTGGCACCCGACGCCTGCGGCCAAGTGTGGGTCGCCCCGGCGTACACGGCCAGGGCCACCGACGCGCTGCCTGAGCAGGTCGTCCATCTCTGCTCGGTGAGCGTCCCGCGGGTGGAGACCGCGGCCTGGCCGCGGCAGCCGTCGGCCTGCTCGAAGTCGCTCACCACGGCGGTCACGGTCGGCTCGCGGTAGCCGTTCTGCACCACCCCGGAGCCGTTGATCGACACCTCCGGGTCGGCGGAGCCGGCGATGTCGAGTAGCGACACCCGGGCGGGCTGCGGGCAAGGGTAGGTGTCGCTGGCCCCGTAGACCGCCACCGCCTGGAAGAGCCCCGATTCGGTGCAGACCAGGCGCAGGGCCAGCTTGCCGCCGTTGGAGTACCCGGCCAGATAGGCCCGGCCGGTCGCGGCCCCGCTCTGCGAGGCCTGCACCCGAGCCAGCACGGCGGCGACGAATCCGGTGTCGTCGACGTGATCGGCGGCCGACGAGCCGCAGCAGGCGCCGGCGTCCCAGTGCCCGTCCAGGTACTCGGGGTAGACCAGCAGCGCCGGTCCCGAGACCGTCCGGAAGTCCATGCGCCCGGCCTCGAACTGGGCCGACGTGCAGCACCCGGCGAGGGTCACGACGACCGGCAGGGAGGTGTAGGAGCCGACCGGCCGGAACACGATGTAGGAACGGGTCGCGCCCTCGAAGTCGAACGAGTAGGTCTGCTCGCTCCAGGCCAGCTCGGCGGCGGCGGGGTGGGCGGCGCCCGCTGGGAGGGTTTCCCCCGACGCGTTGGTGGTGGTGGTCGCCGCCGCCGCGGCCGCCGCCGCCCGGGCGGGTGCGGGGCGGGGAGGGGGCGGCGAAGCGGTCGAGGTACCGGGCACGGGGGCGCCCTGTCCGGCGGCCGGGGCGGCCCAACCGGCCCAGCCCGGCACGACCGCCCCCACGGCTATGCCGGCCATCACCGTGGCCACGGCGGCCCGTGGCCGGAGGGGGGCGCCCGCCGCCGGCCGACCTGTCAGCCAGAGACTGACGGGGCTGCGCCGGACGACGTCGATCGCCGCCGCGGTCGTCGCATAAAGGAAGGGAACCAGGCCCACGGCGACCAGCACCTCGATCAGACCCGTCGGCCACGCCGACAGGCGGGCGGCCAGGCCGCTCATCTCGGCCAGCCACAGCACCGCTCCGAGGAGCAGCGGGTGGGCCAGATAGACCCCGAAGGAGGCATCCGAGGAGCGTTCCAGCCAGGCCCGCTGGCGCTGCGGGGCCCGCTCGGACCACCACATCCCGAGGGCGAACTGGGCGGCTGCGGCGGTGACCGCCTCGACGGCCACCGTCGGTTGGAACACTTCGCTGGCGTGCAGGCCGCTGTAGCCGAGGAGCCCGATTTCGGCGACGAAGTCGAGCACCGTCAGCAGTGTCGACACGACGAAGGCGGCGGCCACCAGGCGGTAGTGGTGGCCGATCCAGGTGTGCAGGGCCGGGAGATGCACCGCCGCGGCGATGCCGCCCACCACGAAGAACGGGTAGCTCACCAGCCACGACGACGGGTGGGTGAACCAGACGGACAGCAGGGGCGGCCGCCAGCCGTAGTGGATCGAGGCGCACAAACCCAGGTCCAGCGCCGCGGTCACCGCGAGTGCCGGGAGCAGCACCCCCGGGTGCCTGCGCAGGGCGGCCATCAACGCCGGGAACACCAGGTAGAGCTGGAAGGTGAGCAGCAGGAAGTAGAGGTGGAAGTGGGCACCGCCGTCGGCCACGTCGGCGACGAACTGTCCGGCCACCGAGGCCGCCGAGCCGGTCGGGCGGGCGGCCACGAAGTAGATCGCCGTCCACGCCAGGTAGGGGGCGGCGATCAGCGGGACCCGGCGCTTCCAGAAACTCAGGGCCTCGGCGGGGCGCTGGCGCCAGCTGAGGGTCAGCACGAACGCCGACACCATCAAGAACACCGACCGCGTCACGTGGGCCACTACGAGGACGCCATCGGCGGCCAGGGAACCCGGATCGGCGAGAGAGCTGGAGTGGACGAGTATGACCCCCCCGATGGTCAGTAACCGGACCACGTCGATCGCCGCCACGTGGGCCCCGCCCGGGCGCGCCGGCCGGGCCGGCCGGGCCGGCAGGGCCGGCAGGGCCGGTCGGGGCGCCTTCGAGTCGGCGGGCAGGGAGGGCTTGACGTCGACGATGCGACAGTTATGGCTGGCCTGGCTGAGAGAAAACTGAGGGCCCACGCCCAGCAAGTGTGACAATAGTCACATTTGCACGGGGTTTCCGGATCGGGCTTCCGGTTTGGCTGGGACGGGCATGATTTCCCATCGCCGTGGTGTTCAACCGGGTGAAGCCCAGGAGGTGCGGATGTGAAGGTGAAAGAGCTCGGCCACGTGGTCCTCTATGTGGCCGACCTGCAGCGGTCGGTGGCCTTCTATCGGGACGTTCTCGGCTGGGAGGCGCTCGGTGACGTCCGCCTGGGGGCCCCGGCGGCGGCCTTCTCGAGCGGCCGGACCCACCACGAGCTGCTGCTCATCGAGGTCGGTGCGGACGCCCAGCCCATCCCCGGGGGGCGCCGGCTCGGGATGTACCACTTCGGTCTCAAGGTCGGCGACTCGGATGACGAGCTGCGCGACGCCTTGCGGGCGGTGCAGGAAGCCGGGGTGACGGTCGTGGGAGCCAGCGACCACACCGTCACCCACAGCCTCTACATTCACGATCCCGACGGCAACGAGATCGAGTTGTACATAGACGTGCCCGACGTCGACTGGGAGGACCCGGCTCTGGTGCTCTCGCCGATCAAACCGCTCCACCTCTGATCGGGGGGCGGGTGGCGACCCGCCCCCGCGGCGGGGGCGCGGGTGCAACTCTCCCCGCCCCGGTGGGGGAGACTGTGGCCATGCTCGTCCCTCTCTTCGCCCCGGTGGCCGACTCGGAAGGTCCGCCCATCGTCTTCTCGGTACGCGGCTCGGACGTGGTCCTGGCCGAGGGGGACCCGTCCGACGGGGGGCCCGGCCTGTTCGTGGGAACCCTCGACGGTCGGCACTGCTGGGCCATCGACGGCGACACCCCCGGTGCCGCCACCTTCGACGCCGATCGCTCGGTGAACCTGATGCAACTGTTCGGGAGGGTCGATGAAGCCACCTGGCTGGCCGCCGGTCGGGCCGTGCAGCTCGTCGAATGGGACCGCAACCACCGGTTCTGTGGCCGCTGCTCCACCCCGACCGATCCGTCCGAGAGGGAACGTTCCCGCCGCTGCCGGGCCTGTGGCCTGGCCGCCTTCCCCCGGCTGGCCCCGGCCGTCATCACCCTGATCGAACGTGACGACGGGCGGGCCCTCCTGGCCCGCAACGCGGCGTGGCCGACGGCCATGTACTCCTGCCTGGCCGGCTTCGTCGAGCCAGGCGAATCGGTGGAGTCGGCGACGCGACGCGAGGTCCTCGAGGAGGTGGGCATCGAGATCGGCGCGCTGCGCTACTTCGGCAGTCAGCCGTGGCCGTTCCCGCACTCGTTGATGCTCGGCTTCCACGCCGCCTACCTGAGCGGTGAGGTGGCCGTGGACGGGGTGGAGATATCGGATGCCCGCTGGTTCGGCCGGGACGAGCTACCGGAGGTCCCCGGTCCGATCAGCATCGCCCGCCAGCTCATCGACGACTGGCGGGCCCGCTGATCCACGGGCTCCGAGGAGTGCCCGAAGACGGATGGGAACACCTCCGCGGGGCGCGCTGTTGATAGCCGACGTGCTGGTCGAGATCTGGTCCGATGTGGTCTGCCCGTGGTGCTACATAGGGAAGCGGCGCTTCGAGGCGGCTCTGAGCCGCTTCGAGCACGCCGATGAGGTCGAGGTCCTCTGGCGGGCCTTCGAGCTCGATCCCCAGGCGCCGTTCCGTCGGTCGGGGACCATGGCCGGTCACCTGGCGGCCAAGTACGGCATGAGCGTGGCCCAGGCCGAACAGCAGTTGGAGTCGCTCAACCGGTTGGCGGCCGCCGAGGGTCTCGATTACGACCTGGCCGCGACCCAGAGCGGCAATACGCTCGACGCCCACCGGCTGGTACACCTCGCCTACACCAAGAGCCCGGCCCTGGCCGCCGATCTCGAAGAGGCCCTGTTCGAGTCCTACTTCGTACGCCGGGAACCGGTGAGCGAGCCCGATGTGCTCACCGCCGTCGCTACGGCCGTGGGACTCGACGCCGACGAGGTCGAGGCACTGCTCGCCTCCGACCGATTCACGGCCGAGGTGCGCCGGGACGAGGCCGAGGCCTCCGCCCTCGGCAGCACCGGGGTGCCCTTCTTCGTGATCGACCGGGCCTTCGCCATCCCCGGAGCCCAGGACCCCGAGACCATTCTGGCGACCCTGCAGCGGGCCTGGGAGCGGGCCCGCCCGGCCGTGCCGGAGCTGGTGGCGGGAGACGCTCCGGCCTGCGCCGCCGACAGCTGCGAGGTTCCGAGCGCAGCCGAACGGTGAAGGGGGAACGACCCGGCGATCCCCGGCCCTCAGGCTGGCCCGGGCCGGCGGTGCACCGACACCGCGTAGTCGCCACGGGCGCCGCTGAAGGGCTGGCGGTCCCAGGTCGACCATCTTTCCTCGAGGATCAGACCGGCCGCGGTGCAGCCGTCGTCCCAGGCTGACAGCTCGTAGCGGCCGTCGAGGGCGAAACCGGCGATCAGGACCCCTGCAGGCGCCACATGGGCGGCGCACGACTCCACCAGCGCCGGCCGGTTCCCGGGCGGGCAGAACAGCGGCACGTTGCCGGCCAGGACCACCACGTCGAAGAGCCGACCGAGCCGCAGCCCGGACAGGTCCGCTTCGACCCAGGTGACCCCTGCCACGCCGACCGACTGCCGGCGGCCCTCGCTCATCATGGACTGGTCGTAGTCCACCCCCACCACCTCGAGGCCTCTGCGGGCCAACTCGAGGGCGACCCGTCCGGTGCCGCAGCCGGCATCGAGGACGGTGCTCGGCCGGTAGGCCGACACCAGGTCGGCTTCGCCGTGCATGGCCTGCCCCGCGGCGGCCAGGGCGTCCAAGCGGGCCTGGTAGGCGGTCCCATCGAAGCCCGGCACACCGCCATTGAACCACGCGCCCGGCCGACGCCTGTCGCGTCGGCACCCGCTTCGTCGCCTATCGGGGATGTTTCGGGTCACGGGAGCAACTCGAAGGCAGGGAGGTGGGCGGGGCGCACAACGGTGAAGTGCCGGCGGTCGAAGGTGGCGATCCGGGCGAGTTGGAGTCTTTCTGCCGCCGCCACCACCGAGGCGTCAACCGTTCCGAGTGGCAGATTCTGGTAGCGCCCGACGAGCTGAGCGATCCGAAGCCAGTCCTCGCCGGCTACGGGCTCGCTGATCAAATTGCCTGTCGCGAAGTCCCCGAGGAAACGAACTTCGGCTTCAGCACCGAGCCGGCTGGCCAACAGGTAGCTGACCTCGGTCACGACCAGTACCGGGACAAGCAGAGGGCCGGGCTGAGATTCGAGGAACTCCAGAGATTCCTCGTGGTGGTCGTCGTCCACGTCGACATAGGCATAGAGAGGTCCAGCGTCGACGAGGACTGCTACCGGGTTACCTCGTTGTGCAGGATCTCTTCGATCCGCTCCGAAACGTCGTGCGATCCGCTGCGTCCGGCGGCCGCCGCGATCATGCGACGCCGGCCCGTCGGGCGGGATCCCAGATGGGACTCGATGGCCTCGCGAGTGAGTTCGGAGACGGTGACTCGCCTCCGCTCGGCCTCCAGGCGGAGTCGAGCGTCGAGGTCATCAGGCAGTTTGACCGTCGTCCGCTTCACGATATGCCAGCATACTTACTCCCCCTGACGAATTCGAGTGATCGCCAGTCTCGTCGCATTCGGCCAAACGGTGGGTTGGGGCGTGTCGCACAAGTCAAGTTGCTGACGGATCAGGCTGGTTCTGGAACGAGCCCGTCGGGCAGGGGGCTGATCCGTACTTCCACCCCGTTCACTGCCGCGTTGCCCGAAGGCTCGTCGAGGAAGGTGCCCGGGACGAGGAGGTTGACGTTGGCGCCTGGTCGGGCCGAGGCCACCGCGGTGCGGGTGCCGTCCCGGTCGTGGCCCCAGCCGTGGGGCAGGCTGACCACGCCCGGCCTGATCCCGTCGGTCACCTCCACCGGTGCGCTCACCTGGCCCACGGCGCTGGTGACCAGAGCCCGGTCGCCGTCTCCCAGCCCGAGGCGGGCGGCGTCGAGAGGGTGCATCATGAGCGTGGCCCGGTCCCGGCCGCGGACGAGCACGGACACGTTGTGCATCCACGAGTTGTTGGACCGCACATCGCGCCGGCCGATGAGCACCAGCGGCGGGCGGGGCTGGGCCATGCGGTGGCGCAGACGGTCGAGGTCGGCGAAGAACATGTCGTGGGCCAGTTCCACGTCGCCCGACGCGGTGCGCAGGACCGTGTCCAACCCGGCGTGGGAGGGGCCGTGATCCACACCGTGGGGATGCTTCATGGCCTCATCCAGCGTCATGGACCCCACGGGGGCGCAACGCAACGTCAGGTCGACTATCCGGTCGGGTCCTCGGTGTCGCGACCAGGCCGGGTCGTCGCCGCCCACCCCGTGGCGGGCCGCCCGCATGGCGAACCAGGCATCGTCGAGTCCTCGGACGTCCACCTCGGAATTCGGGGTCCCGCCCAGGATGGCCCCTAGGCGAAGCAGGATCTCCCACTCGGCGGGACGGTCGCTGGGGTCGAACACCGGCGGCGACCAGCGGGTCACGGCTCTCAGGGCGAACCCCCAGAGGGCCTCGGCGCAGTGGGGCTGCTCCAGTTGGGACAGGCCGGGGAGGATCACATGAGCGTGGCGGGACGTCTCGTTCAGATAGTTGTCCAGGCTGATCATGGCCTCGAGGGTCGGTAGCGCGGCGTCGAGGGCTCCCGCGTCGGGGGACGACAGCACGGGATTGCCGGCCACCGTGATCAGGCCTCGGATACGACCCGGCCCAGGCGTGGCGATCTCCTCGGCCAGGCAGGACACGGGGGCCTGGCCGAGCACCTCCGGGGCGCCCCGGACCCGGGTCGACCAGCGCCCGGTGCGCACCGGGCCTCGCCGGCGCGACGTCGAGGAGATGGTGGCGATGGCGGGCCGGGCGAACAGGACGCCCCCCGGGACGCCGAGGCGACCGGTGAGCACGTTGAGCGCATCCACCAGCCAGGTCGCCAGGGTGCCGAACTCCTGGTTGCACAGCCCGATCCGTCCGTAGACCGCGGCCCGGCGGGCCCCGGCCAGCTCGCGGGCCAGGCACCGGATCCGCTCGGGTGCCACCCCGCACCAGTCGCCCACCCTTTCGGGCGTGAAGTCCTTCGCGGCGTCGACGAGGGCCTCCACCCCCCGTACCCGGCCGACCAGCGGCCCGAGATCCACGAGGCCCTCTTGGCCCAGGACGGCGACCACGGCCAGCAGCAGCGCGGCGTCGGTGCCCGGGTTCACCGCGATCCACTCGTCGGCCCGTTCGGCGGTACCGGTGCGGCGGGGATCGATCACGATGGTCCGGCCGCCCCGGGCCCTGATCCGGTCCAGCTCCCCGATGAGGTCGGGGTGGGACAGTAGCGACCCGTTGGAGGCGTGGGGGTTGGCTCCCATGACCACCAGTAGGTCGGTGTTGGACACGTCGGGGATGGGAATGCTCCACGGGTTTCCGTAGAGCTGGGCGCACACCAGGTTCTTCGGCCACTGGTCGACGGTGCCCGGCGACCACACCGTGGGGATTCGCGAGAAGGCCGCCAGGGCGCCGCTGTAGCGGCTGAGCGAGTAGTTGTGCACGGTCGGGTTGCCGATGTAGATGGTCACGGCCTCGATCCCGTGGGAGTTGACTACCGACCGCAGCAGCGTCCCGCAGCGTTCGAACGCCTCGGGCCAGCTGACCTCGCGCCACTCCCGGCCGTCGCGGACCATGGGGGCGCGCAGCCGGTCCGGATCGTGGTGCAGGTGGCCGAGCGACGCCCCCTTGGGGCAGATGAAGCCCTTGCTCCACACATCGGCCCGGTCTCCCCGGACCCGGGTCACGCGGTCCCCGTCGGTTTCGATTTCGAGGCCGCACATGGCTTCGCACAGCGGGCAGGTGCGGTAGTGGGTGGCCATCGGGGCGAGGCTAGCCCCGCCGCCTTTGGGTCAGGCGGTTGTCGCCGTCCCGGCCCGGCGGAGGGGCTCGGGCCGCCCCAGGATGTACCCCTGGGCCATTCGCACCCCGAGCCGGCGCAGCGTGCCCAGTTCGTGCTCGGTCTCGACGCCCTCGGCGATCATCTCCATGTCGGTGTGGCGGCAGAAGGCCACCATCCCGGCGACGAGGGCCTGGCGGGTCTCGTCCCGGTCGAGTCCGGTGATCCAGCTGCGGTCCAGCTTCAAGAAATGGGGGTGCAGGTCGATCACGTGACGCAAAGAGGCGTAACCCGAACCGGTGTCGTCGACCGAGAGGCGCACGTGCTCTCCCAGGCTGCGCAAGGCCCGACGGACGCTGACGTAGTC
Source organism: Actinomycetes bacterium (assembly GCA_021838445.1). Taxonomy (GTDB): domain Bacteria; phylum Actinomycetota; class Acidimicrobiia; order Acidimicrobiales; family Palsa-688; genus JAKCDU01. Next base: position 820 of record JAKCDU010000024.1, on the reverse strand, counting down.
CTCTATGCGTTCGTTCTCGGTGAGCTCGATCACCACCTGGCAGCCTGATCGCTCTATCAGGGCGTGCAACTGTTCGGTGTGGTCCACCACGACCGAGGGGGAGAGATTGACGCTGACCCAGGCGTCGGACAGCGAGCCGGCCTCGGTCAGGGCCGAGGCCAGCAGGTCGATCTCGCACTGCGGGCGGATACCGGCTTCGCTGGCCTCGGTCAGGAGGTTGATGATGGGCTCCCCGCTCACCAGGCGGGTCAGGGCCTCGTAGCCGAGGACCCGGCCGTCGGTCAGGTCGACGATCGGCTGGAACACCGCCTCGTAAGCCCGGGCGGAGAGCGTCTTCATGACCAGCTCCCGTCGCTCGTGGACCTTGTGGCTCTCGCTCAACGCGTGGCCGAGCAGCAGGGCCACGGTGGGGGAGTAGTCCATGGCCGCGGCCAGAAGCTCCTCCTCGCCGGTCCTGTCGCTCTGCAAGACGAGGACGCCGACGGTCGTCTGGCGTAGGTGCAGCGGGCAGCAGGCCACCCACCTCCCGTTGCTCGGAGCCGCGTTGGAGCTTTCGGCACCGGCGCTGTCTCCGGCGTGGCCTGTGCCTTCGGGGTGGCCTGTGCCTTCGCGGTGGGCGGGGCGACGGGTCGGCACCTCGAGCCACGGCCCGACCTCGGAGCGCAGGGCCATCAGGGTGGCGAAGTCGCCGAACGGGTCGGGGCCGCCGCCCGACGAGGCCAGCATTACCGGCTCGCCGCTGCGGTCCAGCCAGGAGAAGACCGCCACTCCGGCCCCGTCGTGGGCCCGGGAGATCCGCTCGCAAATCCGGCGGGACAGG
>JAKCDU010000023.1 GCA_021838445.1 Actinomycetes bacterium | reverse complement strand
GAGGGCATGAGGAAGGCGTCGTCTTGGACCGACGTCGTCCCGTTGCGCAGCATCTCGGTGGCCGCGAGCATGGTGCGCAGATAGGCCTCTCTGGGGGAGGGCCGCAGGCTCTCGTCGGCGGGGCTCTCGTAGAGCATGAACATCTCGAGCGGCATGCTCGGCAGAGACCCTTTGAGGTGGTTGGCCGGGGAGTGGAAGTGGGCGTTCAGCAGACCGGGTACGAGAAGATGATGCGATCGCCCCTCCACCACCAGGTCGGCCGGGCCGGCCGGCACCGAGCCGATACCGGCGATCCGCTGGCCGCTCACCATGACATCGACGGGACCGGTGATCCCGTCAGGGTGGTAGACGAGGACGTCTTTGAAGAGCACGGTCAGGGCGTCACCGTCCGACATCGGCGGTCCGGGCGTAGGTCCCCGCCCGCGAAGTCGACAGTCCCTGTGCCAGGAGACCTTCGACCGCCTTGACGGCTGCCGCCACGCCATCGATGACCGGTACGGCGAGTTCCTGCTGGAGGGGGGCGACGAGGTCGGCCAGGCCGGCGCAGCCGAGCACGACCGCTTCGGCCGAGTCCTCGGCTACGGCCCGGCGCCCCTCGTCGAGCATGGCTTCCAACACCGCTGCGGCCCCGGCGGCGAGGTCGGCCACGCCCACGTCGATGGCCCGGACGGTGGCCCGCCGCTCGAGACCCGTGTCCCTGAGCACCCGGCGGGACTGCTCACGGGTGCGGGGAGGGAGGGTGATGATCGTGAACCGGGCGGCGACCAGAGCGGCGGTGAAGAGGGCGGCCTCGGTCATGCCCACCGCCGGGCCGCGCGCCGCCTCCTTGGCCGCGGCCAGGCCGGTATCGCCGAAGCAGGCGATGACGTAGCCGTCCAGCCCCCGCTTCTCTCCGGCCCGGACCTGCTCGAGCACCCCGAGGGCCCCCCACACCTCGTCGACGTTGGACTCGATGGCGGGGACCCCGCGGCTGGCCGTGCTGCCGACGACCATGGTGCCCACGGCCGCGACCCGCGCTGCGGCGGAGACCACGGCCTCGGTCATCGAGGAGGTGGTGTTGGGGTTGACGACCATGATCGTCCGTTCCGCAGCTCGAGCCGCCGCCGGCCTCACCGGCCTCACCGGCCGGGCCGTCGGCCCGTAACTACCGGCCGGCGTCTCGGGACGGTCCGGCCGACGGCTCGCTGCACCGCCCCAGGATGGCCCTCCGGGTATTTCGGCGGGGTTGCACCTGTATTAACAGCAGGTTATGAGCCGTCAGGGCGGACCCGGTCGCGCTCGACGCCCTCCCAGAAGGCCGACCACGACGGGTAGGCCTCCGGCAGCCGGTGGGTGGTGAGCGCGTCGTCGTGACTCATGGCCCCGTGACTGGGCCGTTCCAGCCAGTCGACCATGTAGAGGCGGTGGAAGCGGCGACGCTGGAAGTACCACTCGCCGTCGACGCGGACGTAGGTGTCCCAGTACTGCAGTTGACCCTGTTCCCAATCGTCGGTGTGACCGAGCTCGTCGTGGCAGTAGACGATCCCCCGGGCGTGGTCGGCGTCGTCGAAGTCCACCACGTGGTTGCCGATGAAGTGACAGGAGGGTCCGTGCGCGGCCATGGTCGTGGTGTACCAGCGCTTCAGGGCGTCGCGTCCGGTCTGATCGCGGCCCACCCGGACATCGGCCACGAACAGGTCGACCATCATGTCCATGTCGCGCGAGTCGATGGCTACGCCGTAGCGGTAGGGCAGTTGCTGGATGGCGGCGAGAGACTCGAGGCGGTCGAGTCGTTCCTCCATAGTCAGTGGTTGCCAGTTGCCTAATCGTGACAAGGTGGGCTCACTCTCCGTCGGCGGGCGTTCCAAAGGGTCTTTCGGCTCTGCCGGACGCCTGCTGGCGGCCTTAGCATCAGGACCAGAAAAGCAGATGGAGTCACCATTGAGGTGCGCTTCATCGATCAGTTCTCCAGCAGGGTCCGATTCATCTGAAAGCCTTTGGCCGGTTCCCATAGTCAGTGGGTGACCGTCTGCTGACACGGTCGCCGGGGCTCCGCCCGCGTGGGCGAAGGGAGCCGTAGACAGATCGGATCGGGCCTTGCTGGTCTCTTTTTTGTCATACAGGGTGACCTGAGGGGGAATCGACCTGGTCCCTGGCGGGCCGCTCAGGTGGGATGGGCCGCCAGGTGCTCGTTGATCAGGGTCGCCACCCGCTCGGATGCGCCCGTGGGGAGCCAGTGCGACTGGTCCTGGAGCACCTCGAAGCGGTAAGAGCCGACCACGTGGCGTCCCGTCCGCTCGGCCGCCACCCGGCTCAGGTAGCGGTCGCGGTCACCGAAGATGTACAGGGTGGGTACGTGCACCGGCGGGAATCCCTGTCGGGCACCCAGGGGGAGGGCCCGGTACCAGTTGAGCGGCCCGTGGATGTCCGCTCTTCGGGCCAGGCGGGCGGTGTAGCGGCGGGCCGACTCGGCGTCGAGGCCGTCGGCTTCCAGGCCCGAGGCCAGGCGCTTGGCCCCGGCCGCGGCGAAGACGGCTTCGGGTACCACCGGAAGCTGGAAGAAGAGCATGTACCACGATCGGAGCAGCTGGTTGCTGCGCAGCACCGCCTCGCGGAAAGCGGCCGGGTGGGGGACCGACAGGGCGGTGAGGGTGCGCACCCGGCCCGGGTTGCGGCAGGCCAGCTCCCAGGCCACGATGGCCCCCCAGTCGTGGCCCACGACATCGAAGCGGTCGGCTCCGGCCACGTCGGCCAGGGCCAGCACGTCGGCGGCCAGCTCGGACAATACGTAGCTGCGGCGGCCCGCCGGCCGGGCTCCGGGCGAGTAGCCCCGTTGGTCGGGGGCCAGGACCCGGTGGCCGGCGCCGGTCAGCGCGGGGATCACTCCCGACCACGACCGGCGGTCCTCGGGGAAGCCGTGCAGGGCGATCACCACCCGGCCGTCAGCGGGACCCTCGTCGGTGACGTCGAAGGTCAGGCCGGAACGAACGAAGCTGTGCACGGGCGGGTGGCGATCGCGAGACTCGGCGTCAGTCGTCGTAGATCAGGACGCCCCGGATGTTCTTGCCGTCGCGCATGTCCTGGTAGCCCTGGTTGATGTCGCCGAGCTTGTAGCGGTTGGTGACCATGCCCTCGAGGTCGAGCTGACCGAGCCGGTAGAGCTGCAGCAGGTGGGGGATGTCGTAGTTGATGTTGGCCGACCCGAAGATGGTCCCCACGATCTGCTTCTCCATGAGGGTCAGATCGCAGAGATTGAGCGACACCTCCATCTCGGCCATCGGGTGGATGTTGGTCACGACGCAGCGCCCCCGCTTGGAGACGATGCCCATGATGGAGGCCATCATGTCGCCCTTGCCCACGCCCATGGCGCAGATGACCTTCTGGCACATGGTGCCCCAGGTCTCGGCCCGGATGGCCTCGGTGGCCTCCTCGACCGACGAATAGGTGTGGGTCGCCCCGAACTTGGGGGCCAGCTCCCGCTTGAGCTCCACCGGGTCGATGGCGAAGATGCGGTCGGCGCCGGCCAGCCGGGCTCCCTGGATGGCGGCCGCCCCGATGCCCCCGACCCCGATGACCGCGACATTGTCGCCCGGTTCGATCTCGGCGGCGTACACCGACGAGCCCCACCCCGTGGTCACCCCGCAACCGACCAGGCAGGCCAGCTCCAGCGGGATGTCCTCGGGGATCTTCACGCAGGACATCTGGTTGACCACGGAGTGCTTGCCGAAGGTCCCGAGGCAGACCATGGTGGCGATGTCCTGGCCCCGGGCGTGGTGGCGGGAGGTGCCGTCCATCTGCAGTCCGATGAGGAGGGCGGCGCCGTTGTCACACAGGTTGGAGTGACCCCGGGCGCAGGAGGGGCACTGCCCGCAGGCCGGTATGAAACCGAACACCACGTGGTCGCCGGGCTTGACCTTGGTGACCCCGGGTCCCACCTCGAGGACCACCCCGGCCCCTTCGTGGCCCCCGATGATGGGGTACACGCCGCCCAGGTCGCCCGTCACGAGGTGCTCGTCGGAGTGGCACATCCCCGACGCCGCCAGCTTCACCAGGACCTCGCCGTCCTTGGGCGGATCGAGCTCGATGCTCTCCACGCTCCACTGCTCGTTCTGGCCCCACAAAATGGCCGCTTCGGTCTGCACTGGCCCTCCCTACTCCACAGTTTCCGGTCTGGCCCGCCACCCTAGATCAGAACAGGTTCCAGTGTCCGTAGGTACGCCGCCCGGCCCCGGTCAGCCCGCCGGGGGGTCCCCGTCGAGGGGCAGGGCGTCGCGGCGGACCTTGCCGATCGAGGTGCGGGGCAGCGCTGCGGTGACCACCAGGTGGCGGGGAGCGGCGTAGCGGGGCATCGACTCGCCGACGAGGTCGCGCAGCTCGTCCAGGGAGGGCGGGTCGGCCCCGGGGACGGGGACCACCCAGGCCACGACCCGCTGGCCCCACTCGGGGTCGGGTCTTCCGGCCACCGCCACCTCGGACACCGCCGGGTGGCGCCGAATGGCCTCTTCCACGGGGCCCGGCCACACGTTCTCGCCGCCGGAGATGATCAGGTCGGACATCCGCCCGGTCACCGTCAGGCGCCCGTCGGGTGAGCGCCGGCCGCTGTCGCCGGTGGCCAACCACCCGTCGGCGTCGAGCGCCGGGGTGCCGTCCCGGTAGGCGCGCAGGAGCATCGGGCCCCGCAGCCTGATCTCGCCGGTCCGGGCCCCGATGTCCACCTCGACGCCCTCGAGGGGCACCCCGTCGTAGACCACCCCGCTGCCGGTCTCGGTCAGGCCGTAGGTCGTCACCACGTTGGGGGCCAGCCCCTGGGGTGGCGCCGAGCCCCCGAGCACCACCGTGTGAAAGAGTTCCGGCGGGGTGCGCCGCAGGGCGGTGGCCACCAGCGACACCATGACGTGGTCACCGGCGAGGGCGCCCACCGCGTCGGCGTCGTATCCGGCCAGGACGTCGCAGGGGGTGCCGGTCACCAGGCTGCGCGTCACCACCGACAGTCCCCCGACGTGGTTGAGCGGCAGGCAGGCCAGCCACCGGTGGGTGGCGGGGTCGACGCCGAGGCGGGCCGAGGTGGCCCGCGCCGAAGCGGCCACGGCGTCGTGGGTGAGGATCACCCCCTTGGGCTGTCCGGTGGTTCCGCTGGTCGCCATCACCAGGGCGTCGCCCGGATCGACGGGCTGCCCGCCGGTCCGGCGCACGGCCTCCCCGTCGGCTCCGACCACCCACGCCGCGGCGAGGGTCGACAGCAGCGCCTCCTTGGCGCGGTGGGGGAGGCGCTGGTCGACGGGCAGGGCGGCGTCACCTCGGTCCCAGATCTGGTGCAGGAGGCGGACGAACAGCGGTCCTCCGGCCACGTCGATTGCCACCAAGTCCGACATCACAGGTAGTTTGCCAAGCGGTGAACCCGCCGCGACATCCCTGGGTGGCCGGAGCCCGGCCCCGCACGCTGCCGGCCTCGGCGGTGCCCGTGTTCGTGGGCACCGCGGTGGCCCACGCCGGGGGCCACGTGGTCTGGTGGCGCGCCGTCGCCGCCCTGGTGGTGGCGGTGGCGCTGCAGGTCGGCACCAACTACGCCAACGACTACAGCGACGGTATACGGGGCACCGACGACGCCCGGGTGGGCCCGGTGCGGTTGGTGGCGTCCGGTCTGCGCCCCGCCTCGTCGGTGAAGGCGGCCGCCATCGGCGCATTCGCCCTGGCCGCGGTCGCCGGGCTGGCCCTCGCCGCGGTGGCGGGATGGTGGCTGGTCGCCGTCGGGGCGGCGTCGGTGGCCGCCGGGTGGCTCTACACGGGAGGTCCCCGGCCCTACGGCTACGCCGGTCTCGGGGAACTGTTCGTCTTCGTGTTCTTCGGCCTGGTGGCAACCGTCGGGACGGCCTACGTGCAGCTCCAGCACTTCACCGCGCTGGCCTGGGTGGCGGCGGTACCGGTCGGGCTGCTGGCGGTCGCCCTCCTCGTGGTCAACAATCTGCGTGACATTCCCGGTGACACCGCCGCCGGCAAGCACACGCTGGCCGTCCGGGTCGGCGCGCCGGCCACCCGGGTCCTCTACGGCGCCTGCGTCCTGGTGCCTTTTGCCTTCGCCGCGGGCGCCGCCGCCCTCCGGTTGGGGGCCCTGCTGGCTCTGGTCTCGCTGCCCATCTTCCTCTCCCCGCTCGGGCGGGTGAGGGCCGGGGCCGCGGGACGGGACCTGATCCCGGTGCTCGGCGAGACGGGGCGGGCCCAGCTGGCCTTCGGCCTGATGCTGGCCATCGGCCTGTGGATCTGAGCGCCGGTGCCGTTACGGCTCGGCCAGCCAGCCGGCGACGAGGTCGGTGAAGCGCTCCGGCTGCTCGAGGTGGCAGGCGTGACCGGCTTCTTCGATCACCCGGATCGAGGCGTTGGGCCCTATGGCCTCGACCAGCCGCTCGGCCAGGTCCACGTACCTGGTGTCGAGCCGGCCGGCTACGACCAGCACCGGCATGGCCAGCTCGTCCAGCCTCGCCCACAACGGCTCCTGGGCGCCCGTGCCGGCCAGGCGCAGGCTGGCCGCCAGCCCCGCCGCGTCACCGCCCATGCGGCCTTCCATCTGAGCCGACTCCTCGGGGAGGGTGGCGAACAGCGGTTGGCGCAGCCACCAGGTCACGAACGGCCCGACGCCCTCGCTCTCCACCCGCCGGGCCAGGTCCTCGTCCCACTGCCGGCGGGCGGCGCGCTCGTCGGCGTCGGCGATACCGGCGGTGGTGCTGACCAGGATCAGGCGGTCCACCAGGTCGGGATGGCCGAGGGCCACGTGGAGGGCGAAGCGGCCGCCCATGGAGTAGCCGAGCCAAGCGGCCGGCCCCGCCACCGGCCCGACCGCCCGGGCCATCAGGTCGGCCCCGGTGGTCAGATCGGCGGTCACCCCGGCCGAGCGGCCGTGGCCGGGAGCGTCGACGAGCAGCAGCCGGTGCGAGGCGGCCAGCGCGTCGGCCGCCTTGCCCCAGGTCCGGGCCGACTGGGTGAAGCCGTGCAGCATCACCAGCGGCGGTCCCGAGCCGGTCTGCTCGTAGCTGATCATGCCCCGATGCTGCCATGAGCCCGAGCGACGTTCAGGCCGCGTTCTGCGCCGTGCTCTGCGACGAGTGGGCCCGGGCCGGGGTGACCGACGCAGTGGTCGCCCCCGGATCGCGCTCCACCCCGATGGTCCTGGCCCTCGACGCCGACCGACGTATCCGGGTGACGGTGGTGCTCGACGAGCGATCGGCCGGTTTCGTGGCTTTGGGCCTCGGGCTGGCGACGGGCCGCCCGGCAGTGGTGGTCACCACCAGCGGGACCGCCTCGGTCGAGTTGCACCCCGCCGTGGTCGAAGCCTCCCAGGCGCTGTTGCCGCTCATCGCCGTCACCACTGACCGGCCCCCCGAGCTGCACCACGTCGGGGCGCCTCAGACCGTCGAGCAGGTCGGCCTGTTCGCGGCTGCCGTCAGATGGTCGGTCGAACCGGGCGTAGCCGACGAGGCGATGGCCGGGTCGTGGCGATCGCTCGCCTCGCGCTGCGTGGCCGAGGCGCTCGGGCATGCCAGCGGGCCCGGTCCAGTGCACCTGAACCTGGCTTTCCGGGAGCCGCTGATCGGCCGTCCCGAGGCCTTCGACGCCCCTCCCGGCCGTCCCGACGGGGCTCCCTGGCACCTGGCCCCGCCCCCTCCGGCGGCGCCCGTTGCTGAGCTGGCCGCCCTCCTCGGCCGTCTCGCCGGTGGCCGGGGTCTGATCGTCGCCGGGTCCGGGGCCGACCAGCCGGGCGGTCCCGACGCGGTGCTGGCCCTGGCCGAGGCGCTGGGCTGGCCGGTCCTGGCCGAGCCCCGGTCGGGCTGCCGGGTGGGGTCGCCGCTGGTGGTGTCCACCGCCGACTCGCTGCTGCGGGTGGGCCGCGTGGCGAGCGAGACCCCCGACGTGGTGCTGAGGATCGGCGCCCCGTGGGCGTCGAAGGTCCTCAGCCAGTGGTTGGCCGCCCTGCCCCCGTCGGTCCCCCAGGTGCTCTGCGACCCGTGGGGCCGCTGGGCCGATCCCGACCGCCGGGCCGCGGTGGTGGCCCGCACGACCGCTGCCGCGCTCGCCGGCGCGCTGAGCGGCGACCACTCGCCCGACAGGGACTGGCTGCGGCTGTGGTCACACGCCGACGCGGCGGCCCGGCGGGCGATCGACGGGCTCCTCGGGCCCGGCGGGGAGCTGGCTCTGTCGGAGCCGGCGGTGGCGGTCGCCGCCCTCGACGCGGTGCAGCCCGACGGGACCCTTGTGGTGTCATCGTCGATGCCGGTACGCGACGTCGAGTGGTATGGCCGGGCCGGTCGGGGCGGCCGGGTCCTCTCCAACCGGGGGGCCAACGGGATAGACGGGGTGGTCTCCACCGCCATCGGAGCGGCGCTGGCCGCCCCCCGGGGCCGGACCGTCGGCCTGCTCGGCGACCTGGCCTTCCTCTACGACGCCGGCGCCCTGCTGTGGGCGGCGCAGCGAGACGTGGACCTCCGCCTGGTAGTCGTGGATAACGACGGCGGAGGCATCTTCTCGTTCCTGCCCCAGGCCGGGCACCTGGCGCCGGAACGCTTCGAGCGGTACTGGGGCACGCCCCACGGCGTGGACCTGGTCGCTCTGGCCGCCGCCTACGGGGTGGGCGCCGAGACCCTGGCCGACCGGGACGACCTCGGCCGCTTCCTCGCCGGGGGCCCGGCGGGCGTGGCCGTGGGAGTGGTCCGCTCCGACCGGGCGACCAACGTGGCGGCTCACGACCGCCTCGTAGCCGCGGTGGGCTCCGAGGTGACCGCGGCGCTGGGCTGATCGGCCATCGGGGGACGGCTCGCGGCGCAGGCTGGGAATGGGCCGGTGGCAGCCGTCCTGACCGAAGGGCCGGTACCGCGGCCCGGGCCGAGGAGGCCCTGGGTCGGGTCTAGGGTCGGACCAGGGCAGCCAGCAGGGCCTGCAGCTTGAGCTGGGTCTCGGCCAGCTCGTCGGAGGGATCGGAGCCGGCGACGATGCCGTTGCCGGCGTAGATCCTCGCCGTGGCCCCGTCGAGCTCGGCCGAGCGGATACCGAGCGCGAAGCTGCCGTTGCCGTCGGCGTCCATCCAGCCGACCGGCCCGGTGTAGCGACCCCGGTCGAATCCCTCCACTTTCTGGATGTAGCGGATGGCCTCCTCGGTGGGCACGCCACCGACGGCCGGCGTGGGGTGGATGCGGGCGGCCAGCTCCAGGACCGACGGGCTCTGACCGTCGGCCAGCCGGCCGGTCAGGCGGGTGGCCAGGTGGGACACGTTGCGCAGGCCCAGCACCGACGGCTGTTCGGGAACGTCCATCTCCTCGCAGTAGGGGGCGAGGGCGGCGGCGATGGCCTCCACGACGAGTCGGTGCTCCCGGCGGATCTTGGCGGAGTCCATGAGGCGGGCCACCAGGATCTCGTCGCCGCGGACGTCGCCGGAGCGGGCCACCGTGCCGGCCAGGGGATGGCACTCGACCTGCGGCCCGTCTCGGCGCACCAGCAGCTCGGGGCTGGCGCCGACGAAACCCTCGACCGAGAAGATCATGCACGACGGGTACAGGGCACCCAGCCGCTCCAGGACGTCGCTGAGCACGAACGGCCGGTTGGCCAGGATGTCGATGCGGCGGGCCAGCACCACTTTGGTGAGCTCGCCGGCCTCGATTCGCGCCACCGCGTCGGACACCACTTCCTTCCACTCGGCGTGGCTCATCGTCGGGACCAACTCGAAGCGATCGGGGGGCGCGGCGGGAGGTCCCGGCACCGGCGCCGGTGGGCCCCCGGTGGGGGTGGCGGCTCCCCCCGCTCGGTGCGCCCCGATGGTCGTGACCCACCCCTGCCGGCCGAGGCGGCCGTAGATCACCTCGGGGACCACCAGGTGGCCGGGAGCGGACGGGTCGAAAGGCAGGGCGCCCACCACCAGCGGTCCGGTGCCGGGGAGGCGCACGTCGTCTTCCCGAGAGATCCGCCGGAGCAGGTGGGACACGTCGGCCAGCGCCCCGGTATCGGACAGCCCGTGGGGCAGGTCGATGCGCAGGGCCTCGCCTCGGGCGGCCAACCCGCCGGTCTCGCCGTGGAACAGGAGGCCGTCGGAGCCGGCGCAGGCCAGCAGGTCGGGCGGTTCGTCGAGGGCGACGGTTCGGGCCTCGAGGAATGTCGCGGGCGCGGTCAAATCAGGACCTTCCGGGTGGCGGTGATCAACTGGGTGACACCCCCCGAGAGGAGCCGCCGCCGGGTCACCCCGAATCCGGCCGCCTGGAGCAACTCCAAGATGGTGTCGCCAGGGGGCAGGTACGACACCGACCGGGGCAGGTAGCGGTAGGCGGCCCGGTCCGACAGCGCCCCCCCGATCCTCGGTACGACCTTGCCGAAGTACAACCCGTGACCGGCCCGCAGGACCGGATTGGCGGGGGTCGCCACGTCGAGCAGGGCGATCCGGCCCCCGGGCCGCACCACTCTGGCCAGTTCGGCGAACACCGGCGGCAGGGCCACGAAGTTCCGCAGCGCGAAGCCGCTCACCACCCCGTCGACGGAACGGTCGGGGAAGGGCAGGTTCGTGCCGTCACCCTGCAGCAGGGGGGCGGCGGTGCGGGCGTGGCGGAGCATGCCCAGCGAGAGGTCCACCCCCACCGGTTGGTAACCGGCGCCGGCCAGGTCACGGCAGAGGTCACCGGTGCCGCAGGCCAGGTCGACGACCACCGCCCCCGGACCGAGATCCAAGGCGGAGACCGTCCGGTCCCGCCAGAGGCGGTCGAGTCCGAAGGTCATGATCCGGTTGACCAGGTCGTAGCGGGGGGCGATGGTGTCGAACATCGTCCGCACCGCCACCACCTTCTCGGCGCCCTGGGGGAGGTCGCCCTCGGCGTGCACGGCCGGTGATGTCAGAGGTAGTAGCGGAACAGGATCTCTGCCACGCACACCGGCTTGGTGCCACCCTCGATCTCGTAGGTGACGGCGAGCCCGACCTGCGCGCCCCCCGACACCTCTTCCACGCTGGCGATCTCTATACCGGCCCGCACCTGCGAGCCGACCGGGACCGGCGACGGGAACCGCACCTTGTTGAGGCCGTAGTTGATGGCCATGGAAACCCCGCTGACCACGAACACCTCGGTGAGAAGCGTCGGGGTCAGTGACAGTGTCAGATAGCCGTGGGCGATGGGGCCGCCGAAGGGGCCGCCCTTGGCCCGCTCCACGTCGACGTGGATCCACTGATGGTCACCGGTGGCGTCGGCGAACTTGTTGACCTGTTCCTGGGTCACCTGGTGCCATGCGCTGTAGCCGACGTGCTGGCCGACAGCCGCCTTGAGGCCGTCGATACCCTCGATCTTGGTGGTCATGTCACCAAGGCTAGGTCAGGGTTGCCCCCTAACCCCATTCCGGTCGGCTAGCGGAACCAGATCTTCTGGTACGACCGGCTCTGGCGGTGCAGCAGCAGGGCCAGCAGGGCGGCATAGAAGATCAGCGTGATGATGTCGACGAAGGCGAAGTACTTGATGAGGAACAGGACCCAGACGGCGACGAGCACCACGCCCAGCCAATAACCCCACTTCTTCTCGTTGGCGATACCCAGCCCGGCTGCGCCCTGGCCGAGCACCAGCACCGCGCCGAGGGGGAACCCGTAGTAGCTCGCCCAGAGCTGGCCGCCGATCAGACCCAGCACGGCGTTGATGTACAAGATGATGGTCGCCGATGAGAGGGTCTGGGGCTGGCTTCGGCTCACCCAGCGAATCGGTGACGACGGCATGGCACCAGTGTGGCACCCCCGGGGCCCGAACCGGCGGTCGGGGCGACCGGAGCGCTCCCCGCCTTCGGCTAATTCCGCCTCGCCGCCCCTGCCTCCCCGCCGGGCCCGACTCGACCGGGCCGCCGGGGCTGGTCGTCCCGGTCCGGTCGTCCCGCCGAGCCCTTACTCGACCGGGCCGCCGGGGCTGGCCGGGCCGCCGCCCGGGCCCGGCTCGACCGGTCCGGTCGTCTCGCCGGCGGCGCGGGCGGCCAGCTGTCCGCAGGCGGCGTCGATGTCGGTGCCCCGGTTGGCCCGCACGGTGGCGTTCACGCCCTGGCGGCGCAGGTCGTCCCGGAAGCGGCGGACGCCGTCGCGGTCGGTGCCGCGCACCCGGTAGCCCGGCGTCGGGTTGAGGGGGATGAGGTTCACGTGGGCGGCGAGGGGAACGGCGATGGCGGCCAGTTCCCGGGCGTCGGACGGCCGGTCGTTGACCCCGGCGATGAGAGCCCACTCGAAGCTGAGGCGCCGGCCCTTGGCCGCAGTGTACTGGCGGCAGGCCTCGACCAGGTCGGCGAGGGGGTAGCGCCGACCGACCGGCACCAGGCGGTTGCGCAGTTCGTCGTTGGCGGCGTGCAGCGACACCGCCAGGTTGACCGGGAGGGCCTCGTGGGACAGGCGCCGGATACCCGGGATGATCCCGACGGTGGACACGGTGATGTGGCGGGCCGATATGCCCATGTCGGCGTGTATCCGCTCGACGGCCGACCACACCCGCTCGTAGTTGGCCAGCGGCTCACCCATCCCCATGAACACGATGTTGGAGAGGCGCCGTGGTTGGGCCCGCCGGCGGGCTGCGGCGACCTGCTCGAGGATCTCCCCGCTGCTGAGGTTGCGCCGGAAGCCGGCCTGGCCGGTGGCGCAGAAGGAACAGTTCATGGCGCACCCGGCCTGGCTGGACACGCAGGCGGTGGCCCGGTCGGGGTAGAGCATGAGCACCGTCTCCACGGCGGCGCCGTCGGCCCCCGACCACAGCCACTTGACCGTCCCGCCGTCGGCCGAGACCGATTCGGCGGTCGCCGCCAGCGCCGGCGGCAGCGCCGTGGCCAGGCGGTGGCGGACCGTCAAGGGGAGGGCCGTCATCTCCTCGGGTCGGCGGTCCTGCCCGTACAGCGCCTGCCAGACCTGCCGGCCCCGGTAGGCCGGCTGGTCGGCGAGGTGGTGGGCCAGGTCCTGCTCGGACAGGTCGTAGATGCTGCGAGCCGCGCCCTTGACACTCCCGCGCCGGGTGGTGGCGCTGCCCCCGGCGGGCACCGCTGTGCTCACGACGGATGGGTGGGGGCGATATCGCCCACGTAGGCCTGGTCCAGGTGGTTCACCACGAACCCCATGTCCACGTAGAGCTTGAGAGCCCGGGCGTTGGCGGCGTCCACGTAGAGCATGCCGACCGACAAGCCGACCCGGTGAAGGTGGTGGAGCCCGGCGACCACCAGGCGGCGGCCCAGACCGGGCTGGCGGGGCGCCTGGGGGTCGGCGGCGATGACGTAGATCTCGCCTAGCGGGGGATCGTGGTCGGCGTGGACCTTGGTCCAGCAGAACCCGTCCAGCTCCCCGTCGGGACCTTCGTGGAGCAAGAAGCCCTCGGGGTCGAACCAGGGCTCCGCCTCGCGCTGCTCGAGGGTTTCCACGTCCCAGCCGCCCTGCTCGGGGTGCCAGGAGAAGGCCCGGTTGTTGACCTCGAGCCAGGCCTTCTCGTCCATTCCGACGCGGAAGGGCCGGGTCACGAACTCGGGATCGGGAGGCTCGAGATCGTAGGGGAGGGGGCGGCGCATCTGGTAGAGGATGCGGCCGGGGACGAGGCCGATGGAGGCCGCCACCCGGTCGTGCTCGGGCCGGGGCTGGTTGACCCACATGTGCACATGGCCGCCTCCGGCCTCGCCGATGACGCGGGCGGCGGCGGCCACCAGGTCGGAAGCGATCAGATGGTCGGGGGTCCGGTGGCGGGGGTGGACCACGTACTCGAGCGCCCAGCTCTCGTGCCCCCGGCTCACCTGGGCGTAGCCGACGGGGTGCTGGTCGCCGGCGTCCCAGGCCACCAGCCCGGCGAAGCCGGCTCGGCCGCCCTGGACCAGGTCGAGCCAGGCGTGCTCATCGATGGGGGCGTGGGCGTCCACCTCGGCGGCTTCGGCCAGCAGCCCCGACACCGCCTCGATGTCGGGCCGCCCGAACTGGCTCTTGATCTCGATCCGGTGCACCGACGGCAGGCTACCGACCGGTGGGCGCCGGGCGCGCCGCCGGTACGCTTCGACCGTGCCGAAACCCCGTTCGCCCCGAGGCCGGGCCGTGGAGACCGACCGGCGCCTCTCGGAGCTGTATCCGGGCTCGGCGCGCGATCTCTGCGAGCTGCGCTTCGACACCCCCTTCCAGCTCCTCGTGGCCACCGTCTTGTCGGCGCAGACCACCGACGAGCGGGTCAACATGGTCACACCCGCGCTCTTCGCCCGCTATCCCGAGCCCGCCGACCTGGCCGAAGCCCAGACCGAGGAGCTCGAGGGCCTCATCCACTCGACCGGGTTCTTCCGGGCCAAGGCCCGCAACCTGATCGGCCTGGGCGCGGCCCTGCGGGACCGCTACGACAGCGAGGTGCCGAAGGACCTCGACGAGCTGGTGACCATCCCCGGGGTCGGGCGCAAGACCGGCAACGTCATTCGCAGCGTGGCTTTCGACCTGCCCGGCCTGGCCGTGGACACCCATGTGACCCGCCTCACCCGGCTGCTCGGACTGACCGGGTCGGACGACCCGGTCAAGATCGAGTCGGAGGTGTGCACCCTGCTGCGTCCCGCCGCCTGGGGGGGTTTCGGCCTGCGGCTCATACTGCACGGCCGGCGGGTCTGCGTGGCCCGCCGGCCGAGCTGCGGGGAGTGCCTGCTCAACGACTTCTGCCCCTCGGCCTTCCGGGCCGCTCCGGTGGCCCGGGCCGCCACCCCGTCCGGGCCGGCCGGGAGCCGACGCCGGGGCCCGGCGAAGGCGGGGTCCGACGGGCCGGGCGGGGCGGGCCGGCGGGCCCGTCTCAGCGGTCCAGAACCCGGCTGAGGCGACGCTCGGCGTTGCGCAACATGCGCTCCACTTCGAACAGTTCGGGGCCGACCCCGTCCTTGTCGTCGCCGCCCAGGCCGTTGGCGATCTCCGCGACGCGGCCGACCAGCTCCCCGAGGCGGGTGGCGACGGAACTCAGTTCGGCGCGAGCAGTCATAGGGATACCATCATGGACCCCATGACTCCCCCCGACGAATCGGCGCGCCAGCCCGGCGGCCTACTCCGCCGTCTCGACCTGCGCGGGGTGCAGGCACCTGTCGGGTCCCTGCTTCCCGCTCTCGAGATCGCCGATGACCGGGCCGCGGCCGACACGGTGAGGTCCATCCTGGCCGAGGTGCGCCGCGACGGCGACGCCGGCCTGCGGGCCGCCACGCAGCGCTACGACGGGGTCCTCCTCGACGACATCCGGGTCCCCTGCGCCGAGATCGAGGCCTCCCTCGACGCGGTGCCCGCCCAGTTGCGCCAGGCGCTCGAAGCGGCTCACGCCAACATCGCCGACTACCACCGGACCCAGGTGCACCCTGACACCCGCTACGAGCGAGACGGCGTGGTCATCAGGGAGCTGCGCCGCCCCGTCGACCGGGCCGGCTGCTACGTACCCGGCGGCCGGGCCCCTCTCGCGTCGACGGTGCTGATGACCGCGGTGCCGGCCCGGGTCGCTGGGGTGGCGAGCATCGCCGTCTGCTCGCCGCCCGGTCCCGATGGCCACATCGCGGCGTCGGTCCTGGCCGCCGCGGCCATAGCCGGAGTTGACGACGTGTACCGCGTCGGGGGAGCCCAGGCGGTGGCCGCCATGGCCTACGGCACCGAGTCCGTGCCCGCCGTCGACGTGATCGTCGGCCCCGGCAACCGCTACGTCGCCCTCGCCGAGCGTTTGGTGGCCGGAGAGGGGGCGGTCGGCGTACCGTCGGCGTTCACCGGGCCGTCCGAGGTGGCGGTCATCGCCGATGCTTCGACCGACCCGACCTACGCGGCCGTCGACCTGGTCGTCCAAGCCGAGCACGGACCGGACGGGCTGGCCTACCTGATCACCTGGTCGGAGAGCGCCGCCGAGGCCATCTCCGCCGAGGTGGACCGCATCACGGCCGTCTCGCCCCGGCGGGCGGAGATCGAGGCCACCCTGGCCCGGGGTGGCTACACGGTGCTGGTGGACGGCCCCGAGGCCGCGGCGGCGGTGGCCAACGCCGTCGCCGCCGAGCACCTCGAGATCATGTGCGACCGGCCCGAGGCTCTGGTGCCCCTCATCCGCAGCGCCGGAGCGGTGTTCCTCGGCCCGCTCGCCCCGGCCAGCGCCGGTGACTACGCGGCCGGTCCCAACCACGTGCTGCCGACGGCTCGTTCGGCCCGCTTCGGCAGCGCCCTGCGGGTCGACGACTTCTGCAAGTACATCCACGTGGTGGACATCTCGCCGAGCGGCTTCGACCGCCTCGCTCCCGTCGTGGAAGCGCTGGCGGTGGCCGAGGGCCTGGCCGCCCACGCCGATTCCATCCGCTTGAGGCGTTCCCGGTGACCCTTCCCGAGCCGCGCCCGGATCTCGGTCTGCGGGACGGCTACCACTCGCCGCAGGTCGACGTGCCGGTCCGGCTCAACACCAACGAGTCCCCGCTGCCCCCGCCGCCGGGCTGGAGCGCCCGGCTGGCCGAAGAGGTGGGGAGCATCGAGTGGAACCGCTACCCCGACCGCCAGGCCGGAGAGTTGCGCGCCGCCCTGGCCGCGTTCCACGGGGTGCGCGTCGAGCAGGTGTTCTGCGCCAACGGTTCCAACGAGGTGCTGCAGTGCCTGTGCCTGGCCTACGGCGGGCCGGGCCGCCGCGTGGCCACCTTCGAGCCGACCTACGCCCTGCACGCCCACATCGCCCACCTGGCCGTGACCGGGGTGGTCCAGGGTCGCCGCCGGGACGACTTCTCGCTGGATCTCGGCCAGGTGGCCGACGTGGTCGCCGCCCACCAACCGGTGATCACCTTCCTCTGCTCGCCGAACAACCCGACCGGGCTGGCCGAGGACCCGGCGTCGGTGCGCGCCGTGCTCGACCTGGCTCCCGGCTTGGTGGTCGTGGACGAGGCCTACGGTCAGTTCGCCGACTGGTCGGCCCTGAGCCTGGTCGAAGATACCCGCCCCCTCGTCGTCACCCGCACCTTCTCCAAGACCTGGTCGATGGCCGCCGCCCGTCTCGGCTACCTCGTGGGACCGGCGGAGGTCGTGGCCAACCTCGAAAGGGTGGCGCTGCCCTACCACCTCGACGCTTTCAAACAGCTGGCCGGCCGCCTCGCCCTCGAGTTCACCGGCGAGATGGAGGAGCGGGTCGGGCTCATCGTGCGTGAACGCCAACGCATCCTGGCGGCCATGGGCCCGATGGCGGTGACGGCGTGGCCGTCGCAGTCCAACTTCGTCCTGTTCCGGCCCGAGTCCCGCAAGGGCGGGGAGGTCTGGGCCGCCCTGCTCGAAAGGGGGGTGCTCATCCGCGACACCTCCAGCTGGCCCGGGCTGTCCGGGTGCCTCAGGGTCACCGTGGGCACCCCCGAGGAGAACGACGCTTTCATCGACGCGCTCAGGGAGGCCGTGTGACGCGCACCGCCAGTCGGTCCAGGACCACCAAGGAGACCACCATCGACGTCGCCATCGACCTCGACGGCTCCGGGGAGGTCACCGTCGAGACCGGGCTGCCCTTCTTCGACCACATGGTGTCCCAGCTCGGCAAGCACGGCGGTTTCGACCTGAGAGTGCGAGCCGAGGGAGATCTGGCCGTGGACGCCCACCACACCGTCGAGGACGTGGGCATCGCCCTCGGGGAGTGCCTGAGGGACGCGCTCGGCGACAAGGCCGGCGTCCGGCGCTTCGCCTCCATCGACCTGCCCCTCGACGAGGCCCTGGTGTCGGTGGCACTGGACCTGTCGGGCCGCCCGTACCTGGTCTACGCCGTGGACCCCGGGGCCGGCGGGGAGGCCCGACCGCTCGGCTCGCCGCCGTTCGATCCGCAGCTCGCCGAGGAGTTCTGGAGAGCTCTGGTCACCGCCGCTGGCATCACCCTGCACGTGCGGATGCTGTCGGGGCGCAACACCCACCACATCCTCGAGGCGTCGTTCAAAGCGGTGGCCCGGTCGCTGCGCGACGCGGTACGGGTGGAGGGCGGTGGGGTGCCGTCCACCAAGGGGACCCTTTGATCGCCGTCTTGGACTACGGGATCGGCAACCTGCGCTCGGCCGAGAAGGCCCTGCAGCGGGTCGGGGCCGACGCCGCGCTGGTCGACGATCCCGAGGTGGCCTCCCGCGCCGAGGGCGTGGTGCTGCCCGGCGTCGGCAGCTTCGGGCGCTGCATGGAGGCCCTGCGGCGGTCGGGCCTGGACCGGGTGGCGCTCGACGCGGTGGCCGCGGGCAAACCGTTTCTCGGGATATGCGTCGGGATGCAGATGCTCTACGACGGCTCCGAAGAGTCCCCGGGGGTCTCCGGCCTGGGTGTCCTGGCCGGCACGGTGCGGCTGCTGCCCGAGGGGGTCAAGCGCCCGCAGATGCAGTGGAACGCGCTTTTGTCTCGCCGCCGCGACTGCCCCCTGCTGGCCGGCCTGGGCGACGACCCGTGGGTCTATTTCGTCCACTCCTACGCCGCCCCCGACGGCGACGAGGTGGTGGCGACCTGCGACTACGGCGGTCCCGTCGTCGCCGCCGTGGGACGCGATCGGATGTGGGCGACGCAGTTCCACCCCGAGAAGTCCGGCCCCGTCGGACTGCAGTTGCTCGCCAACTTCGCCGCGACGTGCCGCTGATGGACCTCTACCCGGCCATCGACCTGCGGGCCGGCAGGTGCGTCCGCCTGGTCGAAGGCGATTTCGGGCGCGAGACGGTCTACGGCGACGATCCGCTCGGCGTGGCCCGCTCCTTCGCCGCCGCCGGGGCCAGGTGGATCCACGTCGTCGACCTCGACGCGGCCCGCTCGGGTGACCCCGTCAACCGGCCGGTGGTGGCGGCGCTGGCGGCGGCAGTGGCCCCGCTCGGGGTGGCCGTCCAGACCGGGGGCGGGGTGCGCACGGTCGACGATGCCGCGGCCCTCATTGAGGCCGGCGTGGCCCGGGTGGTGGTCGGCACGGCGGCGGTGGAGAATCCCCGGCTCGTCGGCGAACTGGCCCGGCGGTGGCCCGGCCAGGTGGCCGTCGGGCTGGACCACCGCGGCGGCGAGGTCCGTCTCCGGGGTTGGACCGAGGCCGGCGGCCGCTCGGTGGAGGAGCTGGTCCCCGAGGTGGTCGCCGCCGGCGCCACTGCCGTCATAGTCACTGACATTTCCCGCGACGGGCGCCTGAGCGGGCCGGATGTGGAGGGTCTGGACCGTCTCGTGTCGCTCACCGGCGCGCCGGTGATCGCCTCGGGCGGGGTGGCCTCCCTGCAGGACATCCGGGCCTTGGCGGCCATAGACGGGCTGGCCGGGGTCATCGCCGGCAAGGCCATCTACGAAGGGCGACTCGACGTGGCCGAGGCCCTGGGGGTGCTGGCGTGAGGTCGGTGCGGGTGGTGCCCTGCCTCGACGTGGACGCCGGCCGGGTGGTCAAAGGGGTGCGCTTCGAGAACCTCCGCGACGCCGGGGACCCCGTCGAGCTGGCCGCCCGCTACGACGCCGAGGGGGCCGACGAGCTCGTGTTCTACGACATCACGGCCTCGTCGGGCGGACGGGAGACGATGGTCGAGGTCGTGGCCCGCACCGCCGAGCAGGTGTTCATCCCCTTGACGGTGGGCGGGGGGGTGCGCACCCTCGCCGACGCCCGGCGGCTGCTTCGTGTCGGCGCCGACAAGGTGAGCGTCAACTCGGCGGCGGTCGGGCGTCCCGGGCTCATCGACGAGGTGGCCGACACCTTCGGGGCGCAGTGCGCGGTGCTCGGCATGGACGTCCGCCGCAGCCCCGCCGTGGGCAGCGGGTTCGAGGTGCTCACCCACGGGGGGCGCACACCGACGGGCATCGACGCCCTGCGCTGGGCCGTCGAGGCCGAGGGGCGAGGGGCGGGCGAGATCGTGCTGAACTCCATGGACCGCGACGGGACCAGGGAGGGATTCGACCTGGAGCTGACCCGCCGGGTCGTCGACGCGGTAGGGATCCCGGTGGTGGCCAGCGGTGGGGTGGGCCGGTTGGAGCACCTCGTCGAGGGGGCCGTGGAGGGTGGTGCCGACGCTGTGCTGGCGGCGTCGATCTTCCACTACGGGGAGGCGACCATCGCCGAGGCCAAGGCTGTGCTGAGCGCGGCGGGTGTGGTGGTGCGCCCGGCGGCGTCCCTCCCGGCGCCCGGTGCGCCCTCCGGAGGGGTCGGCGCCGCGCTGCGGCGCGACCGTAGCTAGCCTGTATCGAATGGACGGCTCGCCCAAGCAGGGCATCGAGATGCTCACGGATCGGGTTCTGGTGCAGATCCCCCGCAGCGAGGGCGAGCGCAAGTCGCGCGCCGGGATACTCATCCCGGCCACCGCCCAGGTGGCGCGCCGCCTGGCGTGGGCGGAAGTGGTGGCCACCGGGCCCCACGTGCGGACGGTCAAGGCCGGCGACCAGGTCCTGTTCAACCCCGAGGACCGCTACGAGGTCGAGGTGCAGGGGGAGGACTACCTGATCCTGCGGGAGAGGGACATCCACGCCGTCGCCTCCGAGCGGGTCGCCGGGGGCACCGGGCTGTACCTGTAGGGGGCCTCAACTCCGCCCGCCCGGCCGGGGACGCCCCTACGATGGGCGCATGCCGGCCCCCTCCATCGCCGCCTCGCCCGAACAGCTCGACGCCGTCAAGTACGACGCGTCCGGGCTGGTGCCCGCCATCGTCCAGGACCACCGCTCCGGCCAGGTGCTGATGATGGCGTACATGAACGCCGAGACCCTGGCCGAGACGCTCGAGTCGGGCCGTACGGTGTTCTGGTCCCGCAGCCGTCAGGAGCGCTGGCGCAAAGGTGACACCTCCGGTGAGCGCCAATGGGTGAAGGGCGCCTACTACGACTGCGACGGCGATACCCTCCTGTTCCTCGTCGAGCAGGAGGGGGGAGGGGCCTGCCACACCGGCCACCGCTCGTGTTTCTTCCGGTCGTTCGGCTCGGAGACCGACCCGGCACCGACCTACTCGACGGCTGCGCGTTGACCTCGCTGTCGCGCGACGAGTTCGCCTCTCTGGCCGCCCGCTACAGCGTGGTGCCGGTGTGGCGCGAGCTGCTCGCCGACCTGACCACGCCGGTGGCCGCCTTCACCCGCCTGGCCGGTGACCGCTCCGAGCGGGCCTTCCTGCTCGAGTCGGTGGAGCACGCCGAGCGCTGGGGTCGGTGGTCGTTCGTCGGGCGCCGCCCGTCGGCGACGCTCATCGCCCACGGCCGTCGCATATCGGTGGAGGGGGCCGTGCCGGCCGGCGTGCCGCTCGATCGGGGTGTCCTGGCCGCCGTCGCCGGCCTGCTCGACGTCTACCGTTCCCCGGTGATCGACGCCCTCCCCCCCTTCTACGGGGGAGTGGTCGGCTACCTCGGATACGACGTGGTGCGCGAGATCGAGCGCCTCCCCGACCTGCCCCCCGACGAGCTCGGCTACCCCGACGCGGTTCTGTCGGTGGTGGGCCAGGTGGCCGCCTACGACTACTGGCGCCAGCGGGTGACGCTGATCGAGGCGGTGCTGGTGCCCGAGGCGGCCCAGTCCGATCGCGCCGCTCTCGATGGGCTCTACGACCAGGCCCTGGCCCGCCTCGACCAGTTCGCCGCCGAGGGTGCCACCCCCGTCGACGAGCCCCTGGTCGTGCCTCCCGAGCGCGAGGACGAGCTGCCGGAGGTGCGCCGCCGCACCACCCCGGAGATGTTCCGGGCTGCGGTGGAGGTGGCCAAGGAGCACATCCTGGCCGGGGACATATTCCAGGTGGTCCTCTCGCAGAGATTCGACCTCGACCTCGAAGCCGACCCGTTCGACCTGTACCGGTCCCTGCGCCAGGTGAACCCGAGCCCGTACATGTACTTCCTGCGCCACCCCGAGCTGTGCGTGGTCGGCTCGTCGCCCGAGCCCATGGTGCAGTTGCTCGACGGCCGGGTGGTCTCGCGGCCCATAGCCGGGACCCGCCGGCGGGGACGGACCGACGAGCACGACCGCCGGCTCGCTGCGGAGCTGACCGAGCACCCCAAGGAGCGGGCCGAGCACGTGATGCTCGTGGACCTGGCCCGCAACGACGTGGGGCGGGTGGTCGACTACGGGTCGGAGCAGGTGGATGAGCTGATGACCCTGGAGCGCTACAGTCACGTGATGCACCTGACGTCGCAGGTGTCGGGCCGGCTCCGGTCCGGTCTGGGGCCCATAGACGTCCTGCGGGCCACCCTCCCGGCGGGCACCGTGTCGGGGGCGCCCAAAGTCCGGGCCATGCAGATCGTCGACCAGCTCGAGCCGGCCCGGCGGGGGCCTTACGCCGGCGTCATCGGATACTTCGATTTCTCGGGGAACCTCGACACCGCCATCACCATCCGCACCATGCTGGTCGGTCCCGACGGGCGGGCCAGCGTGCAGGCCGGTGCCGGCATAGTCGCCGACAGCGACGCCGACGACGAGGACCTCGAGTGCCGCAACAAGGCGGCCGCCCTGCTGGCCGCGGTCCCCGGGGCCCGCCGGATCACCGCCGCCCGGGGACAGGGTGCGTCCCGTGTCTGACCACCCCGCCACCCCTCCCGAAGCGCTCCACGCGCTGCGCCTGGCCCGCGACGTGATCGTCGGCCGGGGTCCCGAGGCGACCTCGTACCTGCAGGGTCAGCTCAGCCAGGACGTCGGGTCCTTCGCCGACGGCGCCTCGGCGTGGTCGTGGCTCCTCGCCCCCAACGGCAAGGTGGACGCTCTGCTGCGGGTCACCCGCCTGTCGGCCGAGGAGTGGCTGCTCGACACCGACGCCGGGTGGGGTCCGGGGGTGACGGCCCGCCTCGACCGCTTCAAGCTGCGCACCCGCGTCGAGTTCACCCTGACCGACATGGCGGTGATCGGCCTGCGCGGTCCTGGATGGGAGGAACCCTCCGAGTCGGTGACGGCCCTGGCCCGGGTGTCCCCGCCCTGGCCGGGGATGACCGGCGTGGACCTGCTCGGCGGCGAGGCCGCCCCGTCCGGGGTGGCCGAGATCGACCCCGCCGGGTACGAAGCGGTTCGGATCGAGGCCGGCCTGCCGAGGATGGGGTCGGAGCTCGACGAGCGGACCATCCCCGGTGAGACCGGGCTGGTGGGCTTCACCGTGAGTTTCACCAAGGGGTGCTACACCGGCCAGGAGCTGGTCGCCCGGATCGACTCCAGAGGCGCCAACGTGGCCCGCCGCCTGAGACGGCTCCGCTTGGCCGCCGGCTCGGGCCCCGCCCCCCCGGCGGCTGCGGCGTCCGGGTCGGCGGACTCAGTGGGGGCCGGCTCCGAGCTGGTGACCGTCGACGGTCGTCCCGCCGGGGTGATCACCAGCGTGGCCGCCTTGGCCGCCGGGGAATCGGTGGCGCTCGGCTACGTACGCCGGGGTATAGACGGATCCGAGACGCTGCTCGTCGCCGGGTCGGGCATCGAGGTGACCCAGCGGGAGCTGCCGTTCTGAGAAGCGGTCGTGCCAACAGCGCCCGGGGGGGAAGGCCCCGGGCCGACGGGCCCCGGGCCGCGGTACTGGCCGGGCCCCGGGCCGCGGTACTCGCCGTGGTCGTGGCGGTGCTGGCCGCCGGTTGCTCCTCGGGTGGGATCGAGAACCTGTCCTTCCCGCCTCCGCCTCTCACCAGTGCCTCGCTGCCGGACCCGGCCCCGACCCTGCCCCCCGGGCTGGCAGCGCAGAACGAGACCCCCGTCGCCGGGGTTACCACCACCACCGCTCCGCTGGTGTCGCCCGGACCGGCGTCGATCAACGGTACGGTGACCGGACCCCAGGGTCCCGTCGCCGGCGCCACCGTCGAGGCCGACCGTTTCGTCGGCGACGCCTCCGCCCCGGTGCGCACCCAGACCGCGGCCGACGGTACCTGGGCCTTCCGCGGCGTTCTCGGGGGCCAGTACCGGATCCGGGCCTGGCTGGCCCCCGACCTCGACATGGAGACCCCCGTGTCGGTGTTCGTGGTCGCCGGCCAGCCCCAGACGGTGTCCCTGCAGGTGGCTTCCTACGCCGACCTTCAGCTGCAGACCTCCCTCGCTCCCGCCGCTCCGGCCGTGGGGCAGCCGACCAACCTGGCCGTGCAGGTCAACAAGCTGTCCATCGACGCCAACGGGGTCCTGGCCGCCACCCCTGTGGCCGACGCCCCGGTCCTGCTCGTCAACGGATCGGGCTGGCAGGTGAACAACGGCAACCCCCTCCTCACCGACGCCGCCGGCCAGGCGGTGTTCGAGGTCGAGTGCACCGCGGTCGGCTCCGACCCTCTCGCCGCTCAGGCCGGTTCCGATCCGCCGGTGGCGCTGAAGCTTCCCTCGTGCGCCCCGCCGCCCACGACCACCACCACCCTCCTCGGGCCGGGCGTCACCTCGACGACCTGCCCCACCACCCCGCCGGGGGACCGGACGACGACCACCGTCCTGGCCTTCGGCCAGTGCTGATCGGCCTCGTAAGTCGATGGGGGTAGCCGCGCCGCCCACGGTAGGCTCAATCACTCATGGCGACCACCTACCTCGACCGTATCGTCGCCGCTCACCGCGCCGAAGCCACCGCCGACCGGCGGGACCGGGCGGCCCTCCAGGTCGAGGCCGCCAGGGCCGCCCCGGCTCGGGGTTTCGAGGCGGCGCTACGGGAATCGCCCACGGTGGCGGTGATCTCCGAGATCAAGCGGCGCAGCCCGAGCAAGGGCGATCTCGCCGCCGACCTCGATCCCGCCGAACTGGCCCGCAGCTACCGCCGGGGTGGGGCGGCGGCGCTGTCGGTGCTCACCGACCAGGAGTTCTTCGCCGGCTCGGTGGCCGACCTCACCGCCGCCCGGGCGGCGGTCGACCTGCCGGTGCTGCGCAAGGACTTCACGGTGTCGCCCCTCGACGTCCTCGACGCCCGGATCATGGGCGCCGACGCCGTGCTGCTCATCGTCGCCGCTCTCGGGTCCGACGAGTTGCCCGAGCTGCTCGGGTTGGCCCGGGCGAGCGGTATCGACGCCCTGGTGGAGGTCCACGACGAGCCCGAAGCGGAGCTGGCCCTGGCCTCCGGGGCCAGCTTGATCGGGGTCAACCAGCGGGATCTGTTCACCTTCGAGGTGGACACCGACCGGGCCTGCCGGGTGGCCGCGGTTCTGCCCGATTCGGTGACCCGGGTGGCCGAATCGGGGATACGCGACGGCGACGACGTCCGGCGCCTGGCCGACGCCGGGTTCGCCGCGGTGCTCGTCGGCGAGACTCTGGTGCGCTCCTCCGACCCGGCGCGCGCCCTGGCCGAGATGCGGGTGGATCGGGCCCGTACCTGATGTTCATCAAGATCTGCGGGATCACCTCCGAGGAGGACGCGCTGCTCGCCGTGGCCATGGGGGCCAGCGCCGTCGGCTTCGTGTTCGCTCCCTCCCCCCGCCAGGTGGCTCCCCAGATCGCCGCCGACATCGCCAAGCGGCTCCCCCCAGAGGTGATGACCGTCGGTGTCTTTCGCGACGAGGTCCCCCAGCGGGTGTCCGACGTGGCCCACGCCGCCGGGCTGCGGGCGGTGCAGTTACACGGGCACGAGACGCCCGACATGGCCAAGTGGTTGAAGACCCGGGTGCCCATGGTGATCCAGGCCTTCTCGGCTGGTGACATCCGGGTGCGCCGGGCCGGCGAGTACGGCGTGGACGCCGTGCTTCTCGACGCGCCCAGCCCGGGGTCGGCCCAGCTGTTCGACTGGTCCCTCGCCGCCGAGGTGCCGGCCGGTCAGCGGGTCATCGTCGCCGGTGGTCTCGACTCCACCAACGTGGAGATGGCCATCGCCCAGACCGGCTGCTGGGGAGTGGACGTCTCCTCTGGGGTGGAGTCGCGGCCCGGGACCAAGGACCCGATCAAGGTGAGAGCATTCATCCAGGCCGCCCAGCGAGGTTTCGCTGCCATCGGCGACGCCTCGTTCGAGGAGCTGGCCGGGGAGGAACCGGCCCCGGAACCGGCGACCGACGTATACGACTGGCAGGAGGATCAGTGAGCGCAGCGGTGCACATGACCGACCCGGGCCCCGACGGGCGCTTCGGTGATTTCGGTGGGAGGTTCATTCCCGAATCGCTGGTGCCCGCCTGCCTGGAGGTGGAGCAGGCGTTCCGCTCGGCATGGGCCGATCCGGTGTTCCGGGGGCGCCTCGATGATCTACTGCGCGACTACGCCGGACGCCCCACCCCGGTCACCGAGGCCAAGCGGCTGTCGGAGGAGCTCGGGGTGCGGATCCTGCTCAAGCGGGAGGACCTGACCCACACCGGCTCCCACAAGATCAACAACGTGCTGGGTCAGGGGTTGCTGACCCTCCAGATGGGCAAGACCCGAATGCTGGCCGAGACCGGCGCCGGCCAGCACGGCGTGGCCAGTGCCACCGCCGCCGCCCTGTTCGGGCTCGAGTGCGTGGTCTACATGGGGGAGGTGGACACCGAGCGCCAGGAGCTCAACGTGTTCCGGATGCGCCTGCTCGGAGCCGAGGTGCGCCCCGTGCGCTCGGGCAGCCGAACCCTCAAGGACGCCGTCAACGAGGCGCTGCGGGACTGGGTGGCCACGGTGGAGCACACCCATTACTGCATCGGGTCGGTCATGGGGCCGCACCCGTTCCCGTGGATGGTCAGGGAGCTGCAGAGCGTGGTCGGCCACGAGGCCCGTGAACAGTGCCGGGCCCTTCTCGGCGGCGCCGACCCCGACCTGGTGCTGGCGTGTGTGGGCGGCGGCTCCAATGCCGCGGGCACCTTCGCCGGTTTCGTCGAGACCGGAGCCGACTTGGTCGGTGTCGAAGCGGCGGGGGGCGCGGCGATGGACCGGGGTATCCCGGGGATCCTCCACGGCATGCGGTCCTATCTGCTGCAGGACGAATGGGGCCAGATCCTCGAAGCCGAGTCGATATCGGCGGGGCTGGATTACCCGGGCATCGGACCCGAGCACTCCTACCTCGGTGACAGCGGGCGGGCCCGCTACGCCCAGGCCTCCGATGACGAGGTGCTCGACGCGCTCCAGCTCCTCGCCCGCACCGAGGGCATCATCCCCGCCCTCGAGCCGGCCCATGCTCTGGCCTGGCTGGTCGGGGCGACCCGACGTGGAGAGGTCGAGGCCGGCTCGACGGTGCTGATGACCCTCTCCGGGCGCGGCGACAAGGACGCCGAGACGGTCATGGGCCTGCTCAAGTGAAGGGGGTGGAGGTCGAGGCCCATCTCCGCCAGGTCCGGGCCGAGGGGCGCAAGATCCTGGTCACCTACGTCACCGGCGGGCTGGGGCCGGGGTGGGTCGACGCCCTGGAGGCCATGGTCGCGGCCGGCGCCGACCTGGTCGAGATCGGTATTCCCTACTCCGACCCGGTCATGGACGGCCCCACCATCCAGGAAGCCTCGGCCCGGGCGCTGGCCGAAGGAGCCAACCCGGCGTCCATCCTCGATGCCGTGGCCCGGGTCCCCGTGGCGGTGCCCCTGGTCGCCATGACCTACTACAACGTCGTGTTCCGCTCCGGCCACCAGCGCTTCGCCAGCCTGCTCGCCCAGGCCGGCGTGCGCGGCGCCATCGTGCCCGACCTGCCCCTGGAGGAGTCCGGCGAGTGGGAGGCCGAGGCCGAGGCCGCCGGGGTGGCCCCGGTGCTGCTCGCCGCCCCGGTCACCCCCGACGACCGACTGGCCGAGATATGCCGACGTTCCCGGGGGTTCGTCTACGGCGTCAACCTGATGGGCGTCACCGGGGAGCGGGCCACGGTCTCGGGGGCCGCTGCGGTGCTGGCCCGGCGTCTCAAGGCGGCCACCGACCGTCCGGTGGTCATGGGCTTTGGGATATCGGGGCCTGACCAGGCGGTGGCCGCCGCCGCCGAGTCCGACGGGGTGGTGGTGGCCTCGGCCCTGATGCGCATGTTGCTCGACGGGGGCGGCCCCGACGCCGTCGGCGCCGCCGTCGCGGACATCCGGCGGGCTCTCGACTCGGCCTGAGCGGCGTCCTCCGGCCGCTTCTGAGGAACACCCCCGGCGGAGGTACTACCAGCGGGCCCGGTGGCGCTCCATCACCCCGAGCGCCGGTTCGTGCTCGGATAGCTCCACCCCGCCCGGCAGGCGGCCGTGGAACCGGCCGAAGGGCTGCACGTAGTCGCTGCTGAGCAGGCCGAGGCGGATCCGCTGCAGGCGGGCCCCTTCCTCCTCGAAACACAGCAGCGACCCGTCGTCGCCCCACAGCTCGTCGAGGTCGGCGGCGAAGCGGACCGGCGGCGCCTCGACGGCGTGCCCGTCGACCCATACGGTGCGCTCGCTCATCGACTCGGCGTCGTGGATGCCCCGCACCAGGTTCCACACCACCGGCCACCCGTCGACGGTGGTGCCGACGCCGGCCGACCACTCCCATTCGGTCACCCGGGCGTGGTAGCCGGCGGACTGGTCGAGCAGCCCTAGGGCCGACACCGGCCGGACCTCCATGCCGAGGGTCAGGTGGCCGTCGGCGCGCACCGGGGTCTTGCGGGTCCAGATGTAGGAGCGGCCGTGGGGGCTGACCACCTCCACCGGATCGCCGACGGGGGTGAAGGCCACCTCCAGGCGGGCCGGCCCGGAACGCACCGTCATCTCCCGGTCGCTGACCTCCACCCGACGCGCCGCCACGAGCAGGGTCTCGGTCTCGAGCACCCCCCGGCGACGGTCCCAGACGGCCCAGAAGCTCTGGGGAACGCCGCCCACCTGGGCCCGGCCGGCACTGATCATCAGGTCGGGGGCGAATATCCCGGCGTAGGTCCACTCCTTGAGCGGACGTCCGGAGCGGATCAGGGGCATCGGCTCGGGGGGTACCTGCACTGCCGGCCGGACCTGCCCGGGCGCGACGGCGGGGTAAGTGCCGGTGCGGCCCCACCCGGAGCGCTCGAGGGGCGGGCGGCGACCGCCGCCGCCGGGCGACGCCGACGGTACCGCTCCGGCCGATCGCCAGGGTCGGCCGATCATGCGAGCTCGAGCACTACCTTCACGTCGGTGGGCTGGCGGGTGTAAGCGTCGCGCCAGCTGTCGATCGGTACCGACCGGGAGATGATCCGGCCCAGCCAGGCCTGGTCGGCCTCGGCCAGGGCCTTGGCCCCCGCTTCGTAGTGGCGGCGGTTGGCGTTGACCGAGCCGAACACCACGTCGTTCTCCAGCACCAGCCGGCGGTTGAGCAGTCCTACGTCGACCGACAGGTCCCGCCCGCCCGACGACACGCCGGTGAGGCAGACGATGCCGTTGGCGCCGGCATGGTCCATCACGTCGAAGATGAGTGAGGCGACGCCGGTGCACTCGATGGCCACGTCCGGCTCGATCCCCATGTCGGCCACCGTGCCGTGGTGGTAGTGGGCGCCGATGGCCGACACCAGCTCCGGCTTGAGCCCGTCGGTGACCCGGTCCAGGACGTGCACCTCGAGGCCCCGCTCGACGCCGAGGAGGGCGGCCAGCAGCCCGATGGGGCCGGCCCCGGTCACCAGCACGGTCTTGGGCTTCCAGTCGGCCCGGGTGCCGATGCGCTCGATGTGGTCCCAGGCCTTGGCCACCACCGTCGTCGGTTCGAGCAGCACGCCCAGGTTACCCAGGGCCGAGTCCACCTTGACCACGAAATCGGGGGTGATCCGGTAGCGCTCCCGGGCGTAGCCGTGGTGCTCCTTGATACCCCACTCGGTGTACTGGCCGTTGCGGCACATGTCCCATTCGCCGATGGCGCAGTTGGAGCAGGGGACCGGATCGGGACGCCGGACGATGGCCACCACCAGGTCGCCGGCGGCGAGGCCGGAGTCGTCCGGCGCTTCGATGATCTCGCCGAGGGACTCGTGCCCGATGGTCAGACGTTCCTCTCCCGGGGGAGCCCAACCGTACTCCCCGCCGATGATCTCCAGGTCGGTGCCGCACACGCCCACCGCCCGGGTCTTGACCAGGACGGGGCCGTCGGACTCGGGAGGTTCGGGGAGGTCGGTGAGATCCACCGAGTCCTTCTGGAGGGGCACAACCGTCACCGCGCGCATGCACGCACCGTAGTCACCGGGACGGCCCCGGGGGGCCATACCACCCGATCGCCGTGTCCGGCCCGGGCGGTGGCAAGCTGGAGGGGTGCTGCGCGCCGGGTGCCTGCTGGTCGCCAACCCCCTCCTGCCGGACCCCAACTTCGACCGCACCGTGGTGCTGCTCCTCGCCCACGGCGAGGAGGGGGCCCTCGGGTTGGTCCTCAACCGTCCCTCCCAGATGGAGGTCGGGGAGCCGCTGCCCCAGTGGGAGCACCTGGCCGCCGAGCCGGCGGTCCTCTTCCTCGGGGGCCCGGTCCAGCACCAGGCGGTGATCTGCTTGGCCCGCAGCGACCCCGGGGCCGGCCGCGACCCCGGAGCCGGCCGCAATTCCGACCCGACCCCGGCGGCGGGAATCGAGGCGGCGACGTCGCCCGGCGAGTGGAAGGAGGTGGCCCCCGGCATCGGGACCGTCGACTTGGACCAGGACCCGAGCCGGGTGGGCGATTCGGTGGGCGAGGTGCGCATGTTCGCCGGCTACGCCGGCTGGTCGGCGGGCCAGCTCGAAGGGGAGATAGAGGCGGGGGCGTGGTGGGTGGTCGACACCGAGACGTCCGACGCCTTCACCCTCGACCCGGCCGAGCTGTGGAAGCAGGTCCTGCGCCGCCAGCCCTATCCGCTGGCTTTCGTGTCGTGGTACCCCGCCGACCCCACCAACCAGTAGCCCGCCGCCCGCCGCCCGCCGCCCGCCGCCCGCCGCCCGCCGCCCGCCGCCCGCCCGTCGGGCCCTCAGGCCAGGCGTGTCAAATCCACTGTCACATCCAGGCCGACGGTGGGGCCGCCGTGGAAGATGCCCTTGACGGGGGGCACGTCGGAGTAGTCCCGACCGCGGGCGACGAGGACGTGGTGCTCGCCCGTGGAGCGCCCCGCGGTGGGGTCCACGGGAGCCCAGTCACCGGCCCAGTACTCGATCCAGGCGTGGCTCTCGCCTCTGACCGTCTGGCCGACCGCGGCGTCTCCGTGGGGATGGACGTAGCCCGAGCAGTAACGGGCCGGGATGGCCATGGCCCGCAGCACCGCCAGGGTCAGATGGGCGAAGTCCTGGCAGACCCCCTCGCCTCCTTCCCATGCCTGGACAGCCGACGTGTGCACCCCGGTCGTACCGGCCACGTAACGGAGCTGCTCGCCGACCCAGGCCACCGCCGCTTCGGCGGCGGCCGCCGGCCCCGACCCGCCGGACCCGCCGGACCCGGCGGTGGACGAACGGATGGAGGCGGCCACCTCGTCGAGCCGCTCGTCGCGGGGAACCTGGGCGGTGGGGGCCAGGAACTCGGCGTGACGGCCGCCGGTGGCGGTCTCGAGCTCGGCCCAGGTCAACGTGGAGGGGCTGGCCCGGAACCACTCCAGGCCCGGCAGCGGCGTCCCGTCGAACACGTCGCCGGGACTGTGCGATGTCTCGACCACCGACCGGCCGGTGATCACCAGCTCGTCGTGGGCCTGGTGGAGGTCGAAGGCGTGCACCACCGTGCCCCAGTAGTCGACATAGCCGAACAGGGTGGTGGCCGGTTCGACGGTCACCCGGGAGTCGAGGACGAGCTGCCAGGGGGTGGTCAGTGGGGTGAGGCGGGTCTCGTTGTAGGACGACTGCACCGGCGCGGCGTAGCGGTAGCGGCTGACGTGCTCGACTCGGATTCGATAGGTCACCTCTCCACCCCCACGACCTCGACGCTCCATTCGATGGGGCTGGTCTGGCGGAAGTAGCGGGCCGCCACCGCCGCGCTCGCCGCCCCGCAGCCCTTCTGCAGGCTGACCAGGAGCTCGTCGAGCTCGTCGACGAGGTCGTCGATGCGGCGGAACTCGAGGCTGGTGCGCAGGTGCCCGAGGACCCGGCGGCCCTCGTCGGGCATACCGGCCCGTCCCGAGCGGGGATCGAGCTCGGCCAGGCACTCCTCGGCGGTGACGAGGGAGTAGAACACCGAGCGGGGGAACAGCCGGTCGAGGAGCAGGAACTCGGTGGCGAGGGTCGGTTCGGGTTCGCGTCGGTAGGTGCGCAGGAAGGCCTCGTGGGCCGAGCAGGACCGCAGCAGGACCACCCAGTCCTGGTCGGCGGTGGTGACCGCGGCGGCGAGGAGCCGGGTGAGCATGTCGACCCGCTCGAGGCTGCGACCGAGCACCATGAAGCGCCACGCTTCGTCACGGCTCATGGTCGACTCGCTCAGACCGGCGATGATGGCGGCCCGCTCCCGGACGAACCGGAAGAAGGCGTAGGGCGCGGTGCGGGCGGCCAGATCCAAGGCGGTGGGCAGGCCGTTGTAGGTGACGTTCAGGGCCTCCCACATCTCCGAGCTGATGGCCTCGCTCACCCCCCGGGCGTTGACCCGGGCGGCGGTGAGCGAGGACACGATGGAGCTCGGGTTGGCGGGATCGAAGGCCAGGACGTCGGTGACCCGACGCGCCGACAGGGTCTGCATCTGCTCGGGGGGCAGGGTCACGCCCATGACCGACAGGAGGGAGCGGCACATCTCGGCTTCGCTGGTGAGCGGCGCCTCGAGCAGGTGGTGGATGTTCACATCGAGGATGCGGGCGGTGTCCTCGGCCCGCTCGACGTAACGCCCTATCCAGAACAGGCTTTCGGCGATGCGGCTCAGCACGGCGGTTGCTGTTGCTGTTGTTGCTGCTGCTGTTGGGCCCGGTCGGGGTCCTCCCAGCCGGGGCCGGCCTCGGGGCGCACCGAGGCCGGGGGCGCCGGGTTGACCACGGGGTCGGGCGGGACGTCGTGGTGGCGGATCAGGCCGTCGGCGCCGGTCGGCACGGTCGGGCTGACGGTGACCCAGGTGTCCTTGGAGCCGCCGCCCTGGCTGGAGTTGACCACCAGGCTGCCCTCGGGCAGGGCCACCCGGGTCAGGCCGCCGGGGAGCACCCAGATCTGGTTGCCGTCGTTGATGGCGAAGGGCCGCAGGTCGAGGTGCCGCGGCGCCAGCCGGTCCCCGACGCGCGTCGGGGCGGTGGACAGCGCGACGACCTCCTGAGCGGTCCACGCCCGCGGGTCGGCAGTGAGGGTGGCCGCCGCAGTGGCCAGCTCCTCGTCGGTGGCCTGCGGGCCGATCAGGATGCCGTATCCCCCCGACCCGGCCACCGGTTTGAGGACCAGCTCGTCGAGGCGGGCGAGCACTTCGCTCAGCTGGTCGGGGTCCTCGAGCCGGTATGTCTGCACGTTGGGCAGGATCGGCTCCTCACCGAGGTAGTAGCGGATGACCTCGGGCATGTAGGTGTAGGTCAGCTTGTCGTCGGCCACGCCGTTGCCCACGGCGTTGGCGATGGTGACGTTGCCCGCCCGCGCCGCGTTGAGCAGGCCGGGGCAGCCCACCAGCGAGTCGCTGCGGAAGTGGAGCGGGTCGAGGAACTCGTCGTCGACCCGGCGGTAGACCACATCGACGCGTTCCTCGCCGTGGGAGGTGCGCATGTACACCCGTCCCGACCGGCACACCAGGTCCCGGCCCTCCACCAGTTCCACCCCCATCTGGCGAGCCAGGAAGGAGTGCTCGAAGAAGGCCGAGTTGTACACGCCCGGGGTCATCACCACCACCGTGGGGTTGCGGGTCCCCTCGGGGGCGGCGGCCCGCAGGGCCTCCAGCAGTTTGGCCGGATAACCGTTCACCGACAGCACCCGGTGGCTGCGGAACAGCTCCGGGAAGATGCGGGCCATCATGCGGCGGTTCTCGATCACGTAGGAGACACCCGACGGGCAGCGGATGTTGTCCTCGAGCACGTAGAACCGCCCGTCGCCGCCGCGCACGACGTCTATCCCGGCGACTTGGACCCGGACCCCGTTGGGGGGCTCGATGCCCCATGCGGCGCGATGGAAGTGCTGCGACGAGGTCACCAGGCGGCGGGGGATCACTCCGTCCTCGAGGATCTCTCCCGCCCCGTAGAGATCCTTGAGCAGGGCCTCCATGGCCTTGACCCGCTGGACGATGCCCGACTCGAGTACCGCCCACTCGTCCTCGGCGATGACCCGGGGGATCAGGTCGAGCGGGAAGGGCCGCTCCTCACCCGACAGCTGGAAGGTGATGCCGCGGTCGCGGAAGCTGCGGTCCCGGGCTGCGGCGCGGGCCTCGAAATCATCGGGGGGCAGCTCCTGGAGAGCGTCGAAGAGACAACGGCTCGCGGGCCGCGGCACGCCGGGAGCCTCGAACATCTCGTCCCAGGCCGGTCGGCCGTAAGGCCGGGCCGGGGTGTATCCCTCGAAGAGATCCCCCATGGCCCTCAGTCTGCCAGCATCATGTTTCCGGGGCGTTACCCCACGGTTTCAGGTTCGCGGCGGTCGGGCCGCGGACCGCCGGCGGGCCCGCTCGGACTGGTCGAGCAGCACCTTGCGCAGCCGCACCACCGAGGGGGTGACCTCGACGCACTCGTCCTCTCGGATGAACTCGAGGGCCTGCTCCAGCGACAGCTGGAGGGGCGGTACCAGCCGCACCGTCTCGTCGGAGGCGGCCGCCCTCATGTTGGTCAGCTTCTTCTCCTTGGTGGGGTTGACGTCCATGTCCTCCGACCGGGCGTTCTCGCCGACGATCATCCCCTCGTAGACCTCGACGCCGGGGCCGATGAACATGGCGCCGCGCTCCTGCAGGTTGGTGAGGGCGTAGGCGGTGGTGGGGCCCCGCCGATCGGCGACCAGCGAACCGTTGGGTCGGGTGCGCAGCTCACCGTGCCAGGGCTCGTAGCCCTCGAAGACGTGGTGCAGCTGGCCCGTGCCGCGGGTCTCGGTGAGGAACTCGGTGCGGAACCCGATCAGGCCCCGCGACGGGACGATCCAGTCCATGCGCACCCAACCGGTCCCGTGGTTGACCATGTCCTCCATGCGCCCCTTGCGCAGCGACAGGAGCTGGGTGACCACACCCATGAAGTCCTCGGGGACGTCGACGCTGACCCGCTCCATCGGTTCGTGCAGCTTGCCGTCGATCTCCCGGGTGAGGACCTGCGGTTTGCCGACGGTGAGCTCGAAGCCTTCTCGGCGCATGATCTCGACCAGAACGGCCAGGGCCAGCTCCCCGCGGCCTTGGACCTCCCAGGTGTCGGGCCGGTCGGTGGGTAGGACCCGGATGCTCACGTTGCCCACCAGCTCGGCGTCGAGCCGGCTCTTGAGCAAGCGGGCCGTCAGCTTGGTGCCCGGGGGCAGCGTGCCCGAGGCCTTGCCGGCCAACGGCGACGTGTTGACCCCGAGGGTCATGCCGATGCTCGGGTCGTCGATGGTGATCACCGGGAGCGGCCGGGGGTCGTCGGGGTCGGCCAGGGTGTCGCCGATCATGATCTCGGGGATGCCGGCCACGGCGATGATGTCGCCCGGCCCGGCCCCCTCGGGGGGCGCGTCCACCCGGTCGAGCGCCTCGGTGACGTAGACCTCCGAGAGGCGTACCCGCTCCGCCGTGCCGTCGTGGCGGCACCACGCCACCGACTGGCCCTTGCGGATGTAGCCGTTGCGGATCCGGCACAACGCCAGACGACCGACGTAGGGGGAGGCGTCCAGGTTGGTGACCAGGGCCTGGAAGGGGTGGCCCTCCTCGTAGGTGGGCGGCGGTATGCGCTCCACCAGCAGGTCGAGCAGGACCTTGAGGTCGGGGGCCTCGGCCACGTCCTCGGCGGCCAGCGCCGCCCGTCCGGCCCGGGCGTTGCAGTACACGATGGGGAACTCGATCTGCGACTCGTCGGCGCCGAGGTCGAGGAACAGCTCGTAGACGTCGTCGACGACCTCCTGGGGGCGGGCGTCGGGACGGTCGATCTTGTTGATCACGCAGATCACCGGCAGCCGGGCCTCGAGGGTCTTGCGCAGGACGAAGCGGGTCTGGGGGAGGGGACCCTCGCTGGCATCGACGAGCAGCAGGACGCCGTCGACCATGGTGAGGCCCCGTTCGACCTCGCCTCCGAAGTCGGCGTGGCCGGGGGTGTCCACGATGTTGACGGTCATGTCCCCGTAGCGGACGGCCGTGTTCTTGGCCAGGATGGTGATGCCCTTCTCGCGCTCGAGGTCCATGGAGTCCATGACGCGGTCGGCCACCTCCTGGTTGGCTCGGAACGCGCCGGACTGGCGGAGCATGGCGTCGACGAGAGTGGTCTTGCCGTGGTCGACGTGGGCCACGATGGCCACGTTTCGGATGTCGGTTCTGTGCTTCATGGGGGGTACGGGCCAGCCTACCGGGCCGGGCCGCCCCGGGCTGCCCCGGACCGCTCAGTGGGCCGCTACGGGTCGGCCACCCGCCGGGGCCGGTGGGTGCTGGCTACGATCCTGGCCCCATGGAAGCAGCACAGGTGGCCGCCCTGGAGGGTTGGCTCGGCGACCGCCTCGGCGAGTCGGTCCGCCTCGACGATTCGAGTCCCCTGTCGTTCGGGTTCTCGGCCGAGACCATCCAGCTCGACACCTCCGCCGGCCGGCTGGTGCTGCGCGTCGAGAGTCCCGATCCCGCCGTCTACCCCCAGCAGGCCCCGGGCTTCGACGTGGAGATCGACATCCAGTACCGGCTGATGTCGGCGTTGGCGGCCGGCACGGGGATCCCCCTCGCCCCGCTCGTGGGCTACGAGGCGTCCCCCGACGTCATCGGCTCCTCCTTTTTCGTGATGGGCTTCGTCGAGGGTGTCGTGCCGGTCGTCTCCCCCAGCTACGCGGCCGAGGGTTTCTTCGCCGACGCCACGCCCGACGAGCGCCGCCGGATGGTGCGCGGCGGGGTAGAGGTGCTGGCCGAACTGCACACCCTCGACTGGCAGAAGCACGGGCTCGACTGGCTCCTGCCCGACGGCGAGGAGCCGACCATCCTGCGCCAACTCCGCATCTGGCGGGACTACACCACCCGGGAGCTGGCCGGCCGGGAGCTGCCCCTCGTGACCGACGCCTACGACTGGCTGGAGGCCCACGCCCCGGCCCACGACCCCGCCGAAGTGACGGTCAATTGGGGGGATCCGAGGCTCGGCAACGTGATCTGGCGGGACTTCCGCCCCGTGTGCGTCACCGACTTCGAGGCCGCCTCGATCGCCCCCTACGGGATGGACCTCGGCTGGTGGCTGATGTTCGACCGCTGGTCCCACGAGCACTCCGACGCCGTCCGCCTGCCCGGCGAGCCGACCCGGGAGGAGCAGGCCGCCGCCTACTTCGAGGCCAGCGGCCGCCCTCCCATCGACACCTACTGGTACGAGGTGTTCGCCGCCGCTCGGTATTGCTCCATCGTCGTGCGGGTGATGAACCGCACTGTCGAACGGGGCCTGATGCCCGCCGACAACGTCTACTGGCGG
The DNA here is from genome assembly GCA_021838445.1 of Actinomycetes bacterium. Taxonomy (GTDB): domain Bacteria; phylum Actinomycetota; class Acidimicrobiia; order Acidimicrobiales; family Palsa-688; genus JAKCDU01. Next base: position 21,629 of record JAKCDU010000023.1, on the reverse strand, counting down.
GAGAACCAGTCGACCGCCTGCCTGGAGGCCCTTCTGTCATGAGCGACGCCCACCCCGACGACGAGTTCCACCCGCCGACCTCCGACGACCCCTACTGGACCGAGACCTGCTGGTTCACCTTCGCCGTCCCCGAGCGGCGCCTGTCGGGCCAGCTGTACCCGTTCTTCCGCACCAACCAGAAAGTGTGCGCGGCGGCCGCCTACGTATGGGACGAGACCGGCGATCAGCCGTGGAATGTGCGCTACGCCAAGAACTTCTGGCACCTACCGATCCCCGACCAGCCCCTGTCGGACATCACCTTGGCCAACGGCATCCGCTACCGCTGCCTCTCGCCCCAGCAGTCCTACGAGCTCACCTACCACGACCCCGACGGCGACGACCTGCACATCGAGCTCACCTACGAGGCGGTGGCCCGACCCAACTACCTCGGCGAGAGCCACCTCGACCAGCCCGGCCGCTACCGGGGCACGATCCTGCTCGACGGGGAGGAGATCGCCGTCGACGCCTACGGTTTCCGGGACCGGTCGTGGGGACCGCGCCCGCAGTTCGGTGAGGGCTACGGCTCGAGCGGCTACGACTACGCCACGGCCGGCCCCGATCACGGCTTCCACACCATCACCATGGATTTCGGGCAGGGCTACCAGTCCATCCACGGCTATTACATGCGCGACGGGGTGTGGGCCAAGGTGGCCGCCGCCACCCGGACCGTCGTCGAGCGCCATGCCAGCGGGTTCCCGGCCCGGGTGGAGATATCCGGCACCGATGAGACCGGGAGATCGTTCGAGGCCGAGGGGCGCTGCCTCAACCACATCGCCCTGCACCTCAACCCCAATCTGTTCACCGTCAACTCCCTGACCGAGTGGAAGCTCGACGGGGTGGACTGCTTCGGGGAAGACCACGATAACTGGAGCGCCCCCGGGGCCCGGCGCTTTTTCCGGGCCCACCAGGCGGCGCGTCGCACCTTCTGAATCGCCCCGCCCCGGGGGCGTCGGGTCAGCGCCGGCGCTGGTGGTGCTCGTGCATCCGCCTCCGGATCAGGGCCCGCCGTTCCTGCAACTCCCTGTAGGTCATCGAGTTGACGTCCTCGGAGACCCCCAGTTGGGCCCGGACGCTTCCGAGGTCCAGTTCCCTCTCGCGGGGGTCGACGCCGACCTCGCTGGCGATACGCTCGCCGTAGCGCTGGGTGAAGTACATGGCGACCCGGGTGATCTCCTCGAAGAGGTCCAGGTCGGGGGCCAGCGTGGCGAGCGCCCCGTCGATGAACAGCAGGTCCTTCACGTACAGCATCAGCACCTTGGGCAGCCGGGCGCCGTAATCGAGCAGCTTCTTGATGACGTCGCGGATCTCCGCCAGCAATTCGTCGGGGGACATCTGGGTCGGGTCCTTCACGGGCTGGTCTATGCCGAGGTCGCGGATCACTGCGTCGATGTCGGTGTCGGCGGGCAGAGCCCCGAGGTCGCGTACCGCGGCCATCTGCATCCTCGGGTCGTTGATGGTGCCACCCATCAACATGCGCAGGAAAGCGTGCCGGCGGGCCTGGTCGAGCCGTCCGGTGATCCCGTAGTCGAGCAGGGCCACCCGGCCGTCGGACTGCACCAGGAGGTTGCCGCCGTGCAGGTCGCCGTGGAACACCCCGTGGATGATGGCCCCTTCGAGGAATGAGATCATGAGGGCCCGGACCACCTCGGTGGTGTCGATCCCGGCCGACTTCATCCCCGCCACGTCCTCGAAGGAGAAGCCGCTCAGGCGCTCCATGACCAGTACCCGGCGGGTGACGAGCTGGGGATGGGGGCGGGGCACGACCACCGACCGCTGGTCGGTGGCGGCCAGCACCGCAGCCACATCCAGCATGTTGTCCGCTTCCAGGCGGAAATCGAGCTCCTCGACGATGGTCTCGGCGAACAGCTCGACCAGGGCGGGAGGGTTGGCCAGCGCCGAGACGGGGATGCGCCCGATCAGGTGGGGGGCGATCCAGCTCATGGCGGCCAGGTCGCGCCGCACGGTGTCGGCCACCGACGGCCGCTGCACCTTCACCACCACCGCTTCCCCCGAGTGGAGGGTGGCGGCGTGCACCTGGGCGATGGAGGCGGCGGCCAGCGGCTGGCGGTCGAAGGTGGCGAAGACCTCCTCGACGGTGGAGCCGAGGTCGGCCTCCACCACCCGCCGCACGGTGTCGAAGGTCTCCGGCGGGACCCGGTCGCGCAGCAGGCGGAACTCCTGGACCAACTCGGAGGGGAACAACCCCTCGCCCGAGGACAGGATCTGACCCAGCTTGATGTAGGTCGGGCCGAGATCGGCGAAGGCGTGGCGAAGCCGCTTGGACAATCCGGCACGCGACAGCTCGGGGCGGTCCTGACGCCGCGCCGCCCGGCGGTCCACCAGGTACCAGCCGCCCAGCGCCCGGGCCAGGCGGCCGGCTACGGTCAGCACCCGGCCGCCGGGCGGCAGGGCCCGGCGGCGCAGGAGGCCGGGGACGGTGGCTTGCGTGGCCCGGCGTCTCGCCGGGGCGGCGACGCGCCATTCCATCCGGTCGGGGTCGACCAACCAGGGCGGCTCGCTGCTGAAAGCGCCGACGGTCAGGTCGGCCGGAATGACGGTCGGCATCGGCGCACCGTATCGCAGGCCCGGAGTCAAACGGCGCGGTGTCGAGCGGCTTCGTCAGGGGCGTCGTTCGGGGCCGGCCCGGTACGGTGTCGACCATGACCGCTGACACGTTCCGGGCCTTCGTGGCCGCCCAGACCGACGAAGGTTTCGAACGCGCCGTCAAGGAGGTGCCCGTCACCGATCTGCCCGACGGGGTCCTCGTCGACGTCTCGTGGTCGAGTGTCAACTACAAGGACGCCCTGGCTTCCAGCTCCGAGGGTCGGGTCGCCCGCATCTCGCCGCTGGTGCCGGGGATCGACCTGGCCGGCACGCTGGCCGAGGACGCCGGTCACCTGTCGGCGGGGACGGCGGTGCTGGCCCACGGCTACGACATCGGGGTGTCGCGGCACGGGGGGTTCGCGTCCCTGGCCCGTGTCCCCGAGGAGTGGCTCGTGCCCCTCCCCACCGGCCTCGACGCCCGCGACGCCATGGTCATCGGCACCGCCGGGTTCACCGCCGCGCTGTCGGTCCTCGCCCTGCAGGACCACGGGATCACCCCCGACCACGGTTCCATCCTGGTGACCGGAGCCACCGGGGGGGTGGGCAGCAGCGCCGTCAACATCCTGGCCGGGCTGGGCTACGAGGTGGTGGCCAGCACCGGGAAGGCCGACGCCCACGAGTACCTGCGCTCCCTCGGTGCCATCGACATCGTCGACCGCCACACCCTCGGTGAGTCGGTCGGGCGGCCGCTCGACTCGATGCGCTGGGCCGGCGCCGTCGACTGCGTGGGCGGGGTGACCCTCGCCAACGTGCTGGCCGGGATCCGCTACGGAGGCGCGGTGGCGGCCAGCGGACTGACCGGAGGCGCCCAGGTGCCGACCACCGTCATGCCGTTCATCCTCCGGGGCGTGTCCCTCCTCGGCATCGACTCGGTGCAGACCCCCATCGAGCGCCGCCGGGAGGTGTGGCACCGCCTCGCCGACGACCTCCGGCCCGGGCTGCTCGACAGCATCGGCACCGACATCTCCCTCGACGACCTGGACGGGGTCCTCGACACCATCCTGCGGGGCGGCGTGACGGGCCGTTACGTGGTGGCCACCAGCTCCTGAGGGTGGCCACCCGCTCCGCTCAGGAAGCGGCGGGGCGCATCCGGTTGCGGTCGGTGTGCACGACCACGTCGCTCCAGCGGGCGTGCTCGATCCGGGAGGTCTCCTCGTAGGACCACGAGCCGTCGTCGTGGACGGTGACGTTCACGTCGTAGGAGCTGGTGCGGGCCGAGCGGGCGAGGAAGGGGTTGGACAGGATGCCGAACACCTCCGACCCGCTCTCGGCCCGCATGGTGTAGCTGCGTGACTCGGGCGAGGCGTCGCCGCCGGCCAGCACGGTCGAGCCGCGCGGCACCATGAAGCAGCGCATCACCACCCTGTCGGCGGCGTCCCACAGCCAGTAGCCGACCTCGGTGTGGAACGGATTTTCCTCGCCAGCCCGCCAGGCGGCGGTCCGGTAGTCGAGGCCGTAGAGGCTCTGGGTGCCGTTGGCCACCGGGCCGAAGGCCTTCATGGTGGTCTTCTCGGTGAAGGGCGTCTCCACGATCTCGCCCTTCTCATTGCTATAGGACACATCCAGGCCCTCGTCGCCGACCCACTCGCCGATCAGGGGCGCAAGAGGACCCCAGGCATCGAATTCGCTCATCGCCTGGAAGTTAGCGGATACCCGCCGGGTCGAGGGGACCCGCCGCCCGTTCCCCCGGATGTGACTTTGGGCCCTACCCGAGGGGAACGGATCGGCGAAATATCCCCGGAGTGGGATACACCTCCTCCGCCTGTCGGGTCGGCGATCACCGCTACTGCGAGGAGCGACGCATCATTCCCGACTGCGGCTGCGACTGCCATTCCGAAAGCGGCGGTCGGCCCGATCATCCCCGCAGCGGCCCGTCCAACCCCCGCCGGTCCTGAGCCCCCGAGCAAGTTTCTCGGGCCCCTGACAAGTCCCTGGGCCCCGTCGCTCCTGAGGGCGGCCGCCCCTGGTTCTGTGGCGGGTCGCCTTCGGTCGCCGCCGGGGGGTGCCAGCTCCTAGATTGCGGGGATGGCTCAACTCGCGGTGGGTGACCCGGCCCCGGGCTTCACACTCACGGACCAGCATGGCAGTTCGACGTCGCTGGAGGACTACCGGGGCCGCAACGTCCTCGTCTACTTCTATCCCAAGGCTGACACGCCGGGCTGCACCACCCAGGCCTGCGGCCTGCGGGACATCCTCGGTGACATCGGCGACAGCGCGGTGATCGGCATGAGCCCCGACAAGCCGGCCAAGCAGGCCAAGTTCGACGAGAAGTACGGGCTGGGTTTCCCGCTGCTCGCCGACGAGGACCACGCCGTGGCCGAGGCCTACGGGGTGTGGGGCGAGAAGAAGAACTACGGCAAGACCTACATGGGCATCATCCGGTCGGCTTTCCTCGTCGCCGGCGACGGTCGGCTGGCCGGGGTCTGGTACAAGATCTCGCCGGCCGACACACCCAAGAAGCTGCTCGCCGCCCTGACCCCCTGAAGGTCACGGGGCCTGGCCGGCGGTCCCGCCGATCAGCTGGGCGGGACCATCACGATGGTGCCGTTGTGGCCGCCGAAGCCGAAGCTGTTGGACAGCGACGGCCCCGGAGTCCACGGCCGGGCTTCGCCGGTGACCACGTCGAGGTGGATCTCGGGGTCCATCTCGGTCAGGCCGGCGGTGGGCGGGATGGTCTGGTTGGCGATGGTGAGGGCCAGGGCCACCGCCTCGATGGCGCCGGCCGCGCCGAGGGAGTGCCCGGTGATCCCCTTGACCGATGTGACCAACGGTCCGGGCATCCCGAACACCTTGTTCAGCGCCTGGCTCTCGGCCATGTCGTTGGCCGGCGTGGACGTGCCGTGGGCGTTGACATGGACGATGTCGGCGGCTGACAACCCGGCGTCGAGGATGGCCAGCTCCATGCAGGCCACCGCGCCCGAACCGCCCGGGGCGGGGGCGGTGATGTGATGGGCGTCGGCGGTGCTCGCCCCGCCGGCCAGCTCGGCGTAGATCCGGGCGCCGCGGGCCACGGCCCGCTCGTACTCCTCGAGGACGAGCACCGCGCCACCCTCGCCCATCACGAAGCCGTCCCGTTTGGCGTCGAAGGGCATGGACAATCCGCTGGTGGACAGGGCCGTCATGTTGGCGAAGCCGGCCACGCCGATGGGGGTCATGGCCGCCTCGGAGGAACCGGCCAGGACGACGTCGCAGCGGCCTGAGGCCACCAGGCGGGCGCCGGCGGCCACGCTCTGGGTGCCCGCCGCACAGGCCGTGACGATGGCCTCGCAGGGGCCGCACATGCCGTAGCGCATCGACACGTCGGCAGCGGCGCGGTTGCCCATCATCATCGGCACGAGGAACGGGGTCACCCGCCGGGCGCCCTTCTCCATCATCAGGTGGATCTGGTCCTCGAGGGTCTCGATGCCGCCGATGCCGGTGCCGATCAGCACCCCGGCACGCGACGGGTCCACGCCCATGGCCGCCACCCCGCCGGCGTCGGCCACGGCTTCGTCCGCGGCGACCGCCGCGAACTGGGTGAAGCGGTCCACGCGGCGCAGCTCTTTGGGCCCGTAGATCGACGAGGCGTCGAAGTCCTTCACCCGCCGGGGACCCTCGGGGGCCGGCCCGAGCAGGCCGGACCAGAAGGCCTCCCGACCGATGCCGCACGGTGCCACCACGCCCAGCCCGGTGACCGCGACGCGCCGACCGGGGATGCCGGGGTGGCCCCCGGAGGGGAAGACGGCCAGCATCAGAGCTTGGAGGTGACCAGCTCGAAGGCCTGACGCACGGTCTTGACTCCCTCGAGCTCGGATTCGTCGACCGAGATGTCGAATTGCTCCTCGAGGGCCATGACCAGCTCGACCAGATCGAGGCTGTCGGCGTCCAGGTCGTCAGCGAAGTTGGCATCCGGGGTGACCGCTTTGGCGTCCACCTGGAGCACCTCGACGGCGCACTGCTTGAACTTCTCGAAGGCTTCGGCTTCGGCTTCGCCCATCGGCTGCTGTTGTTGTTCCATCACCACTCCCGGCTTCAGGTTTGATCTGTGAATGTAGTCCCCGGCGTCAGCGGCCAGGGTGGTCCTGCCAGCGCCAGACGGCCGACGCCCAGGTCATGCCGGCACCGAAGCCGGCCAGGAGGAGATGGTCGCCATGGTGGATGCGACCCTTCTCGATGGCGTCTATGAGCGCCAGGGGGATGGAGGCCGAGCTGGTGTTGCCCGTGCGCTCGATCACCGTGGCGATGCGGTCCTTGCCCAGGCCCAGGCGCGACGCCGCGGCCTCGATGATGCGAATGTTGGCCTGGTGGGGCACGAAGAGGGCGATGTCGTCGACGCCGACCTTGGCCCGCTCCAGCGACTTGGTGGCCGACTCCACGGTGGCCAGCACGGCCCGGCGGAAGACCTCCTTGCCGCGCATGACCATGCCCGACCCGTGCTGGGCGTACAGCAGCGGGACCAGGTTGCCGTCCACGCCGAGATCCCAGCCGAGCAGCGACCCCTCGCCGGGGACCGCTTCGAGCACCACCGCGCCCGCTCCGTCGCCGAAGAGGAAAGCGTTGGTCCGATCGGACCAGTTGGTGGCCCGGCTCAGGGTCTCGGCACCGATCAGCAGCACCCGTTCGGCGCCCGCCGAGATCAGGCCGCTGGCCGTGACCAGGCCGTAGGTGAAGCCGGCGCAAGCGGCGTTCAGGTCCATGGCTCCGCTGCGGATTCCGAGCGCGGCGGCCACCGAGGCCGAGTTGGCGGGGATCAGCTGATCCGGTGTGGTGGTGCAGACGATCACCAGCCCGATGTCGTCAGGTGAGACCCCGGCCCGTTCGAGGGCCTGGCGGCCGGCCTCGGCGGCGAGGGTGCCGGTGGTGCCCAGCCCGCTGTCGGGGGGATCAGCGGGCGGGGGAGGGCTCACGAAGGGCCCGGTGGCGTTGTGCCGGCTGCGGATACCGCTGCGCTCGAAGATCCACTCGTCGGTGGTCTCGAACAGAGTGGTGATGTCGGCGTTGGTCACCACCCGCGGTGGTAGGGCGGTGCCCCACCCGGTGATCGTCACTCCGGTCATGCGGTATGCAACCACACGATGGGCTGGCCGGCTTGGACCCTCTCGCCCGGGTGGGCCAGCCAACCCTCGAGACGACCCCCGAAACCGGCCAGCACCTCGTCCTGGCCGACCGTCCCGAGCCTGGTCCCCACCTCGATACGTTCACCCGGCCCGGGTCCGCCGGGCGCCGGCTCGAACACTCCGGCGACAGGGCTGATCACCACCCGCTCGGAGACGTACAGCAGCTCGCCCTGGTGGTCGAGGGCGTAGGCGTGCAGGGCGTCGTCGCCGGTCAGAGCCCCCACCAGCACGTCCAGGTCGCCGGGGGTGGAGATGGTGAGGGTGGTGGCGCTCGGGAGGGTGGCGGCGATCATGGAACGCAGCGAGTCGCCCGGCCCCAGCTCCACGAAACAGGTTTCGGGGTCGAGGTGGACGTCGTCGAGGCCGGCCAGTCGCAGCACGCTCTGGTACCAGCGGATGGGGCTGCACAGCTGGGCCGACAGGAGCACCTTCCAGTCCTCGCCCCGATGGTGGAAGCGGCTGTCCACGTTGGCCACGACCGGCGTGTCGGGGTCGTGGATGGTCACCGTGGCCAGCATCTTGCGCAGGCGGTCGCGCGCCGGGGCCATGAACGGCGTGTGGAACGCGCCCCCGACGCGCACCGCGAAGGTCCGTTTGGCCCCCATCTCCATGGCTACCTCCACGGCGCGCTCCACCGATTCGGGGTGTCCGGCGATCACCGTCTCCTCGGGGCCGTTGAAGTTGGCCACCCAGACCTCTCCGTCGGCCAGGCGGCAGGCGATGTCGACGGTGTCGGCCGGGCACCCCGCCACGACGGTCATCACGCCCGGCGATGCGTCGGCCGCGGCCTGCATGGCCTCGCCCCGCTCGGCCACCAGGCGCACCGACTCCTCGAACCCGAGGGCCCCGCTGGCCGCCAGCGCGGTGTACTCGCCCACCGAGTGCCCGGCCAGGCGGGTCGGCTCTATGCCGAGACGTTCAACCGCGTCGAGCACGAGCAGGCTGAAGGTGAAGGTGGCGACCTGGGCGTTTCGGGTCTCGGTCAGCTCGGCCTCGCCGGCCTCGGTCAGCAGATGGCCGACGTCCCGATCGGCGGCTACCGAGGCCTCCTCGACGACCTCCCACGAGGGATGGTCGACCCAGGGCGAACCCATCCCCGGCCTCTGCGCTCCTTGGCCGGGGAAGACGAAGGCGGGCACTTGGTTTCGGTCCTCCTCAGGGTGTGACGACTCGGGCGAGCGGGACGCCCGGGCTTTCTGACCGGCCCGATCGCTGAAACGTAACGGCGGATCCCCTCCAGCTAACTAGGTCTCGCCGCGGCGGGTGGGTTACCCAGGGGTAACCCACCGGTGGGCGCCCACCTCGGTCCCGGCCCATCAGGCGAGGGGCGCTTCAGTCCCGGCCCATCAGGCGATGGGCCGTGGCGTCGTCCTCGAAGTGCAGCGTCTTGACCAGGTGGACCACCGTGCCGCGCTCGGGTGCGGACTCGAAGCGGACCTGGTCCACGAGGGCGTGCATCAGAGCCAGGCCGCGGCCGTGCTCAGCCTCGGAGTCGGCCATCTCGGACAAAGCGAGGGATTGGTGGTCGAAGCCCCTTCCCACGTCCACCACCCGGATGTGGGCGGCGCTCGGGTTGATGGTCACGGCCACGTCGTAGGCGTCCCCCGGACCGGAGTGGTCGATGACGTTGGCACAGGCCTCGGTGACGGCCAGGTCCACCGCGTCGGCATCGTCGGAGACCACCCCCACCTCGTCCATGGCGGCGCGGATCAGGTGCCGGGTCACCGGCACGCTCAGAAGGTCCCGGGGCAGCTCCAGGGACAGGGTGACCTGGAAGCGGCGCTGCCCCTCCTCGTCGTCGGCCGCGCCCTCCTCTGAGGGCGGCGGGGGCCAGCGGTAGCCGTGGGCCACCTCGGGATCCAGCTCGGACGCCAGGTCCACGACCATCCGGCACTCGCGGTCCCCCTGGGCCAGGCTCTCCATCATCGAAACGGCGGCGTGGCCCCCCACCCGCGCCGCCGCGGCGCCGGCCAGGGCCGAGGTGAAGCGGCACATCCCGGGGCTGGTGAGCGGACCGAACGGGCAGCGGCGGTTGCGCAAGACGAGACGGGTCTGGTCCGCGTCGACCAACTCGAAGTCGGCGCCGAGCTGACGTTCCATCTCGATGACCGCCTCGCCGAGGGCTCGACCGTCGGCCGGGGTGCCGAGGTGGGCGGCCAGGTGGGCGGCCATGGTGCTGCCGGTGCACGCGGCGGCTTCCTCGAGGCCGCGGCCCGACCAGATCTCCGAGCTGAGCAACCCCAGCACGTGGCCGGCCTGTAGCGGACCGGCGGCCCAACGGTCCAGGTCCGACGGGGGGAGGTCCAGGTCTCGCTGCGGTATGCGGGCCACCCCGAGGGCGACGACCGTCGCCTCCGTCGCCTCCCCGTTCGGTCCCAGGCCCGACACCAGGCGGGCCGAATGGTCGTGGGCCCGGGTGGCACCGTCGCCGACCGGGTCACCGGGCAGCTCTCCGTCGGGCAGCGGCCGCAGCCGCAGCAGGCAGTGGCGCCCCGACCAGTCGAGGCTGGCCCACACCGGGCCCGGCTCCACCCCTCGAAGGCCGTCGTGGAGGATGGGTCGGGCCAGCTCGACCACGCCCGGCTCGGCGGCGTGACGACTCAGATGATCGGCGATGTCGGACTCGATCAGATCGGCAGCTCCCGCCACCCGGGTATCGACACACCAGTCCATGTCCCAAGCTGTACCGCGATGGGCGTTTTTTGACTCCCATTGTCTCCCGGTGGGGGAGCCGCTCTCACTACCGTGGCTGCTGATGAGCATCGCCCTCGCCGTTTCCGCCGTGGTAGCCGCCGTGCTGGCCGTGATACTGGCCGTCGTGGCCCGGCGGGAGGCCGGCGCTCGTCGTCGCCACGCCGCGGCGCGCGACGATCTGCAGGCCCGGCTGAGCGCGGCGTCGGCCCGCCTCGACGAGGTGGAGCAGGACAGACGGGCCGTGGAGGCCAGGGTCACCGCCGCCGAGGGTCGGGTGCGAGCCGCCGAGCAACGGGCGAGCGACGCCGAGCGGCGGGCCGGGGAGGCCGAGAAGCGGGTGGCCGAGGCCATGCGGCGGGCCGACGAGGCCCGCCTGGAGGCCGACGAGGCGGTCCGTCCGGGAGCGGCCGGTCCGGCGACCACCGCGGTGTGGGAACTGGAGCACCTGCGCATGAGGCGGGAATGGCTCGACGTGGCGGGCCCCGGTATAGGCCTCCCCCAGCCGTGGGACGGGACCATCGCCCCGGTGGTGGCCACTGAACTGGCGGTGATACGCGAGACCATCGGCACCCCGAGCGAGCTGACCCTCCTGGGCCCGGCGGTGCCGGCCGGTCCGGCTCACGCCGCGGTCGCGGCCCGCGTCAGTGTCGAGATGCTGCGCACTCTCGCCCGTTCCGGGGAGGAGATGGAGGTGACGCTGAGCGCCGAGGCATTGACCGTGGTACAGCCGGTATGGCCCGATGAGGCGCCGCCCGACCTGTCCGGGCTGACCGCAGTGGCCTCCGCCGGGGGGCTGACGCTGTCGGTCACCAGCGGACCCGGCCGGATCGAGGCCCGGCTGCAGCTGGCGTGAGCGACCGACCGGCCAGGGCCGACTTCCGCCGGGCGGTCATCGAAGCGCTGTCCACCGTCGGCCCCGGTCAGGTGGTGAGCTACGGGGACCTCGCCGCCCAGGCCGGCCGGGCCGGAGCAGCCAGGGGGGTGGGTGCGGTCCTGGCCTCGAGTTCGCCGGCGGAGGGCCTGTGCTGGTGGCGGGTCGTCTACGCCGACGGCCGTCTCGCGCCCGGTCACGAACCCGTCCAGGCCCGGCTGCTCGAGGCCGAAGGGGTGACGGTCCGCGACGGGCGGGTGGTGGCCACCGGGAGGGGGGGTCCCTGACCGGCTGATCCTGACCGGCTGATCCTGCCCGGCTGGTCCTGCCCGGCTGGTCCTGCCCGGCTGGTCCTGCCCGGCGGCGGGCCGGGTAGCTTGGCGGCATGGCACACGAGGTCAGAGGTGTGGTCGCCGCCGCCAAAGGGGCTCCGGTGACCATCGAGAAGGTCATGGTCCCAGACCCCGGTCCCGGGGAGGCGCTCGTCGACGTGCTGGCCTGCGGTGTCTGCCACACGGACCTCCATTACCGCGAGGGCGGTATCAACGACGACTTCCCCTTCCTCCTCGGTCACGAGGCTGCCGGCCGGGTTGCGGCCGTGGGCGAAGGGGTCACCGACGTCTCCCCAGGCGACTTCGTGGTGCTCAACTGGAGGGCGGTCTGCGGCCAGTGCCGGGCCTGTCGCCGGGGGCGCCCCCAGTACTGTTTCGCCACCCACAACGCCACGCAGAAGATGACCCTCGAAGACGGCACGGTGCTCTCGCCGGCCCTCGGTATCGGCGCCTTCGCCGAGAAGACCCTCGTGGCCGCCGGCCAGTGCACTCCGGTGTCGCAGCGGGCCGACCCGGCGGTGGTCGGGCTGCTCGGGTGCGGGGTGATGGCCGGACTCGGAGCCTCGATGCTCACCGGCAACGTGGGCCCGGGGGATTCGGTGGCGGTGTTCGGCTGCGGTGGCGTCGGTGACGCCGCCATCGCCGGCGCCCGGCTGGCCGGAGCCACCACCATCGTGGCCGTGGACCTCGACGACCGCAAGCTGCAGTTGGCCCGCCAGTTCGGGGCCACCCACACGGTCAACGGCTCCACGGAGGACGCGGTAGAGGGAGTGCGGGCCGCCACGGGAGGGTACGGAGCCGACGTGTGCGTCGAGGCGGTCGGGCATCCCAAGGTGCTCGAGCAGGCGTTCTTCGCCCGCGACCTGGCCGGCACCGTGGTGCAGGTGGGGGTGCCCACGCCCGATATGCAGTTCCCCGACATACCCATGATCGAGTTCTTCGGGCGGGGCGGGGCCCTCAAGCCGTCCTGGTACGGCGACTGCCTGCCGAGCCGGGACTTCCCGCTCCTCGTGGACCTCTACCTGCAGGGCCGGTTACCCCTCGACCGCTTCGTGTCGGAGCGCATCGGCCTCGACGGAGTGGAGGAGGCTTTTCACAAGATGGAGCGCGGCGAGGTGCTGCGCAGCGTCGTGGTCCTGTGATCGAGCTCGTCACCACCGACGGACTGTTCCGCCTCGACGGTGGCGAGTGGGAGGTCACCAACAACATCTGGCTCATCGGCGACGACCGCCAGGTGATCGTCGTGGACGCGGCCCACGACCCGGCGCCCATCGCCGCCGCCGTCGCCGGCCGGAGGGTGGTGGCCATCGCCCTGACCCACGGTCACAACGACCACATCAACGCCGCCGCCGATCTGCAGGACGCCGTCGACGCCCCCATCCTGCTGCACCCCGCCGACCGGATGCTCTGGGACCAGGTCTACCCGGACCGGGGCCCCGACGTCGATCTCGTCGACGGGGCGACCATAGCCGCCGGCGCCACCGAGCTTCGGGTGCTGCACACCCCGGGACATTCGCCGGGTGGCTGTTGCTTCGTGGTCGACGACGGGCCCCACGTCTTCAGTGGGGACACCCTCTTCTGCGGGGGACCGGGGGCCACCGGGCGCAGCTTCAGCGACTTCTCGGTGATCATCGAGTCGATCCGCCGGCGCCTGCTCACCCTGCCCCCCGAAACGCTGGTGCACACCGGTCACGGGGAGTCCACCACCGTCGGCCGGGAAGCCCCCGACCTCGAGGAGTGGCTGCGCCGGGGGCACTGACCGGCCGCTCGGCCGGGGCGACGCTCGCCGGGGGGTGGGACTCGGCGGCCACCTGCTGACATACTGGAACCGGTTTCGGGGAGGCCCGGACAGGTTTCGGGGAGGAAGGTGTTGATGGACATCAACGATCTCGTTCTGGTGTCGGTGGACGACCACGTGGTCGAGCCCCCCGACCTGTTCGAGGGCCACATACCGGCCCGCTACCGCGATGACGTCCCCAAGCTCATCGAGCGCCCCGACGGCACCAACGCCTGGGTGTTCGAGGGCCAGGAGGCCACCAACGTCGGCCTCAACGCCGTCGCCGGGCGGCCCCCCGACGAGTACGGGGTGGAGCCGACCAAGCTGAGCGAGATCCGCGAAGGCTGCTACGACGTGGCCCGGCGGGTAGACGACATGAACGCCGGTGGGGTACTGGCCTCGATGAACTTCCCGTCCTTCCCCCAGTTCTGCGGCCAGTACTTCGCCCGGGCCCAGGACAAGGATCTGGGTCTGGCCGTGCTGCGGGCCTACAACGACTGGCACGTCGACTCGTGGTGCGGCGCCTACCCGGGCCGGTTCATACCCCTGGCCCTGCCTCCCATCTGGTCGCCCGACCTGATGGCCGACGAGGTGCACCGCATGACGGCCAAGGGCTGCCACGCCGTCACCTTCTCGGAGAACCCCGAGAAGCTCGGGCTTCCGTCGTTTCACAGCGACCATTGGGACCCGTTCTGGAAGGCCTGCAGCGAGGATCAGACGGTCGTGTGCCTGCACATCGGCTCGTCGTCGACCCAGGTGGTCACCTCCATCGAGGCTCCTATCGACACGCTGATCACCCTGACCCCCATCAACATCGTGCAGGCCGCCGCCGACCTTCTGTGGTCACCGGTGCTGCGCAAGTTCCCGGACCTGACCGTGGCTCTGAGCGAAGGCGGGATCGGCTGGATCCCCTACTTCCTGGAGCGGGTCGACCGGGTCTACAAGCAGCACCGGGCCTGGACCAAGCAGAGCTTCGGTGACCGCCTGCCGAGCGAGGTGTTCAACGAGAGGATCGTCACCTGCTTCATCGACGACCGGTTCGGCGTCGAGAGCCGACGCTGGCTGAACGTGGACAACATCACCTGGGAGCTCGACTACCCCCATTCCGACTCGACCTGGCCGGCCGGTCCCGAGTGCCTGGCCGAGCACTTCGAGGGTGTGGACGGCGCCGACATCGACAAGATCACCCACCTCAACGCCATGCGGATCTTCAACTTCGACCCTTTCAGTCGTATCCCCAAGGAGCAGGCCACCGTCGCCGCCCTGCGGGCCCAGGCCAAGGACGTGGACCTGAGCTTCCGTTCGTCGACGCGGCTGAAGAAGACCGGCAGCACCACTGTCAACGTCCTCGACCTGGCCCGAGGGACCAGCGCCTCGGCCTGAACGGGCCCGGGCCTGGTCGCAGCTCTACTGCCTACAGGAAGACCTACCGATGGCTGACGTGGACGGGCTGCTGCGCGCCCTGACCCTCGAGGAAAAGGCGGCGTTGACCGCCGGCGAGGATCTCTTCTCGACGGTGGCGGTGGAGCGGCTGGGCATACCCAAGGTGCGGGTCACCGACGGGCCCAATGGGGCGCGCGGAGCCTTCCTGCCCGGCTCCGGCGGGTCGCCCTCGACCTGTGTGCCGTGCGGCTCGGCGCTGGGCGCCACGTGGGATCCGGCCACGGCCGAGATGATCGGCGCCCTCGTCGGCCGGGAGGCCCTCGACCGGGGCTGCCGAGGCCTGCTGGCCCCGACGGTGAACCTGCACCGGTCGCTGCTCTCCGGGCGGAACTTCGAGTGCTTCTCGGAGGACCCCTATCTGAGCGGAAAGCTCGCCGTCGGCTACGTGCGGGGGGTGCAGACGCAGGGCGTGTTCGCCACGGTGAAGCACCTCGTGGGAAACGAAGCCGAGTTCGAGCGAGCCACCATCGACTCGGTGATCGACGACCGGGCCCTGCGGGAGCTGTACCTCGTGCCTTTCGAGATGGCCGTGCGCGCCGGCGGGGCCCACGCGGTCATGACGTCGTACAACCGGCTGAACGGGCTGTGGTTGACCCAGCGGGCCGATGTGCTCACGGGACTGCTCCGCGACGAGTGGGGTTTCGAGGGCCTGGTGATGACCGACTGGTTCGCAGTGGTGGACCGCGTCGATTCGCTGCGCTGCGGCCTCGACCTGGAGATGCCCGGCCCGGGCCGGGCCCTCGGAGCCGGCGTGGTCGAGTCGATAGCTTCGGGCGAGGTCGCGGTCGAGGACCTCGACCGGGCCGTCCGGAGTTACCTGTCGGCGCTGGACCGGGCCGGGGCGTTGGACGGCCCGACCCCGCCGACGGCCCCGCAGCCGCTCCCCGAGGAGGACCGGGCCCGGCTGCGGGCGGCGGCCGCCGATGCGGCCGTGCTGCTCCGCAACGACGGCACCCTGCCCATCGATCCCCGGGCCGCGCTGCGCCTGGCCGTGATCGGTGCGCCGGCCAGGGCGGCGTGCATCATGGGGGGCGGCTCGGCCCAGGTCACCCCCGGCCGGAGGGCCAGCCCGCTGGATCGGCTGCACGAGGCGTGCGCCGCGGCCGAGATCGTTTACGAGCGCGGATGCGAGATCGACCGCTCGGTGGCCGTGCTCGGCGGCCCGGTGCTCAGCGCCCCTGACGGTTTCGCCGCCGAGATCTTCGCCGGTCCCGGCCGGGAGGGACCGCCGGCCGAGACCCGCCGGCTCGACGAGCTGCGGATGGTCGTCTTCAGCGCCGTCGAGAAGGGCCTGCTCGGCGGGGACTGGTCCATGCGGGTGCGGGGAACGGTCCTCCCCGAGGAGTCCGGCCGCTACCGCCTGGCCCTGGCCCAGGCCGGGCGGGCCCGGTTGCTGATGGACGGGCAGGTGCTGCTCGACGGCTACTCGGACCCGCCCCGGCCGGGAGGTTCCGATCTGATGGGCCTGCTCAGCCAGGACCTCGTCGCCGAGGTGGACCTGACCGAGGCGGTCCCGGCGGAGCTGGTCGTCGAGTTCGACCGGGCCTCCGCCGGGGTGGCCGGCTTCCGGGTCGGCTTCGCCACGGTGGACGGCGGGCGCCTGCTCGAGCGGGCCGAGGAGGCGGCGGGCCAGGCCGATGTCGCCGTCGTGTTCGTGGGTACCACCCACGAGTGGGAGGGCGAGGGTCGCGACCGGGAGACGTGGGCCCTCCCGGGGGCCCAGGACGAACTGGTGAGAAGGGTGGCCCGGGCCAACCCCCGCACCGTGGTGGTGGTCAACTCCGGAGCCCCGGTCGATCTGGCCTGGGCCGACGAGGTGGCCGCCGTCGTGCAGGTCTGGTTCGGCGGCGAGGAGATGGACGGGGCGGTGGCCGACCTGCTGACGGGTCGGGCCGAACCGGGGGGAAGGCTCCCGACCAGCATCCCTCACCGCGTGGAGCACGTCCCCTCCCACGGCAACTTCCCCGGCGAGAATGGGCAGGTCCGCTACGGTGAGGGCCTGTTCATGGGTTACCGGGGCTACGACCTGCGGGGAGTGGAGGTCCGCTACCCGTTCGGTCACGGACTCAGCTACACCAGCTTCGCATACGGGCCGGTGGAGCTGTCGTCGCCCACCTTCCGTCCCGGTGAGACCCTCCGGGTGTCGGTGCCCGTGACCAACACCGGGACCAGACCGGGATCAGACGTGGTCCAGTGCTACGTGGCCCCGGGCGCGGCCCGCTTGGACCGGCCGACCAAGGAGCTGAAGGGCTTCGCCAAGGTCCGGGTGGACCCCGGCCGAACGGTCCGGGCCGAGATCGACCTGGACGACCGGTCGTTCGCCTACTGGGATCCGGGTCGCCGCGACCGGGACGACATCAAAGCCCGCATCGACAGCGGCCGACTGGGCGGCCTGGCCCCGCTGGGCGAGAGCCGCGAGCCGGGCTGGCAGGTCGATCCCGGGGCCTACGAACTGCTGATCGGCCCGTCCTCGGCCGACATCGTGGCCCGGGTCACCGTGACCGTCGAGGCCTAGCACCTCAGAGGGACCTAGAGGACCGCCGCCGCGAGTTCACGCCACTGGTCGAGGGGCAGCTCCCCCTGGGGGGTCAGGACCTGCACGCAGACATGATCGGCTCCGGCGTCGCGGTGCTCGGCGATGCGGCGGACTACGGCGTCCATGTCGCCCCAGGCGACGATGCCGTCGATGAGCCGGTTGGACGGATCCCTCGGATCGGCCCAGTCGTCGTCGCTGAACCCCATGCGCCGTAGGTTGGCCAGGTAGCCGGGGGCCCGCAGGTAGAAGCTCACAGACGCCCGGGCTATGTCGCGGGCCACGCCCGGATCGGTCTCGAGGACGACCATCTGCTCGGGCGCCAGGACCGCGTCGGGGCCGATGATCTGGCGCGCCTCGCGGGTGTGGTCGGGGGTGGTGAGGTAGGGGTGGACGCCATCGGCTCGGGACGCCGCCAGTTCGAGCATCTTCGGGCCGAGGGCGGCGAGGACCCGGGGCGGCGGGGTCTGCGGAGGCACCGAGCTGTAGGGGGCGCTGTCCATGGCGTCGAGGTAGGAGCGCATGAACGACAGGGGCTTGGCGTATGAATGCCTCCGGACCTTCTCGACCAGCACCGGGCTGCTCACCCCCAGCCCGAGGAGGAACCGGTCAGGAAAGGCCTCGGCGAGGGTCTTCTGGCTGGCTGACATGGTGAGCGCGTCCCGGGCGTAGATGTTGGCGATGCCCGTCGCCACCTCGAGGCTCGATGTCGCGTCCAGCAGCAGCGTGGCCAGCACGAACGGGTCGCGTCCGGTCGTCTCGTTGATCCACAGGATCGGAAAGCCCATCGACTCGAGCTCCTGGGCGGCCTGGCGGGCCACGTGTGCCGGGTGCGCTTCGAGAGCTGAGGTCCAGATCCCCACGGGGCCCAGTTCGAGATCCATCGGACGAACCATAGCCAGCCGGTCGGTCGGGAGGGCCCGGTCGGATCCGCCATGCCCTGAACCCCTGGCTGGAATATAGTAACGTTATTCTATATGGGTCCGCCCCGGTGGGCGGTCGAGGAGGGAGTCGCAACGATGGATCGAGGGGAGTTGCACGACCTGATCGGCTGCTGGTGGTGGAATTACGACGAGGGCAACTTCGACGTGCTGGCGTCTCTGCTCTCCGACGACGTGCACTTCACTTGCCGCACCGACACCGGCGAGACCGAATGGGAGGAGTTCGTGCGAGCCGATGTCCGGGGCCGGGAGCCCGTCATGGCATGGCAGGTCGATCACAGGATCAACAGCCCGTACCCGCTTCGGCACAACGGGACGAACGTGCACGTCGTCGACCGCGCCGGGGAGAGGACGGCCTTTTCCTCCTACATATCCGTGACCCACATGGTGCGAGGCGCACCGGCACCGCTGTCGTCGGGGATAGTCCACGGGGCGGTCATCGACGAGGGCAGCGCCCTCAGGATCAGCGAGATGCACGTGATCCTCGACACCGCCGACTCCGACGTGTTCAGCAAGGTACGCGGCTGAGATCAGGGTCATGGGATCGTCCGACACCACACACAGGAGGCCTGGCATGACCGTTGTAGACGTCGACTCGCATTTCGAGCCGGGCCACGACTGGCTGGACGAATTTCCAGCTCTCGAGCGGAAGCTCCCCGTTCGCTTCCCCACCGACGATCCGAGATTCGAGATGGCTACGCCGGAGATGTTCGCCTGGTTCGTCTCGGACGATCTCCTGCGCGCCGTTCCCCGCGACCGGCGCATGCCCATGGAACGCATAGTGACAGCGGGAATGCGGGCCCTCTACGACCCTGACCGCGGTCTGGCGGTTGGGTACCCGGGATCGGACCAACACCTGCCTCTGGGCGATCCCCGGCCCCGTCTCGAGTGGATGGACGCCCAGGGCATCGACGTGCAGAACGTGATCAGCGGGACGGGCTACACCCTAGCTCGAGCCATCGACGATCCCGCCCTGGGTAGAGAGGCCCTCGAGGCCCTCAACACATGGATGACCGATCGCCTGGCCGACGCCGGCGGTCGGCTGCTCCTGTCGGCCAACCTCCGCTACGAGGACCTTGATTGGGCCATCGCCGAACTGACCAGGATGCGCGGTCGCGGCTGTCGGACCTTCCTGCTCCCATCCGAGCCGACGGGTGACACGCCCCCGAATCATCCCGACTACGACCGCTTCTGGTCGGCCGTGACCGATCTCGCCATGGTGCCGATCGTCCACGTGGGGCTCAGCCCGGCCGTCTACCACCCGGCGTGGGCCAACACCGACGACCCGGCGCTGATCCGGGTGATCTCGGTCCTGCAGCCGTTCCAGCAGGCACTGGTCTTCCTGAACGCCATGGTCCTGGGCGGGGTGCTCGAGCGCCATCCCGACCTGACTGTGGTATTCGCCGAGCACGGTATCGACTGGATCATGCCCGCCACCATGCGGATGGACGCCCTGGCCTCGCCCGGGCTCAGCCCGCTGCTCCTAGGGGAGTACCGCCTTCCCCTGCTGCCGAGCGAGTACGTGCGAAGGAATATTCGGGTCACGCCGCTGCCGGTAGCTCACGAGCTGCCCAATATCACCTTGGAGTGGATGCCCGAGGTGCCGATCTTCTCCTCCGACTATCCCCACTTCGAAGGCAGCGGTGATCCCGCCGGACACTACGAGAAGGAGCTGGCCTCGGTGAGCGACGAGGCCCGGTTGGCCTTCATGGGCGCCAACCTGGCCGAGTGCTTCGCCCGCATGGGCGACCCTCTCGTTCCCTAAGGAGTCGCCGGCCCGGTCCTGGGCCGCCGCCGGCGTACCTGTGGGTCGGGCGGCAGCTGGAGCGAGCGAGCGAGACGGTTCTGCACCTCGGACCAACCTTGCACCGAGCGTGGTTCGATGCCGATGCCTTCGAGCACGCCGAGTCCGAGCTCGACCGCCCAGGTGTAGAGCAGGGCCGCCTCCATGTCCACGCTGGGGTGGATGCCCATCCGGTCGCGATTCTCCTCGTACTGCTTCAGCCAGTCCTCCAGGTGACCGAGCTGTTCGTCGCGAAGCGACTGCCTGGTCTCCTCGTCGGTCTGTGCCGCCGCCGCACCCTGCAGGATCAAGGCCCGGAGCTGGCGCCGCTGGCGGTATCCGAGGGCCAACCGGGTGAGCGTCTCTATGTAATCCGCCTCCTCGCCGATCACAGATCGCGCTTCGAGCTCGTCAGTCGTACGGGCGCTGATGGCGGCCGCCAGGAGGTCGGCCTTGTTGCGGAAGTGGCCGTAGATGGCCCCGCTGGTGACCTCCGCCCGGCGGCTGATGTCGCGAATCGACGTTTGCACGTAGCCGCCCTCGGCGAACATCTCAGCGGCCAAGTCGACGAGGGCCTCGCGGGTGGCGCGGGACTTCGGGGATTCCTTGCGGCGCCGTCGATCTGGAGACGACTCGGACATCGGAAAGCATCGTAGTTACCTGACAACGCTGTTAGAGAGGGACGCGGCCACGACCCGGTGGTCAGTTGGTGCTCTGGGTCGGGATCGAGACGCCGCTGTCGGGTGCGCTAAGCTGTAAAACCGCAGGTCACAGTGCCCGCCCGGATGGCGGAACAGGCAGACGCGATGGTCTCAAACACCATTGGCCGCAAGGCCGTGCGGGTTCGATTCCCGCTCCGGGCACCCCGTATCTTCGGCGTTTCCGCTGGTCACAGGCCCGGGCTCTCCGTGGAAATGCCATGAAGTGCCTGCCGTGATCACAGATTGATCACAATCGCCGTCGACCATGGCCGCAACTGCGGCCGCGGCCTGGGAGTCGGCGTCTTCGAACAGGTGGCCGTATCGGTCTTGGGTGAAGGCGGCTGACGCGTGACCAGGCCGTTTGGCGATCTTGAGGGGCTGCTGCTTGGCCGCGATGGGGTGAGCGACATGCGTATGCCTCAAGTCGTGGAAGCGAATTCGTCTGAGCCCGAGCCGGGCTACCCGACGGTCGAAGACCTTGGCTACTGACTCGGGATCGAGTGGACGCCCGGCCGGGTCGGTGAACACGAGGTTGTGCTCGTTCGACCAGCCGGCGCCGACGAGCAACCGGTTCGCGATCTGGCGCTTGCGTTGATGGCGCAGCACCGCGACCGTCGCCGGGTCGAGGTCGATGGACCGACGCCCGTGGTCCGTCTTCGTGCGCTCGGAGAAGACAAGTCCACCGTTAGGAGCGCCGGGAGAGCGGACCACGTTCAGCTGCTGCCGAACCTCGATACGAGCCGCGTCGAGGTCGACGTCGGACCAGCGCAGCCCACACACTTCGCCCCTGCGCGTCCCGGTCATGGCCGCCACTC
>JAKCDU010000022.1 GCA_021838445.1 Actinomycetes bacterium | reverse complement strand
GCGTCCACCTGGCGCACCCCCTGGCGCACCCCCCGGCGCACCCCCCGGCGCACCCCCCGGCGCACCCCCCGGCGCGCCCACCTGCTGGCACAGGAGCACCCACCGGTAGGCACAATGGGCACACCACCCAATCAGCTACGAGCCGGGGGGCCAACCCTGGTACACAGGGTCGGTGCCGTCCCGCCGGCCGGTCGGGCCCTCACCTTCCCTGGGGCGCACGGTCTCGGCGGGGATGGACCTGGTCCACTCCCGTACCGCCCACCGCTCGGCGATACGCCACTCGCCGTTACGGCGCTCCATCCGGTCGACATATCGAAACCCCGTGACGAAGTTGAGGGTGGGGTCATCGATCGGCTCACCCCAGTGGTGAGCCGTGCCGTAGGTCTCGCTGCGGGCGACGTCACCGTCGACTTCGATGAGCTGGTTGCCCACCATGTGCATGGTCCCGCTGAAGCGAGGCAGCAGGCCTCTCAACCACTCCACGTAGCGGTCGGCGTCCCCGTCGAAGCCGGTGTGATGGTCGATGCCACCATCGTGGTAGCAGGACCTGACCAGAGCCAGATCCAGCCGATCCACCCCCCGGCAGTAGCGCAGCACCACATCGGCTATCTCCGCCCTGGCCTCGAGCGAGAAGGACCCGGACGAACCCGAACCCGAGGTCATCAAGCAGGAGCGGCGAGGGGGGCGAGGGCCGCTTCGAGCCCGTCGAAGGTCCACGGCCCCGGGTCGCAGGTGCCCAGCCGATTGGCGGTCGGCGGTTCGAGGGACACTACCTCCCGCCGGGTGACGCCCAGCACCCGACCGGTCAGCCTCCTGCCCTCGGGTGAAGCCAGGTAGACCACCACCGGAGCGATGTCCTCCGGGTCCTGGAAGCTGGCCTTGAGGGCGTCCATCTGCTCCTCGGTCAGCCCCATCACCTCGAGGGTCTCGGCGAAAGCCAGCATCGGCTCGGTGCGGGTGGCCGGCGGCGCCACGGCGTTGACGCTGATACCGAACGGCGCCAGCTCGGCGGCCAGAACCCGCACAAGGCCGTAGATCCCGCCCTTCGACACACAGTAGGGGGCGAGGGTGGGGACACCCTGATGGAAGGCGTCGGAGGTGATGTTGATTATGGCGCCGCCTCCACCCTGGTCTCGCATGGCCCGGCCGGCCTCGACTGAGCAGAACAGCGAACCGAGCAGGTGCGTGCCGAGCGTGAACTCCCAGTCCTCGTCGGTCAGGTCCAGGACCGGTCCGCGGCGATCGGCGCCCGCGTTGGTCACCATCACGTCAATTCGCCCGAAGCTGTCCCGGGCGGCCTGGACCAAGCGGGTGGCAGCCGCCCGCGTGCCCACTGCCTCGGCCACCGCCACCACCCGGCCGCCCGTCGAGGTGATCTCGGCGGCCAGCGCCTCGACCGGTTCGGCGTCGCGGTCGTTGGCCACCACACTGGCTCCTTCAGCGGCCAGGGCCAGGGCGTAGGCCCGTCCCAGTCCCCGCCCGGCCCCGGTCACCACGACGACCTGCCCGTCCAATCTTCGGCTCATCTCTGCCCTTTCATCAAACGGTCCGCGACGGTTGTGCCGCGGCATGGCGCCCGGCGCGGAACCCGAAGACCATGCCGTTACCGATGGTGCCCCCGCCGCTCGGGTAGGCCCACCCGAAGACGTTGGCCGCGGTGTTGCCCGCCGCGTACAGGCCCTCGACCACCCCCCCGCCGGAGCGGCGGACCTGGCCGTCCCGGTCGATTTGTGGACCCCCGTTGGTGCCCAGCGCCCCCGGGTGAATCTCCACCGCGTAGAAGGGAGGCTGCTCGATGGGCGCGACCCGTCCGGGCGCCATGAGGCCGACCTCGTGGCGACGGAAATCCGGGTCCTCACCGCGGCGGGCGTGGTCGTTGTAGCGGTCCACGGTCGCCTCGAGCGACACCCGGTCCACGCCTATGCGCTCGGCCAGTTCCCCGATGGTCCCGGCGCAGGCCACCCAGTCGGGGTCGGGCTGGCCGGGAAACATCGACAGGATGCGCTGGCTGGCCCGCACCGTGGCATCGAAGATCAGGAATCCGGGTCCCTGGTTGGGGAACTCGACGGACTGCGGGTCGTACTGCCCGAAAGCCTTGGGAAAATCGTTGTAGGGAAGTGCCTCGTTGGCGAAACGCAGTCCTTTGCGGTTCACCACTATCGAAGACGGTGCGCCGCGGCCCCACTCGAACTGGGGAACCATCTCGCCGTCCCGGGTGATCTCGGGGTCGAACATGGCCGGTGTCCCCCAGTAGGAGTCCAGATTGGCCAACCTGGCCCCCGCCTGGGTGGCCATGGCCAGGCCGTCGCCGACATTGTTGGGGGGACTGAGGGGTTTGACGTCGTAGCCGATGTGGGCCTTGACCAGCTCGGGGTTCCATTCGAATCCGCCGCAGGCGAGCACCACACCCTTGCGGGCGCCGACGAGCCACGACCGACCGTCCCGCTCTGCTCTCACTCCCGTCACCTCACCCCGGGCTCCGATGACGAGGGACCGGGCCGGGGTCTCGAGGAGAACTTCCACGCCGCGCTCGAGCAGACCCCTGAACAGCCGGGCGATGAGGGCGGCCCCTTTGGGCCGCACGTCCTCCGCTTCGCGCCGCTGCAGCTCGGCCAGCAACTCTGGCGTCTGCGGCATGAGGTCCTCGGTCAGGGTCGTGGCCCCGCCGAGAGACATCAACGTCCCCCGCTTGACCAGCTTGGTGGACCAACCGGGCAGCTCCGAGCCGACCGGGTAGGGGTCCGCCTCTACGGAGCGGGCCGGCATGGGCCGGCTCCCGGGCACCCCCCACGGCCAGTAGTAGTCGGGAAGAGGGCAGATGTGGGTGCGCAGGGGTGTGTGGTCCTCGAGGTAACGCAGCACCTCCGGGGCGGTGTCCACGTACACCTCTAGCATCTCCGGGTCCGGCTCCCGCCCCCCGGTGACCCGGCGAAGGTAAGCCAGGGCGTCCTCACGGCTGTCGGAGATGCCGGCCTTCTCCATCAGATGATTACCGGGCAGCCAGGCCGCCCCTCCCGACACGGCGGTGGTCCCGCCGATCATGTCAGCCTTCTCCAGGATGAGGACCTCGGCCCCGCCGTCATGAGCCATGGTCGCTGCGGTCAGCGCCGCGCCCCCCGAACCGACGACCACCACGTCGACCACTCGATCCCAAGCCGGAACGTCAGATGCCACGTCGCATGCCTCCCCTCTCGCGGCCACGATACCTGACGACCATGTCCCACCCGTGGGCCCGGTCCCGCACAACGGACCACGTCACCAGGGGCGGCTCTGGCCCCCGTTCACCCGGAATATGTTCCCGCTCACCCACCGGGCCGCCGGGGAACAGAGGAAGAGCACCATCTTGGCCTGGTCGGCGGCGTCGCCGAGAAACCCGAGCGGGGTGATCTGGCTCATGGACTGCTGGATCGCCGCTTCACGCTCGGGATCGATCCTGCCGTCCTCGTAGCGGAAGGAGGCGAAATTGGTGGGCGTGGCGCCCGGCGCCAAGACGTTGACCCGGATCCCGTGGGGACCGGCCTCGGCGGCGAGGACCTGCGAGAGGAACGTCACGCCGGCCTTGGTCATGCCGTAAAGGCCCTGGTTGGGGTACGGCGAGTCGATCACGGTGGAGGCCACATTGACTATCGACCCGGATTTCCGGGGGATCATCACTTGGAGGGCGGCCTGACAGCCGAACAGGACGCCTTTGAGGTTGATGGCCATCAGACGGTCGAAGTCCTCTTCGGTGATGTCCACCACCGGCTGGGCGTGACCGACCCCGGCGATGTTGGCCATGATGTCCAGCCGGCCGAACTCCGACACCGCCAGAGCCACCAGAGCGTCCACATCGGAACGCTTGGACGTGTCGGTCCGCAGGGCCACGGCCCGGCGTCCCTCTGCGGTGATCTTGCCAGCGGTGCGCTCGGCTCCCTCACCGTCGATGTCACCCACCACCACAGCGGCTCCCGCGGCGGCCAGGATCTCGGCCGACGCCGCCCCGATACCGCTGGCCCCGCCCGTCACGACCGCAACCTGGCCAGCTAGCCCGAACATGTCACCCACTTCCATAGGTGCACCTCCCTCCCGTCCCCGACCATACCTGATATCAGTGTCACACCCTCCGTGGCCACGCTACAGTCCGGCCATGCCCCTCGACCCTCGGCTGGTGGCACCCGGACGCACAGCGATAGTCGTCAACGAGATGCAGCGCGGCGTGGTCGGTGACCTCTCTACGGTTCCGGCCCTCGCCTCGGTGGCCGAAGCGGCCGTGGCCGCGGCGTCGGACCTGGTCCGGGCCGGGCGCGCCGCTGGCATCGAAGTCGTCCACTGCGTGGCCGCCAGCCGGGTGGACGCCAAGGGGTCGATGGCCAACACCGTGTTCGGGGCCCGGGCCCGCAAGGCGGCCGCCGAGAATCCGCCTCGACCCGAGCACGTGATGGCCTTCGCCGAGGTCGTTCCCCGGATCGGCGTCGAGCCGAGCGACATCGTCGTCTCCCGGCTGCACGGCATGTCGCCGTTCACCGACACCGGCCTCGACATGATCCTGAGAAACCTGGGGGTAACGACAGTCGTTGCCGCCGGGGTGTCTCTCAACATAGGGGTGTTCGGCCTGGTCGTCGAAGCGGTCAACCGGGCCTACAACGTCGTGCTGGCCGTCGACGCTTGCGCCGGAGTACCCCCCGAGTACGGCCGGATGGTGATCGAGAATTCCCTCGCCCATCTGGCCCGGCGCTCCACGGTCGCCGAATTGGCCTCCATCTGGTCCGACTGGTCCGAGGCGGGGTGAGGGTTGGACGGGCTCGACGTCCTGTGGCACGCCTCCCTGCCCGGCCTTCCTCTGAGCGAGAGGCTCGACCTGGCCGCCCGGGCCGGCTTCCGGGGCGTGTCGATCACGGCTGCCGACCTCGGCGCCGTGTCGTCGGACGCCCGTAGAAGCATCGGCGACCTGAGCGCCGTCGCCGGGGCGTCGGAGGTGGCGCTGACCTGCCTGGACTCGGTGATCGAGTGGTACCCCCACGAGACCCCCCGGCGGATGGCCGACGCGGCCGTCCAGGACGTCGATCGCCTCCTCGACGACTGCGCCCGCCTGGGCGTCCCGTCAGTTAGCGCTCTGGCCATGTTCCCCAGCCTCTGCAGCTTCACCGACCTGGTCGGCCACTTCGCCGCTCTTTGCGAGCGGGCCGGCGAGCGGGGACTCTCGGTGCACCTGGAGTTCACCCCGTTCCCACCGATAGCGGGCCTGCGGGAGGGATGGGAGGTGGTGCGCCAAAGCGACCGGGCTAACGCCGGAGTGCTGGTCGACACTTGGCACTTCTTCCACAGCGGCGCCGACCTGGAGCTCCTCGCCGCCATTCCGGGCGACCGCATTACCGCGGTGCAGCTGAGTGACGGGGCGCCACATCTGGTCGAGTCCCTGCTGAAGGACACGTTCCGGCACCGGCTCCTGCCCGGCGAGGGCTCGTTCGACCTCCAAAGTGTGGTCGACATTCTCCGCCGCCGCGGCGGCCCACGCCTGGTCGGCCCCGAGGTGCTGTCCGAGGAGCTCCTGGAGGCGGCCGCCGACGAGACGGTCGTGCGCCTGGCCGCGGCCGCTCGCCGGGTCTGCTCGCCGAGACCGGTCGAGTGACCTAAGGTCTGGATTCTGGCGAGAGGGAGGGGGATCCCGGCTGATGGAAGGGGACTACGACGCCGTGGTGATCGGGGCCGGGTTCGCCGGCCTCTACATGGTTCACTACCTGCGGGACCGTATGGGGCTGGATGTCCAGGCGTTCGAAGCCGGCCGCGGCGTGGGGGGCACGTGGTACTGGAACCGCTACCCAGGTGCGCGCTGCGACTCTGAGAGTTACTACTACTGCTACTCCTTCTCCCCCGAACTGGAGCAGGATTGGGAGTGGAGCAGCAAGTACCCCGAGCAGCCGGAGATCCTCTCCTACCTGGAGCACGTGGCGGAGCGGTTCGACCTGTACCGGAGCATCCGGTTCGACACACGCGTCACCTCGGCCCGCTACGACGAGACGGCGAATCGCTGGCTGGTCACCACCGAAGCGGGCGAGCAGGTGGCCGCCCGATTCCTCATCAGCGCCGTCGGGTGCCTCTCGGCCGCCAACGTCCCTGACATCGCCGGCCTGGACAGCTTCGGGGGCGACTGGTACCACACCGGGGCCTGGCCCCACGACGGGGTCGATTTCACCGGGAAGCGGGTCGGGATCATCGGCACCGGCTCGACCGGTATCCAGGCCACGCCCGTCGTGGCCGCCCAGGCCGAGCATCTCTGGGTCTTCCAGCGAACCCCCAACTACAGCATCCCGGCCCGCAACTTCGAGATGTCGCCAGAGGACACCCGCCAGATCAAAGCCCGCTACCCCGAGATTCGGGAGCTGGCCCGCAACTCCTACGGCGGGTTCCCCTACCGACCCGTGGACCGGTCGGCTCTCGCCGACTCCCCCGAGGAACGGGAGACCCACTTCGAGCAGTTGTGGAACGAGGAGGGCGGCTTCAAGTTCATCTACGGCTCCTACTCGGACCTGCTGCGCAGCGAGGAGGCCAACTACACCGCCGCCGAGTTCATCCGACGGAAGATCCGCGAGATCGTGCGGAATCCGAAGGTCGCGGAGATGCTCTGCCCGACCGATCATCCGTACGGGAGCAAGCGACCTCCCGTCGACACCAACTACTACGACACCTTCAACCGGGAGAACGTCACGCTGGTGGATCTGAGAGCCAGCCCCATAGAGGAGATCACCCCGAGCGGTGTGCGCACCCGCGACGCCCTCTACCCGCTCGACATCATCGTCTTTGCCACCGGCTTCGACGCCATGACCGGGGCGCTGCTACGCATGGACATCCGGGGGCGCAATGGCGTCGCTCTGGCTGACACATGGGCGGGTGGCCCGGTGACCTATCTGGGGTTGCAGGTCCCCGGCTTCCCGAATTTCTTCACCGTTACCGGGCCGGGCAGCCCTTCGGTGCTGGCCAACATGCCGCTGTGCATCGAACAGCACGTCGAGTGGATCGGCGGGTGCATATCCCACATGGCCGAGGAGGGACTGGCCACGGTGGAGGCCGACGAGACCCACGCCGAGGCGTGGGTGGACCACGTGCGCGACGCCGCCGAAGCCACCCTCTTCATCAAGGCCAACTCGTGGTACGTCGGGGCCAATATCCCCGGTAAACGAAGGGTGTTCATGCCCTATCCGGGAGGCTTCAAGCCTTACGCCGACAAGTGCGAGGAGGTGGTCGCCAACGGCTACGAGGGCTTCGTGTTCTCCACGGCCGCGGCGGACTGACAGTGGGAGAACTTTCCCGAGCGACCATGGAACCGGACAGCAAGCCCCACGGCGACACCCACGGCGACACCCACGGCGACACCCACGGCGACACCCACGGCGACACCCACGGCGACACCCACGGCGAGCTCCACCCCGAGCCCGATCCTGTGGTCGTCGACGCCGTGGTGGTCGGGGCCGGGTTCGCCGGGCTCTATGCCATCCACAAACTGCGCAGTCTCGGGCTGACCGTACAGGCCTTCGAGGCGGCGCCCGAGGTGGGAGGCACATGGTGGTGGAACTGCTATCCGGGGGCCCGCTGCGACGTCGAGAGCCTGGACTACTGCTACGCCTTCGACGAGGATCTCCTGAGGGAATGGAAGTGGTCGGAGCGCTTCCCGACCCAGGCCGAGGTGCTCCGCTACGCCCAGCACGTGGCCGAGCGCTTCGACCTTCGCCGCCACATCCGCTTCGAGACCACGGTCATGGCCGCCCACTGGGACGAGCACTCGAGAAGGTGGGCTTTCGAGACCGACCGGGGTCAGCGCGTCGTTGCCCGGTGGTTCGTCTCGGCCGTGGGCGCCATCTCGGCACCGAACCTGCCGGGCATCGAGGGGCTCGACACCTTCGAGGGGCAGGTCCTCATGACCAGCAGATGGCCCCGCGAGGGCGTCGAGCTCGAGGGGAGAAGAGTGGCGGTGATCGGCACCGGGTCGTCGGGTATCCAGGCCATCCCGGTGATCGCGCCGGTGGCCGGGCACCTGACGGTCTTCCAGCGCACCGCCAACTTCTCCTGTCCAGCTGGGAATGGACCTATCGACCCCGAGCGGGAGGCGGCCGTCAGGGCCGACTACCCAGGCTACCGACAGGCGTGCCTGAGGAACGGGGCGGGCACCCCCACCCTGCTCCTGTCACAGTCGGCGTTCGACCTGGGCGAGGAGGAACGGCTGGCCGCCTACGAGGCCAAGTGGGCCAGAGGCGGGGCCGGTGGCGTACCGGCGCTCTTCGCCGACACCCGAACCAGCCTGGAAGCCAACCAGACGGCCGCCGATTTCGTGCGAGGCAAAATCCGCGAGATCGTCGCCGACCCCGAGGTCGCCGATAGCCTCTGCCCCAAGGATCATCCGATCTCGACCAAGCGGATCTGCCTCGACACCGACTATTACGCGACCTACAACCGGCCCAACGTGACCCTGGTCGACCTCAGGAGGACACCGATCGAGCGCGTCACGCCGGCTGGCATCGCCACCGCCGAGGGTGAGCTGCCCCAGGACGTCATCATCTTCGCCACCGGCTTCGACGCCCTGACCGGTGCCCTGCTGCGAATGGACATCCGGGGCGTGGGCGGCCGGTCGCTGGCCGAGGCGTGGGAGGACGGCCCCCAGACCTACCTGGGCCTGATGGTGTCGGGCTTCCCCAACATGTTCACCATCACCGGCCCGCTCAGCCCGTCGGTCCTGATCAACGTGATGGTGGCCATATCGCACCATGTGGAGTGGATCGGGGACTGCGTGAGCTACATGACCGAGCAGGGATGCGACCGCATCGATGCCACGCCGGGTGCCCAGGCCGAGTGGACCGCCGAGGTCCAGCGCATCGCCGACGGCACCCTGTTCCCCCTCGCCAACTCCTGGTACAACGGTGACAACATCCCGGGCAAGCCCCGCCGCTTCCTCGCCTACATCGGCGGCTTCCCGGCCTACGCCGGCCGCTGCGAGCAGGTCGTCGCCGCCGGCTACGAGGGTTTCGAGCTGTCGGCGTCCCATCCGGCTCCGACTGTCGGGAGGATCGCCGCGCCTGGGCCCAACCGCTAAAGGAGCGCCGCTCGACTACCGATCATCCGAATCGGTGAACATTTCCGGTCCGTACCGATCGGGACTGTCGCCAGATCGGAGTAACGCATGCTCACCGACGCCCAATGGGACGACGCTCAGCGAGAGCGCGACAAGGTGGGCCGCCTGTCGGCGACGATCGGGTTGGTGCTGCTGGGTGCTCAGACGCCGGCCGCCATGTGGGTGGCCGATCAGCTCGGGCACGGCGGGTGGCGGTACGTCATAGCCGCGGCCGGCGCCTTGGCCGTGGGCCTGCCGCTGGTGGTGGCCATCATCCGCTACTCCTCACGGGAGTCGGCCAAGACCGACGGACGGCTGCGGCACATGTCCCACCAGCTCAACGAGGCCATCATGGCGGCCGGCGAGGAAGCCGCTCGCCGCGACAGTCAGGCCATCCGTCAGAAGTTCGAGAGCCATCTCACCAACGCCTTGGACATGGCCGAGGGTGAGCGGGAGATATTCGAGGTGGTCGAGCGGTCCATGGCGGTGGCCGTCCCCGAAGCCAAGTCCGAGCTGCTGCTCGCGGACAATAGCCACGCCCATCTGGTCCGAAGCGCCGCCGCGGGCTTCGATCCCGGCGAAAGTGGCTGTCCGGTGGACTCCCCCGACCACTGCCCCGCCGCGCGTCGGGCCCAGGTGCAGATCTTCGCCGACCGGGACGACCTCGACGCCTGCCCCAAACTCCGCCACAGGGACGCCGACCACGCCTCGGGGGTGTGCATCCCCGTGTCGATCATGGGCCGGACGGTGGGTGTGATCCACAGCGCCCACGGGTCTCCTCGTGTCCCACCCGAGGAACAGGTCGGAAACCTCAGCACCCTGGCCAAGCTGGCCGGAGCCCGCATCGGTCTCTTGCGGGCCATGGCCGAGAGCCAGCTGCAAGCCTCCACCGACAGCCTGACGGGCCTCATGAATCGGCGATCCTTCGAGGAGCGCCTCTCCGAGTACCGGCGCACCTACCGGGACATGGCTGTGGCCATGGCCGACGTGGACCATTTCAAGGAGTTGAACGACACCTATGGGCACGAGACCGGCGACCGGGCGCTGCGCATGTTCGCGCGGGTCCTGCGGGAGTCGCTGCGCACCGACGACCTGCTGTGCCGCTTCGGGGGCGAGGAATTCGCCATGGCGTTTCCGTCCTGCTCGGCGATCGACGCGGCGCGTTGCCTGTCCAAGGTCCATGAGCGCATCGAAGAGGCCACCTCGGTCAGCGGGCTGCCCCTGCTCTCGGCGAGCTACGGCGTGACCGAGATGACCCCCCACAGCGACCTGGTCACGGTTCTGGGGCGCGCCGACAGCGCCTTGTTCACCGCCAAGCGCGAGGGCCGCAACCGGGTGGTGGTCGATCCCGACCTCCTGACCAACGACGAGGTGCTGGCCGATCTACCTTCCTGAGCGACCCGGTCCCCGGGGCAAAGGCCCTACCCGTCGAGGATCGAGGCGGCCACGAAGGGGGCCATGGCCGACGGGTTCTGCAACGCCCCTGTGCTGACCGCCCGCTCGAGGGGGACCCCGGACAGCACCCGTTTGACCGGGACCTCGCACTTCTTGCCGTTGAGCGTCCGGGGCACCTCGTCGATGGCCACGATCCGATCCGGGACGTGACGGGGGGACAGATCGTTGCGGATGGTCCGGCGCAACGTCTCCCGCAACCCGTCGAGGTCGGCGCCGGGGGCGGCCACGACGAACAGCAGCAACTCCCCTTCCCGCCCGACCCCCGAGGTGTCGATGACGAGCGAGTCCTCGACTCCGTCGACCTCCTCGACGACGCGGTAGAACTCGGCTGTCCCCATACGCACTCCACCCCGGTTGAGGGTGGCGTCGGAGCGGCCGTAGATCACACACGACCCGTCGTCGTCGACTTTGATCCAGTCGCCGTGGTCCCATACCCCCGGGTACGTCGAGTAGTAGGCCTCCCGCATCCGGGAACCGTCTGCATCGCCCCAGAAGGCGATCGGCATGGACGGCATCGGTTGGGTGATCACCAGCTCGCCCACCTCCCCCGTGACGGGGCGGCCGGCCTCGTCGTAGGCGGCGACGGCGCAGCCGAGCATCCGGCAGGGGATGATCCCGGCCCGGACCGGGAGCGTCGGCGCGCCTCCCACGAAGGCCGTGCACACGTCCGTGCCCCCCGACAGCGATGAGAGCATCACGTCGCGGCCCACTGCGTCGTAGACCCAGGCGAAGCCCTCGGGCCCCAACGGAGCCCCGGTGGACCCGACGGCCCGCAGGGCCCCCAGGTCGAGCTCGCGGGGGACGACGCCCTGCTTCTGGCACGCCTGGATGTAGGGGGCCGACACCCCGAAGGCCGTGATGCGGTGCCGAGCGGCGAGGCGCCACAGGGCGTCGGAGCCGGGATGCATGGGGTTACCGTCGTAGAGGACGATCGTGGCGCCGAGCACCAGACCCGAGACCAGCAGGTTCCACATCATCCAGCCCGTCGTGGAGAACCAGAAGAAGCGGTCCCCGGGCCCGATGTCGAGGTGGAGGGCCAGTTGCTTGGCGTGCTCCACGAGGATGCCGCCCTGCCCGTGGATGATCGGTTTGGGCAGCCCGGTCGTCCCCGACGAGTAGAGCACCCACATCGGGGTGTCGAAGGCCACGCTCTCGAACTCGAGCGGCTCAGCCGGTCCGTCCACCAGCTCGGACCACCTCCGCGCCCCTTCGAGCTGCGATCCGGGGTCCAGGTACGAGATGAGGCAGGTGGCCCGCAAGCTCGGCAGTTCGTCGCGCAACTGCCGAACGTGCTCGACGACCTCGAAGTTCCGGCCCCCGTAGCGGTAGCCGTCCACGGCGAAGAGCACCACCGGGTCGATCTGGGTGAAGCGGTCGGCCGCCGCCCGCACCCCGAAATCGGGAGAGCACGACGACCACAGGCCTCCCAGGGAGACGGTTGCGAGCATGGCCACCAGAGCCTCGGGGGTGTTGGGCACGAGGCCGACCACCCGGTCGCCCACCCCGACCCCCAGTCCTTTCAGCGCCGTCCGGACCGCCGCCACCTCGGCGCGCAGGCGGGCCCACGACAGGACGCGTTCCATCCCGTCCTCCCGGGCGAAGATGACCGCCGGGTCGTCGTCGTCCACTGCGCCGAGCGGGTAGAGGGCGTGGGAGGCGTAGTTGAGGCGGCCGCCGGGGAACCACCGGGCGCCGGGCATCGACGCGTCGGCGAGGGCGGCCGACGGTGGGGTGTCCCAGCGGATGCCGGCCCAGGCGGTGAAACTGGCCCAGAAACGGTCGAGGTCCTCGACCGACCAGCGCCACAGCTCGTCGTAGCGGGTCCCCAGTCCCACGGCCTGCGCGAAATCGGTGATACGCGCCCGGGCCATGTGCTCGGGGGACGGCTCCCAGAGTACTTCTCCTTCTTCGGTCATCCCGGGCCGGATGTTACCGGTTCGGGAGTCGGGGCCGTAGAGACGCTAGAAGTCGGAGTGGGCGACGACGGCGGCGGTCAACCAGATCGCCGCCACGCAGACGAGGAGCAGGAGCACCGCCGCCACCCGGTCGCGCGCCAACGCCTTCGAGCGACGGATGGGGTCCTCCACCAGGTGGTAGGACGCGGCGGCGCTGAGGAAGGTTCCCATCAGCTCGAGCACCCGCCAACCGATACCGGTCATCGGCGATGACACCATCTCGGGCAACTTCAGCCACACGTAATGGGTGAGGTACAAGGAGTAGGAGATGTTCCCCAGATAGGTGAGCGGACCTCGACCGAGGAGTCGGGTCACGGGGTTGGGACGCCCGGTTCGACCGGCCCACAGGATCAGGGCGGCGGCTCCGCAGGGGAGCCAGGCCAGCGTGCCGGGATAGGCGCTACGCGCGTCGAGGACGACCAGGGCGGCGAGGAGGAGGGCGGCGCCGGCGGCTACCGCCAAGCGCTCGGCGCGCCGGGTGCGGATGGGCCGTTGCGCCGATCCCAGGGCGAGCAGGCACCCGAGGCCCAGCTCCCAGAACCGGCTCAGCGGCGAGTAGTAGGCCTCGGGGGCGTTGATGGCGGTCAGGTGGCTCGAGTACCAGGCCGACAGCAGCACGCCGGCCCCGACACCCACGACCAGGATCCGGTTCCGCTTGGCCTCGGGCACCGACCGGGCGACCAGGAACACGAACAACGGGTAGATCAGGTAGAACTGCTCCTCCACGGCCAGCGACCAGAACTGGGTAACCAGGGACGGGTGCAGGCCCGGTATGAAGTAGTCGCTGCCGGTGTGGATCAGCCGCAGGTTGGCGCTGAACAACGACGCCCATCGCAGGTCCCCCGCCAGGTTGGGATCGATACCGGCGCCGAGAGCCACCTGGGCGGCGACGGCGGTGGCCATGAGGGTCAGGCTGGCGGCGGGAACGATACGGCGGACCCGCCTGGAGTAGAAGTCGGCCAACCCCGAACGCAGGTCTCGGTCGGCTTCGCGCAGCAGCAGTTGGGTGATGACGTAGCCGCTGATCACGAAGAACACGTCGACGCCGATGTACCCGCCGGCCATTCCCGGTATCCCGGCGTGATTGCCTATGACCAGAAGGACGGCCAACGCCCGCAGGCCCTGGACGTCGGGACGGAAGCGGGGCGCCACCCCCGCGGGGGGCGATCCCCCCTCGCGGCGGGGAGCGGTCCAGGTGAGGGCAGCCATCTCAGTAGCGACCGGTGATCACCGCCGGGGTGGCCGGGGCGAGGGCCACATGCATCGCCGAGGTCAACTGTTGGATCACGTAGGTGGCCAACACATCCTCGCCGGGGTAGGAGAGGTGCACACCGTCGGCGGCGCGGATGGTCGTGCGCACCCCGTTGACCGCGGCGCTGGAGGCGAACGCCCCGCCGAGCCCGGCCATGTACGACCAGGTGGGGATGAAGATGGCGTCGGCGACGGTGGCCACGGCCTTCTGGTAGAGCGAGTCGAGGAGGGCCGCGCCCTGGGCGTAGGAGGGCTGCTGCATCACCGGAAGGCCGACCCACGCCACATAGGCCCCCGAGCTCGTCGCCTCGTTCAGCATCTGCCTGATGCGGGCACTGTAGGCACTCTGCCAGGAGGCGGAGGGGAACGGCAGCGCCGTGCCCGCCACCTCTATGCCCTGCTGATCGTTGCCGCCCAGACATATGACCACGAGCTGCGGGTGGTACTGCTGAAGGTAGGTCGCCATCTCCGCCGGCCAGTCCCAGAAACCCGGGTTGGCCAGCCCGGTGGAGGACTTGTCCAACTGGACCAGGGTCAGGCCCGAGCTCGAGGGCAGTTGCCGCCTGAGGCCCCAACCCAGATCGTTGCCGAGCGAGTCGCCGACCTCGAGGACGGTGCAGGTTCCGGGCGCCACGGTGGCGGCGTGCGGATCCAGCGAGAGAGCGCACGCCGGGGTCACCTGGCGACGGTCCGACCCAGGGCCGACCGTGCCCGCCGGACCGGAACCCGAACCCGTGCCCGACGGACCGGCACCAGTGGCCGACGGACCGGCACCAGTGGCCGAGGGACCGGATCCGACGGCGGCGAGCCCGGGGCCGGTCTGGGCGGTGACCACCAGGGCCGCCGGGCGGCCCCCCATCTGGCTGACGATCAGGCAGGAGACGGCGAGCACGGTGAAGGCCAGGGCCAGTCCCGCTCTCAGCGGGTTGCTCACTCGAGTCACCATGGGCCGGCCTCACCTCCGCCGATCGCGCTACCCGTGCACAGCTTGACGCACCACGGGACGGAAAGGTGCCATTTCCAGGCTGTACGCTCCAGCGCCGTGCTGGCCCCGGCTCTGGACATCGTGCGGTTGTCGCTCCACGTCACGGCCGCCACTGTGTGGGTCGGTGGCCAGATCGTCCTGGCCGGCCTCGTGCCCACCCTGCGCCGCGAGGCCGACCGGGCCGTAGTCCAGGCCGTAGCCCGGCGGTTCGCCGTTCTGGCCTGGCCGGCGTTCGTGGTCCTGGTGGCGACGGGCTTGTGGAACGCGGCGGCCGTCCATTTTTCCCAGCAGAACGAGGCCTGGAAGACCGTCTTCATGGTGAAGATGGCCGTGGTCGTGATCGCCGGCGTGTCGGTAGCTCTCCACCAGCGGTCCGGGAACCGGCTCGGCCTGGCCGTCTGGGGCTCGCTGGGGGGCGCCGCGGCCGTCGCCGCAGTGGTGCTCGGCGTGGCCCTGGCCGGCTAGAGGGACCCTGAGCGGGGGACCGACGACACCCGGTCCGACGACACCCGGTCCGGGAAGGTCGTCGGCGCAGCCTCGTCACCTCCGCGCTCGCCCCCCAGGGCGGCCAGGGCCTGCCCCAGCGCTTCCACGTCCCGCTCGTCGTGCACCGCCGAAAGGGACACCCGTAGGCGGCTGGAACCCACTGCAACCGTGGGGGGCCGGATAGCCGGAACCAGGAAGCCGTGGTCGCGCAAGCGGGCCGAAGCGGCCAGGGCGGCGGCCTCTTCGCCCAGGACCACCGGGACGATCGGCGACGGATGGCCGTCGGCGACGCGGTCGATATTGGCCCTGAGACGCGAAAGGAGGGTGGCGCCCTCGTCCGAGCGGACCACCTCGATACCGGCCAGGGCCGCCGCGGCCGCCGCCGGGGCCAGACCGGTGGTGAAGATGAACGATCGACCCAGGTTCACGAGCAGGTCCATCCAGCGACGCGGCCCGGTGACATATCCGCCCTGCGAACCCAGGGTCTTCGACAACGTGCCGACTCTCAGGCTGAGCGCCCCCGGGTCGAGCTCGGGCAGGGGGAGCACCGCGTGCGCATCGTCGACCACGAGCAGGGCTCGCTGCTCGGCGCACAGAAGGCTCAGATCACCCAGGGGGGCCACGTCCCCGTCCATGGAGAACACGCTGTCGGTCACGACCAGGACCCGCCCCGGGGCCCCGGCCATCATGGCTCGGGCGTGATCGACGTCGCCGTGGCGGTAGACCCGGACCTCGGCGCGCGACAGGCGTGCGCCGTCGATGATCGACGCGTGGTTGAGCTCGTCCGACACGATCCGGGCGCCCGCCCCCAGGGTGGACAGGACGGCCAGGTTGGCCTGGTACCCGGTGGGGAAGACGAGCGCCGCCTGGGTACCTCGCCACGCTGCCAGATGGTCCTCGAGGTCGTGGTGGACGGTGCGGTCACCGACGATGAGCCTCGAGGAGGTGGCCCCCGCCCCGAAGCGCTCGAGGGCGGTGACGGCCGCAGTTACCACCGCCGGGTGCGACGCCAGACCGAGGTAGTCGTTGGAGGCGAAGGAGACCAGGCGGCTCCCCGCCCCGTCGATGAATACCGGACCGGCCGACCCCAGGGGATTCAGGCGGCGCCATCGGTCGGCCTGCTCGATGGCGGCCACCCGTTCGTGCGCCCATGAGTCCCAGTCGGACGAGATCGCCGGTCCCTTTCCCTCCGTAGCGTTCCAGTGCCCGGGAGACCCTAGCCGCCGCCAACGGCACCCTCCGAGCGGTGGGGCTGCCAGTTCGGTAGGGTCCCTGTGGCCGCCTTCACCAAGTCGTTCACCCACAGGGGGTTCTCGCCAAATGTCCGAGTCCGGTTCCATCCTCGGTAATTCTGTTGTCCGCCTGGAGGACCCCACGCTCCTCACCGGCGCCGGCAAGTACGTAGCCGACCTCGAGTCGGCCGACGCCGCTACGGTCGTCTTCGTCCGCTCGAACGTGGCCCACGGCACCGTGGTGTCGGTGGACGTCGACGAAGCCCGGTCCATGCCCGGGGTGGTCGCCGTCTACAGCGCCGCGGGCGACGACCTCGGCCTGGCCCCCTTCCAGGGGTTCCCGATGCTGCCCCCCACGTTCAACCGGCCCATCTTCGCCGGCGAGCGGGTCCGCTTCGTCGGTGACATCGTGGCCGCCGTCGTGGCCGAGACCTCGGCGCAGGCCTACGACGCGGCGGAAGCCGTCGTGGTCGAGGTCGACCCCCTGCCCGTCGCGGTCACCCCCCTCGCCGCCGCCGCTCCCGACGCCCCGGTCATCTTCCCCGAGGCCGGCAGCAACGTATGTTTCAACACCACCTTCGGCGAGGAGGACCCCCTCGAGGGGGCCCAGGTGCGGGCCGAGGTGGAGATGGTCAGTCAGCGCCTGGCCGGGGTTCCCATGGAGCCCAACGGGTGCCTGGCCATTCCCGGCGAGCCCGACGGCGGGATCACCTGCTGGCTGTCGCACCAGGCGCCGCACTCGGTGCAGCCGGCGGTGGCCGGAGCCCTCGGGCTGGAACCGGCTCAGGTCCGGATCGTCTGCCCGTGGGTGGGTGGCGGGTTCGGGCCCAAGGCGGCGGTGTACGTGGAGTACCTGGTGGCGGCGGCCGCGGCCCGCGCCCTCGGCCGGCCGGTCAAGTGGATCGAGGACCGCTCCGAGGACATGGTCTCGCTGGTCCACGGACGGGACTTCGCCATGAAGGCCACCCTCGGTCTCGACGGTGAGGGGCGCATCGTCGGTCTGGACGCCAGCGTCACCGCCGCAGCGGGCGCCTACCCGGCCATCGGGGCCATCCTGCCCATGCTCACCCAGATGATGTCGGTCGGCGTGTACGACATCCCCAAGGTCCGCTTCAACGCCACCAGCGTGGTGACCAACAACACCACCGTCGGCGCCTACCGGGGAGCCGGCCGGCCCGAGGCCACCCAGCTCATCGAGCGGGTGCTCGACGTGGCCGCCGACCAGATCGGGATGGACCCCGCCGAGATCCGCCGCCGGAACTTCATCGACCCGGCGGCTTTCCCGGTGACCACCATCACCGGCGCCTCCTACGACTCCGGTGAGTACGCCAAGGCCCTCGACGCCGTGCTCGAGGCCTCGGATTACAAGGGCCTGCGGGCCGAGCAGGAGCGCCGCCGCAAGGCGGGCGACACCAAGCTGCTCGGGATCGGGGTCTCGGCCTACGTCGAGGTCACCGCTCCGCTCGGTCTGCACACCGAGTACGGAGCGACCGAGATCAACGACGACGGCACGGCGACCATCGCCGCCGGCACCAGCGTCCACGGGCAGGGCCACCACACGGCCTTCGCCATGGTCGCCAGCTCGGTGCTCGGCATACCGATGGAGAAGATCAAGTTCGTCAACTCCGACACCGCGGCGGTTCCCCGTGGGGCCGGCACCCTCGGGTCCCGGTCCCTGCAGACGGCGGGTAACGCCGTCCTGGCGGCGTCCGAGCAGGTGTTGGACCGGGCCCGCAAGATCGCCGCCCACACCCTCGAGGCCAGCGCCGACGACATCGTCACCGGCGACGGCGGCCTGCACGTGGCCGGCGTCCCCGGCCGGATGGTCAGCTGGGCCGACCTGGCCGCCGCCTCGAAGGACGCAGCCAAGCTGCCCGAGGGCATGGAGCCGGGCGTCCTGCGCCACGAGGGGGACTTCGACGGCGGCAACTCCACCTTCCCCTTCGGCGCCCACGTGTCGGTGGTGGAGGTGGACACCGAGACGGGCGGGGTCCGCATGGTCCGCCACGTCGCCGTCGACGACTGCGGGCGTATCCTCAACCCGTTGCTGGTCCGAGGCCAGCAGCACGGCGGTATCGCCCAGGGCGCGGCCCAGGCCCTGTTCGAATGGGTTCAGTACGACGAGGCCGGCAACCCGCTGACCGGGAACCTGATGGACTACCTCATCCCGGCGGCGTCGGAGTTCTGCAGCTTCGAGACG
Source organism: Actinomycetes bacterium (assembly GCA_021838445.1). GTDB lineage: Bacteria > Actinomycetota > Acidimicrobiia > Acidimicrobiales > Palsa-688 > JAKCDU01. The sequence continues at coordinate 40,305 of JAKCDU010000022.1, read as the reverse complement.
TCCAACACCCAGACCGACAGCCCCCGCAACCCGCTCGGGGCCAAAGGGATCGGTGAGTCCGGCACCATCGGCTCCACGCCGGCCATCCAGAATGCCGTCGTGGACGCCGTGTCGCACCTCGGGATCAATCACATCGACATGCCCTGCACCCCCGAGCGGGTATGGCGGGCCATCCGGGCGGCCACCAGCTGACCGGGGTGTGAGGGTGCGCTCGGTCCGCCGGGGCTAGTCGGTCAGGCGGGCCACGTACTCGGCCCGCAGGTCCTTCTTCTGGATCTTGCCCGTGGCGTTCCTCGGCAGGCCCGAGCGCACCTCCAGCATCTCCGGGATCTTCTGCACCATGAGCCCGGCGCCTCGGAGGAAGGTGGTCATCTCCTCGAAGGTCAGCCCGGCGCCCGGCTTGCACTCGACCACTGCGCAGACCATCTCGCCCCTCGCCGGGTCCGGGATCCCGAACACCGCCACGTCGGCCACCGCCGGGTGGGTGTAGAGGAGATCCTCTACCTCCTTGGCGCTGATGTTCTCCCCCTTGCGGATGATGACGTCCTTCAGCCGGCCGGTGAGCTGCACGTGGCCGTCGGGCCGCAACCGGCCCAGATCGCCCGTCCGGAACCACCCGTCGGCGTCGAAGGCCTCGGCGGTGAGGGCGGCGTCGGTGTAGCCCCGGAAGACCATCGGGCCCTTGACCCTGATCTCCCCCTCCTCCATCACGGCTGCGTCGGTGCCGTCCGGGCGGGCGATGCGGATGAGCGCGCCCTCCACGGGCGCGCCATCGGAGTAGGCCAACTGCTCGTCGCTGTCGTCGACGCGGCCCGAGGCGATCATCGGCACCTCGGTCATCCCGTACCCATGGGTTATCCCCCGACCCCCGATCTCGTCGCGGACCTCGAAGTGCAGCTGCGGCGGCTTCGGGGCGCCCCCACCGGACATGGAGCGCAGGGCCGGGAGGATCGGTTGGCCGGGATTCTTGCGCTGCTCGGCCAGGCAGGCCAGGTAGAACGCCGGTCCTCCGCCGAAGCGGGTGACCCCGTGACGGCGCAACAGGGGGATGGTCGTGGACGGGTCGAAGGCCTCGACCATCACCGCCGACGAACCGATCATGAGCATGCTGGCCAGGGCGTCTACGCCGCCGATGTGGGCGATGGGGAAGGCGATGGTGCCCACGTCGTCGGGCCCGTTGCCCGAGGCCACCACCAGCCCCCAGCCGGCGGCGATCAGCGTGCGGTCGGTGTGGCAGACCCCCTTGGGATCGGCGCTGGTCCCCGACGTGTAGAAGATCCACCGCACCGGAGCCTCGTCGTCGGAGGCGGCGGCGGCCGGGGGCCGAGGGAGTGCCGCCGGATCACCGCACGGGTGGCCGGCCGAGAGGTCCACGATTACGGGCAGGTCCCGATTGGTCCCGCACGCCCGCCGGGCCAGGTCGACGTAGTCCACGCCGCGCCACACACCGGGGACGATCAGGTGGGTGGCGCCGGTCTGGGTCAGGGCGAAGCCGACCTCGCGCTCGCGGTACAGGTGGATGATCGGGTTCTGCAGGGCTCCGAGCCGGCAGAGCGCGGCCATCACCACGACGGTGTCGATGGTGCTCGGCATCTGCCACGACACCGCGGAGCCGGGGCCCACCCCCAGTTCGGCCAGGCCGGCGGCCGTGGACGAGGCGGCGTCCCTCAACTCACCGTAGGTGAGCTCCCGGTCCTGCTCGTCCACCAGCATCCGGGCCTGCGGGGACCGGTCGGCTCGTCGCTCGATGAGCTCCCAGAAGGTGGCGGCCCCCTGGATGGGCCCGCTCGCCGCGAGGTGCCCCTCCCGGTCGGCAGGGGTCGCGGTCGGCGCGGTCGTCACGCGGCTCAGGCGCTCTGGTGGGTCGCCGCCCCCTCGCGCATGCGGGTGGTGCGGTGCACCGGGTCCTTGTCGATCTTGGGGATCACGTGCTCCCCCATCAAGCGGATGGTCTCGAGCATCTCGGCCTGCTCGGACATCCCCACCCCGAAGACCAGCTGGTCGGCGCCGGCGGCCTCCCACTTGCGGCACGTCTCCAATGCGTCGTCCGGATCGCCGACCACCAGCCCGCCCGCCGCCTGCATCTCGATCGACTCGCGGGTGTCGGGAGGGATCAGACCGGGCCAGGCCGGAACCTCCTCCGGCCGGGGGAAGGTGTCGTGGTAGCGGAACACGTTGCTCTGCAGGTAGCTCATGGACGAGCTGACCGCCGCTTGGTAGGCCCTCTCCCGATCCTCGGAGACGAAGGCTGTGGAGGTCACCATGATGTTGTCGTTGACGAAGGCTCCTACCGGCTCGGCGTTGGCGACCTCCTTCTTGTAGACCTCCATGACCGGGGCCAACTGATCGATATCACCGATGGAGAATCCCAGTACCCCCAGACCCTTGTGGGCCGCCATGGCGTAGCTGCTCGTGTTACCGGCGGCGTACCACATGGGCGGATGAGGCTTCTTCCAGGGCTTCGGCAGGATCTTGCGCGGCGGCAGCGACCACCACTTGCCTTCGAATCCCTCGTACTCGTCCTGGGTGAACATCTTGGCGAACTCACCGATGGTCTCCTCCCACATGGCCCGAGTCGCCGTCGTGTCGGTGACCCCGTCGCGGTGCAAGAACCCCAGGATCTCGTGGCTCCCGGCTCCCCGGCCGGTGCCGAACTCGAAGCGGCCCCCGGAGAGATGGTCGAGCATGGCCACCCTCTCGGCGACCTTGGCCGGGTGGTTGACCTGGGCCAGCGGGTTGAATATGCCCGAGCCCAGATGGATGCGCTCAGTGGCGTGGGCCAGGTACCCGAGCACCACGTCGTTGGCCGACAGGTGCGAGTACTCGTCGAGGAAGTGGTGCTCGGTGACCCACACGTACTTGAAACCGGCCCGGTCCGCCGCCTGGACCAGCTCCAGTTCGTTCATCAAGGCGTGGTGCTCGGCGTCGGGGTCCACGTCCCGGCGGAACTGCGGGGTGTACATCTGAATGAAAAGTCCGAACTCCACGATGACTAGGTCCTTTCTCGGGGCGCCAAACGGTAGGCGTTGAAACGAAGACTGCGATCAGCTGATGAATATGGGGTTGACCGGACTGCCGGTTGCGCCCGTCACCTTGAGGGGAGCGACCGCGAGCAGCCCCTCCCAGGACTCGTCGGCCGCCGGGGCCGAAAGATCGAGGAACTCGAGCATGTAGATGCCGCGCCGCACCAGGAGAACCTTGTGCACGGCCAGGAAGTCGTTCTCGTCGAAGGGGATGACCTCCACCGCGGCGTTGTCCGACCCGACCGCGACGACGTCGCGCGAGGCCAGCCAATCGGCTGCGTCGAGCCCGATACCAGGCTGGGCGAAGCCGGTCTCGCCACCCAGCTCGAACCACATCTGCAGATAGCCGGTCCGGATGAGGACCACGTCGCCGGCGCGGACCTCGACACCCTGGGCGTCCGCCGCGGCGCCCAGATCGGCGCCGGTGATGTTGCGACCCGGCTCGACCCAGCGGGGATCACCGAAGTGGCGCGCCATGTCCAGCAGGACGGCGCGCGAGGCGAACCCTCCGACCTTCTCGATACCCAGGCGGGTCGCACCCCCGAGGGCCTTCATGGCCCCGCTCGGCACCCCGTTGTAATGATGGCCGTCCTCATAGACGTGTATCAGCGCATCCATGTGGGAGGTGGTGTGGGAGGCGAAGATCATCACGTCCTCGTGCGCTCCCGTGCCCGGCTTGGCGCCGTAGACGTCGTAGATACCCTCGTCGGTGCTGTCCTGCAGGGTCAGGCGCATCGGCTTGCCCCGGTAGTCGAGCAACGGGACGCCGTCGGGCTGGATCGGGATGCCGAGCGGATAAACCCTCCCCCGGGTGACCGAGGCGGCGGCCGCCAGGATGATCTCAGGTGAGAGCAGGTTCAGCGCGCCCCGCTCGTCGTCGTCCCCCCATCGACCCCAATTGGTGGTTTCCTGATCGGCTTCGTCTGCGACAGCCATGGACCCCCCTCCAAGCAGCGCACTCCCCGACGGGACCGTCGGGGAATGGCAAAATGATAGCTCTGTCTCGCGGCGCTCTCAATGCGTCGAAGCTTGAGCGGACGGTCCTTTGCTGGTAGACCGGCGACCAGAGGGGGTGACCGCTGGGATGCTGTCCGATCAGAAGATTCTCGTGACGGGTGCGGCGGGCCAGATCGGGTGGCCCCTCGCCACCCACCTGGCCGCCACCAACGAGGTGTGGGGCCTGGCTCGCTTCAGCGCTGCGTCCGACCGAAGCAGGCTGGAAGACGCCGGGATCATCCCGTTCCGGGCCGAGCTGGGCGTGGATGACCTCACGGACCTGCCCGACGACTTCACCCATGTCGTGCACCTGGCGGCCCACATGTCCGGAGCCGATTACGACCACGCCCTGCGGGTCAACGCCGAGGGCACCGGCATGCTCCTGGCCCACTGCCGCAAGGCCAAGGCGGTGCTCGTGATGTCCACCCATTCGGTGTACCGACCTCAACCCGACCCCCACCATGTCTTCGTCGAGGCCGACGCCCTGGGGGACGTCAACTCGGCGGTGACCCCCACTTATTCGGTATCGAAGATCGCCGAGGAGGCCGTCGCCCGATTCTGCGCCCGGGCCTTCGACCTGCCCGTGACCATCGCCCGCATGAACGCCTCCTACGGCCCCAACGGGGGTCTGCCCGCCTACCACCTCGATGCGGTGGCCGTCGGCCAGCCGGTCCACACCAGGTGGGACCCGTGCATGTACAGCCCCATCTTCGAGGACGACATCAACGAGCAGGTCGCCCCTCTCCTCGACGCCGCCACCGTCCCGGCGACCGTCCTCAACTGGGCCGGGGACGAGGCCGTCAGCGTGCAGGAGTGGGCCCGGATCATGGGTGAGCTGTGCGGGGTGCAGCCCGATGTGGTGGTCACCGAGACACCCAACACCCTGCGCGGCTCGGTCGCCGACGTGAGCCGCCGCCGGGCCCTGACGGGACCGTGCCGGGTCGGCCTACACGAGGGCCTGAGGCGTACCTGGGAACACCGCCACGGCGGACCGCCGCCCGCCGGCCAGCCGCCCCGCTAGAGGCGGGGCACGACCTCCTCGGCGAAGGCGGCCATCTGGTCGGTCAACTCCCCGACCGAGCGGGCCGGGAACTTGACCTGCAGGTGGGTCACGCCCCAGCCCGCCTGCTCGGCCACCGCCGCGGCGACCTCGTCGGGCCCGCCGCCGGTACAGGGACCGGTCTCCCACGTCGCCTCACCGAGGTATATGCGGGTCATCCCCCCCATGGCGAACGGACCGTCCCGGCCGGCGGCGTCACGGTCGTCGCGGATCTGCCGGATGGCGGCGGCCATGCCCTGCGGTGGCGGCCCCTGGGGCAGCCAGCCGTCCCCGAGCCGGGCGGCCCGGCGCAGGGCCGGCGGGGTCGATCCCCCGACCCATATGGGCGGCCCTCCCGGCTGGACCGGACGCGGCGCCTGGCCGAGGCCGCCGGCCCCCCACTCGTCACCGAAAGCGGCCCTGATGGCCACTATGGCGTCGTTGGTCAACCTCCCCCGCTGGGCGAAAGGAACGCCGAGTGCCGCGAACTCGTCGGCCACATGGCCCGCTCCCACACCCAGTACGGCCCGGCCCCCAGATAGCGCGTCGAGAGTGCTGAAGGCCTTGGCGGTGATCAGCGGATGGCGGTAGGCCACGACCAGGACGGTCGAGGCCAGTCGAACCCTGCGGGTCACGCCCGCCAGCCACGACAGGGTGGAAACAGTGTCGTACCAGGTGGTCGTCATGCGCGGGGCCAGGTCGCGGGGGATGGCCACGTGGTCGCAGACGCCGACGTAGTCGAAGCCGTTCCTGTCCGCGGCCTGCGCCACTTCCATGATCTCGGCCGGCCCGGCGCCGTGCTCCCACTCGTCGGCCATGATCCTCGACTGGGCCTGCACGGGGAGCTGTACACCAAACGCCAGCGTGGTCATGCTGGCATGTTGGTCGAGGGCCGCCCGGCCGTCAACCGCAGGGAGGTCGGCGGCTCGGCGCGGTAGCGGCACCTCACGCCCGCGCCAACCCGGATCCGAAGACGGCCCTTTGGATGAACTCGCTGATCCCTGTCACCAGTTCCTCCTCGGAGACGAGAAGCTCGCCTCGGTAGACCGACTCGTTGGCCCCCTCGATGACGGCGTAGACGGCCAGCGCCGCCATGGCCGGGTCGATGCCGGTGGCTCCGCACTCGCGGATTCGACCCTCCCAGCGGGCGAGCACGCGGCGCTGCTCTCTGAGCGCCGCCTTACCGCCCCGCAGGCTCTCCTCGTCGGTCAGCGCCTCGCCCACGGCGTGCGACACCGCGGCGTGCCGGCGGAAGCACCCGCACACCGACGCCACCCAGTCACGCAGCGACGAGAAACCGTCAGCGTCGGGTCGCAGAGGCGGCATCTCCTGCAGGATGGAGTTCAAATCCAGACCGACATCGGCCCACATGGCGAACAGCAGGTCGGCCTTGTCGGCGAAGTAGGCGTAGACGGTACCGTGGGCCGTGCCGGCCCGCTTGGCCAGGCGGGCCATCCGGGCTCCGTGCCAGCCGTGGGCAGCGAACTCCGCTTCGGCAGCGTCGAGGACCTTGACGAGGGTCCTCCGGCCGTGGGCCCGGGTGGAGCGCTCGGCGACGGCGCGCGGCCACCTCTGCGGGGCCGGCTCTGCTTCGTCGTCAGTGTCGGGGTGGTCGGCGACCGGCGGCACCAGGTTCATCCTCCTGCGGCCACCCTCAGGCGGCTGCGTCGCTCGAGAGTGCCCCCCAGGTAGGCCCGTTGGATCATGGTGGCGAGGGTCGGGGTCAGCTCGTCGGGGTTCAGCCGCGAATGGCGGTGGCGGACGTAGAAGGTGGAGCGGGTCATGAGGATGAACAGCAGCGCGGCCTGAACCTCGGCATCGACCTCCGAGGGGGTGCCGACGGCCTGTATGCGCTGCTCCAACCCCTGGAGCAGCGCATGGAAGGTCTGGGCCGCCTCCTTGCGGACCGAGGAGCCGGGACGGTCGGCCTTCTCCAACCAGGCCCGGATGACGCCGCGCTGGCGCTCCTGCATGGCCCCGAAGGCGGCGACCAGCCGCTCCAGTCGCTCCGGGTCGGTCACCACCGGGTCGTCGGCGGCCAACTCCTTGGTGATCGAGCGCATCTCCTTGAAACAGGCCCGGCTCAATTCGTCGAAGAGGTGCTCTTTGCTGCGGAAGTACCGGTAGAAGGTCGCCCGGCTGGTGCCGGCGGCGGCGATTATGTCGTCGACTGTCCCTCCGGCATATCCGCAGCGGGCGAAGACCTGCTGGGCGGCCGACAGGAGCCGGTCACGGACCTCGCCGGGCGGGTTCTGGTGCGACACCATGTCTGACTACTCGGTGATGCCCCACCGTTGGAGACCGAACGCCTTGATGGCGTTGCCACGCGCCAGCTTGTACAGCTCCTCCTGGTCGAGTCCCGCCTCCTCGGCGATCTTGGCGAGGGTCTCCTTGGAATGGGGATATGTGGAGTCGGCATGGGGATAGTCGGTCTCGAAACAGATCTGGTCCATGCCCACCACGTCGCGGTTGCGCAGTCCGGTGCGGTCGTCGAATATGCAGCCGTAGACCCGGCCGGGCACATAGCTCGACGGCGGCTCGGGCAACCACGTGCCGAAACTGTTGTTGGAGCGCTCCTCCCACAGCTTGTCGGCCCGCTCGAGGATGTAGGGCATCCACCCCACCTGGCCCTCGGAGTAGGCGATGGTCAACTCGGGGAAGCGGGCGAGGGTCCCGGAGAACAGGTAGTCGCAGAGCGACCCCATGGCGTTCTGGAAGGTCAGCGTCGAGGAGATGATGAACGGGGCGTCGGGGGCCGTCGAGGGCATCTTCGACGACGACCCGATGTGCATGCACACCACCGTCTCGGTCTCCTGGCAGGCGATGAAGAAGGGATCCCAGAAGCGGTCCTTGTCGTGGATCGACGGCAGGCCGAGAGGTACCGGATTCTCGGGGAAGGTCACCGCGTGGGATCCCTTGGCGGCGCATCTCCTGATCTCCTCGGCCGCCATCTCGGCGTCCCACAGGGGGACCATGGTGAGCGGGATCAGGCGGCCCTGCCCGGCGCCGGCCGACCACTCGTCGATCATCCAGTCGTTGTAGGCCTGCACGCACAGCAGGCCGAGCTCCTTGTCGGGCTGCTCGAGGAAAGTCTGGCCGCAGAATCGGGGGAGGGTGTTGGGGAAGCAGATGGCCGCTTCGGTGTGGTTGGCGTCCATGTCCTCCAGGCGGGCCGACTGCTCCCACGCGCCCCGCCGGACCTCGTCGAAGGTCGTCACCGCGAAGCCCACCTCCTCGAAACCGACCGCCGCCGACAGCATCATGAAAGGCGAGGCGAGGTCCTGGTAGTACCAAACGTCGCACCAGTCCCCGTCGTCGGTCTCCGAGAAGCCCAGGGCGCCCTGCCCCCCCTTGCCATCGGTACCGAAGCGGATCCTCTTGCGCTCCACCCTCGGACCCCTCTCCTTGAACCGCTCGGGGAGCCGGCTCTGCCACAGGTCCGGCGGTTCCACCACGTGATCGTCCACCGAGATGATCCGAGGTATCTCCAACATGGCAACTCCTTCGTCGTTCGAACCAGCCGCTGACGCTCTGCGACTTCCCGGTCAGCGCCGGATCGATAGAGGTCCCCCCCGGTCGAGGCATGCGCCCGCGCCGCCTGTAACGGTACCAGTACCTGACAGAAGCGTCTATGGCGACGGGCGGCCCGGCACACGCTACGGCTCGCGCCTCTAGACTGCGGCTGATGGGGCCCAGGATCGTGCGCATCGAGGACGTCCCCGCCGTGGAGGTGAAGGCCCAGAGGCACGGGTCGAGACGCGTCGGGGTCCACCTGCGCTTCCTCCACCAAAGCGAGGACGAGGTGTTCATCCACTGCCGCTACGACCCCGGCATGACCATAGAGCGACACGGCCATGCCAGCGACCACGCCATATACGTGCTGGCCGGCTCGGTCACCGTCGGCCAAGAGCTCTGCGGGCCGGGCACGCTGGTCGTGCTCGACCGAGGCTGCGTGTTCGGACCTCTCGTGGCCGGCTCCGGCGGCACCGAGATCCTCGAGTGGTACGCGGGGGACCCCACCCCGGTGCCGGCCGACCCCGACGGCTTCGCCGACCTGCTGAACCGGCAGGGCATCGTCCCTGTCGACGTGTCCTGGGGCCGGGAGGCCGGCCCGGCCGATCCCGGAGCCGTCGGCGAGGATCAGAGCACGTTCGAGCCGGCGTCCACCGACAGAGTCACACCCGAGACGTAGCGGGCGTCATCGGAGGCCAGCCACAGGACCGCGTTGGCGATGTCCTCGGGCTGGAGCCACTCGACGGGCATGGCGTTGCCGAGCCGCCACTGGCGCTCGGGCGGGGTACTGGCCGTGTACTCGCCGAAGAGGTGGTTCATGGTCATGGGGGTGGGGACACCCGAGGGGTGGATGCTGTTGACCCGGATGTGGTGCGGACCGAGGTACCAGGCGTAGGCGCGCATCAAACCGACCAGCCCGTGCTTGGCGGCGACATATCCGTCCCAGCCCCCGGAACCATCGGTGTGGCCCTTCAGGCCGTTGGACGAGCTGATGAGGATGATCGAGCCGCCCTTACCGGCCTCCACCATCTGCGGCATGCTCACCTGGAGGGTGTTCCAACTCCCTGTCAGGATCACGTCGAGGGCATCGCGCCACCCGGCGGCGGCCCGGTCCCCCATGGTCCCGATGGGATGGATGCCGGCGTTGGCCACGACGATCTGGCACGGCCCGAGGGCTGCCACCCCGGCATCGAAGGCCGCCCGCAGGGCCTCGAGATCGCGCACGTCGGCTATGGAAGCGACGATCCGGCGACCGAACTTCTCGACCAGGGCCGCGGTCTCGTCGAGGTCCTCGGGGGTGGCGAGCGGGTACCCGACCGTATCGATCTGAGCGCAGATGTCGACCGCGATGATGTCGGCTCCCTCCTCGGCCAAGCGCAGGGCGTGAGCCCGGCCCTGACCGCGCGCCGCGCCGGTGATGAAGGCCACCTTGCCGTCGAGTTTCCCCATAGTCGCTTCCTCCTCGGATCAGTTGGGTCTGGGCATCCCGGTGTCAACCGGGCCAGACGATGCTCTGCAATTCGGTGTAGGCCAGCAGGCCGTAGGACCCTCCGTCGCGACCGATACCGCTCTTCTTGAAGCCACCGAACGGCGCCTCCATGTGCCGTCCGACGGTGTTGAGGCCGATGTTGCCGGCCCGGATCCGTCGGGCCACGCGCATCCCCTGGGCCGTGTCGCCCGTCCAGACGTAGCTGTACAGCCCGAAATCAGTCGAGTTGGCGAGAGCGATCCCCTCCTCCTCGTCGTCGAAGGGCATGGCCACCACCACTGGGCCGAAGATCTCCTCTTGCACCGCCCGCATGCCGGGCCGGCAGTCAGCTATGACCGTCGGGCTGACGTAGAACCCCTGCGAGGCGGCCGGCTCGGCACTGCCGGCGACGAGCGTTCCCCCCTCCTCGATGCCCGAGCGCACGTAGCCGAGGATACGCTCCTGATGAGCGCGGGTTATCACCGGGCCCACCACCGTGGAGGGATCCGTCGGGTCGCCGACGGGCACGGAACGAGCGATACGGGCCAGCTTCTCCACACACTCGTCGTAGACCTTGCGCTGGGTGATCAGTCGGGTCGGGGCGGTGCAGATCTGGCCGGCGTGGTAGGTGAAGGTGCTGGCCGTGTCCTGGGCCATGCGGTCGATGTCCGCCGAGTCGAACACCAGCGCCGCCCCCTTGCCCCCCAGCTCCATCAACACCCGTTTGAGGTCCCGCCCGGCCGCCTCGGCGATCTGCGTCCCGATGCCCGTACTACCCGTGAAGCTGACCATGTCCACGTCGGGCGACGACACCAGGGCCCGAGCCGAGTCGGGGCCCGAGCCGACCACGAGATTGACCACACCGGGGGGGAAGCCGGCTTCGTGGAACAGTTCGACCAGGCGGATCACCGCCAGCGGATCCTGGCCAGCCGGCTTCACCACCACGGTGTTGCCGGTGGCCAGGGCCGGCCCGAGGGTGCCCATCACGTTGTTCATCGGCACGTTGTAGGCCTTGATGCAGGCCACCACCCCGACGGGGAGCCGGACGGCGGCGGCGTTGAACACCCCGCCTGAGGTGGCGTGAGGACCGCCCCCGAGGTTGGGTACAGGCATGAACGAGACGTCGAGCGGCTCGAGGGCGCCTCGGGCGTAGCGGCGGATCCGGGCGATGGTGCCCCCCACCTGGGCCATCTGGGCCATGGCCATGGTGGAGCCGGTCTCGGCCTGCACGAGGGGCACGAACTCGTTGTAGTGCTCGGTGAGCAGGTCGGCGGCCCGGTTGAGCAGGGCGGCCCGCTCATCGGGGGTCGTCTGCGACCACGACGGGAAGGCCGCCCGCGCCGCGGCCGCCGCCTCCGCGGCGTCCTCGGCCGAAGCCTCCGGGGCGGTGCCTACCACCTCCTCGGTGGCCGGGTTGACCACCTCGTAGCTCCCGCTGGAACCCTTGACCGGCTGGCCACCGATCCAGAGGTGGTAGTCGCGTCCCACGTCCACCGCCGAAGTGGTCATCGATAGGTCCTCCCGTTGCTCGGCGGTCGCATCCGAAGCCGTGGACCCGCAACCGGACCCCCTACCCGAGACGACCGCTCCCCCATCACTTGCCCACCGAGTATGACAGCTTGGTCTCACCACTGTCCGCCGGACCGATCGGCGATCGATACCCGTTGCTATGCTCCACAGGCGGCAACGAAGGGAGGGATCGGTGCTCGACTACCTGATCAAGGGTGGGAACGTCATCGACGGCACAGGTGCAGCGTCGCGAGTGACCGACATCGGCGTCCGGGACGACCGCATCGTCAGTATCGGTGCCGTCGACGAGCCGGCTCGCGAGGTCGTCGACGCCGACGGGCTGATGGTCACGCCCGGATTCGTGGACCCCCACACCCACTACGACGCCCAGCTCCACTGGGACGCCTACGCCACGCCGTCGTCGCTGCATGGCGTCACCTCTGTGATCGGCGGCAACTGCGGCTTCACGCTGGCCCCCCTCAAGGCCGCCGACGCCGATTACACCCGGCGCATGATGGCCAAGGTCGAGGGCATGCCCCTCGAGGCTCTCGAGCACGGCATCGACTGGTCGTGGGAGTCCTTCGGTGAATACCTCGACCGGCTCGAAGGGCGCATCGCGGTCAACGCCGGCTTCCTCGTCGGTCACTGCGCGCTGCGTCGCTACGTGCTCGGCGCCGAAGCCAGCGAACGCCAGTCCGGACCCCGAGAGGTCGAGCAGCTGGTGAGACTCCTCGAGGAGTGCCTGACGGCTGGAGGGCTGGGACTTTCCACCACCCGGTCGTCCACCCACAACGACGGGGACAATCATCCCGTGCCCAGTCGCGTCGCCTCCGAGGCCGAGCTCCTCGAGCTGTGCGACGTGGTCGGCCGCTATCCCGGCACCACCCTCGAGGCGATCGTGGAGGGATGCCTGCGAGGGTTCTCCGACGCCGAGGTCGAGCTCATGGCCCAGATGAGCGCCCGCGCCAACCGGCCGCTCAACTGGAACGTGCTCGGCGTGGCGGCCGGCCAAGAGGAGCGCACCGCTCAGCAGCTGCGTCCATCCACCCGCGCCGCCGAGCTCGGGGGCCGAGTAGTGGCACTCACCATGCCGATTTTTGCGGATAACAACATGAGCCTGGGCACCTTCTGCGCCCTTTGGCTCATCCCCGGATGGCAGGAGATCCTCTCCCTGCCCCGTGACGAGAAGATCGCCAAGCTGCGCGACCCGTCGGTACGCGAACAGATGCGGGCGGCGGCCCGAGGGACGGTGTTCGAGCGCCTGGCCGACTTCTCCAAGTACCGCATCGGCGACACCTTCTCGCCGGCCAACCGCCGCTACGAGGGCCGGCTCGTCACCGAGATCGCCGCCGAGATGGGGGTGCACCCGGCCGACGCCCTGGTGGACATCACCAGCGCCGACGATTTCAAGACGGTGCTGTGGCCCCTGCCGGCCGGAGACGGCCCTGAGGACTGGGAGGCCCGCCGCCGGCTGTGGGCCGAGGACACCGTGCTCATCGGCGGGTCCGACGCGGGAGCCCACCTGGACCGCATGCTGGGGTCGTCCTATCCGACACGCTTCCTCGCCGATTCCCTCCGGGGCCGGCGCCTGGTGAGCGTGGAGCGGGCCGTGGAGTTGATGACCGACGCCCCGGCGCGGCTGTTCGGCCTGGTGGACCGGGGCCGCATCGCCGAGGGCGCCTACGCCGACCTGGTCGTGCTCGACCCGACGACAGTGGACAGCGGTCCCGCCCGGCGGGTCTACGACCTGCCCGGCGACAGCCTGCGCCTGACGGCCGAGTCGACCGGGGTGGAGCGGGTCTTCGTCAACGGCCGACCGGTGATCCGCTCGGGCCAACCCGTCGGCGAGCTACCCGGGCGGGTACTGCGGTCGGGGCGCGACACCGCCACCGTCACCACCCGCTGAGGGCGGCCGGCGGGACCACCGGCTGTGGGTTACCGGCTAGCGGTCGTCGCCGGCCGGTGAGCCGCCGTAGCCAGCCACCAGGCGGTCTATGTGGGCCTGCCCCTCGTAGAGGTTGCGCAGCATCCAGAAGCGCAGGAAGCGACTGATGGACGCGCTCACGAACAGGGCTCCCCCGATCACCACCAGCCCCAGGAGGGTCAGCGCCAGTATCTGCTCCGACGCCAGGTTCAGGGCACTTCCCTGGCTGAGTGACTGCTCGTAGACGATCAGACCAGCGACGAAACCTCCGACCATCAAGAGACCGCCCAACACCTGGCGGACCAGGTCCCCTCGGCTGCGGCCGGTCTTGAGCTTGAGCTCGTTGACCGCCGAGCGGAACTCCTCGATCTTGTCGTCGGTCACTACCGGTGCACCGGCGCTGTTGGTGGCCACCATGTCTCCTATCACCAGGCTCTCTTTCTCGGACATCTCAACCACCTAGATACGCGGAAGCCAGCTCTTCCTCTACAGCTGCTGGTTCACCCACCCGTACGACCCGGCCGTGCAGCATGATGGCTGCCGACTGGGCGATGGGCAGGACGGTCTTGGCGAACTGCTCGGCCACGAGCACCGAGATGCCGGAACTGGCCAGTTCGGCGACGGTCTCGTACAACGCCGACACGACGAGGGGGGCCAGGCCCATGGAGAGCTCGTCGAGGATCAGCACCACCGGCTCGGTGGCGAGGGCCCGGGCGATGGCCAGCATCTGCTGCTCACCCCCCGACATGGTCCCGGCCAACTGGTTGCGTCGCTCGCCCAGCCGGGGGAAGCGGTCGAAGGCGACCGACTCGACCCTGTCGCGGGCCACCCCGGTACCGGTCGCCAGCCAGAGGTTCTCCCTCACCGTCAGGTTGGGGAAGATGCCGCGACCTTCGGGGACCGAGCACACCCCGACCCGGGCCAGGTCATGGGCCGCCGCGCCGTTGACCGTGCGGCCGGCGACCCGCAGCTCTCCTGACGCGACCCGGAGCAGACCCGAGCAGACCCGCAAGGTGGTGGTCTTGCCGCCACCGTTGGGGCCGAGCAGGGCCACGAGGGATCCGCGGGGCACGACCAGGTCCACGCCGTGGAGGACCTCGATGGCGCCGTAGCCGGCGCGCACGCCGACCAACTCCAGGATCGGCTCGGCCCCCCCCTCGATCGGCCGGCCGTCGTCGGTGACCGGCGCCGTCACGCCGCCCCTCCGAGGTAGGCGGCGATCACAGCCGGGTCGTTCTGGATCTCCTCGGGTCGACCCACGGCCAGAATCTGCCCGTAGTCGAGCACATGGAGCCGCGCCGAGACCCGCATGACGAGGGACATGTCGTGCTCGACCAGACAGATGGCCAGACCCGAATCGGCGAGTCGGCCGAGGAGCACCCCGAACACCTCGGTCTCCTGCTCGGTCTGGCCGGCGGCGGGCTCGTCGAGGAGCAGGACCGTCGGCTGGGTCATGAGCGAACGGGCCACCTCCACCACCCGGGCCCGCCCGGTGGGTATGTCAGCCACGTCGCGCCCGGCGATGTCGCCGAGCCCGGTCAGCTCGATGATCCGCTCGGTCTCCTTGGCCACGTTGATGCGGTGGCTCCGACCCCAGCCGTTTCGAATGTCGCCGGCGACGCGGATGTTGTCCCGGACCGACAGGGAAGTGAACAGCTCCAGGCGCTGAAACGTACGGGCCAGGCCGAGGCGGGCCCGCCGCGCCGGCGCGGCGGCGGTCACATCCCGGCCGTGGAGGCTCACCCGGCCTCCGGTGGGCGACAGGAGACCGGTCACCACGTTGAACAGGGTGGTCTTGCCCGCCCCGTTGGGTCCGATGAGCCCGGTGACCGAGCCCTCCTCGACGGTGATCGTGACGTTCTGGAGGGCGTGGGTCCCCCCGAAGCGCACCGATACGTCACTCACCTCAAGTGCCGGCATCGCCCACCCCCGCGCCGAGAGGCTCGGTCATCGAGCGGTCCCCCGACCCGTCAGACCGGCGGCCGTTGCGCCGGGACCGGGCCAACCGCTCCGGCGGCAGCAGGTCTTCGATGCCCAGGGCGCGGTCGAGCTCGGCGCGCAGGCCGTCGCTGTAGGGCGAATCGATGCCGGCCAGCTCCAGGGGAACCGCCGCGGCCTCCTGCTCGCGTCGCGCCGGGTCGGACATCTGACCCACCAGGGGCAGGAACATGACCAGCACGGAGGTCAGGATGGCGAACCACCAGTGCCCGAGCACGTTGGTCAGGCTGAGGACGTAGAGCACCGCTTCTACGGCGCCGCCTCCCACCAGCACCCGGGGGCGGTGGCGCAGGCTCCGGTAGCTGTCCACGAAGTCGTGCACCGAACCGCTCGGGTTGCGACCCACCCCGATACCGATGAGGGCGGGGGTCACGGTGGCGAAGCTGGCCAGGAAGGAGAACAGGCCGTGGACGCTGCCGTGGCGCGACGCCAGGTCGTGGAAGGTGCTCACGATCAGAGCGAAGCCCACCCCCGACAGCAGCCCCCCCATCAGGGCGCCCGAGACGTAGCTGATACCGGCCACGACGGTGAGCATCAGGAGCGAGAGGCTGAGGAAGATGCTGAAATTGTCGGGGGTGACCGAGCCCAGCGCCATCGACATCAGGACCCCGCCGAGCCCGGCGACGGCGGCGGAAAGCATGAACACGCTGAGCTTGAGGCGCAGGAGGCTCTGGCCCAGGGTCGCCGAGGCCGCCGGGCTGTCCTTCATGGCGGTCAGGCGCCGCCCGTAGCTGCTGTTGCGCAGCGCCACCAGCCCGATGCCGAGGACAGCAAAGACGACTGTCGCGGTCACGAGGAAGGTCGTTCCGTCATGCAGGTCGAGGGGCCCGATCCGGAGCGGCGGGATGACCAGGCTGTTGATACCGGCTCCCCCGCTGAACAGGGAGAACTTGGTGTGGATCAGAGGTATGCGGTGCGGATTGGAGTCCATCAGGACCATGTCGGTGAGGAAGACACCGAAGGCCATGGTGGCCAGACCGAGGTACAGGCCGCG
This sequence comes from Actinomycetes bacterium, assembly GCA_021838445.1. GTDB lineage: Bacteria > Actinomycetota > Acidimicrobiia > Acidimicrobiales > Palsa-688 > JAKCDU01. The sequence continues at coordinate 23,841 of JAKCDU010000022.1, read as the reverse complement.
CAGGCGTAGTGCCGGGAGCGACACGACGGCCCCGACGACGGCGGTCACGATGACGCCCACCACGATCCCCCACAGGGTGCTGCGCGACGCCAGACCGTGCCCGGTGACTCCGATGTGATAGCTGACCATGGTGGCGATGGCACCGAAGGAGACGGCGGCCAGGTTCATCTCGCCGGCGTAGCCGGTGAGCAGGGTGAGCGAGAGGGCGATGACGGCGAATGTCATCCCGAGGGTAATGGTCGTGATGTCGGAGTCGTTCATCAGTTGGCGCAACAGCACCACGACGACCACCAGCGCCGCGCCGGCGATCACGGCGCTGCGGACCGACGGTAGATGGGCCCGCTCCCGGGTGCGGGCCACCGAGGCCCCTCGGAGTCGGTCCTGGGGGAGCACGATGAGCACGACGAACAGCACGATCATGGGCAGCGACACCCGGAAGTTGCTGGCCCACTGCCAGGTCTTGGGGGAGTAGGCCAGCACGTAGCTGGCCGCTAGCCCGAGAACGAGGGCTCCGATGTAGGTCCGGGGGATGCTGCGCAGCCGCCCGAACACCGCCGCCGCGAAGGCGTCGATCACGAGCAGGGTCAGGGAGTTGGCCTGCAGGGCACCCCCGCTGATCGGGGTGAGAAGCACCCCGGCCAGCACCGCGAGGAACGACCCCATGGCCCACGACAAGGCGGCGATGCGTTCGGGGTTGTGGCCGTTCAGCTCCAGTAGCCCGGGATCGTCGACGGCGCCGCGCATGGCCACACCGATGCGCAGCCGGTAGAAGAACAGGCGCAGCCCCAAGCCGATGAGCACAGCCGTGCCGAGCGCGATGAGCTCGTGGGTCGTGACGTCGGCGCCGAGAATCTTCACCTGGCTGGTGATACCGAAGAAGGGGACCACCGTCCGGTCCGTCTGGGGGTTCCAGAACCACTCCGACAGGTAGAGCATGCCGAGCATGAGGGCCACCGTGACGACCACCTTGGTCACCTCGGCGGTGTTGCGCAGGCCGCGCATGATCACCAGGTAGAGCAGTCCCCCCATGAGCGGACCGAACACCCCGAGCACGAGGATCAGGGCCAGCGGCGTGGGGACACCCCAGCCGTAGCGGACCTCCCAGTACAAGAAGGCGCCCAGCATCGCCTCCGCCCCGTGGGCGAAGTTGAAGATGCCCGAGGTGTTGTAGGTGAGGACCAGCCCCGACGCCGCTATGGCGTAGACGCCGCCCAGGACCAACCCGAAGATGGTGTAGGTGAGGAACAGGTGCACCGGTCGAACCTTCCTGTGACCGCCCGGCCGAGCAGGAGCTCGGCTACTGGGGCTTGATCACGCTGGCCGAGAGGAACTTGGTGGCAATCCGGTCGGAGTTGAGGGTGGTGCCCCAGGCCGACTGGGGAATCTTGAAGAGGTACTCGGGATTGCAGTCGAACTGACCCTTGGTGGACGGGTAGTACTGGGAGAACGTCGTCCCGGTCAGCTTGAGGAGCATCCCGCATTGGGGAGGCGTGTTGTTCCCCGGGTCGGTCGGAGCGTGCAGTCCACCACCCGTCCAGTTGTGCACCTTGGAGAGGTCGTTGATCATGCACTGACGAGTGAGCGTGGAGCCGCAGGCCTTGGCCTCGGTGGCCCAGAGGAGGAACGACGACGCAGCCTGCTGCCCGAGCTGGCTGACCTTGCCCCCGGTCGCCGCGACCAGGCTGACGTACTTGGCGACCGCCGGATTGATGTCGGCCTCCTCGAGGGGCACGAACGCGTCGCGGACATAGACATTGTCCCCGATGCCGCTGGTGTTCCAACTCGACATCTGGGTGGTGTAGTCGTTGGTCTCCATGACGTAGAGCGGCTTCAACCCGAGTTGGAAGTTGGCCGTCATCATCCCGAACAGGACGGGGCCGGGGCCGAGGTCGTTGTAGATGGTCTTGGCCCCGCACGCCTGGAACTTCTGGGCGAAGGGGGTGTAGTTGGGCTCCCCGTAGTAGCTGATCTTGACCCCGCAGTTGGCGAGCTTCCACCCTGCCGCCTGGGCGGCCAGTATGTCCTTGGCGTAGCTGACCTCGGTCGCCGACGTGAGCGTGGTGTGCAGTGCGTCGAACGCGGTCACGTCCTGGGGAAAGAGCTTGGCCACTTCGTAGTACACCGACGCCGGCAGGTAGTCGACGGGGTTGGGGACCGCCTGGTACATCTCGGGGGCGTTGGCCACGTCGGGCCCTACCGTGAAGCCGGGCACGGCGGCCAGATTGCAGCCGATCCGGGTCGACTCGGCAGCCTCGTCGAGGGCGAAGCCCTCACCGACCAGCATGAAGTCGCTCTTGCAGGCCTGCTGCATCACCGTGTTGACCTGGGTGATGGCGGCGTCGTAGTCGTCGCCGACGATCTTGCGACCGAGGATGCCTCCCTGGTCGTTGCACCACTTGATGAGCGCCGTCACGGCGTCGCCCATCTCCTGGTCCAGTCCCGGTGACTGGCTGAAACCACGGTCGTCGCCGTAGCCGATACGGATGCTCGTGTCGGTGACGCCCTGCTCGGTGGCGCCGTGGGCGCTACCGGGGCCGCACGGCGACGCCAGCGTGCCGAACGTCGAGGACGTCGAGGACGCCGAAGTGGCCGTCGTCACCCCGGCACTGGTACTGCCAGTAGACGAGGTGCCTCGATTGCTGTTGCAAGCCGATGCGGTTAGCACCGTCGCCGCGACCAGCACCATAGCGCTGGTCCTGCCACGTCGCGTGTGGTTCACAGACCGAATCCCCCCTGTTGAGCGGCGTGCTTGCTGCCAAGCGCCGGACACCTGAACCATAGCATCAGGACTCCTGAGGCGCTACGTTCCCTGACAGTCACGTATCGCCCTGTTTCGCTCAGTGGGCCGACTCCTCCCGCCGGGCCCTGCGATCAGTCGGCGGCCAGCGCCACGCGCCCCGGGAGCGGGTTGTAGTACTCCCGCTGGAAGCGGATGAGGCCCTCCCCGAACCGGAAGAAGCCGACATAGCTGTTGCGGTAGGACCGCTGGGTGGTGGTCACCCGGCCTTCACTGGTGTATTCGAGGATGAGTTGGTCCGGATCGGCGCAGTCGTGGACGTCTGTGACCTCGATCCTGATCTCGAACAGGCGGAGGGCCGGTTCCAGCCGGGAGCGGATGGCCGGGCGCCCCACCAGGCGCGCCGGTGGTTCGGCGTAGGGAAGCTCCAGCACGGCATCCTCGGCGAACAGTTCGATCTGGGCGTCCACGTCGCCTCGGCCCACCGCCTCGAAGGCCCGGCTGACCACCGCCAGGTTGGCCGTGCGGAGGGCCTCCGATGTCGCGCTCAAACGGCCGTCCCCGCGCCTCGTTCACCTTGACGGGCGAGCACCCGGTCCACGAACAGGTGCACGCATTCCCAAGCGGCGTCGAGCGGCATCCCACCACAGAGGGGGTGCAGTACCCAGCGGACGTCGTCACCGAGCTTGTCCGACTTGGCCAGCACCTCGTCCGGGGTCAGGATCTCGTAGATGCCCTCGGCCTTCAGATCCGAGGCGGTGAAGGAATAGGAGTGCACCGAGGATTGGATGTCGGCGGTCTGCCAGGACGCATAGGTGGTCGCCTCGTGGAGCAGGTAGGCACCGAGGTCGTGCCAGGCCCGCTCGGGGTCCTCCGACACGAACAGCAAGCTGACCACGGGGGGTGGCGAGTCGACGACCGCTTCGACACCGAGCTCGGCGCACAGACGCCGGTAGTGGTCCTCGAGCTCGGGCAGCTTGGCCGGTGGTCCGAGCGCCAGACCGAAGCGGGCAGCCCGCCGAGCCGACACGGGAGAGCTGCCGCCGATGAGGAAGGGGGGCTCGGCCCGCAGCGGTCGCGGGGTCACGTGCACCGTCGCCCCTCCACGGTCGATGGGCTGTCCCCGCCACGCAGCCAGCAGATCGGCGACGCAGCTGTCCATGAGCGCCCCGCGACGCTCCCAATCCTTGCCGTGGGCCAGGTACTCGCTCGGCCGGTACCCGACCCCGAGGGTGACTTTGAACCGTCCCCCGCTCACCAGATCGAGCGATATGAGGTCCTCGGCGACGCGCAGGGGATCGTGGAGCGGCAGGAGCAGAGCCTGGAGGTGGATCTCGATGCGCTCCGTTCGCGCCGCCATCATGGCGGCCAGCAGCATGGGTGACGGCATCCACCCGTCGTCAGAGCCGTGGTGCTCGTCGATCGAGATGGACTGCATCCCGGCGCGGTCCGCGAGCTGGCCCATCTCGAGCGCGGCGCGGTAGCGACTGGACATGTCCGCCGGATCGAGACCGGGCAGGGTCATGTTGAAGCGGAGAGCATTGCTCATCGATCACCTCCACTGACTAGGACCATTGCGATGTTCGGGACGCTCGACGTCCCCCAACCCCCCGGGTCCCCGAGCGCAACCATGCCGGACCCCACCCCGACGGTACGGTCATGAGACACCCAAGTCAACTAGTAGTCGGCGTGGTAGACAGGAGCGGTTTCCATCGAACGACCAGGGGAGGGCCGATGGGATATCCGTTGGATGCGGGTGGGGTGCACGACTACCCCGTGAAGGTGGGCAGCGCCCTCGTCACGATGGTGGACCCCCACCGCGGTTTCGAGAAGGCCTACAACCGGTGGTACGAGCGGGACCACTTCTACGGCGGCTGCATGATCGGCCCGTACCTCTTCGCCGGCAGCAGGTGGGTCGCGCCACGGCCCCTCAAGGATCTGCGCTGGCCCACCACCGAGAAGGTGGCCAGCCCTTACGACGCCGGCTCATACGTGGCCGTCTACTGGGTCGAGAAGGGCCACCACGAGGAGCATTTCGACGACTGGTCGGTACCCCAGGTCCACTGGCTGTACGCCAACGGGAGAGGCTTCGCCGAGCGCACCCACGTCCACACCGTCGTCGTGGACCACCTCGGTGCCGCTTACCGCGACGAGGACCCGGTGCCCGTGGACCTGGCCCTCGATCACGGCTACCCGGGGATCATCATCGCCTGGCTCGACGGGCGCGACGGCAGGCCGGCGGCCGGGCTGCACGAGGAGGTCAGCCGTCGGATACTGCCGGAGGTCCTCTCCGGATCGCCCATCGAGATCGCCTCCTCGTGGACCCCGACCACCCCCTCTGAGGAGGCGTCGACCGGCGGGCCGATGCCGCTCGGCTCGCCCGCCGGCGGGCCCAACCGGCTACTGCAGATATTCTTCGTGGGCGGCGATTTGGCACCGGCGCTGGAGGCCGTACGGTCCTACACCGACGCGGTGGAGCGGGAGGGCCTGGCCGACACCCAGCTGGTGGCTCCCTTCTACCGGACCACCCCCGGCCGCGACACCTACCTCGATCAGCTGTGGTGAACCACCCCCGCCGGGCGGCTGTGGGACCTCGTCGCCCGATGGGGTAGAAACGGGGTCGTGAGACGAAGGTTGCTGCGCTGGATGGTGATGGGCCTCGTGATCCCGGCGGCCGCGGCCGTCGCCGAGCAGGCGGCCGACCGCTTGGAGCAGGCCCGGGGGCCCAACCGCCCGGCCACCCTCTTGCGCAAGGGTTCCCGGATGGGGCGCTACTACCGCCGGTCCCGCTGAAGCGGTTCAGCGCGTCGATGTGACCGGCCCCTCGGCCGGGTAGGTGCCCGGGGCGACGGGCGGGATGCGCACCGCGATGAGGGCGATGTCGTCGTGGCGCTGCTCCTCGGCGCGCCATCCGAGCACCGCCTCGCACACCCGCTCGACGCCCTGCGCGGATTCTGCTTCGAGCTGCGAGCACAGCAGATCGATCGACTGGCCGAGGTCGATGCTGCGGGTCTCGACCAAGCCGTCGGTGTAGAGAAGGAGGGTCGCGCCCGCCGGCACCGTCACGCTGCAGTCGGGCCGGCCCTGCCCGTGGGGCGCGCCGAGCATGGGCGACGACCCGCCATCCAGCTGTACGGTGCCACCTCCCGCCAGGCGCAGGACGGGGGGAAGGTGGCCGGCGTTGGCCCAGGTGAACAGGCGCGACCCGTCGGCCGCCGGGCCGCCCAGGATGCCGTAGACGAGGGTGACTATCAGCGCCGCCTGGAAGGTCTCCACGAAGGTCCCGAGCCGGGCGACGACCTCCGCTGGTGACCCGGCCTCCACGGCGTAGGCGCGCAGCCCGGCCCGGATCTGGGCCATGGCTGCGGCCGCCTCCACGTCGTGGCCCATGACGTCCCCGATGACCACGCCGACCCGGCCCTGCCCGAGGTCGAACAGGTCGAACCAGTCCCCGCCCACCTGCTGGCCGTCCGAGGCCGCCACATAGCGGGACGCCACCTCCAGCCCGCTCGGGGATTCGAGCGGGCGGAGGAGGCGTTCCTGGAGGGCCTCGGCGAAACGATGCTCGCTGCGGTACAGGGCGAGGGCGGCGTCGCGCCGGCGGAAGGTGCTCTCCACCACCATGAGCACCAGCACGGTGCCGGCCAGACCGACTCCGAGGACAGCCCATGGGGCGTCCTCGGCGACCGACCCGACCAGGGGCTGCGCCGCCTGGGTACCGAGGAGCCAGTGCGAGCTGCCCACCAGGTACGGCTGGTAGAGGACCGATCCCGACAGCGGCAGATGCACCGCGGTGGTCACGAGGAGCTGGTCGGGGTCGGGCCGGTCGGCGGCGTAGAGCACCACCCGCACGTCGCTGAACGCGGACGAGGAGCTGCGGGCCGGCTGCGGCGGCCCCAGGATGCTCTGGCGGTACACCACCGCGCCCGCGCCCGCAGACAGGGCGAAACCCACCTCCCGTCCGGCGGCGGCCCGGTACACAGGGGTGGCGACCAGCCCGGAGCTGCGCCCGGAGAGCGCAGCCGCGGCGGCCGCCGCACCGGTGAGCGACTGCCCCGGGTCGAGCCCTCGACCGACTGCCGCGACGACGCGGTAGTCGTCGGTTCCCGCTTCGGGCTGCAGCAGGGCCAGCGCCTCGGCGGTCGGTGAGGTCAGATCGGCGGACGCCTCGCTGAGGAAGAGGGAGGGGTCCTCCCCGGCCCGGGCCAGACGGGCCAGACGGGCCAGGCTGGTCATCTGCGTGGACACCGACGTGACCGTCTGCTGGAGAACCAGGCTGATCTCGTTGGCCCTCTCCGAGAGGAGCTTGTGCTCCTGGTCGCTCACGACGTGGTGGGTCAACCAGGCGCTGGCCCCGCTGGCCAGCAGGAGCAGAACGGCTACCAGCGCCGACGCTCTCCTGATCCCCCGGCGGTGGGTGGCGCGCCCGGCGCCGGCCCCCGGATGCGACGCCAGCCCCGGCCCGGCCATCGATCCATCATGGCAGGTCAAGGTCCTCCATATACGATTGGCGCCGTTCAGAGATACCGCTCCCGATGACGGGCCTGGAGCCCGTTTGGATACTTACCGCCGGGCGCGTCGAGGGCCGGTCCGCCGAGTCCGCGGAGTCCGCCGTGGCCTCGTTACAAGCCTGTGAACACCTCCCCGGGTTGGCTCCCGAGCGGCCCGACCCAACCGCCACCCGGTACAGAATGGCCGGGTGCCCTCCATCGCCGGCCCGGTGCTCGACCAGACCACGCCGGCTCTGGCCCGTTCCTGGCACGCCACAGCTCTCAGCCGTGAGGTTCCGTCCGGGCCGGCGGCCACCCAGAGCTGGCTCCTCGGTCGCCCCTGGTGCCTGGCCCGGGTCCCCGGTTCGGGCCTGACCGCCTGGGCTGACCACTGCCCTCACCGGCTGGCCCCGCTGTCGGCCGCCACGGTGGAAGCGGGTGGCATCCTGCGCGAGGACCGGTCCATCCTCGAACGCTACGACCACGAATGCGTCCCTCCCGACCGCACGGTCGGGATCCACACCCGCGCCGACCGCCTGAGCCTGGCCTGGCGCCGGCTGATGGCTGACTTCGTCGGGATCGGCTGACCCCACCCGTGCCCGATCTGTCGACCCACGTGCTCAACGGGGCCGGAGGCGGCCCCTCCCCCGGCGTCGACGTCGAGGTACGCGACCGCCGCGGGGAGTGCGTCGGGCGCGGCCGCACCGACCAGCATGGGCGTCTAGAGCAGCTGGCCGTGGGCCTCCCCTGCGGCGTCTACACCGTCACCTGGAACCTGGACGGCTTCGTGGCCCGCCTGTCGGCCACGGTCGACCTGGTCGAGGAACGGCGCTACCACCTTCCGGTACTGGCATCGGGTCACTCGGCGGTCGTGTACCTCGGTGTCTGAACCGGCCCGACTGCCGCCGGCCCGAGCCCTCGCGTCCATGTCGGAAGACGAGTTGCGCCGGGCCCTGCGGCCCCTGTTCGAAGACGCCCGGCCGCTCACCGCCGGTCTCGGCGGTCGGCCCTTCGAGGCCTGGACGCAGGTGATCGACGCGGTGGCGGCCGATCTCGACTCGGGCGGCGACGATCTGCGAGCGGCCGCCCTGCGAGCCCATCCCCGCCTCGGCGAAGCGCCCCGGACGCTCGAGGCCCGAAGCACTCTTTCCTGGCGCGAGCAGGGCTCGCCCCGAGCCACCCCCGATCCCGAAGCCGAAGCCATCCGCGCCCGGCTGGCGGAATTGAACGCCGCGTACGAAGCCCGGTTCGGTTTCCCCTTCGTCGAGTGGGTGGCCGGCCGGCCGCTCGCATCGATCGTGGAAGTGATGGAGACCCGCTTCGGAGACGACCGTTCCCGGGAGCTGAGCCGAGGGTGCGAAGCCCTGATCGCCATCGCCAGGGACCGACTTCGAAAGCTGCAGACCGCCAACAGGGAGGATACCCCGACGTGCCCCTGATGTTCCTCAACGGCACCGCCATGTCCGGCCAGAAGGATCACGGCTGCCACGCCGGTTCGACCTACCTGGGGCCGGCCCGCACGGCGGCCGCCTACCGATTCTTTGCCGTCCGGGACGAATTCCCGGGGCTGCTCCCGGTGGAGGTGGGCGGTCGGGTCATCGAGGGAGAGCTCTACGACATGCCCGATTCGGTCCTCTCGGGACAGCTCCTGCCGGCCGAACCGGCCGAGCTCGAGCTGGGCTCGATCCGCCTGCTCGACGGGGAGGAAGTCAACGCCATGATCCTCCAGCCCGACCGTCTGCAGCCCGGCGACCGGGTCGTGGACATCTCGGAGCTGGGCGGGTTCCGGGCCTACCAACGCTTCCTCGCCGCCAACGCCCGCCTCGGCGAGGTCCTCGGACGCCCGGAATGGTGACCGGGCCGGTACCGCTCCCCGTCGACCGGACCGACCCGCTCCGAAGGAGCGACGACCCACCGGCCGGGGTGGACGTGGACGGGGGCCGGCTGCTGAGTCGCCTGGACGAGATGGCGGCGATCAGCGCCACGCCGGGCCCGGCGGTGACCCGGGTCGCCTGGTCACCGGAATGGCGGGCCGCGGCTGAGGTCCTGCACGACTGGGGGCCGCGGGTCGGGGCCCGCTGCTGGATGGACCCCGTGGGCAATGTGATCGCCGAGTATCCCGGATCCGATTCCCGTCTCCCTCCTCTCGTGACGGGAAGCCATCTCGACACCGTCCCGGGGGGCGGCCACTTGGACGGCACCTACGGGGTCGTCGCGGCATGGGAGGTTCTGGCGTCTCTCGCCGCCGCCGGGCGCGTCCTGCGCCACCCGGTGCGAGCCGTGGCCTTCGTCAACGAGGAGGGCGTCGTGGCCCCGCCCTACACCGGCAGCCGGGCGGTGGCCGGGCTGCTCGAGTCCGACGAGCTCGATCAGCAACCCAGCGCCGCCGGCTCCCGGTCCCTGCGGGCTCTGCTCGAAAGCGCCGGCTGCCAACCGGCCGCCCTCGACCGGGCCCGTTGGACCCAGCCCGTGGCGGCCTTCGTGGAGTTGCACGTCGAGCAGGGACCGGTCCTCGACCAAGGCGGCGTGTCCATCGGAGTGGTGGCGGCGGTGACCGGGCAGCAGAGGGGTCGGGTCCGCATAAGGGGCCAAGCCAACCACGCCGGGACCACGCCGATTTCGATGCGCCACGACGCGCTGGTGGCGGCCGCCGAGGTGGTGCTGGCCGTCCGCGCCGTGAGCGGGCCGGGAGGCTGCGACGTCTCCACCGTCGGCCGCCTCGACGTCGGCCCGAACGTGGCCAACGTCGTGCCCGGAGAGGTGGACATGACCTTCGATCTGCGCTCCACCGATCCTCGGCGCCTGTCCGCCGCCCTTTCCGACCTCGTCCGGCGCGCCGAGCAGATCGGCGCCGCCCGCCGGGTGGAGGTGACCGTGGATCCCCTCCCCCCCACGGCTCCCGTACCGGCCGACCCGCTGGTGCGGGAGGCGGTCCGGCGGGCCGCCACCTCGCACGGCCTGCCCACCCTCTCGCTGGCCAGTGGAGCGGGTCACGACTGCGCCATCGTTGCCGGCCTGGGCCCGGTGGGGATGATCTTCGTTCCCTCCACCGGGGGGATCAGCCACCACTGCTCGGAGTCCACACCGCCCCGTGACCTGCTCGGCGGGGCCCGGGTCCTGCTGTCCACACTGGTCGACCTCGACCGGACCCTTCCGTGAGCTACCCGCGCGACCTGACCGGCTACGGGGAGCATCCCCCGCATCCCCACTGGCCGGGGGACGCCCGCATCGCCGTCAGCTTCGTGTTGAACTGGGAGGAGGGTGGCGAGAACAGCGTCCTGCACGGTGACGCCGCCGCCGAGGCGGCCATCCAGGACGTGATAGGGGCCGAGCCCTGGGTGGGCCAGCGCCACCCGAACGTCGAGTCCATGTTCGAGTACGGCAGCCGGGCCGGTGTATGGCGGGTGGTGAGGCTCTTCGAGGGGGCCGGTATTCCGCTGACCGTGTTCGCGGTGGGCATGGCCGTGGAGCGCAGCCCGGACGTGATCCGCCGACTGGCCGGGGCCGGCCACGAGATCTGCTCCCACGGTTACCGGTGGATCGACTACCGCCACGTCGACGAGGCCACCGAACGAGCCCACGTCGGCCTGGCCGTGCGGGCCATCGAGAACGCCACCGGGGAGCGCCCGCTCGGCTGGTACACCGGTCGCGGCGGGCCGAACACCCGGAGGCTGGTCGTCGAGCATGGCGGGTTCCTGTACGACTCCGACTCCTACGGCGACGACCTCCCGTACTGGACGACCGAGACCGGCGCTCCCCACCTGGTGGTGCCCTACACCCTCGACGTCAACGACATGCGCTTCGTGAGCCCGGCCGGCTTCGCCTCGGGACGCGACTTCTCGGACTATCTGAAGGACACCTTCGACGTGCTCTACGCCGAAGGGTCGACTTCGCCCAAGATGATGACGGTCGGGCTCCACACCCGCCTGGCCGGCCGGCCGGGGCGCAGCGCCGCCCTGGCCCGGTTCATCGATTACGCCCTGTCCCACGAGGACGTGTGGTTCGCCCGCCGGGTCGACATCGCCGGGCACTGGATGACCACCCACCCCTTCCAAGCCTGACCAGGTCGTACGGGCTCAGGCCCGATAGGCCCGCCTTTTGGGCTTGACCGGACGCATCAGGAACTCGGGGCGGCGTTCCCCGTCCGGCCCGGTCGTGGACCTGGTCATGGCCAACCATTCCCGGTACACCTCCCGGGACCGGCGCCGGTCGACATACACGTCCCCGTACCGATCGTCGGGACGGGCCCGCTCCACGGTTACCTTCTGCAACCAGCAGTTCATTCCTGACAGAGGATCGGGCTGGACGGCGAAGGCCAGATTCTGGTGCACGCCGGGGTCGGTCCAGAAGATGCGTTGGGAGTCGGGATCAGACGACTCGAACGGTGCGACCCCGCGGCGATAGCGCAGCATCCAGGTGTCGGGGCCGCCGGGGTGGGTCAGGTCGACCTGACCGCTGACCCAGCGGCTCCCGTCGAAGTCGTGGAGTCGCCAGCGCCCCATGTGGTGGCTGAGGGCGCAGACCCCCGGGCGGATGGCCTCGGTCACCCAGACCCGGGCCACGAAGTACCCGATGGTCGTGTTGACCCGGACCAGGTCGCCGGTGCCGACCCGGTGCCGGTCGGCGTCGCTCGGGTGCACCCACATGGGATGGCTGTTGGCTATCTCGTTCAGGTACTTGGCGTTCCCGGAACGGGTGTGGATCAGGACCGGGAGCCGGAACGTGGGGACCAGTACCAGTTGGCCGGCGTCGAGGTCGATGCGCCGGCGCGACACGTGCGATTCGATGTAGCCGGGCACGGCCTGCTCGGGCCATCCCCAGTCCCGCATCGTGGTGGAGTAGATCTCCAGCTTGCGCGACGGGGTCGGGAAGCCGACGGTCACCGAGCCGTCGTCGTGGCGGACCCCGAGGGAGCCCGCCTCCCCGATCAGCGGCGGCTCGTCGTCGGGGCCGGTCGGGCGCCGTAGAACCCCCCGCTCGTCGAGATCGGCCCCTTCCATCTCGGCGTCATCCAGGGGTCGCTCGTCGAGGCGGTACACCGGCTCTCCGACCGATACGGCGCCGAATCGGCGCATGTAGCCGAGGGGGGTGAGGCCGGCCTCGGCGGCTCTGGCCGGCAGTCCGGGAACGGAGTGGTCGAACATCCACCCGTAGTAGTCGTCGACGGTCATCCTCTCCCCCGGCCGGTAAGGGGACTCGAAGTGCTTACGGATACCGAGCGAGCCGTCGGGATCCATCCGCCAGGACAGCTCGAACCAGAACTCGGTCTCCTCCCAGACCTCGCCGGGGTTGGCGTCGCGGGTGTCGTCCACCGGTCGGCCCATCCTCTCCATGGCCACCCGGCGGACCGGCTGACGGAAGCTGAGCCAACGGCCGGCGTGGGTCTCGTAGGACATGGTGTCGTGGCGCTCGGCCGAGTGGCCCATGGGCAGGACGTAGTCGGCGAAGGTGGCGGTCTCCGACCACGTCGGGGTGAGCGCCACGTGCAGACCGACCTTCTGCGGGTCGGTCAGGGCGTTCAGCCAGCTGAACCCGTCGGGCGCCGTCCAGATGGGGTTCCACACCCGGGAGAAGTACACCTCGAGGCGCCCACGGCCCTCCTCGAGGAAGTGGGGGAGCAGGATCGACATCTCGTTGGTGGCCAGTGGGTACTCGCCCGGCCAGGTCAGCTCGTTCCAGTGGTCGTGGCCTTCGGGGGGATGGGGTCCTTTCGGTATGAACTTGTCCCAGCCGTTGGGGCTGGTCCCCCCGACGGTGCCTATGCTCCCGGTCAACGCCAGCACCAACCACATGGCTCGTGCGACCTGCCAGCCACCGAGGTTCCCGGCGCAGGCCGAACGCCACACGTGGGCGGACAGGCGGTGGTCGCAGTCGGCGACCAGTCGGGCCAGCTCCTCGATGCGGGCCACATCGATCTGAGCCTCGTCGGCGGCGAACTCGAAGGTGTAGGGGGCGTAATCGGCCTCGAGGTGGCCGAGGAACGCCTCGAAGTCGTCCGCCGCCGAGCCGGGGTGCATATTGGCCATGTACTCACGCCAGTTGAACCAGCGTCGGACGTAGTCGCGGTCGATCCGACCGGTGCGCAGGAGGTAGGAGGCCACCGACAGGAGGATGGCCGCCTCCGAGCCCGGCCAAGGGGACAGCCACAGGTCGGCGGCGGCTGCGGTGTTGGACAGACGGGGGTCGATCACCACCATCTTGGCCCCGTCCAGCTTGGCCTCCATGATCCGCTGGGCGTGAGGGTTGAAGTAGTGACCGGTCTCCAGGTGGCTGGACAGCAGCAGGATCACCTTGGCGTTGGCGTGATCGGGGCTGGGTCGGTCGTATCCGGTCCAGAGGGTCATGCCGAAGCGGGCCCCCGAGGAGCACACATTGGTGTGGCTGTTGTGGCCGTCGACGCCCCACGCGGCCAGGAACCTCTCGGCGAAGCCGTCCTCACCGGGCCGTCCCACGTGGTACATGACCTCCTCGGGCCGGCCCTCGGAGATGGCGAGGCGGATACGACCGGCGATGTCGTCGAGGGCCTCGTCCCACGAAACCCGCTCCCATTCACCCCCACCGCGCCGCCCCACCCGCCGCAGGGGGTACAGGATGCGCTCGGGGTCGTCGAGTTGGTTCACCGTGGCCGGTCCCTTGGCGCAGTTGCGACCGCGCGACCCCGGATGGGCCGGGTTGCCCTCGAGTTTGCGTACGGACAGGTCGGACTTGTCCACGTAGGCCAGAAGGCCGCACCCGGACTCGCAGTTGAAGCAGGTCGTGGGAACGAGCATGTACTCGTGGGCCACCTTGCGAGGGTGGGCCCTGGCATCGTGCTCGACGTGGTGGTCCCAGGTCTCGGGCGGGGGAAAATTGGTCAGGTGCTCCTGGCGGCGGGCGCCGGGCAGCTCCCCCTCCCGTCGCCGGTCGCCACCGAGGCCTGGTGCCACTGATCCTCCTTGTCCTGTCCCGTCCGGGTTGCTCATGACAGCGGGACGTCCTGACCGGCCCGCACGAAGACCGATTCGTAGGCCAGGAGAGAGACCTGGCCGAGAAGCCCGCCGATGGCGGCCCGGGCCACGCTCCGACGTCGCGTCGCCGGCAGGGCCAGCGCCGCGGCCAGGCCGCCCACTCCGACGGCGCCGGCCCAGAAGAGCTTGCGATAGCGCCCCCGGGTGACCATCCTCGCCGCGGTCGACGCCTGTCGGCTGTGGTGCGGGCGGCCGTACTCGGCGACCAGACAGGCTCCGTTGGCCGCCGAGGCGGCCACGAACGTCGAAGCGAGAGCGCGGGTCGATCTCGGCTCTCCACCGGTCAGCGCGGACAGGGCCAGAAGCACCCCGGAGCCTCCCTGAACGGCCTGGACCAGCAGGTGAGCGAGGAGGACGGGTGACTGCCAGAGGTCACGTCCCTCTGCTTGGCGGAAGAGGAAGGCGGTGTAGCCGGCAGCCGCTCCACCGGTGGGGATGGCCGCCCAGCGCAGTACCCGGAGAATGCCCGACAGGAACGTTCCGTCGATGAGTCCGGCCGCCTGGGCGAGCCCGGCGGCCAGCCAGGAACCGGCGACCGCGGAGTGGCCGGCGAGGCACACCGCCCCCCAGAAGAGCCAGGAAGACGGGTTGGGCCGGGTGAAGATGTACAAGAAGCGGTCAGGGCGCTTCAGATCCCACACGAGCAGGACCCCCGTCGCCGCGGTGGCGGCGACGGCCACCGCCGGGGCGACCCACTGGAGGACACCGACGGGCGGCACCCCGGCCAAGAGGACCCCCGAGGCGACCAGCAGCGCCCCCGCTCCCACCCCTTTGGTCCACAGGTAGGTCGTCACCCTCCACCCCCAGGGCCGGGCGTGGGCCGTGTTGAGGGTGGTGCGGGTCAAGTCGAGCGCTCCGGCGAGGAGATCGGGGGCCACCGCCAACCGCTGAGGGTCCGGATCGGCCCACAGGTACGACCCGTCCACGGGGGCCAGAAGGGGGTCGAGCACGGCCCGCTCGGCCCCGAGGTAGAAGACGTTGGGTCCGGTGCCCTGCTCGGGGGACCTCACTTCGGTGTGGTGGGCCGCCACCAGCCCCGACACCGCGCTGGTCGGGTCGTCCAGATCCCCGGCCCAGATCGAGTGGGTCGGGCAGACCACCACGCACGCCGGCTCGAGGCCGTCGTCGACGCGGTGGGCGCAGAAGTTGCACTTGGCTGCGGTGTGGGTGTCCTCGTCTATGTACAGCGCGTCGTACGGGCACGCCTGCATACAGCTCTTGCAGCCGATGCAGCTCTCGGAGTCGAAGTCGACGATCCCGTCACGGCGCTTGAAGAGGGCCTTGGTCGGGCAGATCGCCACGCAGGGCGCGTCGCGGCAGTGGTTGCAGCGCATCACCCCGAACGCCCGCGTCGACGAAGGCCACTCTCCGCTGTCGACGTACTTGACCCACGTACGGAACTGTCCCACCGGGACTTGGTGCTCGGTCTTGCAGGCCACCGTGCAGGCGTGGCATCCGATGCACGTGCGCTGATCTATGACGAAGCCGTAACGCAACGGGACCCTCCGGCTCTTGGACGTTCGGACTTCCGCCCGCAGGGGTGTCGTGAGGACCCAGCAGCCGTGCGCCGCGCCTCGTGGAACGACCCGAGCGGTCGTCGAAGGTCATGGCGGCCCTACGGGACGGATATATGCCCGTACATACAAGTACGGACATTTGGCGTCGTCAAGCCCTCCTCAACCCCCCGGGCCATACTGGAGACGTGACCTCCCCCGAGCCGGGCCGCGAACGGTCAGCGCCGCTGTGGGCCCAGGTTCTGGCCGACCTCCGCCGTCGTCTGGCCTCCAACGAGTTCGACACCCGCTTCCCCGGAGACGCGGAGCTGGTCGGCCAATACGGCGTGAGTCGCCACACCATCCGCGAGGCGGTGCGACGCCTACAGGCCGAGGGGGTGCTCGAGCGCAGCCGCGGGCGCGGCTCGTTCGTCACCCGACCTCCAATCGAGCAACCGGTCGGCACCCTCTACAGCCTGTACCGTTCGGTCGAATCGACCGGAGCGGTCCAAAGGAGCGTGGTGCGGGCCCTCGAGGAACGGCGGGACGACAAGGCCGAAGCCATGCTCGGCTGCGCCGGGGAGACACTGGTCTACCTGGAGCGGGTCCGTCTCTCCGATGACGAGCCCATCGCCCTGGACCGCTCCTGGATGCCGGCGGCATTGGCCCGGCCGCTGCTCGAGGTCGATTTCGGACACACCGCGCTCTACGAGGAGCTGTCCACCCGCTGCGGCCTGCGCCTGACCAGCGGCTGGGAGAGAATCCGGCCGATACTCCCCGACCGCAGCGAACGGGGCCTCCTCGGAGTCGACGCCCGCCAACCGGCCTTTGCCATAGAACGACTGGCCTTCGCCGGCGAGACTCCGGTCGAGTGGCGTCACGGCGTGGTTCGAGGTGACCGCTTCACCTTCGTGACCCGCTGGGCGGCCAGCAAGCTCGACTCGAGCTTCGAGCAGGCCCACGCGCCGATGGCCTAGAGCCGCTCGGGTCCCGGTAAGCCGATCTGACCTCTCACCAAGTCCGTATATTTGACCGGCTAACGGCACGGGCCGGTCACCACGGACTCCACCAACCCGGCGATGATGGCTTCTCCGCTGTCACCCTCGAGCGACCGGTACCAGGCTTCGGTGGCGGCAGGATCCACCGCATGGGTGAGATCGGACCGCTTGCGGGCCCGGCGGACGATCTCGGCGGTACGCGCCGCCCGTTCGGTCTCGTATCGGCGGAGGGCGTCGCCCACGGAGAGGTCCGTGGTGGTGACGAAGTGGTTGAGCACCCAAGCGTCCTCGAGGGCCTGGCAGCCTCCCTGGCCGAGGTCCGGCGCCATGCCGTGGGCGGCGTCGCCGAGCAGCGCCACCCGACCCCTCGACCACGGAAGCATCGGGGGGACCTCGTGGATGAGCACCCGGTTGAGGCTGGTATCGCTCAACGCCTCGAGCAGGGCGGCCACCGGGCCGCTCCAGCCGCCGAAGCCCCGGCGCAGTTCGTCGAGGGGACCGAGATCAGGGTCGGTGGCTCGGTCGAGAGCCATGGGAATATCGAAGAAGGCGTAGAGGCGGCCGCGGCCGCAGGGCATCACCGACGCCCGCTGGCCGTCACCCACCCAGGTCGTCCACGTCCCGGGATCCCACCGCTCGGTTGGCGGCGCCACGATGGCATTGAAGTTCACGTAGCCGACGTAGCTCCGCTCGACATCGGCGCCGGCGACCCAGGTGCGGGCCCGGGAGTGGGTCCCGTCGGCAGCCACGATCAGGTCGGCTTCAAACACCTCCCCGTCGTCGAAGGTGGCCTCGACCCCCTCCTCGTCGGAGTGGACCGACAGGCACCGCCGCCCGAATCGGATGCTGGAGGCGCCGACGGCCTCCACGAGGATGTCCTGGAGGTCGGCCCGGGCCAGCGGCCAGGCCCTCTGGCCGACGGTCCGGTAGAGCGGGTCGAGGGACACCTCCGTAAGCGTCCGACCGTGGCGGTCGGCGTAGGCCATCCGCTCCATCCTGCCGGCGACCTCCACCAACCGATCGACCAGCCCGAGGAGCGCCATCACCTTCACCCCGTTGGGCCACAGCGATATCCCGGCCCCGACGGGCCGGAACACCTCGGCCTGCTCGAAGACCACGACCTCGTGGCCGCCGGCCCGCAGGGCCAGCGCGGCGGCCAGACCACCGAGACCCCCGCCGATGACCCCTACCCGCAGACCCCGCACCGGCCCGTGCGCGTCAGCGGGCGGCGTTCTTGACGAAGTCCCCGGCGCCGTAGCGGTCGGGCTTGCCGCCGGCGTACCAGCTGCCACGGACATGGCGCCGACGGGCGTCGGGATCGGTGGCCATCGCCGCCGCGTGCCACAGGTAGCAGTCGTGGAAGAAGATGTCCCCCCGCTCGGCGTACAGCGCGATCTCCCCCGGGATCTTCTCGAACCGGAGGGGCATGGCCGACGGCGGAGGCTCGTCGGTGTATCCCCCGGAGGGTGCCGCGCCGGGCGGCACGACCGCCCCGTTGACGTTCTCGTAGGGGGCCGGTGTGGCCCACCGATGGCTGCCGGGTACGACCCGCAGAAAGCCGTTGGGAGGACCCGTTTCGTCGATGTGAATGGTGACCGCCGTCGACGGCCACATGTCGAGGTGGGGCCCGGACTGCCAGTCGCTGTGCCACCCGATCCGCTTGTAGCTGCTCTCGGCTGAAGGCCGAGCGTCCTGGTAGACATAACCGAAGCGGTCGTCGTCACCCGACCAGCACTGCGAGCCGTGCAGGGCGTGGATCACCGCTCTCACCGCGCCGGCCCGGGTGATGGCCCGGGCCGAGGGGGACAGTTCGGTGATCCGCAGCACGTAGTTGGCGAAGCGCACCGCCCGCTCCCCGGCGTCGCCCTCGATGAGCTCCGTCGTGCCGTAACCCGGATCGAGCTCGCCCGCTATCAAACGGGCCTGGGCATCGGCGCACTCCGCTTCGAGGTCCCCGACCAGCCGCAAGTCGAGCGCGCCTCGCAGCACAGCAAAGCCGTAGCGTCGGTAGAAAGACACCATTTCGGCGGTCTGGCCGGGCAGGAAGGCGGGTGGGGCCAAGTCCGTGGACATCGACCCACAGGCTACGAGCCGCTTCGTTTCGGCGGGGTTAAGGCCAATACCGTTTACCTAAATTGCGGGACCGGGCGGTCATGGAAGTGTTCCACTCCACCTGGGTGCAGGCACAGCTCACTCTCCCTTGCGAGATCAGAGCCTCCGGTGGATTCAGGGTGGTTCATTGCGATGGTCTCGATCCTGAGGCGTACAGCGGCAGCGATGACGCTGGCGTCGACCAGGCCCAGGCCGAGATCGGAGTAGTCCTCGATGAGTTCGAGGCAGCGGTTGCAGTCGCCTTCGACGAGGTCGGCTCGGGTGAGTTCGTCGATGGTGAACGAGCGCAGGAAGGCGGCTTCGGCGGCGGGGCCGAGACGGTCCTCGATCAGCCATGACGTTTCCGCTATGACCGGGGTCGGCACGCCAGTTCTGTTGGGTGGCCGCCGAGGAGTTCGTCACAGCGGCGGTGGTCGGCGTCGCTGGCGTCAGCCACGGCCAACAGAACGCCGGTGTCAACGATGATCACCAGGGCGGGCTTAGTGGCACCACCCGGCGTTGTCCCATGACCAGCGCGCCGAACTCGAGAGCAGCCAGGACGTCGTCGCGTTCCAGGTCAGGATGGTCCTCGATGATCTCCTCGATGGTCATCCCCGAGGCCAGCAACTCTAGGAGTTGCTCAACCGGGTAGCGCAGACCGCGCACAGTTGGCTGCCCGTGGCATATCTCGGGATCAGTGGTGATGCGTTCGAGCCGGGACACGATTCTGACGCTACCGTCACCCGATTCCCCACTGCGCTCGCCCCACTCTGCCAGGTAGGTGTAGCTGGTGCTACCTGCCGGCCCGGGAGGGTCCGTGGTCTGGCCGTTGGCCGGGCAGGTAGACGACGCAGTTCCGCGCAGGGTCCAGCACAGCCGGCCGTCAACGTCGTAGGCGTTGGTGCAGGGGCTGCCGGCCCCGGTCACGGTCGGCGGCGACAGCCAGCACAGTAGGCCGTTGTCGTAGTAGCCGTAACGGGTGGTATCGCCGTAGGGATCGGTTGCCGACAGCCTGTGTCCGAACGCGTCGTAGGTGTAGGTGGTGGTGTTGGCCGGCGGGTGAACGCATGACGCGCACCGCCGGGGAAACACACTGTTCATTTGATTCGGGCGGTCCGGCGGGGAATCATCCCACCGTGACCGCGCTGCTGTTGCAAGGGGCCCGGGTCATCGACCCGACCGGGCCGGTGGACGAGGTGGCCGACGTCCTCATCGACGACGGTCGGGTCCGCCAGGTGGGTCCCTCTCTGGTTCCCCCGCCCGGCGGCGAGTGCGTCGATCTGCGGGGGACGATGGTCATACCCGCCCTGGTCGACCTGCATGCTCATGTCATGGCCGGTCTGGGCGACTTCTGTGTCGAAGCCGACTCCATCGGAGTGGACCTAGGGGTACCGGTCGTCGTGGACGGGGGGACCAGCGGTGTCTCCACCTTCGACATCTGCCGAAGGGCGGTCATCGACCATCCGCTGGTCCGCACCCGGGTGCTGGCCTTCATGGATCCCAACCGGATCTACCTGGCCACCGGTGACTTCATCTGCCACAAGCTCGAGATCGCCAATGATCTGCGCAACCTGGACGTAGAGGCCCTCGCGGCAGCCGTCGAGCGCAACGCGGATGTGGTGGTCGGCTTCAAGGTGCGGGCCTGCCATGTCGGCGATCCTCTCCACAGCCCGTTCCTGGCCGCCGCCCTCGAGGTCGCCGACGCCCGGCCGGTGATGGTCCACCTCGGCCGCTTCCCCCACACTCCCACCATCACGCCGGCGGCTCTCCTCGACGCGCTGCGGCCCGGCGACATCATCACTCACGCCTTTCGGGGCGCCGGCGGACTTCTCGGACCTGATGGGCGACCCACCCCGCAACTGCGCGAGGCCGTGGCGCGCGGCGTGCTGCTCGACATGGGGCACTCGGCCACCGACTTCAGGTTCTCGGAGGCCCGGCGGCTCATGGACCACGGCTACCGCCCCTTCACCGCTTCCACCGACCTCAACGTGTTCAACGTGGGCGGCCCCGTCTTCTCCTATCTGGAGAATCTCACCAAGCTGCTCGCTCTCGGTTGCACGCTCCCGGAAGTGGTCGAGGTGGCCACCACCAACCCGGCCCGGGCCATCGGCTGGGACGGGAGGCTCGGTTCTGTCGCCCCGGGGTGTCCCGCCGAGTTGAGCGTCATCTCCCTGTCGGACGAGGGGCCCGTCCCGGTCTCGGACGGGGTCGAGCCCCTGATGGCTCCGGGCGCGGTCGTCCCCGTCGGCTGCGTCCGTGACGGGGTGTGGATCCCGGCTCGCCGGCCGGCGAGCTTCGCCAGTGCCGGGCCCACCTGGGGCGTAGGTAGCGGCGGCCCGGTCGGGTGAGCGACGACCTGTGCCGCGCCCTCGAGTACTTCTGGCACCCTGTCGCCACCCTGTCCGAACTGCAGGAGTCCGGAGGTGTCATGGCGACGCGGCTGCTCGGCCGGGACCTGGCCATCGCCCATCTCGGCGTGGACCCCGCCGGGGGCGCGACCATCGGCGCGTGGGTGGACCGCTGCCCCCACCGTTCGACCCGGCTGTCGGTGGGTTGCGTCGACGGCCGGGCGTTGCGCTGCGCCTACCACGGGTGGCGCTGGGCACCCGACGGTCGCTGCGTGGAAATCCCCTCCGCACCCGGGCGACCAGTGCCGGATCGCTTCCGCCAAGAAGCCTTCGAGGCCGCAGTGGAGCATGAACTGGTGTGGGTCCGCCTGCGGGGCCACGCCCACACCCGGATACCGCCCATGCCTGCGGCCACTGACCCCACCATGCGC
This sequence comes from Actinomycetes bacterium, assembly GCA_021838445.1. Lineage (GTDB taxonomy): Bacteria > Actinomycetota > Acidimicrobiia > Acidimicrobiales > Palsa-688 > JAKCDU01. Next base: position 2,246 of record JAKCDU010000022.1, on the reverse strand, counting down.
CTGACCCACGGGTCACCCTATTCGACATCGCCGGCTCACCGGGCGTGCGACGCCATCTGTGGATGACGGCCGCCCCGGTGGAGCAGGGGGTGTGCCGCAGCTACTGGTTGATCGCCCGCAACGACGGCCATGACCTTCCCGACGAGGACTTCCTCGATTTCCAGCGACTGGTCCTCGACGAGGACGAGCCGGTCGTCTGCAACCAGGTCCCGGCGGAGATCCCCTTTCGAGGCGAGGAGCTGCACGTCCGAGCCGACCGGGTGTCGATCGAGTACCGACGCTGGTTGGAGGAATTGGTGACCGCGGCGGGCGCCGGTGCCGAGGCCCTGGACGTGGCTCTCGGGTCGGCAGCCCCCGGGGCGGCCCCGAAGGAGGAAGCGGCGTGCGCGACCTGACCGCTCTGCCCAAAGCGCACCTGCACATCCACCTCGAGGGAGCCATGCGCCCCGCCACGCTGGTCGAGCTGGCCGCCGAGTCGGGCCTCGAAGCACCCACCGTCCGGGGGTTCAGCGATTTCAGGGCCTTTGTCGAGATGTACGTCGCGGCCTGCTCGGTGCTCGACTGCGAGAGCCGCCTGCGGCGCCTGGTTCGCGAGGTCGTGGAGGATGCCGCCGCGGATGGGGTGGTGTGGATCGAACCGGCGTTCTACGCCCCGCGTTACCGGTCGGTGTTCGGCGACGACCGCGTCACCATCGAGGTGGTGCTCGACGAGCTGGACGCGAGCGGCCGACAGCTCGGGGTCGGGACCGGCCTGATCGTGGCCGCGGACCGGACCGTGGACCCCGCCGAGGCGGTCGAGCAGGCGACCGTCGCCGCCGCCCTGGCCGACCGCGGGGTCATCGGCTTCGGCTTGGCCAATGACGAGTCGAGGTGGCCGCCCGAGCCGTTCGCTCCGGCCTTCAAGGTCGCCCTCGACGCCGGCCTCCTTTCGGTTCCGCACGGCGGGGAGCTCCTGGGGGCCCCATCGGTGGCGGCCTGCGTCGACGCCTGCGGGGCTCACCGGGTGATGCACGGCATCCGGGCCGTGGAGGACCCCGAACTGCTCCGGCGCATCGCCGACCTCGGAATCTGCCTGGACGTCTGTCCGACGTCGAACGTCGAGCTGGCGGTGGTGGAGCGCATCGAGGACCATCCCCTCCCCCATCTGCTGGAGGCGGGAGTCATGTGCTCCATCAACGCCGACGACCCCCTGCTGTTCGGGCCGGGCGTGGCCGACGAGTACCGGCTGTGCCGCGACCGACTCGGCCTCACCGACTCGGAACTGGCCCGCATCGCGGTCTGGTCGCTCGAAGCGTCGGCGGCACCGGCCGATCTGATCGACCGGCAGGTGGCCGCCATAGACATCTGGCTGACACAGACACCCGGCTGACACAGACACCCGGCTGACACAGACACCCGGCTGGCTGGTCCGGACTGAACCGGATCGGACTGAACTGGTTCGGGCCCCGCCGCCCCACGAAGGGGTGGGGGGTCGTAGCGAGATGGCCTTGGGTCAGGAAGCGTCCACGCCCTGCAGTCGCGCCGCGGTCGCACGGTGGCGGGCGAGGACATCTTCGACCCCGGCCGCCACCACGGCCCCGTCGCGCACCACGGGCCGCCCGGCCACGACAGTGTGGCGGGCGGCCACCGGGCCACAGCGCAGCCACGCCTCGACCGGATCGGTAAGGGCGCCGGCGAAGGCCAGACCCTCGAGGGGCCAGCAGACCAGGTCGCCGGCCGCGCCGACGGCGAGCTGGCCCAGCTCGCCGGCCCGGCCCAGACATCCGGCGGAGCCGACGGTGGCCATCTCGAGGGCGTCGCGGGCGGCCATGGCCGAAGGTCCGCCGCGCAACCGGCCCAGAAGCAGAGCGGTGCGGGCTTCGAGCCACAGGCTGGCGTGATCGGTGGAGGCCGAACCGTCACAGCCGATGCCCACGGGCACCCCCGCCGCCCTCATCTCGGCGACGGGAGCCAGGCCCCCGCCGCCGATCATCATGTTGGACGACGGGCAGTGGGCGACCCCCACCCCGGCTCGGCCGAGCCGGGCCACCTCGGCGGGATCGGGATAGATGCAGTGCGCCACCCACGAGCGGCTGCTCAACCAGCCCACGTCCTCGAAGTGCTCGATGGTCCGCTTGCCGAACGCCGCCTGGGCGAAGGAGTCCTCGTCGGGATCCTCGGCGAGGTGGGTGTGCAGGCGCACGTCGAGGCCCTCGGCCAGCTCTGCGGTGCGGCGCATGAGCTCCGGGGTCACCGAGAACGGCGAG
>JAKCDU010000068.1 GCA_021838445.1 Actinomycetes bacterium | reverse complement strand
TTCAGTTTGCGCGGTCCGCCGCGGGATCCCCAAGGAGACGTCCGCTGTGACCGACCGGGCCGGCGAGCAGCCGCTCAGCTTCACCACTCTGGCGCTGCGCGCCGAACTACTCGAGACGCTCGGCGAGCTCGGCTACGAAGAACCCACGCCTATCCAGGCGGCTTCCATCCCGGCGCTGCTCCAGGGACGTGACGTCCTCGGCCAGGCTGCCACCGGCACCGGCAAGACGGCGGCGTTCGTGCTGCCCCTCCTCGAGCGTCTCAGCGAGGGCAAGCGGCCCCGGGACCCGGTCGGACTCATCCTCGTTCCCACCCGGGAACTGGCCCTGCAGGTCGCTCGCGCCGCTGAGCGCTACGGCCAGCGGCTGGGCGCCCGGGTCCAGGCCGTTTACGGGGGCCAGCCCATCGGAGTCCAGATCCGGGCCCTGGCGGCCGGCGTCGACGTGGTGGTGGCCACCCCGGGCCGGGCCCTGGACCACCTGAACCGGGGCACCCTCGACCTGTCCGGACTCGAGATGCTGGTCCTCGACGAGGCCGACGAGATGCTCGACATGGGCTTCGCCGAGGACCTCGAGGCCATCTTCTCGGGAGTACCGGAAGGCCGCCAGACGGTGCTGTTCTCGGCGACCATGCCCGCTCGTATAGGGGCCATCGCCGGCCGTCACCTGCGCGATCCCGAGCGCATCCGCATCACCGAGACGGTGCCCGCCGAAGGCGAGGCCCCCCGGGTGCGACACGTCGCCTACGTGGTCGCCCGGCCCCACAAGGCGGCCGCTCTGGGCCGGGTCCTCGATGTCGAGGGACCCACCGCGGCCCTGGTGTTCTGCCGCACCCGCGAGGTGGTCGACAGCCTCACCGAGACGCTCATTGGGCGCGGCTACCGGGCCGAAGCCCTGCACGGCGGGATGGGCCAGGAGCAACGCGACCGGGTGATGGGTCGGCTGCGGGCCGGGACGGCCGAGCTGATCGTGGCCACCGACGTGGCGGCGCGTGGTCTCGACATCGAGCAGCTGTCCCACGTGGTCAACTTCGACGTTCCCTCCTCGGTGGAGGTCTACGTGCACCGCATGGGCCGAGTGGGCCGGGCCGGGCGCGACGGTGTGGCCATCACCCTGGCCGAGCCGCGCGAGTTGCGCATGCTCAAGACCATCGAGCACGTGACCCGGCGCCCCATAGCCGTGGAGAAGGTGCCGTCGGTGGCTGACCTGTCGGCCCGGCGGGCCGACGCCACCCGTCAGGCTGTCCGCGATGCACTCGTAGCCGGGGGCGACGAGACGTTGCGACCCCTGGTGGAATCCCTTGCCGAGGAGTTCGGACCGCTCGAGGTGGCGCTCGCCGCGGTCAGCCTGTTGCACGCTGCGGCGGGTGGCCCGGCGGACACCCACGAGATCCCCGAGCCGGCCCAGTACGGCGCCGGCCGCGACCGCCCGGCGGGCGCCCAGCGGGGGCCGGTCGAGCGGGGCCGTCACCGCGGCGAGCACCGGGGCGATCACCGCCCGGCCGCCGCCCCCGGCCGTCACGTCGCCCGGGTCTACATCGGCCTGGGTCGCCAAGACGGTGTCCGGCCTGGTGATCTGGTGGGAGCCATTACCGGCGAGACCGGGTTGAGGGGCGGCCAGATCGGCTCCATCGACATCGCGCCCCGTTTCTCGATCGTGGAGGTCCCAGCCGAAGCCGCGGGGGAGGTCATCTCGGCGCTGCAAGCCGCCAAGATCCGGGGGCGTCGGGCCACGGTCCGCCCCGACCGGGCCTGACTCACTGCCGGACCGCTGCTCGGTCTTGGGCTGGATCCGCGGTTTCTCGCGAGTACCCGATTCTGCCGCTCACCGAGTCGGCGCGGTCGCAGTTAGGTCACTTCTACTGGCAGTTCTGAGGCTGCGGTCACGCCCGCCCCGACACTCGGGGCGTAGCCGTGGTGCCAGCGGGGCTCGGCGACCACTCCGGGACTTTCTGAGCTGATCTTTTCTCCGGTTGGGAAATGCCGGCTCGTGTGACACCGCCTCTCCATGGTCTATCGCGGTCGGATACAGAGAAGCAGTTCACGACCTACATGGTCGACTATCCCAGACCCCGACCCGCAGATTTAGCTACATGGCTAAAGCGACACTAGGGATCGAAGGCTCGGTCGCGTTCGTGGTAGACACGGCGATCATGACATCTTCTGGTTCCGGAGCCCGTGCCTGGAGGTGGCTCGCCCCTTTGGCGGTGGCGTGGCTGCTCGTAACAATGACAGCGGCTTGCTCGTCAAGCTCGACCAGCAGTCCCCCGGTAACCACAGGCGCCGGGTCGGTATCCTCGAGCACGGCATCCTCGGTGTCGTCGACCGGCATTATAGCTTCAACGACCGTGGCGGCCGCGACCTCAAATGCCTGCATCTTTGGAACCTGGAGGGTGACCTCACCGGCGTTGTACTCGGGCTCCTCTTGGGATATTCATCCCAACGGTACGGTCAATGTCGATTACGTGGGCGGTTTGAGCGGAATCGCAACATTTGATAGCACGCTACCCTCCAATCCACAGGGCTCGTCAGGCAGTTATGTCGCCACTCCGGTGACCCAAAATGTCACGTCCAAGGGCCAAACGGTGACCCTGACTGCCCACAGCACGACTTGGACCTGCCAGGGCAACTCACTGACGCTCAATGTGTCCCCGAGCGGAACATTTCAGCTCTCACGCGACGGCTCTTGATTGCCAGCTTGGAGCCACCGATAACCTGTCCACCACCCGCAAGAACAGCATGGCAGCCATCACCGCACTCACCGACCTATTCGAAGGCCATCCCTGGATGCCCCCCTGCCCAGCCGGCACCTGAACACTTACGATACAGACGGCCTTTAGGTAGTTGAGGAGGGCGGGTGAAAGACGGGGCTATCGACCGGGGGGTGCAGTCCGCTCCATCCCGCAGTCGGTAGCTCGGGACCGGGTCAATGGCGGGGCGGCGGTATGCCCGAAGGGGGGCGAGACCTGCCTTTTCGCACGTTGCCCGGTGGTGACCTGTGTGGTAGTAACTGCGGTGCTCTTGCCAAAGGGACGAACGAATCGTTCGAACAGTTGCTACGCCGTATCCGATCCCGACACCCACACACACTGAAAGTGAGGCGCCTCTCAATGCCCGGTTTCCGACGCTACAACGCGCTCATGGAACTTCTCGATCCGTTCATCGAGAGAATCGACTCGGCAACGCAGTACATCAACGAGTACCCGCTGGAGCAGGAACTGCAGCCCAACCTGTTCTGGGGTGACCCCGAAAGGAAGGCGGCGGACGACATCTTCCAAGCAGCACGCGACTTCTACGAGCAGGACAACCTGCACAAGGCGACCAAGGAATCCGCAAGGAACGCTCTCCAGTTCGCCCAAGCCGTCATCGGTTTCGCGGACGGTATCGCGCCGGGCGAGCGAGGGCAGATGCTCATGGATCTCAACGTGATGAAGGCCCAGGTCATGAACCTTCGGTCGGCGCTAGACGAGTGCACCGAATGGAACCTCCGAGCCAAGTTCGCGGTGTTCGGTTGAGTCTTTAGCCGCAAACACCCGCCCACCCATCTTTGATCGAAACGGAAGGAAGTCATATGAGTGATCCCGATCAGGACGCAGCCGACGCAGTCGACGCTGCGGACCAGAAGTTGTACGACGACCTGCGGGCCAGGTTCGACGCTGGTGAGTACACCGAGGCCGACCTCGAACAACTCAAGACCCTTGATCCCGAAAAGTACCCCTATCAGTTGGTCGACGATGACGAGTAGAGCGGTCCTGACTGAACCTTGGTAGTGGCCGGGGAAGGGGGATGCCCCGTCGATCACATCCCGTATGGGTGGTCCAGCGGATCAAGGCGCTGGCTGCTTCTACTCCCTCCCGCTACGCCGCGGCGGGAGGGAGCGAGGCAGTCACACCTAACTGCGATGCCGATTCCGATCCTGGCGCTGCCCGTGCTGGTGCCGTGCTCCCTATCTGGACGGGGGAGCCTACGCTGATACTCAGGTAAGAGGGCCCCGGTTTTGGCTCTTGGAATCAGGCGCTGGCGGGGTAGCCCGGGTAGGAGTACTTGAAGACGCCGGAGTGGAGCAGTACCCGGACGGTGTCGTGGCCCGTCGAGGTGTCGGTCAGAGTGGAGCGGGTCCAGTAGGACTCGGTTCGCCGGCTCTGGCCGCGACCCACGATCTCCTTGCGCATGGCGTACTCCTGGCCCACGAACACAGGCCCGTCCAGGAGCGCGACCTCCATGTCCAGGAACAGGCCGAGGTTCGGGGTCCGCACCGGCCAGTGGCCCCCGGCCTTGTGAGCCAGGACGCTGATCATCTCCATCGGCAGCACCGCTCGACCCCACGGTGAGCTCTTGCCGCCCTCCGGTGTGTACCACGGGTGAGGCTCGGTGATGGACTCCAGCTTGGCGGCGAGGGAGAACGGGTAGCCGTGGCCGTTGGGAGTGTCATGGTCGACCGACACCAGAATGTCTGCTTCGGTCATACCGACCTCGACTTGGTCGATGATGTGGAGCGGCCCGGGGTCGGCGGGCTGGGCGGCGAGCCGCTCGGACAGATCCGATGCGCCCCGGTCGGCTCCGACAGACACGGTTCCGGTCAGCACCGGCGTGCCGTCGGCTTTGGTGGCGTCGGCCGCAGCCAACGCTGCACCCGGTCTGGTCCTGAGCCGGGCCTGCACCTCTTCGCCCTCGACCACCATGGTGCGGAAATGGATGCTGATGCAGCCGTGTTCAAACCATTCCCGGCCCCACAGGGTCGCCGCCAGCGGATCGAACTGGCTGAAGTGGGTGGGCGCCTCGATGGGGGCGCCGGTCAGACCGAGACTGGCCGCAGTGGACTCGTCGTGGATGCTCGGGTGGTCGTCGTAGGTCTGCTCGGCGAGCATCTGGACCGGCCGGCGGAAGGGGCCGGTCAGGACGATTTCGGCGTCGAATCCCATGGCCTGACCGTACCCGGTGGTGCCCGCTGGTGCCCGACCGGCCGCGGTTGGCCTGGGCCCGGGTCGCAGGTTGGGCTGGGCCCGAGGCGGGAGGTTGGGCTGGGCCCGAGGCGGGGGGTCGACGAGACCGCTTGGCCGAAGACCGAGGTGGACCACCACATGGTCAAGGCGGTGAGGGGGACCAGCACGGCGAAGGCCTGCCAGGTAGCCGGCGCCCCGAGCTGACCCGATGCCAGGTGACGGGAGGCGACCACCAGGTAGTAGAGGGGGTCGAAAGTGGCCGATGAACCGTAGTCATCCGGGGCCGAGGGTGATGGGCAGGAGGACGCCGGCGTCGCGCAACGACCTCCCGGTCCGGGCCAGGAACATCGTCCAGGGTGGGCTCGGACGAGCTCACCCTGGCGCACCGTGATGCGCTCGGCGTCGAGCATCCGGTGCCTGGCTGGCGTCGGACTCGGACAGGCCGTACCCCGCACTTCCCGTCGATTGGACCATGTCGGCATCAATCGACGAGCTCGAACGTACGTGCGACCCGCGGTGGAGATCGTCGAAGTTTCTCGAGAGGGGGAGGGGAGGGCGGCGTCCGAAACGGAGCGTTCATGTTCGTGACACCGCAGAGAAATATCTGGTCCTTACTGTCTGTGGCAGAGGTAGCCGGATCACGGTTGCCGGAGGAGAACGGACTAACTGGTCAACCTGAAAACCTAACTGCTCCTAGGGTTCCGCAGTCCCGCCACAACCGCCCACGGGCGCGGCGGTGAGGTCTGGACCGAGAGGGGCACATGCGGCTACGGCCGTGTGACACGGAGGGATAAAAGCCCGGGAGGCCAACGTCTTCCCGGATTTCGTCCGTTCGGTGGCCACCCGCATAGTTGAGGAGCAATCAGGAGTGGACACGGTAAAGACCATCGATCGGCAGCACGAAGATCTGGCTGCTGAACTGTCGGGACAGGGAGTGGAGTACGTCTTCGCCTCGTGGATCGACGTAACGGGACGGGCCAAGTCGAAGTGCGTCCCGGTCCAGTACCTCGGCCCGCTGATCGCGGGTCACGAGCGCTACACACCCCGAGGTATGGGCGATCTGGGGCGCATGACCCCCGACGAGGACGAGTGCGTGGCCATGCCCGACCCGTCGACGCTGACGGTGTTGCCGTGGGACCGGCGCTTCGCCTTCATGGCGGCCGACCTCCTCTTCGGGGGGAGCGGGAGCTTCGCCCTGTGCACCCGTTCCATCCTCAAGAAGCAGGTGGAGGAGGCACAGGCGGCCGGGTTCGTGATGAACCTGGGGGTCGAGACCGAGCTGTACGTGGTGAAGGAGCCAACCGGCGCCGGATACCTGGAGCCGATGGCCCGATCCGGGTACCTGCGGCCCACTCCGGCCTACGACGTGGAATCGACCCTCGACGCCATGGACTTCCTCCACCCAATGGTAAAAGCCATGAACGAGACCGACTTCGGGGTGTTCTCCTTCGATCACGAGGGCGGGGACGGCCAGTTCGAGTTCGACTTCGACTACGCCGAGTCCCTGCGCATGGCCGACCGGCTCACGCTGTTCCGGCTCATGGTCAAGCAGATCGCCAAACAAGCCGGACTATTGGCAACATTCATGCCAAAGCCCTACACCGAGGCGTGGGGGTCGGGCGCCCACTTCAACATGAGCCTGGTCGACGCCGAGACGGGCCAGAACCTGTTCCGCGACGAGGCCGACATCAGGGGCAAAGGCTGGAGCAAGATCGCCTACTCGTTCGCCGCCGGGATCCTTCACCACGCCCCGGCTCTGTCAGCGATCTGTACCCCGACGGTCAACTCCTACAAGCGCCTCCAGCCTCGTCTGGCCGACGGCAACGTGTCGTGGGCCCCGGTGTGGGCGGCCTACGGGGACAACAACCGGTCCTGCATGCTGCGCCTCCCCCGGAACCGGCCGTGTATCGAGAACCGGCAGGTCGATGCTGCCGCCAACCCCTACCTGGCGGCTGCGTTCCTGTTGGCGGCCGGGATGGAAGGGGTCAAGAAGCAGCTCGACCCGGGTGAGTCCGTGGACGACCTCACCTACAACTGGTCGGATTCCTCGGCCGGCGAGGCTGGGCCGGCGAGGACCCGCCTGCCACGCAACCTGCTCGAGGCTATCGACGCCTTCGTCGCCGACCCGCTCACCCACGAGGTGTTCCCGGCCCAGTTCGTGTCGGCCTACGCCGAGATGAAGAACGCCGAGTGGAACTCCTACCACGCGCAGGTGAGCGACTGGGAACGCCATACCTACCTCACGATGTTCTGAGGTGGCGCCCGTATGAGCATTCAATCCGGACAAGAGGTCGCCGCCGGCCCGCTCAGGTGGGCCGACCTGGCCTGGCCCGAGGTCGGCTCCCGGTTCGCCGGGCGCCCGACCGACGTCGGGCTGCTGCCGGTCGGCGCGACCGAGCAGCACGGCCCCCACCTTCCCTGCGGTACCGACACCATCATTGCCACGGCTGTGTGTGAGGCGGTCTCGGCGCGCACCGGGGCGGTGGTCCTCCCGGCGGTTCCGATCGGCTGTAGCTACGGCCACGGAAAGGTGATGGCTGGGACGTTGAGCCTCCCCCCGGAGGGACTGGCGACACTTGTGCGCCAGACCGTCGAGTGGGCCGCGCTGTCAGGGTTGCGGCGGGTGCTGATGGTCAACGCCCACTTCGGTAACCACGCCTCGCTGCTCGTCGCCACCGACCACCTCCGTCTGGAGCGCCCCGACCTGCGCGCCGGCGTCGTCGGGTGGTGGGCAGCCGACCCGGAGGTGGCGGCCGAGACGGCCATTGACGGCGAGGACATCCACGCCAACCGCACCGAGACTTCCCTGATGCTGGCCGTGGCCCCCGAGCTGGTCCACCTGGACCGCCTGGCCGGCAGCGACGACCCCGACCGCACCGGCGGTCTGGTCTTCCGCTACACCGCTACCTCCTTGTCCACCAACGGGGTGACAGGTCGTCCCTCGCAGGCCAGCGCCGAGCTGGGACACAGGCTGTTCGAGCGGACGGTGTCGGCGGTCAGCGACCTCGTCGAGCGGGGCCGCATCGAGGAGCCGCCCCTAGTGGACCACGTTGCGGTGCGGGACCCGGCCGGGGTCGGTGACCGCCGGTGATCAGGGTCGCGGTCCTGCTCGGCCGGTCGCCGGCCAAGCGCTATTCGGTGCACCGCGGCTACGTGGACGGCCTGGTCGCGGTGGGCGCCTTCCCGGTGCTGGTACCCGCCGGTCCGGGGGTGGACCCGGCGATGGCGACCGAAGTGGTCCGCGCCACCGACATGGCCCTGATGACCGGGGGGGACGACGTCGACCCCATCCTCTACGGCCCGACCCGGGGGATCGGCGAGTCCGACATCGACCCAGACCGCGACGCTGTCGAGGTGGAAGTGGTCCGGGCGGCCCACCGGTCGGGCCAGCCGATCCTGGGGATCTGCCGGGGTATCCAGCTGATCGCCGTCGCCCTCGGCGGTCGCCTCGTCGCCGACCTGCCGGCGGCCGGTCACCCCGGTCACTGGGACCACGAGAACGAGGAACTGCCGGTGCACGGCGTCTCGGCCCAGGCGGGGAGCATCGCGCTCGAGGTCCTGGGGGGCACCGACAAGGTCAACTCCATCCACCACCAGGCCGTTGCTGACCCGGGGCCGCACCTGCGGGCCAGCGCCTGGAGCGACGACGGGGTGATCGAGGCCGTCGAGGCCCCCGGGATCCTCGGCGTCCAGTGGCATCCCGAGCGGCTGATCGCCGGCGACCCCCGCCACCTCGCGGCGTTCAAATGGCTGGTGTCACAGTGAGCGTGGCGGTCGTCACCGGGGGCGGTCGCGGCCTGGGCCGCGGGATCGCCCTAGCGCTGGCCGGCCTCGGTCTCGACCTGGTCCTCGGGTGGGCAACCAACCAGGCCGCCGCCGAGGAGACCGCTGACGCGGTACGGGCCCGAGGTGGCGGCGCCTCGGTGCAGCGCTGCGATGTCCGCCATCCCGAAGCGGTAGCGGCGCTGGCCGCCGCCGCAGTCGAAGTCGGGCCCCTGGAGGTGTGGGTCAACAATGCCGGGGTATCGGTCCTGGCGCCCGTGGTCGAAACCACACCCGAGCAGATGGCCGACATGATGGCGGTCAACTTCCTCGGCACCTTCCACGGCGTGGCCGCCGCGGCCCGGGCCATGATGGCCGGCGGCCGGGGAGGCCGGATCATAAACGTGGCGTCGGACCTGGGCCTGAAGGCGGCACCTCTCCTGGCCGGGTACAGCGCCACCAAATTCGCCGTGGTGGGACTGGGCCAGGCCGCCGCCGTCGAGTTGGCCCCCCACGGGATCACCGTCAACTCGGTGTGCCCGGGCACCGTCGAGACCGACATGGTGACCGCCGAGCAGCGGGCCGAGGCCGAGCTCATCGGATCGACGGTCGACGAGGTCCGCCGCCGTCTGCTCGCCGACGTACCGGCCGGACGGTTCTGCACCCCCGAGGACGTCGGGGCGCTCGTCGCCTGGCTCGGCGGAGCACCGGCGGAGTTCGTCACCGGCCAGGCCATCTGCACCAACGGCGGCTCCATCCCCCACTAGAAGCCCTACGGAACCAGGAGTACCCCCCCATGAACAAGTCCCACATCAAGACCAACCGCCGACTTCGTCCTGCTGCTGTCACCTTAGCTGCCACGGCTTTGGTGGCCGGGGCGTGCGGCTCGTCCACCGCGTCGTCGGGGCCGTCGAGCGCGTCGCTGGCGGTGTCGTCATCGCACACCATCAACCTGGCTTTCGGAGCCGACATGCAGGTGCCCGACCCCGACATCTTCTATGAGATCGAGGGCAACGCCGTGGTCACCTCAGTGTACGAGGGTCTGGTCAAATACGACAACGGCACCAGCAAGATCGTGCCGGCCATCGCCTCGAGCTGGACCGTATCCCCCGACGGCAAGACCTACACCTTCACCCTGCGGTCCGGTCTCACCTTCCACGACGGCACCCCCGTCGACTCGGCGGCGGCGGCGTTCAGCTTCGCCCGCCGGGCCGGGGTCAACTCGGCTCCCGCCTACATGGTGGCCGACGTCACCTCCACCTCCGAGCCCGACCCGCAGACCTTTGTGGTGCACCTGGACAAGCCGGTCGCCGCATTCCTCGACTACATGGCTTCCCCCTACGGACCGAAACTGGTGAGCCCCACCGCGGTCAAAGCCCACGAGACGGGCGTCAAGGCGTCGGCGCCCAACGGGGACTGGGCCCAGGACTGGTTGAAGACCCACGACGCGGGAACCGGGCCCTACGCCATCAGCAGTTTCGTGCCCGGCAGCCACTACGTGCTCAGCGCCTACCCCGGCTACTGGGGGACCAAGCCTTACTACAGCACCATCAACATCTCCATCATCCCCGACATCAGCGTCCAGCAGGCTGAACTGCAGAGCGGGCAGCTGTCGATGATCCTGCACGGGCTGCCGGTCAACGCCGTACTCAACTTCAGGGGCGACAAGTCCTACGAGGTCCAGTCGTTCCCGGCCCAGCTCAAGTCGATGCTCTACGTCAACCCCAACATCGGCATCTTCCAAAACGCTGCGGTGCGCACCGCCATGCGCCAGGCCATCGACAAGCAGGCCATCGTGGCCAGCGTCTACGGCAACACCCTCGCCACCGTTTCCACCCAGGCCTACCCCGTGGACGAGATGCCGGCCGGCCTGGCCCTCGACGATCCGACTTACAACCCGGCGGCGTTGAAGACGGCCCTGCAGTCGGCGACGGGATCGAAGAACATCGACCTGGCCTACTCCACTGACGACCCGACCAACCAGCGGGTGGCCGAGTTCATCCAGACCGAGCTCGACGCGTTGGGCTTGACGGTGACGGTCCATGGGGTGCCGATCAGCCAGGTGTTCAACTACGCCAGCACCCCGGCGGCTCAGCTGCCCAACCTGCTGGTCTGGACGGTCAACCCTGACGACTCGGCCCCCGATAGCTGGATCCGCATCTTCTCCAACACCAACGGCTCGCTCAACGAGCTGCACGGCTCGGTGCCGCAGGCCGACGCTTTGATGGACGCCGGTCTGCACGCCACCGACCCGGCGACCATCCAGAGCGACTACGCCCAGGCCGGGACGCTCGTGGCCGACTCGGGGGAGTGGATCAGCATCGCCGATGTGCGTGACACGGTGGTGTCCCACGCCGGGGTCAGTGGCTGGTACTTCCAGCTCCCCACCGCCGACACCGTGGTGCTCGGTGACCTCACCTACACGGGCAAGCCGTGACCACGGTGCTGCGACGGCCCCGCGGCCAGCGGGCCGTCGGCGAGGAACCCGACGTCGGGAGTGTCCCCGGCTCGGGTCCGATCGTCAGCATCGAGGACCTGCGGGTCTCGTTCGTGCGGGGCGACCGGGAGGTCAACGCTGTCCGCGGCGTCTCGCTCGGCATCGAGCGAGGCGAGATCCTCGGCCTGGTCGGCGAGTCGGGGTCGGGCAAGAGCGTGCTCGGGCTGTCCCTGCTCGGCCTCCTGCCGACCAGCCCCTCGCCGCGGGTGTCGGGCCGGGCCTGCGTGGCCGGAACCGACATGGTGGCGGCCGACGCCGAGACCCGCCGCCTGGTCCGGCGCCGCCACATGGGGGCGGTGTTCCAGGACCCCATGACGTCGCTCAATCCGACGATGCGGGTGGGACGCCAGGTGGCCGAGGCGGCTGCCGCGGCCGGCCAGGACGTGGCCTCCCTGCTCGACTCGGTAGGCATCCCCGACGCCCGCCGCCGTATGGAGGCCTACCCGCACGAGCTGTCGGGCGGGCTGCGCCAGAGGGTGATGATCGCCATGGCCATCGCCGGCAACCCGTCGCTGGTCATGGCCGACGAGCCCACCACTGCCCTCGACGTGACCGTCCAAGCCCAGATCCTCGAGCTGATCCGCCGGCTCTGCGACGAGTTGGGGACCAGCTTCATCCTGGTCACCCACGACCTCGGCGTGGCCGCCCAGGTGAGCGACCGCATCGCCGTCCTCTACGGCGGCCGCCTGGCCGAGGTCGGCCCGGCCACGTCCATCTTCGAGAAGGGTCGGCATCCCTACACGGCCGGGCTGCTGCGCTCCCGGCTCGTCCTCGACACCGACCGGACCCGTCCGGTGCTCACGCTGCCCGGGGAGCCCCCCGACCCGCGATCCCATCCGCCCGGATGCCCCTTCTCGCCGCGTTGCGACCACCACCGCGATGACTGCGACCTGGCCCTCCCGGAGCTCAGCGGGGGCGGTGGGGATGCCACCGCGGTGGCCTGCCTGCACCCCGTTGGCGTCGACGACGTCACAGCCGACGAAACGGCCATGGTGGCGGAGTGGCCGGCGGTCCCCGCCTCGACGGGGGGCCGCGACCCGGCGGTGATCGTCCATGACGTCCACAAGGACTTCCCGCTGCGCTCCGGGCCGCGCCGTACGCGCCTCCAGGCCCTCCGGGGGGTCTCGCTCGAGATCGAACGGGGCGAGTCGGTGGCCCTGGTCGGCGAGAGCGGGTGCGGCAAGTCCACGCTGCTGCGGGCCGTGGCCGGGCTGCACGGCGTGGACCGGGGGGAGATCGAGTTCTCCCGGGGCATGTCCGCCCAGATGGTGTTCCAGGACGCCGGGGCGTCGCTCACCCCGTGGCTCAGCATCGGCGAGCTGATCGGGGAGAGGCTGCGGGGCGAGGGCCTCAGCCGCGCCGGGCGGGCGGCCAAGGTCTCCGACGCCCTGGCTCTCGTCGGCCTGCCGGCCGAGGTCGCGGCGGCCCGCCCGGCCCAACTCTCGGGCGGACAGCGCCAGCGGGTCGCGCTGGCCCGAGCCACGGTCGTGCCGCCCGGGGTGCTCCTCTGCGACGAGCCGACCAGCGCGCTGGACGTGTCGTTGGCGGCCACCGTCCTCAACCTCATCGGCCGCCTGCGCCGCCAGCTCGGCATGGCCGTGCTGTTCGTCACCCACGACCTGGCCGCGGCCCGGATCGTGGCCGACCGCATCGCGGTGATGTACCTCGGCCGGATCGTGGAGACCGGACCGTCGGACCGGGTCTGCGGGGACCCGGCCCACCCCTACACCAGAGCCCTCCTGGCGGCGGTGCCCGAGATGGGAAGGACAGGAACCCGTATCGGGGGTGAACCGGCCAACCCGATCGACCCGCCCACCGGGTGCTCTTTCCACACCCGCTGCCCCGACCAGGTGCCCGAGTGTGCCAGCCGCCCCCAGGTCCTGGTCACCCTCGGGGTCGGGCCGGGCTCGCGGACCCGCTCGGAGGGATCCGAGGGCCTCGACCCGGGGATCCGCCAGGTGGCGTGCTCACGTCTGGCGCCCCCATCCGAACCGTCCCCGACCGAACCGTCCCCGACCGGGGCCGCCGCCTCGGACGGAGGGGAGATCTGATGGCCGTAGCCGAACCCTACGTAGGTCAACCGCTGGGCCGGGGCCTGGCCACCCGGGTCCGGATCCGCCAAATCCGGGTGGTCGGACGCCGGGCGTCGACGGTGGACCTGCTGGCCGTAGGCGCCTTCGCCGTGGTGGTGCTGGTCGCCATCGTCACCCCGGCGGTGGCGCCCCACAGCCCGATCGTGCCGGTCGGCATACCTTTCATGGCGCCCGGACACGGTGGCTTCCTGCTCGGCAGCGACGAGGTGGGCCAGGACATCTTGAGCCGGGTCCTGTTCGGGCTGCGCTCCAGCCTGGCGGCGGCGGGGGCGGTGATCGCCTCCGGGGTGGTGATCGGCGGTCTGATCGGCCTGGTGGCGGGCGCCGCCGGCGGCTGGGTCGACGACGCTCTGATGCGCTTCACCGACATCTTCCTGGCCATGCCCGGACCGGTGCTGGCCATCGCCGTGGTCGCCGCCCTCGGTCCGAGCTTCGTGCACACCCTGATCGGCGTGTCCATCGTGTGGTGGCCCTTCTACGCCCGCATCGTCCGGGCCGAGGCGAGAGCCCTGGCGTCGCGTCCCCACATCGAGGCGGCCCGACTGGCCGGCGTCGGACCCCTGCGCCGGGCCTGGCGCCACATCCTGCCCGGGGCCGTTCCCGCGGTCCTGGTCACGGCCAGCCTCGACGTCGGCAACCTGATCGTCACCTTGGCTTCGCTGTCGTTCCTCGGCCTGGGCGCGCCGGCCCCTGCCCCTGAGCTGGGAGCCATGGCGGCGCGTGGCCTGCAGTACCTGCTGCAGGAGTGGTGGGTGCCGGTCATGCCGGCCCTCGTGGTGTTCCTCGTGGCCTTCCTGGCCAACCTCGCCGGTGACGGCGTCCGCGACCTCATGGGGGATCGATGATCAAACTCGTCGTCAAACGCGTGGTCTCCATGGTGGCCATACTCCTGGTGCTGTCGGCCACGATCTTCCTCCTGCAGAAGCTGAGCCGAACCGACCCGGTGCACGCCTACCTCGGCGCCAACGCCTCCAAAGCGGCTATCGCCCGGGAGAGCCACATCCTCGGCTATGACCGGCCTCTGGTCGACCAGTACTTCCACTACGTGAAGGGGGTGCTGACCGGGAACCTGGGCAACTCGCTGCGTACCCGCCGGGGCGTGGCGACCGACCTGGGGGCCTACCTGCCGGCCACCGTGGAGCTGACCCTCTTCGGCCTGTTCCTGGCCGTGGTCCTCGGCGGCCTGCTGGGCCTGGCGTCGGCCGGCCGGTGGCGGGGGGCGGCGGCGTTCCGGCTGATCATGGTCTCAGGGGCGTCGGCCCCGGCATTCCTGCTGGCCCTGCTCGGGATCCTCTTGTTCTTCAACCGGCTGCACTGGTTGCCGGCCACCAACGACACCGCCTACAACAATGCCCCCACCGGCCCCACTGGGATCCTGGTGGTCGACACGCTGGTGCACGGGCAGCTCGCCATGTGGATCGACGCCTGGAAGCACCTGATCCTGCCCGGCCTGTGCGTGGCTCTCGGCCCGGCGGTGTCCATCGGCCGGGTTCTGCGCACCAGCCTGGTGACCACGATGCGCTCCGATTACGTGCGCACGGCCCGGTCCAAGGGGCTCACCGAGCGGGCGGTGCTGCTGCGCCACACCCTGCGCAACTCCTTGAACTCGGCCCTGTCCATGACCGGCCTGCAGGCCGGACTGATGTTCGCCGGGGTGGTGGTCATCGAGACGGTGTTTGCCTGGCCGGGGATCGGGCTGTACACCGACCAGAGCATCCCCGCCGCCGACTTCCCGGCCATCGGGGGCGTGACTTTGGTCCTCGGGGTCGGCTACGTCGTGATCAACACCTTGGTGGACGTCCTGCAGGCCGTCGCCGATCCCCGGCTCAGCCTCGCTTGAGCGGGACCGAGCCGGTGCCGGAGCCGGGGTCGGAGCCGGTTACGCCCGGGTGGGTCCAGGGGGCGTGGGTGCGCCGCAGCCGGTCGTTGGGGGCGGCTGGGGCCGAAGAGGTCAGCGATGTGGTGTGGGTGCAGGCCGGCCGCTGGTTCGCCGACGTCCGGGTCCCCCGCGGCGAGCCCACCGAGGCGGCCCTCGACCGGGCCCAGGCTTTCACCGGCTCACTGGTGTGTGACGGTACAGCTGTCACTTGGCGCCACGACATCGACAGCCTGGGACGTCCGGCGGGCTACGAGGACCACGCCGAGATCGAATGGAGCGCCGACACGCTGATCGAGCGGGGCGCCGGCTACGTGGAGGTGTGGGAGCGCCACGGCCGGCCGGGCACCGGCGCAGTGCTCGAGCAGCGCCACCCCAGCGACGGTCGGCTCACCGGGCGGGTGGTGGCCGCCGGTAACTTCACGGTGGCGGTGTGGTCGTCACCGGCGCCGGGTGGGACGGCGGTCAGCCTGACGGGAGGTCGCCCGGGTCGCGGCTGGACCGTCGGGATCGGCGTGGTGCCCTGGGACGCTATCGGCGCGGCCGTCGAAGGAGGCCAGGCCCCCGGCTGGATGAGGCTCACCGCCGGGTAGAGGGCGCCCGGACCGGGCCGGCTACGCCGCCTGAGCGGCGGCAATGGCCACCAGCCGGGTCGCTGGAGGAGAAAGTGTGCGGCCCCCA
>JAKCDU010000067.1 GCA_021838445.1 Actinomycetes bacterium | reverse complement strand
GGGTGCGCCGGGGGGGTGCGCCGGGGGGGTGCGCCAGGTGGACGCGGCGGGGGGGGCGCCGGAACGAAGGTGAATCTGCGAATGATTGCGAAACCAGGGCGGGAAAGCCGCCGTGGATTCGCAACCGTTCGCAGATTCACTTTGGATCCGGCCGCCCAAGGGCGCCGGGTCTCAGGTGATGCTGTTGGGGCTGCGACCCTCGGTGGTGACCCGCCGTCGCGTGAACAGCCATCGACCGTGGCGCTGCTCGTAGTCGTCGAAGTAGCGACCCCAGTGGTCCAGTCCGTGGGACATCACCACCTGGAAGTAGGCCCGCCCCGAGGCGTGGTCCTCGTCGATGAGGTCGATCTGGTGGGTGGTGACCGAATGGCGGATGTAACCGGGAGCCTGGCGGGTGGTGTTGGTGGCCGCCCAGCGATCGCGGGCCCCAGTGAAGATGGTGGCGATCTCGTCGTGGCCCCGGTATAGCCGGGGGGAGCCGTGATCGCCGGACACCTCCATTACCGCGTCGTCCGCGAAGAGCTCCAGGACGTGCGAGATGCGTCCGGTGTCGCCGTTGGAGTTGTAGCGGGTAACCAGGTCGCGGATGGCTTCCCGGGCCGTCAGCTCCCACATCTCCACGGCGGGTGAGAGTAGCGGAAACGTTGGTGGGCTACGTTGCCCCCGATGCCACCTTCCGCGATGCCGCCCGCCTCTGAATCAGATGTCATCCCGTCGGACCAATCCAGCCCGCAAGGGCCGCCGGGCCCGTCAGGCCCCTCAGGCCCGTCCGAGCCGTCCGGGCCGTCCGGGCCGCCGGGTCCTTCCGGGGCGCTCCAAGGGCGTCGGGTGCTCGTCGTAGGGGCATCGTCGGGGATCGGGCGGGCCGTCGGCCTGCAGGCGGCGGCTCTCGGTGCCCGGGTGGTGTTCGCAGCCCGACGGACCGAGCGGCTGAGCGAGGCCGTGGCCGCCGCCGGAGTCGGCGCCGGCGCATCTGCGGTGGTCTGCGACGTGAGGGACCCCGAAGCGTGCGAGAGGGCGGTGGCCGAAGCCGTCGATGCCCTCGGCGGCCTCGACGCCGTGGTCTACGCCACGGCCGTGGACACCCTCGTTCCGATCGCCGAGGCCTCGGCCGAGGTGTGGTTGAACACCCTCAGCACCAACGTGGTCGGCGCCTCTCTCGTAGTTCGGGCGGCGCTGCCCCACCTGAGGCGATCGAAGGGCCGGGTCGCTCTGATCTCGGCCTCATCGACGGGCCGGCCGTTGCCGGCCATGGGTGTGTATGCGACCAGCAAAGCGGCTCTGGAGGAACTGGTGCGGGCCTGGCGGTCGGAGCACCGCGACGTGGCGTTCACATCGGTGCGGATCGGAATGACCCTCGGCACCGAGGTCTACGCGTCGTGGGACCCTGAGGTGCTGGCGGCCGTGTCACCGCAATGGGGCGCAGAGGGGTACCTCTTGGACAACGGTCCCGACACCATGGAAGTCGATGAGGCGGCCAGCGCCGTCGTGGCGGCCCTGACGGTGCCGGTGTGCCTGCGCGACCTGACGGTGACGGCCTCCCCCCGCGCCTGAGGGCCTTACTCGACCTCGGCTACGGCGGCGCCGAACTGGTAGCTGTAGAGCCGGGCGTAGGCGCCGTCGAGAGCCAGCAGCTCCCGGTGGGAGCCCTGTTCGACGATGCGACCCTGCTCCATGACCAAGATGGTGTCGGCGCCGCGGATGGTGGACAAGCGGTGGGCGATCACGAACGACGTGCGCTGGGATCGCAGGCGGTTCATGGCTTCTTGGATCTGGACCTCGGTCCGGGTGTCGACCGAGCTGGTGGCCTCGTCGAGGATCAGCACTGCCGGGTCGGCGAGGAACGCCCGGGCGATGGTGATCAGCTGCTTCTGGCCGGCGCTGATGTTGTCGGCCTCCTCGTTGATGAGGCTGTCGTAACCGTCGGGTAGGGAGTGGACGAAGCGGTCGACGTAGGTGGCCCGGGCCGCTTCGAGTATCTGGTCGTCGGTAGCGTCTGGATTGCCGTAGGCGATGTTGTCCCGGATCGTTCCTCCGAACAGCCAGGTGTCCTGGAGGACCATGCCCATGCGTGACCGCAGTTCGGCCCGGGGCATCAGCGCGATGTCGAAGCCGTCCACGGTGATCCTGCCGGCATCGACGTCGTAGAAGCGCATGAGGAGGTTGACCAAAGTGGTCTTGCCGGCACCGGTGGGACCGACGATGGCGACGGTCTGGCCGGGCTCGGCGACGATCGAGAGATCCTGGATGAGGGTCCGGTCCGGGTGGTAGGAGAACGACACGTGCTCGAAGGTCACCCGTCCCTGCCTGCCGGCCTGGCCGGTGGGGGGTGGGTCGGCCTCCTCCTCGGGTTCGTCGAGCAGTTCGAACACCCGCTCCAGTGAAGCCATGCCGCTCTGGAATACGTTCATCATTGAGGCCAGCTGGGTGAGCGGCATGGAGAAGGTCCGCGAGTACTGCACGAAGGCCTGGATGTCGCCGATGCTGATGGCCCCCGCGGCAACTCTGAGGCCGCCCACCACGGCCACGATCACGTACTGGATGTTGCCCATGAATAGGCTCACCGGCTGCATCACACTGGACATGAACTGAGCCCCGAAGGACGCTTCGTACAGCTCCTCGTTCTTCTGCCGGAAACTGGCTTCGACGTCGCGTTGGCGCCCGAAGGCCTTGACTATGGCGTGCCCGGTGAACGCCTCCTCGACGATCCCGTTGAGAGAGCCGGTGCTGCGCCACTGGGAGATGTAGCGCGGCCGGGCCCGGCCGGCGATCCAGCGCATGGAGATGATCGAGACCGGCACGGTGGTCAGGGCCACCCCGGCGAGCAGGGGCGAGATGGTGAACATCATCACCGCCACTCCGATGAGCATCAGGACGGAGTTCAGCATCTGGCTGAGGGTCTGCTGGAGGCTCTGGGCGATGTTGTCGATGTCGTTGGTCACCCGGCTGAGCAGGTCGCCGCGCGATCCCTGGTCCATGTAGGCGAGGGGCAGCGCATGGATCTTCTCCTCCACGGATCGCCGCAGCCGCTGCATCAGACGCTGGACCACGCCGGCGATGACGTAGGCCGTCACCAGGGTGGCCACCACCGATCCGGTGTACAGGGCGCCGGCAAGAGCCAGTACACGGTCGAGATCGGAGAAGGAGATGTGGTGGTGGATGTACCCCTGGATGATGATGTCCGTGCCATGGCCGAGCACCTTGGGGCCGAAGACGTTGAGGACGACCCCGAGCACCGAAGTCAGGGACACGATCACGAGCTTGTCCCGCTCGGTGGCGAGAAGCCGGGCCAGGCGGCCGACCACTGCACCGAAGTCCTTGGAGCGCTCCCCGGGGACAGCTGCTGAGTTCCACCGTCCGGCGGGGCGGGTCTCGGTCACGGGGACCCGGTCGAGGGTGTCCTCCTCGGTGCCCTGGTCCGGGTCGACGGCGGTCACGGCCGTCTCGGATCGTGAAGAAGTTCGTGGCCGAAGGATGCTCCGACGCACGGCGGGCCCGGTGACCAGCCCGTCGGGGACCCGGACCCAAGCGGGGACCCGGACCCGGACCCGGACCCAAGCGGGGACCCGGACCAGGACCCAAGCGGGGACCAGGACCCAAGCGGGGACCCGGACCAGGACCCAAGCGGGGACCAGGACCCAAGCGGGGACCCGGACCCAAGCGGGGACCCGGACCCGGACCCGGGGCCGGTCCGGTGCCCGCTCCGCCCGGTAGCGCCGGGGCCCCCCATCTTCCGGATACTGGTCATGCCGGCTCGCGCTCGCCGATCTGGGACTGCACGATCTCGGCGTAGGTCGGGCAGTTGAGCCGGAGCTCGGCGTCGGTGCCCGTACCGACGATGGCTCCGTCTTCGAGGACCACGATGCGCTCGGAGTCGACGATGGTGGACACCCGCTGGGCCACGACCAGCATGGCGGCGTCGCGGGTGTAGGGCTTCAGCGCGGCGCGCAGCCGGGCGTCGGTGGCCAGATCGAGAGCTGAGAACGAGTCGTCGAAGAGGTACACGCGAGGCCTTCGGACCAGGGCCCGGGCGATGGCCAACCGCTGGCGTTGACCCCCCGATACGTTGGTTCCCCCCTGGTCTATCCGGGTCCCGAGGCCGCCGGGCATGCGCCGGACGAAGTCGGCGGCCTGGGCCACCTCCAAGGCCGTCCACATCTCCGCCTCCGTGGCGTCGGGCTTCCCGTAGGCCAGGTTGGAGGCCACCGTCCCAGAGAACAGGAACGGCCGCTGGGGGACCAGCCCGACCACCGACCACAGATAGTCGAGGTCGAGGTCTCGCACGTCGACGCCGCCGAGGAGCACCGACCCGGCGGTCACGTCGAACAGGCGCGGCACGAGCTGGAGAAGGGTCGTCTTGCCCGCCCCGGTGGAGCCGATGATGGCGGTCGTCTCACCCGGGCGGGTGAGCAGGGAGATGTCGGTGAGGACGGGATGCTCGGCGCCGGGATAGTGGAAAGCGACAGCGCGGAACTCGACCTCGACTGCGCCGGGCGTGGGCGCCACCGGGTGCCGCGGGTCGGCCACCGTCGGCTCGGTGAGGAGCACCTCCTGGATGCGACCGGCCGATACCGAAGCTCGGGGAATCATCATGATCATGAACGTGGCCATGACCACCGACATGAGTATCTGGATGAGGTAGCTGAGATAGGCCACCAGCGACCCGATCTGCATGTGCCCGCTCTGGATGCGCGACGCGCCGATCCAAAGGACCGCCACCGACGACAGGTTGATCACCAGGTTCACGGTGGGGAAGGTCGAGGCCATGAGGCGGCCGGCCCGCAGGGCGGTGTCGGTGAGATCGGCGTTGGCCCGGGCGAATCGCTCCCGTTCGAGGGGCTCCCGCACGAAGGCCCGGACCACCCGGATGCCGGTGATCTGCTCCCGCAGCACCCGGTTGATCTGGTCGATGCGCTCCTGCATCAGCCGGAACGCCGGAACCATCTTGGCCACTATGACACCGAGCACCACGGCCGCCACCGGGATGCTCACGGCCAGGATGGCCGACAGGCCGAGATCCTGGCGCATGGCGGCGATGATCCCGGCGACGATGGTGATCGGGGCGGCAACGGCCATGGTCGCCACCATCACGACGAGGAGCTGCACCTGCTGGACGTCGTTGCTGATCCTGGTGATGAGGGAGGGGGCCCCGAAGGTGCCGACCTCGCGGGCCGAGAAGGCCGTCACCTGGTGGAACATGGCCGCCCGGACGTCACGTCCGAAGCTCATGGCCACCTTGGCTCCGAGGTACACCGCGGCGATGGCCAGGAGGATCTGGGCGAGCGAGAAGCCGACCATCTCGGCTCCGGTGGCCCGGATGTAACCCTGGTTGTGGCGGAGGATGCCCTTGTCGATGATGGCGGCGTTGAGGCTGGGCAGGAACAGGCTGCAGACCGTCTGGGCGGCCTGGAGCAGGATCATCCCGATGATGACCCGCCGGTAGGGGGCGAGGCGGGCCCGCAGGAGAGCTACCAGCACCGGCCGGACCAACGCGTCATAGCGGACGAATTTAGTTCGCCCAAGGAACGACCGGGCGGGATAAGTGGTTGGCCGCCGGTGCTATAGGTGTTGTCGTGCCCGGCTACGTGCTTCCCGAGGAGATCCAGGTGGAGTTCGACGGGCCTGTGCGGGTCGTCCGCCTCAACCGTCCCGACGACCTCAACGCCACCAACCACCGCCTCCATCAGGGTCTGGCCGAGCTGTGGCCGCAGCTTGACGCCGACTGCGACGCCGCGGCCGTCGTCTTGACGGGCAACGGCCGGGCCTTCTGCGCCGGGGGTGACTTCGCCTACCTCGACCAGCTGATCGACGACGCCGAACTGCGCCGGGCCAGCCTGGGCCACGCTCGCCTGATCGTGACCGGCATGGTCTCCTGCCGAATCCCGGTCATCGCCGCCGTCAACGGCCCGGCGGTGGGTCTCGGCTGCAGCCTGGTGGCGCTGTCGGACATCTCCTTCATGGCCGCCAGCGCCCACCTCGCCGACCCCCACGTCATGGTGGGCCTGGTGGCGGCCGATGGGGGACCCATCACCTGGCCGCTCCTCACCAGCCTCCAGTTGGCCAAGGAGTACGCCTTCACCGGCGACCGTATCCCCGCCGAGCGGGCCGCCCAGATAGGGCTGGTCAACCATGTCTGCCCCGACGACGAGGTCCTCGAGCAGGCCCTTGCCTGCGCCCGACGCGTGGCCCGGCTGCCCCGGCGGGCGCTCGAGGACACCAAGCGGATACTCAACCTGCAGCTGGAGCGGGCGGTCCTGGCGACCATCGACTTCGCGCTCAGCGCTGAGGAACGCTCCTTCGGCTCGCCCGAGGTGCGGGCCAACGTCGACCGGCTTCTCGGCCGGGAGGAACCCGAGCTACGGGTCGGGACCGAGCGACCCGGATGAACCCCCGCCAGGCCCTGCGATCGGTGGTCCGCTGGGCGCCGCTCGAGGGAGATCCGGTCGAGCGGCGCCTGGCCCGGGCGGCCAACGTGGCCGACCTGCGGCGGCTGGCCCGCCGGCGCCTGCCGGGCGGGGTGTTCGACTACATAGATGGGGGCGCCGAGGACGAACGCAGCCTGCGGGCCAACGTCGAGGCTTTCGCCCGGGTGGGGTTCCGGCCGCGGGTGCTCGCCGGGCTCGGCCCGGTCGACGTCGGATCGCAGCTGCTGGGTCGCCCACTGGCCTTCCCGCTGGTCCTGGCTCCCACCGGCTTCACCCGGATCGCCGACCCCGAGGGGGAGTTGGCCGTGGCCCGGGCGGCGGCGCGCGCCGGGCTGCCCTACACGCTGTCGACCCTCGGGACCCGATCCATCGAGGACGTCCGGGAGGTCAGCGACGGTCGGCTGTGGTTCCAGGTGTACGCCTGGCGGGACCGGGGACTGCTGCGGGAGATGATCCAGAGGGCCGCGGACAGCTCTTACGAGGCCCTGGTGTTGACCGTCGACACGGCGGTCCTGGGCCGGCGCGAACGCGACGTCCGCCGGGGCTTCACCCTCCCCCCCCGGATCGGACCTCGGACCCTCTTGGACGGTGCCCTTCACCCGGCCTGGACGCTCGGGCTGGTCAGCGCCGAGCCCATCCGTTTCGCCAACGTTGCCGGTCGGTCGGTCGGGGACGGGACCTCCCCGGTGAACCTGTCCGACTACATCAACTCCCAGTTCGACCCCGGCCTGAGCTGGACCGATGTGGAGTGGATGAGGAGCCACTGGGACAAGCCGTTGATCCTGAAGGGTGTCCAGTCGGTGGAAGACGCCCGGAAGGCCGTCGCGGCGGGCGTGGAGGCCGTGGTCCTGTCCAACCACGGTGGCCGCCAGCTCGACGGGGCCCCCGCCCCCTTCGACCTGGTCGCTCCGGTCGCCGACGCCGTGGGTGGACGGGTCGCCATCATCTGCGACGGCGGCGTGCGGCGCGGGAGCGACATAGTGAAGGCGGTGGCGGCCGGCGCCGACGCGTGCATGGCCGGCCGGGCCTACCTGTACGGACTGGCGGCCGCCGGGGAGCGGGGCGTGGACCGGGTGCTCCAATGGTTCGCCGCCGATGTGCGCCGCACCCTCACGCTGCTCGGGGTGGCCTCGGTCGCCGATCTGGACCGCTCGTCTCTCTCCCGGGGATAGGAGCCCGGCCTTCCGGGTCCGGCCTTCCGGGTCCGGCCTTCCGCGTCCGGCCTGGCGAGGGCGGCCGCCCGGGCAGCGGTACAGTCCCGGGAGTGTCCTGGGCCGAGCGAGCCGCCGACCGATCTCCGGTGGTGCAGAAGTCGCGTGTTAGGGGAGTGGAGCAGGCCCGGGCCATCGTGCGGGCGGCCCAGCGCCTCATCTCGGTAAAGGGCTCCGCCTTCACCACCCAGGACCTGGTCAAAGAGGCACGGATCGCCCTGCAGACCTTCTACCGCTACTTCCCCGGCAAGGACCAGCTGCTCATCGCGGTGATCGAGGACATGGTCGAGACCTCGGCCGCGGAGTACAAGAAGCGGGCGGCGTCGCTCGACGATCCCCTCGAGCGCATGCGCTCCTACATCTCGGTGGTGGTCGAGTCCCTCGCTCGGAGCGGTGACACCCCCCACGGTCCCCGGTTCATCACCGCCGAGCACTGGCGCCTGTCGTCGCTCTACCCCGAGGAGATGGAGCGGGCCACCAGGCCTTTCACCGACCTCCTGCGCGGCGAGATCGAAGCGGCCCGGGACCGGGGCCTGATCGAGGTCGCCGATCCGGCCTATGACGCCTGGCTGATCAACCAGCTGGTCATGTCGGTCTTCCACCACTACGCCTTCGCGCCCGCCGATCTGTCCTACCCCGAGATCGCCGAGCGGCTGTGGGCGTTCTGCCGGGCCGGGCTGTGCGCCCGCCCCGAGCCGGGTGGCGAGGCGACCATCCGGACCAAGAAGCGCCGAGCCGTCTGAGGGCCGGTCCCCGGTGGGGCCGCCGCCGGGGCGGCGATGAGGCCCTGGTAGTAACATCGGTCACAGCAGCAGCTGCACACCGATCGTCCCCGAGCCCAACGGAACACAGTTCCGAGGAGGTGCCCCATGGCTTCCCGCGACGTCAGCTTTCCTGTCTTCGACGCCGATAACCACCTCTACGAGACCCGGGACGCGTTGACCCGCTACCTGCCCGACCGGTATGCCGGGGTGATCGATTTCGTCGAGGTGAGGGGACGCACCAAGATCATGGTCCGGGGCCATGTGAGCGACTACATCCCCAACCCCACCTTCGATCGGGTGGGTCGTCCCGGGGCCCAGGAGGAGTACTTCAAGAACGGCAACCCTGATGGCAAGTCGGCCCGGGAGATAATCGGCCGGGGTATCGACTGCCCCGAGGCGTTCCGCTCGGCGGAGCCCCGCCTGGCGTTGATGGACGAGCAGGGCCTCTACGGTGCGTTCATCTACCCGACCCTCGCCAGCCTGATAGAGGAGCGCATGACCGACGATCCCGAGCTCTGCGGCGCGGTCGTTCACGCACTCAACCGTTGGATCGCCGAGGAGTGGCCGTTCAACTACAAGAACCGGATGTTCTCCACGCCGCTGATCACGCCGGGCCTGGTCGACCAGGCGTGCGCCGAGCTGGACTGGTCGGTGGAGCAGGGGGCCAAAGCCATCCTGATGCGTCCCGCCCCGGCCTGGGGCTACCGCGGTCCCCGCTCGTTCGCGCTGCCGGAGTTCGACCCGTTCTGGTCCAAGGTGCAGGACTCCGGCGTGCTGGTGGTCATCCACGCCTCCGACGACGGATACCACCGCTACTACAACGAGTGGGAGGGGGCCCACGGCGAGATGCTGGCCTTCGGCCAGCCCAAGCCGTTCAGCGCCGCGCTCGGCGCCGACTACCGCGACATCCAGGACGCCATCACGTCCATCATCGCCCACGGCCTGCTCACCCGCTTCCCCAATCTCAAGTTCGTGCTGGTGGAGAACGGTGGCGGCTGGGTCCCCAGACTGCTGCGGCGCCTCGACCACACCTACGAGATGATGCCGCAGGCTTTCGCCGAGAAGCCGTCGATCACCTTCAAGCGCAGCTTCTGGACCCATCCCTTCCACGAGGAGGATCCCCGCGACCTGGTCGCCCTGCTGGGCGCCGAGCGGGTGGTGTTCGGGTCCGACTATCCCCATGTGGAGGGCCTGGGTGATCCGCTCAGCTATCTCGACGAGCTGCGCGGCCTCGACGACGCCGAACTGGCCCGGATCATGGGCGGTAATCTGCTCGATCTGCTGGGCGTGACCGTCACGTCATGAGCGGCGGAGCTGCGCAGCGGCGCAGCTCCAGGGGGAGGACATGGAGTTCATCCGGCCCGACCGGGTCGCTGCGGTGCGAGACCGGATAGATCATCCGATCATCGACAGCGACGGTCATCTCATCGAGTACCTGCCGTTGGTTCGGGATTTCCTGGTCGAAGACGCCGGCCCGGACCTGGGCCGGGCCTTCGACCAGATGGTCAAGTCGTCGGGGCCGCGCGTCGCGGTGCCC
This sequence comes from Actinomycetes bacterium, assembly GCA_021838445.1. GTDB lineage: Bacteria > Actinomycetota > Acidimicrobiia > Acidimicrobiales > Palsa-688 > JAKCDU01. The sequence continues at coordinate 6,121 of JAKCDU010000067.1, read as the reverse complement.
TCCCCGGCTCGCCGTCGCCAGCTCGGGATACACGTGGCCGGGGTGTGGGGGTTGCCGGCCCGTCACACCCTGGATCGGGCCACGGCCATGCTGCCCCGGCTCCAGTACCAACGCCTGGACCAGCTCGGCATCGACTTCGCCGTGCTGTACCCGACCTACGGCCTGCCGGTCACCTCCCTCGGCAACGCCGAGCTGCGCGTCGCTCTGGCCCGGGCGGTGAACCGCTACTACGCCGAGGCCTACGCCGATTACCGGGACCGCCTGGAGCCGGTCGCGGCCATCCCGACCTTCACGCCCGACGAGGCCATCGCCGAGCTGGACCACGCCGTGGTCGAACTGGGCCTCAAGGCCATCATGCTCGGCGGTACCATCCCGCGGCCCTACGACGACGCCCCCCACAGCCCCGGCCGCTGGATCGACACCCTCGGTCACGACTCTCTCCACGACTACGACCCGCTGTGGCAGCGCTGCGAGGAGCTCGGGGTGGCGCCCACCTTCCACTCGGGGGGCCAGGGTTGGGGCACCCGCATGTCGACCACCAACAACTCCTACAACCAGGTCGGGAATTTCGCCGCCGCCGACGAGGGGACTTGCCGGTCGCTGGTCTTCGGTGGTGTCCCGATGCGCTTCCCGGGCTTACGCTTCGCCTTCCAGGAGGGCGGGGTGGCGTGGGCGTCGGCCCTCCTCGCCGGGTTGGTGGGTCACTACGAGAAGCGCAATCGCCAGGCCATCGAGCACTACAACCCGGCTTCGATCGACCGGGACCTGCTGGGACGGCTCTTCGCCGAGTATGCCGGCGGTGGGATGGCCGAGCGGGTTGAGCGACTTTCTGACGGGCTGGCCATGCTGTCTGACCCGGACGAGCTCGAACAGGACGTGGACATGTTCGGCGCCTCGGGGCTGGGTTCGCTCGAGGACCTCTACCGGCTCTTTTCCGAGCGTTTCTTCTTCGGCTGCGAGGCCGACGACCCCATGAACGTGCTGGCGTTCAGCCCCCGGTTGAACGCCGGCGGGGTCTCCCTTCCCGCCCTGTTCGCCTCCGATGTCGGTCACTGGGATGTCCGCGACATGTGCGAGGTCGTCCCCGAGGCCTACGAACTGGTCGAGCACGGCCACATCGACGAGGAGCAGTTCCGCCGGTTCGTGTTCGAGAATCCGCTGAAGCTGTGGGCCGGCGCCAATCCCCGGTTCTTCGACGGTACGGCCATCGAGTCGGTGGCGGCGGCGGGCTGAGCGCAGGTCGAACCGATAGGCGCGACGGCGCTAACTCAGCCGTAGCTCAGGGTCTCGGATGCTCAACACCTCGGTCACGCCGCTCAGCTGGAGGACCCGGGCCACCGGGCGGTGAGAGGCGTGCAGCACCGTCAGCGAACGCCCGACCCGCCGGGCCGCACCGTTGACGGCGAGGAGGGCCGACACGCCGGAGGCGTCCATGAAGGTGGTCTCCGCCAGGTCCACGGCGACGTTCCGCCCGGCCGCGAGGTGGTAGACAGCCGCGGCTCGCAGATCAGGGGCAGTGGCCATGTCGACCTCCCCGGACACGTGCAAGACGACGACACCGTCGGCCTGCACCGACGTCGATATCTCGGTGGGCTGGTACTCGTCCTGCATTGGGGTCCTCGCTGTCGGCGGAGAAGCGGGACCGCAGGGTCAGGGCGGCGGGTCGATCATAGGCCTGTCAGCGGCGGTAGGGCAATGGCCGTAGGGGGTAGGTGTCGCTGGTGAACGTCGACGACGGCGCCCTGAGCGCGGTGATGGGGCGGCTGAGCCGTCAGGAGCTGGGCCGGATGGATCTCCGGGAGGCACTGGGTGCGGTGGTCGGGGCCATGCCCGAGCTGTTCGCCGTGGACGGAGCCGGAGTGCTCCTGCTCGACGAGGGCCAGGACCTGCGCCACGTGGCCTCCACCGACGAGGGTGCGCAGATCCTCGAGGCCCTGCAGGAGACCACCGGCCGGGGGCCGTGCGTCTCGGCGCTCATCGACGACGAGGTGGTCATGGTGTCCGACATGGCCGAAGACGACCGGTGGGCGGACCTGCGCCCGGTGCTGGTCGGCAACGGGATACGCGGCATCCTGGGGGTCCCGGTCCACGTCGCGGGGGCGGCCGTCGGATCGCTCAACGTCTACCACCGGGAGGCTCACGGCTGGGACCGCAGCGACGTGGCCGCCGTCCAGGCCATCGACGGGGTGATCGAGCACCTGTTGACCACGGCCCTGCTCGGGGCGCGCCACGAGCAGCTGGTCGGTCAACTCGAGCGGGCCCTGTCGGTGCGCATCTCCATAGACCGGGCGGTCGGAATGCTGATGGGTTTGCACGAACTCGACGCGGCCGAGGCCTTCGAGCGGATTCGCCGCTCGGCTCGTGCCGCTAGACGGTCCGTTCGGGACGTGGCCGGCGACGTGCTGGCTTTCCGCAAGCTTCCCTGACGGTCGGGAGTGATACCGTCCCGGCGACCATAGCGGACGGAATGTAGAAGATGAACACGATAGACGCCACCGTTAACCATGAAACCCCCGAGCAAGCGGCCTTCCGTTCCGAGGTGCGGCGCTTCTTGGATGCCAACTCCGAGCCCAAGCGGCAGTCCAGCCCCTGGCGGTTGACCTTCCACACTTCGGGCGACGACGCGCGGCTCGACTTCGAGAAGGGTCGGGCGTGGCAGCGCACCCGTTTCGACGCGGGGATGACCGCCTTCACCTACCCCAAGGAGTACGGCGGTCAGGACGGGCCCGCCTGGCAGGAGAGCATCTACAACGAGGAAGCGCGGGCCTACAACGGCAGCTCGGGCTTCATCGCCTCCAGCATCGCCATGCTCGGGCCGGCGCTGATGGCTTACGGCACCGAGGAGCAGAAGCGGGAACTGCTGCCCCGGCTGCATTCGGGTGATGACGCCTGGTGTCAGCTGTTCAGTGAACCGGGCTCGGGGTCGGACCTGGCTTCTCTCGGTTGCCGGGCGGTGCGCGACGGCGACGAGTTCGTGGTCACCGGTCAGAAGGTCTGGAACTCCGCGGCCCAGTGGTGTGACCACGGGTTCCTTTTGGTGCGCACCAGCCCGGACCGGCCCAAACACCAGGGCATAACTTTCCTGCTCATCGACATGCACTCGCCGGGCGTCGAGGTGCGCCCGCTCGTCCAGGCGACGGGAGCGGCCCATTTCAACGAGGTCTTCCTCGAGGAGGTTCGGGTCCCGGTAGCCAACGTCCTCGGCCAGATCGACGGCGGTTGGGCGGTGGCCCGCACGGTGCTGGCCAACGAGGCGGCTCTGATCGGCGGGAGCGGCAACAAGACCTACCCGAACCTGCTCCGCCTGGCCGAGATCCACGGGAGGACAGGCGACGCGCTGGTACGCCAGAAGCTGGCCGACTTCTTCACCCGCGAGAAGGTCCTCGACCTGATGGCTGACCGGATCATGACCGCGGTTCGCCGCCGGGAGAAGCCGCCCGTGGATCCCTCCATCCTCAAGCTGTTCATGACCGCCAACCGGGCCCGCTCGGGGGACCTGGCGACCGCCATTGCCGGGGTGTCGGCGACCACCGGCGAGGACGAGGTGCAGCTATGGGTGGGGGCCGAGCTGGTCGGCCGGTACTCGGTGTCGATCGGTGGGGGGACCACCGAGGTCCAGAAGAACAACCTGGCCGAGCGGGCTCTGGGCCTGCCCCGCGAGCCCGGCTTCGACCGCGATCTTCCCTGGAGCCGGATCCCCCGCAGCTGAGAGAGCGGGTGCTCCCCGGAGGCGGCCGTTCCCCCGCACTCGACGGGGCTGTCACAGGTTGGGCAGGAGGGCCCCGTCCACGAGCACGTCGATACCCGATACGAACGACGCTTGGTCCGACAGGAGGAAGCCGACCACCGCGGCGATCTCCTCGGGGTGCCCCATGCGCCCCATCGGCGACTTCTCGAACATGTCCCGCATGGCTGGCTGGCCCTCGAGCTCCTGCTTCCCCATGGGAGTGTCGATGAGGCCGGGAGCAACGGAGTTGATCCGACCTCCGAGCCGGGCCCAGCGGACCGCGGCGCGCCCGACCAGGCGTACCACCCCCCGCTTCGACACGGCATAGGCATGGCCGCTGTCGACGACCGTCGTGACGATACGGTCGAGAAAGTCCGGGGCGCCGGGGCCGTCGAGGATGGCGTCCTGATCGGCTTGGGCGAAGGGGGCTATCTGGTGGGCCGCCAGCGAGGAGAACAGCACAGCTGACGTCCCGGGCCCGACCAACGGCTCGAAGGCCTCCACGAGCAAGTGGCTGCCGACCAGGTTGACGGCGAAGACCCGGCGGGGCTCGCCCATGGTCGGGGAGATGCCGGCGGCGTGGACCAGGGCCCGTAGCGGTCCGAGATCTCGCACCTGCGCCACCAAGGCGGCGACCGCGCCGGCATCGGAGATGTCGCAAGCGACCCCGAGCGTGCCTTCTATGTCGGGGGCATCGAGGTCTACGGCCACGACATGATCGGCCAGGGCCCGTACCTGCTCGACACAACTGCGGCCCATCCCCCGGGCCGCCCCGGTCACCACTGCGAATGTCATTCCCGCTCTCCTTCCGGTCGGTCCTGTTGGCTGGGCACTATGGCATGAACAGATCAGGCGCGGCCGGGGGCTACGGCATGATGGCCGTGCGCGACGCCGGTTCGGCGGCGGCCTGGCGGCGGTGAAGGGCCCGTTCAAGGGCCTGCAACAGGCGGTTGCGGGTCTCCACCGGGCTGATCATCTCGTCCTGGCCGAAGCTCTCCGCCGAGCGGTAGGACGCCTCTACCTCCAAACGGCGCAGGAGGGTGGCTTCGTCCTCGTCCGAACCCCGGGCCCGGCTCATGGCCGCCGCTCCCATGGCCCCCATGGTGGCTCCCGGGAAGGTGAAGGTGGCCGATTGACCGTCGAAGCCGATCATGCCCATCACCATCGACCCGAAGCCGTAGGCCTTGCGTATGACCACGGTCAGCTTCGGGACCCGGGCCTGGGTCTGGGCCGCGAACATGCGGGCCCCGCTGCGCAGGATCCCCTGACGCTCGGACTGGCTGCCGGGCATGACGCCGGGATTGTCCGCCAGGAACACGAGCGGCAGGTGGAACGAGTCGGCGACGGCGATGAAGTGGGCGCCCTTATCAGCCCCGTCGGCATCGACCGATCCGGCCAGCACCTGCGGTTGGTTGGCCACCACCGCCACCGGATGGCCGCCCAGGCGGCCGAGGAAGCACAGCAGCGACGGCCCGAAGTCGGGTTGGACCTCGAAGAGGGAGTCGGCGTCGAAGATCACGTCGACCACCTGGCGCATGTCGTAGACGCGCCGCCCGTTGCGGGGAACGAGCTCCAGCAGTTCCGGCACCGCACGGTAGCCGTCGTCGCCACCCGGTAGGTCGGGTGGATAGGACCACGCCGATGACGGGAAGTACCGAAGGTAGGCCCGGACCTGATCGAGGGCGGACTCGTCGTCGAGCGCTTCGTTGTGCACCAGGCCGCTCGCCACCGCCACCCTCGGGCCCCCCAGATCACCTTTGGATATCTGCTCTCCGAGGGACTCGAGCACCACCGGCGGTCCGGCGGTGAATATCGACGCCTGGGAGCTCATCACGGTGAAATCCGACATGGGAGCGACGAGGGCCCCGTGGCCGGCGGACGCGCCCAGCACGGCGGTCACCAGGGGGACCCGGCCCGAGCAGCGACTCTGGGCGATGAGGTCGGTCGGGGTTCTGGTGTGGGCCCGGCCGTCGGCGCGAAAGCCGGCGCCTTCGAGCACCATCACCAAAGGGACCCGGTCGATGAGGGCGATCTCGGCCACCCGGTAGCGCTTGGCGTTGGCCGAGGAACTGATCGTTCCGGCCAGGACGGTGAAGTCCTCGGCGGCGACCATGACGGGGCGGCCTTCGATGGTACCCGACCCGACCACCACGGCGTCCGCCGGAGCGTCGGGACCACCGACCAGCGTGCCTGTCTCCGCGAAGGAACCCGGGTCGACCAGGTGGTCGATGCGGGCTCGGGCATCGAGCTTGCCGGCTGCGTGGTGGCGTCCGAGGCGCTCTGCGCCTCCCATGGCGCGGGCCAGGGCACGCCGTTGCTCGAGGTCTTCGAGTACCTCCTGCCAACCCTCCGAGCCGTCGTGCCCGGTCATCGGACCTCCAACCCGGCGATCGA
>JAKCDU010000066.1:10825-16060 GCA_021838445.1 Actinomycetes bacterium | reverse complement strand
GTCCATGGCAGCGAACCGGGCCCGGACTCGCTCGGGTGGGATCTCGGGATGGATGTCGACGATGGCATCGGTGGCCTCGGCGACGATCCGAGCGCTCCACAGCGGCCGGTAGAGATCGCGTTCGGCGAGCCGTAGCAGCGTGTCGGCGAGTGCGATGGGCACGAGGACGCAAGCGTCGAGGACCACTGCATAGCGAGCCACGAGGTCACTCGCCGGTGGCCGGGCGGGCCCGACGCCGGCGAGCCGCCCGCAGCGCTCCGGCGTAGTCGGCTCGTGTGCCGTCGTAGAGCCCGAGCTCGCCGGCTTCCTCGGTGAGCTGGTCTAGGACAGCTCGACGCTCCGTGCGGCGGCGGTGTTGGAAGTCGATGAGGTCTTGGAGACGGACTCGGCGGTGGCGGTTCGGCTTCTCGAAGGCGATGGCGCCGTCTTCGAGCAGCTTGACGAGGGTGGGGCGGCTGATCCCGAGGAAATCGGCTGCCTCCTGGGTAGTGAGGAGCAGGCCTTGGGGCGCGACAAGAGTGGCCTTCCCCTGACGCATGACGTCGACCACCTGGCGCAGGACGCGGTAGACCTCGGCCGGCAGCGGGATCTGCTCGCCGTCAGGGCCGAGAAGCAGGCCTGGCTCGGTGTGGCCCTCTAAGAAACGGGCGAGGTCGAGGAGCTGGTCGAGGTCCTCGGGAGGGAAGACGACGTCCTCGTCACGCCCGTGGTCGACGGTGGCGGTCGAAGGTTCGCCGGGAGCTCGGCTGGCCGGCTTCATATCCTCCATGATAGCAAAAATCGAAAAAACCGAAAGCTGCTACCGGGTGTCGCCCCAGTTGACGGACTACGAGACCCGCTTGATGGGACTCGGGCCGGGGGGGGTGATCGCGTGGGCTCGCCCCCGTGGTCCGTGCGATTCGGAGACGCTGGAGGGTGAGGTTGAAGACCCGCTTCATGACCATCAAGAGGGTGAGAACAAGGTGTGAGCCGAGCCCCAACCCGAGCGCGGCTGCGACTCGAAGGACCCAGCCGTGACTCGTGCTTGCGACCACGAAGGCAACAGAAGTAAGGATGCTGACCAGTGACGCGTACCCGGCGTTGGCTGCCAGCTCAGCCAGATACGTGGCGTGGTCCGAGGTGGCACGCCCTCGCTCGGGGGCGCTGTCGGCCCAAGTCGCCGCCCGATCGGCTACCTGGAGCATGAGGCCGAACAGAAAGGCACTCAAGAGGCCTGAAACCGTCAGCAAGCCGACGCTGGCCACCGTGGCGAGGTCGACGTTCTTCCACAGAAGAAGGGCAGCGATCACTACGGGAACGCCATCGAGAAGGGCGTAGTCCTGCCATCGCCGCTGGCCGGTGGCGACGTTCATGTAGGTCCGGTGATGCGCCGAGATGATCGGGCGGGGATCAGGTTTGAGGTCACCCGTGGCCATGACGCGATCGTAGGATCAGCCAGTGACATCCGCGAGCACGGCTCGAAGCGCAGCGAAGAGACTGGCCTCGGTCGGGTCTCCATCGCGAAGGTCGAGTCCGGACAGATCCTCCGTCAGCGGGTGGCCGCTCTCGGGGCGCTCGATGTTGAAGGTCCTCACCGCCCCGTCCGCCAGTTCGACCTCTACCTTGGCCTGGTCGAAGTGGATACCGTTGAACTCAAGGATGGTGGTCATCGAGTCGTGATCGCCACCGAGGCGTTGCTGGATCAAGGCTGGCAACAGTCGGGCAGTGCTCGTGATGTCCAGTTCGAGCCTGGCGTTTGCATTTCGGCGTACCCATTTGTTGAGAGCTTCAGTGGCCCGATCGGTGGGAGAATCCATACGTACGAGTTTCAGCTTCTGCACCCGATCGTGTTCCACCGCTTCGCGAAAGGCTGCCGCCAGCTGACAGGGGAGCACTTCGATCATCAAGTCGCCGAAATCTCCGCGAAAGCGGTCCATCAGCCCGTCCATCAGCAGACCCTTGGATCCGCGCCGATGATTGGAGTGGACGCATAGCCAGCCATCGGTGGCGTCGGCTGGAAGCCGGAAGAGCGCACCGTGGCGGACAAGCTGAGTGTCAGGGGGGGTCTGGTGGTAACGCTCGGCTCCATCAGGTCCGATGATCTCGGCCGTGAGACCTCGTTGGCCGTGTCGGAGCATCACGAGTAGGTCATCGCCGTCGATCGTTGCGGTGTCGCAAGCGACCAAACGCGTTTCGTCGTCGCTCTCCTTCTCGAACTCGCCGAGGTAGCCCTGTAGAGCGACCGCCAGGCTCGCACCCTTGCCGTCGATGTCGCCGAACGGCCGGTAGTCGGACGTTCGCTTGGGGCGAACGCGTACCGTGTAGACCGCAGCTCGATGGACAGCACGCGACGGCATCCTCACCTCCTCGACCTGGGTGAGTCTCGCGCGCAGCGGCGGCACGGACGGGGATTGCGTTCATCGGTCCTCGGCGCCGAAACGATCGCGGCCGTACGATACGTCCGTGGTGGAGTCCCCGGTCGATGAGCGAGCAGCTCTCGTAGCGCAGCTTCGCTCGCTCCTGGGGGAAGTCCAGCGCGAGGAGAGGGCCCAGGGCAAGGCAACCCACCGTCTTGGACGCCTGGGAGGACGTCTTGCCATTGCCTCGGCAATCGGGTCCGCGGCAGCGGGGCTTGTGACCGCGCTCTCGCAGACGCTTCACGGCGCCGCCCGCATGGTGGTGATCATCGTTGCGTTCGCTGGCGCCGCGACCAGCGGGATCGCGGCCGCACTCCGGGCGCCCGAGCGGGCGCACGGCGCCCAGGGGCGATGGCTCGAGCTCAGGTCACTGGCCCGTCGGCTTGACTTCATTGTGAGCACTGGACTCGACGGCCGATCACGAGACCAACTCAAGGATCTCATCGATGAGGTGCTCGACCGACTTGATCAGATCCAAGGGACCCACGACAGCCAAGGCATTCGGATGACGCCAAGCGACGAGCGCAGCGTCAGTGGGCCGCGGGACGTTGGTTTACGAGGCGAGAGAACCGCGTCAGAATCCATCGCCAGTATCGCGTCACTGGCACCGCGGCCGTCCATTATCGACGCGGGTATGGCGGATGAGTGATGCAGCGCCATGGCGGCTGCATTATGCAGAGCCGCCTACCAGCACATTCGCGACCGCAGAGGCGTGAAGCCGCGCGAGTACGTGATGTCACCTCCACCCCCGAGGAGACCTTACGTCGCTACTCGAACTCGTGACCGTGCTGGTCCGCCCGGCCCGAGGTCTGCCGGACGGAACGAAGTGCCGCTCAGTGGTGAGTCGGTGTCACACCGGGTGCGTACCGTGCGTGCCGTGAGACCAAGAGCGCTTCTCGAACGCCTCCTGGCAGGGACCGTCACCAACGTCGCCTTTTCCGACGCCCAGAAGCTGTTTGGTAGCCCTCGGATTCGACGAGCTGCGGGTAAGGGGCAGCCACCATCTCTTCGGTCGCCCTGGCATTCCCGAGCAGCTCAACCTTCAGGACCGCGCCGGGCGAGCACAGCCCTACCAGCTCCGGCAGCCGGTCGCTCTCGTCCGGCGGTACGATCTCAGCATCGAGGAGGACGAGTGATCCCTGCCGCTGCGTACCCGATCAATGTCTTCTGGAGCGACGAGGACGAGGCCTGGGTGGCCGATGTTCCCGACCTCGATTATTGCTCTGCGACTGGCGACACCCCCCATGCTGCAGTCTCTGAGGTTGAGGTGGCGATCGAGGCGTGGCTGGAGGCGGCCCGCTCGAGCGGGCGGCCGATCCCGGCACCCTCCATTCGTGCCGTTCACGCCTGAACTCCCCGGCCGACCCCCTGCGCGGGTGCGTCCCCAGGGGCCGTTTCCGCGCGTCGGCGAAGTTCGAATACGAGCGACTACGGCCCACCACCGCTTCGCCTAGCCGTCGGCCACACCGTCGGCGATGCGGTCCCCGGTCTCCTTGTCGATCCTGCGCCAGTAGTCGACGGCCCGCTCGAGGACCGGCGCCGACACGCCTTTCTGCAGGTGGCCAACCACGTTGGACACCAGCCTCTGGCGGGCGGCATCGTCCATGACGTCCCGGATCAGGGTGCCGGCCTGGGTCCAGTCGTCGTCTTCGGAGTGCAGGGTGTAGGCGGCGTGCACGAACTCGCCGTCGGCTTCCCACCTCTCCATGTACGCGTAACGGGCGGGGTCGGCGGCCGGACCGCTCTTGGAGTTGGGTGCGTACACCGGGTCCGAGACGGGCTGCACCCGCATGGCGCCGTCCTTGCTGTAGGAGTGGACGGGCACCTTCGGGGCGTTCACCGGTATCTGGCGGTAGTTGACCCCCATGCGGGCCCGGTGGGCGTCGCTGTAGGCGAAGACCCGGGCGAGGAGCATCTTGTCCGGGCTGAGGCCGATGCCGGGTACCAGGTTGTTGGGTTCGAAGGCGGCCTGCTCGATCTGGGTGTGGAAGTCGGTCGGGTTGCGGTCGAGGGTCAGGCGTCCGACCTCGTGCAGGGGGTAGTCCCGGTGGGGCCACACCTTGGTCAGGTCGAAGGGGTTGAACCGGTAGTCGCGGGCCTCGGCGAAGGGCATGACCTGGACGTGCAGGGTCCAGGACGGGAACTCGCCGGCGGCGATGGAGGCGAAGAGGTCGCGGCGGTGGAAGTCACCGTCGGAGCCGGCCAACCGGTCGCCTTCCTCCTGGGTCAGGCACTCGATTCCCTGGTCGGTCTTGAAGTGGTACTTCACCCAGAACCGTTCGCCGCCCTCGTTGACCCACATGTAGGTGTGGCTGGAGTAGCCGTTCATGTGGCGCCAGGTGCGGGGGATGCCGCGATCGCCCATGAGCCACGTGACCTGGTGGGCCGATTCCGGGGATAGTGTCCAGAAGTCCCACTGCATGTCGTGGTCCCGCAGGTCGCTGTCGGCCCGGCGCTTCTGGGACCGGATGAAGTGCTGGAACTTCATGGCGTCCCTGATGAAGAACACCGGCGTGTTGTTGCCGACCAGGTCGTAGTTGCCCTCCGACGTGTAGAACTTGAGGGCGAAGCCGCGGGGGTCTCTCCAGGTGTCGGGGCTGCCCCGCTCGCCGGCGACAGTCGAGAAGCGGGCCACCGCCTCGGTCACCACTCCCGGCTGGAACAGCGCCGCTTTGGTCCAGCCGGTCACGTCGGCGGTCGTCTCGAAGCGCCCGAAGGCCCCTGCGCCCTTGGCGTGGGGCTGGCGTTCGGGGATGCGCTCCCGGTTGAAGTTGGCCATCTGCTCGATCAGGTAGTGATCCTGCAGCAGGATGGGTCCGTCGGGACCGACGGTGAGCGA
>JAKCDU010000066.1:0-10725 GCA_021838445.1 Actinomycetes bacterium | reverse complement strand
GCCGCCTCGGGGCGGCGAGATCAGCGCCGCAGCAGGGGGCTGCACACCTCGTCAGCCCATTTGACCGCCTCGGCAGCGAGGAGGTTCATCTGCGCGGCGGTCACCCCCGAGGCCAACTCGGGATATCGCCCGAGCTCCCAGTCCAGTACGTCGGAGAGGATCCGGCCCAGGTGGCCGTCGTGGTCGATGACGGCGTGGTTGAGCTCGTCGGCGAGGGACAGCTCGGCCAGGATTCCTCGCAGCGGAGCCGACATCAGCACGTCGAGAGCCGAAAGGACGCCGGTGGTGAACGCCGAGCTCTCCAGATCGGGCGCCACAGTGGTGGCGATGAGCTCGCACAGGCGCCCTCGGACCATGGCCAGGCAGAGCTGGTCGGGGACCCCGCTGCTGGCGTCGGCGAGCAGCATGAGGGTGGCCCAGCTCCTCATCTTCCTCTGGCCGAGCAGGACGGCGCCCTCGGCGATGGAGCGGACCGGGCGGCTCAGGCCGCGGGCCGCGCCCTCCCCGGCGGCGCGGAGGAACCGGACCGTCAGCGCCGGGTCCGCCTCGATGATCCGCTGAACGTCGACCGGCGAGGTGTCCGGGTCGCTCAGGTGCTCGACCAGCCTGAGGCAGTTGATCCGGCTGGGGCTCAACGCCCGTCCGCTGACCACCTCGGGACGCGACAGGAGGTAACCCTGGAACAGGTCGAAACCCAGTTCCCGGCACATCTCGAGCTGCTCCCTCGTCTCGACCTTCTCGGCGAGCAGACGGGCCCCGAAGGCCGAGCAGACGCGTACGAGCTCGGGCATGTCGTCGGCGTCGATGGCCAGCACGTCCAGCTTGATCAGCTGCGCCAACTCGAGCAGCGGGTCGTCGGGCCGCCACACGTAGTCGTCCAGGGCCAGCATGAAACCCTCGTCCTTCAACCGGCGGCAGCCGGCGACCACCTCGGCGTCGGGCTCGACGTACTCGAGCACCTCGATCACGGTCCGCTCGGCGGGCAGCGGCACCTCCCATTCCCCTACGAGGTAGGGACGACTGGCGTTGACCAGCACCCGCTTGTTGCCAGCGAGACGGTCCAGGCCCAGGTCCAGTCCGGCGTGCAGGAGCACGTCGGCGGTCATCGACTCGGCGTCGTGGCCGTGGCCGGGTGGTGCCCGGAACAGCAACTCGTAGCCCCATATCTCCCGCTCGGCGTCGAAGACGGGCTGGCGGCCCACCAGGAACGACCCGGTCGTGGTCGGCGCGGCCTCATCGAGGGTCATGCCCGCCCCTGTCGGGCGGGACTGGTTCCAACCCACGCAGTCTCCGGTTCACCGCTGTGCATCAAAGTCACTCTCTTGGCCGAAGCGAGACGGTTCAACACTCTTGGGTTTCGGCATGGCGGGAGCCGCAGTTGAGCCCGGCCTGCGGCCCGGCCGGCCTAGATGCCTCGCAGCCCGTCGAGGCTGGTGGCGTTCTTCTCCGCCCAGTAGGCCTCGATGCCGTCGCGGCCCTTGCGGTGGGCCCACTCGTCCATGGTTGGGCGGGGCCCCTCGAAGGTCATCAGCGGAACGCCGTACCCGCACGAGTCCGAGATGCGCTCCACCTCGACCACGATGACCGAGCGCACCCCCGGCCCGTCGCCCCCCGGGAAGCGGGCCACCAGCGCGTCGAACTGGCCTTCTCCGGGCCGTACCGCCCGCCCGCGACCGTGCAGCCGGACGATCCGGGGGGGCCCCGATAAGGCGCAGAACATCACGACTATCCGGCCGTTCTCGGTCACATGGGCGATGGTCTCGACCCCGCTGCCGGTCTGGTCGAGGTAGGCGACGCGGTTCCCGTCGAGGACCGCGAACTCGCCACGGTTGCCTTTGGGGGAGCAGTTGACGTGCCCGTCGGCGTCGAGGGGGGCGGTCGCGACGAAGAACACCGGCTGTTCGACCAACCAACCGGTGAGGCGCTCGTCGATGTGCTCGTAGGTGCGTCCCATCCAGCCAGTCTCGGCGCGGCGACGGCCGCCGACAAGCCGAAGGTTCAGGGGTTGTCGTTCTGGGCGGCGGCCAGGTCGGCGGCGTTCTGGTCGTTCTGGCTCTGGGCCACCGCACCGTTGGCGGTCTGCACGTCGGTGCCGACAGCCGACAGGGCGGCGGCGGCCGCGGCGGCGGCTGCGGCCGCGGCGGCTGTCGTGGTCGGTGGGGACGGGGTCGCCGTCTGCGAGCTGGCGCCGCCGCCGGCGAAGGGGTCGTGCGGCACGGTCGTCGGGCTGGCCGCCACCATGGTGGGGGCGGCCGCGGTGGTGGGGGCCGCCCCGGCGGCGGCCAGGTCCGATGGTTGAGTCGTCACCGCCGACCCGCCGCACCCGGCCAGGACGACGGCGGCGGTCAATGCTGCGAGGACGGCGCCGGGCCGTCTGAGTCGGGAAGGTGTCACTGCAGGGCTCCCACGACGGTGTTGACGTCCGCTGCCGCCTGCGCGGCGCTCGTGCGGGCGGAGATCAGACTGGCCCGGGCGGAGGCCAGGATGGTGCTGTCACCGTTCCAGTCGCCGGCCTTGTACGACAGGACCTGGGCAGCCAGCCCGTTGGTGGCGCTGCTGATGGCGGCGAGCTGTTTGGCCAGGTCCGCCATGGCTGTCTGCACCGCCGCGGAGCTCTTGGCCTGCTCGGGTCCGCTCAGGAGGCTGCTGAGGCGGCTCTGGGCGTCTTGCAGGCTGGGCAGGACGGTGTCGGTCAGGTCGTAGGCGGCGGCGGCGAGTCGGGCCTGGGGGATCACCAGGGCGAAGACCCGGAAGTTCAAGAAGATGGCCGTGTAGTCGGCGCTGGCGTTGGGCACGGCCGTGTCGGCCTGCACGGCGGCCCCCACCGCGTTGACGTTGGTGAGTGCCCCGTTGAGCGTCGCCAGGATGTTGGTCCTGTCGGCGTCGCCGAGCGACGTGTTGGCGTTGACGGCGGCCACGGCGGCGGTGAGCGCACTGTCGCGAAGCGTGATGGCGCTGGCCGCGGCGGCTTGAATGGCCGGAAGCGTGGCCGGAACGGCGGCCGGGACCCCTCTGGACAGGGCGACCGCTCCGGGGGCGGCGCCGGCCAGGGCGCCCATGGCGGCCACGGCCAGGGCGACGACGCCGGCCCGCAGACGTAGACGCTTCGCTCCGGGGCGCCTCGGGTGACTCGCCGGGGAGGGGCGCAGGGGCCGCGAAGCGGGCCGGGCCCGACCGCCGCCCGACGCGTCCGGTGCTTGTTGAAGTTGCAGTGGGGCCATCAGGGTCGGACGTCCCGGTGGCGGTGGCCTATGAGGACCTCGGCGATATAGGCCACACCGCAGATGGCGGCCGAGCCCATCATCTCGAACGCAAGCGATGCGATCCGGTGTCTCATCAGGTTTCCTCGAATAGGCGGCGGGTTACTCCCTGATCATCGGACGGTCCGGAGCGGGCCTGTAATCAGTGCCGCCGACCAGCAGACGATTCTCCTATTGCGTAGAACCGGCGGTCCGCCGGTGCCGTCGCTCAACCTTCGCCGTCGACCCGAGCCTCGACCGGTTCGTCGTCGTGGTAGTACTGCGCGCCGCGCATGGCCGACACGACGGCGGCCACGGCGGCCATGACGGCGGCCGCCGCGAACACCACGACCAGCCCGTGGTGGAACGGCTGGGATATGAGGTCGGGGAAGAAGGTGCGCCCGGTGAGCAGATGGACGCTACGGGCGGGCAGGCGGGTCAGCACGCCGCTCGGGGTCAGCAATGTCTGGATGGGGTTGTACCCGAGGAAGGCGGCGAAGACGCTCGAGACCGGCGGGAGGTGGGCCACGTGCTGGGCCACCTCCGAGGGGACGCCCTGGGCCCGCAGGCCGGCCGACAGCGTCTGCGGCAGAGTCGCCTGCAGCCCGGCGATGAGGAGCGTGAAGAACACCCCGATCGAGATGGCCTGGCCGCTGTTCATGAACGTCGCTCGCATCCCTGACGCCTGGCCCCGCTGGTGGGGTGGCACGCTGCTCATGATGGCCGCGGTGTTGGGGGCTGCGAACATTCCCGACCCGATCCCGTTGAGCAGGCACAACAGCGCGAATTCCCAGTAGGGGAACTGCACGGGGATCGACAGCAGGCCGAGGAAGCTGACGCAGAACAGCACCATGCCGGTGGTCGCGAACGGGCGGGCGCCGAAACGGTCGGAGAGGTAGCCGCTGATCGGACCAGAGAGTATGAACCCGCCGGTGAGCGGCAGCAGGAAGATGCCCGCCCACAGGGGGGTGTCCGAGAAATTGTAGCCGTGCAGCGGCAGCCAGATGCCCTGGAGCCAGATGATCAGCATGAACTGCATGCCGCCCCGGGCCACAGAGCTGAGCAGGGTGGTGGCGGCGCCCGCCGAGAAGGCCCGCGTCCGGAACAGGGTCAGGTCGAACATGGGCTGGGCGGCTCTGCTCTCGATCTGGGTGAAGCACCCGAGCAGCACGCATCCGGCGATCAGCCCGGCCACGACCGCCGGCCGTCCCCATCCCATGGCCGATCCGTGGTACGGCTGGATGCCGTAGGTAACCGACACCAGTAGTGAGCCCAGCCCGAGGGCGAAGGTGAGGTTGCCCCACCAGTCCATCCGGCCGGGGTCCGGGGTGGAGACTTCATGGAGCCGGCGGTAGGCCCACACCGTGCCGAACACACCGAACGGCACGTTGATCCAGAACACCGCCCGCCAGTCCCAGGCGGCCAGCAGGCCGCCGGCTACGAGGCCGATGAACTGGCCCGACAGGCCGACTATCTGATTGACCCCCAGCGCCATCCCCCGTTGCTTGGCCGGGAAGGCGTCGGTGAGGATGGCCGCGGAGTTGGCCATGAGCATCGACCCGCCGGTGGCCTGAACCAGGCGCCAGGCGATGAGCCACTCGGCCCCGGCCGGCCCTCGGGCCGGGTCCAGCGAGAGGGCCACCGAGGCCGCCGTGAACACCACGAAGCCGAGGTTGTAGATCCGGACCCGGCCCACCATGTCGCCCAGGCGGCCCAGGCTGACCACCAGCGAGGCGGTGACCAGCACGTAGCCCATGATCATCCACAGCAGGTAGGCGATGTTCCCCGGGGCCAGCGGGTCCAGCCCGATGCCCCGGAAGATGGCGGGCATGGCGATGATGACGATCGAGCTGTCGAGGACGGCCATGAACATCCCGACCGAGGTATTGGTGAGCGCCACCCACTTGTAGCGGTCGTCGGCTCCGGACTCGGCGGGGACGCTCTGGCTCGGCGCGGTCAGCTCGGTCAACTGGACTCTGCGGCTCTGCTGATCGGGTCACCTCGCTCGCCCGGCGCCGCCGTTCCGACCGGTCGCCCCTGGAGTAGGGATGCTACCGCTGCGGCCGGGCCCAGCCAAGGTTGGCGCTGGCCCGACGATGGCATTCGAACCGTCTTGGAGCAGGCCCGGCCCGCTTCGATATCTTCGAGGAGGAGACCGATCACTGCGACAAGGGCGGCGCTCGAGGCGGCCTGACCGCCACGCCCGGGTACCCAAGGTGGCCGGGCGACACGACAGGAGGACCCATGGCTATCGCGACCATCAACCCGGCCACCGGAGAGACAGTTGAAACCTTCGACGAGCTGACCGATGAGGAGATCGACCGCCGGCTGGCCCTGGCCACCGACACCTTCCGTTCCTACCGGCTGACCTCGTTGGCCGAGAGGTCCGAGTGGATGAGGACCGCCGCCAACGTGCTCGACGAGGACCTCGAGCGGGTGGCCCGCATGATGACCACGGAGATGGGCAAGACCCTGGTATCGGCCCGCCAGGAGGTGCAGAAGTGCGCCAAGTGCTGCCGCTACTACGCTCAGCATGCGGAGGGCTACCTGGCCGACGAGCCGGCCGACCCCGAGGCGGTGGGAGCCAGCCAGGCGTTTCTGCGCTACCAGCCCCTCGGGCCGGTGCTGGCCGTGATGCCGTGGAACTTCCCGTTGTGGCAGGCCATGCGCTTCGCCGCCCCGGCCCTGATGGCCGGCAACGTCGGGCTGCTGAAGCACGCCTCGAACGTGCCCCAGACGGCCCTGTACATGCAGGAGCTGTTCGAGCGGGCCGGGTTCCCCCACGGAGCGTTCCAGACGTTGCTGATCGGCTCCTCCAAGGTCCAGGCCGTACTGGAGGACCGCCGGGTGGTGGCCGCCACGCTGACCGGGTCCGGACCGGCGGGGAGCGCCGTGGCTTCCACCGCCGGAGCCGCCATCAAGGTGACGGTGCTCGAACTGGGTGGATCCGACCCCTTCATCGTCATGCCGTCGGCCGACCTGGCCCGTGCCGCCGAGGTCGGCGTCACCGCCCGCCTGCTCAACAACGGGCAGTCCTGCATCAACGCCAAGCGGTTCATCGTCCACCGGGACGTGTACGAGGAGTTCGAGCGGCGTTTCGTCGAGATCACCGCTTCGAAGGTGGTGGGCGACCCCATGGACGAGAAGACCGACGTCGGCCCGCTCGCCTCGGCGCAGCAGGTGGAAGACGTATCGGAGCTGGTGGACGACGCCGTATCGAAGGGAGCCAAGGTGCTCTGCGGAGGCGGCCCGGTGGACGGACCCGGCTTCTACTACCAGCCGACGGTGCTGGCGGGGATCACCGCGGCGATGCGCATACACACCGAGGAGGTGTTCGGCCCGGTGGCTTCTATCTATCGCATCGACAGCATCGACGAGGCCATCGAGTTGGCCAACGCCACCGAATTCGGGCTGGGCTCGAACGTCTGGACCGACGATGAGGATGAGCGCCAGCGGTTCATCCTTGACATCGAGGCCGGGATGGTGTTCATCAACGGGAACACCACCAGCTACCCGGAGCTGCCCTTCGGGGGAATCAAGACCTCCGGTTACGGCCGGGAACTGTCCGCTCACGGCATCCGGGAGTTCTGCAACCGAAAGACGGTGTGGATAGGCAACCGGGCCACGGCCAACACCTCGGAGTAGTCGCTTGGGGGCGCGGTTGGGCTCGCGGACGCGCCGACGTCACCGGCCCGGCCCATCGCGGCCCGGCCGCTCCTCGTCATGTCTCACCTATTCTATGGTCGGATCGGTAGTCGTTGAGCTGCACGGGAAGGTGGGGCAGTGCCATTTCGTCCCGACGAGAGGTATGTGAACCTGGTCAAGGAGACCGGTATCGCGCCAGGTGAAGTGTGCAATGCGGTTACCGACGAGGATTGGCTCGGCCTGTTCAGGGCCTTCTTGGACGGCTCGACGCACCACGAACTGGTGGACTACGCCGAGGTGGTGGCGCAGCTTCAGTTCGCAGGGGAGCGCCCCGAGACGGTGTGGAATACCATCCGTGTGCCGTGGGGCCACGACGCCCAGGTTGCGTTCGCCGAGTACAAGACCACCAGCGACGCCGAGATGCTCGAGTCGGCGATGATGAACGACGTCGCCTCCAGCCTGGCGGAGGTCTACCGAGACGAGTTCCTGCCCTTCATACGCGACGTCCACAACGGAGCTTTCGACGGGGGCGAGCCGAAGGAGCTCCACGACGAGGTGGACCGATTGAACGACGAGCCCGCCGTCAGAGTCAGGGACAGCGGGGACGGCGACTTCCTGCACGAGGCCGAGATGCCGGAGCTGCTCCACGACCTCACCAACCCGGATATCGATTTCCCGTCCGACGATCAGATCACTGAGCTTCTCCTGGATCTGGCCGCTTTCATCGACAGAGCCACGGACAAGCACTTCCTCAACTATCTGCACCCTGACGACTACGAGGCCAACGAGGACGAGCTGACCGATCTGTTCGAGGACATCGAGGACTTCAACCGCAGCCGTGACCGGGACCGGAGCATCGAAGTCCTGCGTGACCGCCTCGGGTTGAGCGCCCGCGACCTGAACCAGTTGCTGCACGACCTTGAATTCCACTATTCCGAGCAGATCGATTCCCACCTGGACGAAAGGGTCACCGAGCTGAGCCACCGCGATCGCCAGCAGTTGCGCCGGAGGCCGGGCGTGGGCGCGGGTCGCGAGGACAGGGACCGGCAGATCAGCGGGTTGCAGACCGCCGATCTGGGGGAGATTCGACCTCCGGCGGTGACGGCCGACGACTGGAACGCCGGCTGGGTCGCCCAGATGAACTACGCCCACATAAAGGCCGCTGAGGGCGGCACCAAGCTGGCGGTGGTGGTCAACGGCGAGTACGCCTTGATCGGCGACCAGTGGAACGGCGATGACGAAAATATGCGGCTCTACCGCAACGCCCTGACCTCGGCGTGGCAGGGACAGGAGGGCTACCCGGCCCAGGGCCTGACCGAGATCGGAACCGCTCTGGTCGAGAAGGGGTCCGGCCCGTTCACCCCGGGCCGGCTGGTCGTGTCGGGGATCGACTCGAGCCGTAACCGTGAGGGCATCACGGCGACCGTCGCGGTCGAGTCCAAGAAGAAGGTCGTCTTCGAGGACTGAACCGCTGTCCCACCCCCCGGCGGTCGATCCGTGGGTGCCCCCGGCGTGACTCGAAGATCATCCATCTCTGGACCTGAGCCGGGAGGGGTGGGAAGACGGGAGCGGTGGGGAAGGCGAGGAGCCTGTAGTCCCGCACCGCCGCATCAGAGTCGTCAGGAGCGATCGGAGCTGGTGCCGACGACGAAAGCGGCCACCAGCCTCCCCAACTCCTCGCCCTTCTGTTCCTGGACGAAATGGCCGGCGCCGGCGATGGTCACATGGGCGCGGCCGGCGGCGCCGGGTACCCCCTGCTGGAAGACGCGGTCCCAGCCGGCGGTGGCCGGGTCACCGTCGGAGTAGGCGGTGAGCAGGGGTTTGTTCCAACCGGCCATGGTGGACCACGTGGCCCGGCCGATCGCCGCCCCTGGGTCGTTGCCGGTCAGCGGTATGAGCGCCGGAAGCTGGCGCAGCGCCGCGGCGTAGACCGGCTCGGGGAAGGGGGCGTCGTAAGCCGCTGCCACCTCCGGAGCGATCGGACCGGCCACCGCACCGACGATCAGGCTGGGCTTGATCTCAGGCGCCCGCTGGGTGAAGGCCACATAGTCCAGCAGGGACTCCGACAGGACCATCCGGCCGCCGCCGATTCGGTGGTGGGCCCAGGCGGTCCGCCCCTCGAGGTCCGGCTCGCAGGTGTGCAGGATGGTGTTGGTCAGCACCACCCGGGAGAACCTCTCGGGCTGACGGGACAGCGTCGCCAACCCGATCGGGCCGCCCCAGTCCTGGGCGACGAGGGTGATGTCGCGCAGGTCGACGGCGTCGATGAAACGGCCGAGCCAGCCGACGTAGCTCTCGAAGCTGTAGGCGGTCCGCTCGGTCAGCTTGTCGGAGCGTCCGAAACCGACCAGGTCGGGGGCCACCGGGCGCAGGCCGGCGTCGGCCAGAACCGGGATCACCTTGCGGTACACGTAGGACCAGGTCGGGTAGCCGTGCAGTAGAAGCACGATCGGGCCGTCATCGGGTCCGTCAGCCACGTAGTGCATCTTCAGCCCCCCGCCGACGTCGACCCACCTCGGCTCGAAGGGATAGCCGGGTAGCGAAGCGAAACACTCGTCGGGGGTGGACACGAACACCCCGCTGATGCTAGCTGTGGCCCGGCTGCACGATTAGTTCGGAAGGGCGCCGATTCCGCGCTCGTGATCCAGGTGCCCCCGGCGTGACTCGAACACGCGACGCACGGTTTAGGAAACCGACGCTCTATCCTCTGAGCTACGGGGGCTAGTAGTGCTGACCAGGACTTTTAGGTCCCGGTTCACTCTAGCAGATGGTTTTGGACTAGTATTGGACTAGTATTGGTTCGCGTGAAGGGCACGTTGACCGAACGATCGCCGGGTGTCTGGCGGCTCCGGGTGTTCATCGGCCCCGATCCTGCCACCGGGAATCCCCGCCAGGCGACCAGGACCTTCAAGGGGACCAAACGGCAGGCCACCACCGCACTGGCCGACTTCGTCTCTGAGGTGTCCAAGGGGCGGGTGCCGGCGCCGGCGTCGATGACGGTCGCCCAGCTCTTCGAGGAATGGATCGACCACATCACGCCGACCCGGTCCCCCACGACCATCCGCGGATACAAGGACAAGGTCCGCCGCATCAACGGCAAGGTGGGGCGTGTCGCTCTGACTAAGCTGTCGGCGCAGATGTTGGATCGGGCCTACCAGGGCTGGCTCGAGGAGGGGCTGAGCCCGACTACGGTCCACCACCTCCACGGCGTCATCTCGGCCGCGCTGCATCAGGCCGCCAAGTGGGGCATGGTGACCGACGTGGTGACCGACCACACCAGCCCGCCGCCACTGCGGTCCAAGCCGGTGCGCGTCCCGGGTCCCGATGTGATCCAGCGCCTGATCAATGGGGCCGAGAAGCGGGGCCAGCCGGTGCTGGCGGCGGCCGTAGCCGTGGCCTGCACGACGGGCCTGCGCCGGGGTGAGCTCCTCGGGCTGCGCTGGGACGACGTCGACTTCGACCGGAGGGCGCTGCACGTGCGGCGGGCGATCAAGCACGACGACGGCCCAGGATGGGTCATCGGCCCGCCGAAGACGCACCGGGAGCGGACTATCTCCCTCGACGAGTTCACCATCGCCGTCCTGAGCGAGCTCCGGACCCGGGCCGAGGGTTGGGCCGCCGAAGCGTGCGTTCCTCTCGGTGCCGCGGGGTACCTCCTGACATTCGATCCGAGCGGCGTCGAGCCGATGAGGCCGGACAGCTTGGGCCAGGCGTTCGGCCGGCTGTGCCGGGCCGAGGGGGTCGAGGGAGTGACCCTGCACACGTTGCGCCACTTCAGCGCGTCGGTGTTGATCGCATCGGGGCGAGACGTGCGCACGGTCGCCGGTCGCCTAGGACACGC
>JAKCDU010000112.1 GCA_021838445.1 Actinomycetes bacterium | reverse complement strand
CCCCTGGTCAGCCGCACCGCCGCCCTCCTGCGGAGGCTGCTCGGCCAGGAGCAGGCGCTCGGCCGCCTGGCCGGGCTCGAAGACCGCTTGGCCGGCCTGGAAGGCCGCCTAGCCGGACTCGAAGGGCCCCGCTACCCGAGTGGTCCCGTCTACCTCGGCGACCACCAGGCTCTCGTGGCCGCCCGCTGGGGCGGAAAGCTCGTGGTCGACACCCGCGACTCGCTCCTCGCGCCGTGGCTGCTCCTCGACGGTCTGTGGGAGTCCCACATGACCGGGTGGCTGCACGACGTGCTGCGCCCCGGCGACACCTTCGTGGATGTGGGAGCCAACATCGGTTACTACAGCGTCCTGGCCGGCCTGCGGGTCGGGTCGGCCGGGAGGGTGGTCGCAGTGGAGGCCCATCCCGGCCTGGCCCGCCTGCTGCGCCGCAATGTGACCATCAACGGGCTGCACACCCGGACCGAGGTGTGGCAGCGGGCCGCCTGGTCGGGGCCGGCCGAGCTGCAGTTCCACCAGCGTCTCCACTACTCGGCCAACTCCAGCGTCGGCCCGGTCCCGCCGGAGACGCTCGAACAGCTGGCCGACGAGGAGGAGGTGGTGCAGGTCCAGGGGGTGGCTGTCGACACTCTGCTCGGGGCTCTCGGGCGGGTGGACGTCCTGAAGGTCGACGTGGAGGGCGCCGAGGTCCACGCCTTCACCGGTCTGGCCGGGACCATCGCCGCCCACACCGGCATCTCCATCATGTTCGAGTGGTCGCCCGAGCAGCTGATCCAGGTCGGCAGCCGCCCCGGCGAGTTGGTCGACCTGCTCGAGGGTCTGGGACTCGGCTTCTGTCTGCTCGAGGACGGGCTCCAGCCGATCGAGCGGGCCCGGCTGCTCAGCCTGAGCTACGGAAACGTGCTGGCCCGGCGCTCAGGCGCCTGAGTCGCCGGCCCCACGCCTCGACGCGCCCCCGGGCGCCGGGCCCCAGCAGGCGGCGGGCCAGGCGGGCGGCTATCAGGCGCGGTCGCTCGCCGCGCTCCAACTCGGGCGGCCCGAGCGGGGTGACCCCCGCGGCGGTGACCCCCGGCTCGGCTTCCACCACCTCGGCGGCGGCTGCCGCCAGTCGGTCCCACACGAGGGGCGAGACCGTCCCCGCCCCGGCGCGCACGAGGCGCACGTGACTGAACCGGCGCAGCGCCCGGACGAGCACCGCCGCCGTGGCGCCCTGCAGCGCCAACGGCCCGCTCGGCAGGGGGAAACCGTCCTCCACGACCAGGACCAGGTGTTCGAGGCCGGTCACGCGGGCCACGTTGGTCAGGCGCCGCCCGGCCAGGAGGCCGTGCACGGGGACCGACAGGTGGGCCGCGCTCGTGCGCGGCGACACCACCGTCACGTCGTCGCCGGCGGCCCACGCCCGGCGCACCTCGGCGACGGTGACCGGGGTGCCAGCCACGGGGACCGGCGGGTAGCTGCCGACGATGAGCACCCGCCGGCCGGCGCCTGCCCCCCCTCCCGTCGCGCTCACGACGCCGCCAACCGGTTCAGGTCGGCTTCTATGCGGTCGAGGACCACCGGCCAGTCGTACTCGCGCAGCACGTACCGGCGACCGCGACCGGCCATCTCCGCGGCCCGGTCGGGCCGGGCCACCAGGTCGCCCACCAGCCCGGCGAGGGTGGCGCCGTCGGCGAAGACCAGTCCGCCCCCGGAACGCTCGATGTGCCACGAGACCACCTCGCTGCCCTCCACCGCCAGCACCGGCGTGCCGGCCAGCCACGCCTCCATCACGGTGCGCGAGAAGCTCTCCATGCGGCTCGGCTGCACGTACGCCAGAGCTGCCGCGAACGCGCTGTCGCGGTCGGTCTCGGAGACGAAGCCGAGGTCGACGACCCGCCCGGCCAGGCGGTCGGGGACCTCCACCGTCCCCGACCCGAAGGTGACCAGGTCCACCCCGTCGAGGCCCGCCGTCACCGCCTCGGCGAAGGTCTCGAGCAGCCAGCCCCAACCCTTGTCCTTCTCCCTCCGCCCGGCGTAGAGGATGAAGGGGCGGTCGATGCCGTGGCGGGCCCGGAAGCCGTCCGGGTCGTAGCTGCCGGGCACGTGCACACCGGCGCCGGTGACGAGATGGCGTTCGGCGACCGGGCCGAGGCGGTGGGCCAGGCGGTGCTCGGGCTCGGAGAGGAACCACACCGACGCCGGGTCGGCCAGGACCGGGCGCATCACCGCCAGCCGGGCGTAGGACTCGTCGTGGAGGCAGGGCATGACCACCGCATTGTCCCCGACGGCCCACAGGCCGACCGTGGTGTTCCAGAACATGTAGGGCGAGAACACCACGGCGTCGTAGGCGTCCCCGTGGCGCAGCAGGTGGTGGAACAGGTCAGGCATGGTGAAACGCCAGCTGACCCACGTCCACTGGAGGTCGGGCGGCGGGAGCCGGTCCTCCTGGATCATCAGCTGAGCCCGACGGCCCGGCCGGGAGGCCTGCGGGCGCGTCGAGAAGCGGTGGACCCGCAAACCGTCGGTCTCCTCCACCCCCTCGGGTAGCTCGTCGGCCATCGACTGGTGGTCGACGACCCGGGTGGTCAGGACGTCGACCACCCAGCCCCGGCCGGCCAGGCCCATGGCGATCTCCCGGGTGAGAGCCTCGGAGCCGCCCACGATCTGCGGCCCGTAGCGAAGCGGCACGAACGCGACCCGACCAGGCATTGGGCGGCGAAGGTATCAGCCCGGGAGGTAGTGAAACACCCGGGGCCCCGACCTGGCCTAGGGTTACCGCCGCCATGGAGACGTCCCGAGCCGACGGTTGGAGGCGGCGGGCCCAGAGGCTGCGTACCGCGGCGTTGGTCGGCGCCCCCCTGCTGATGTGGACGGTGGCGGTGCCGCCGGCGCCCGCCGCCGGGGCTTCACCGGGGGTCGGCCCGGCGGTCGCAACCGACGCGGCCGGCCCCGGCGGCCAGGTCGCCGTCGTGGCCCAGTTCGCCCCGACGGTGGTGGCTGCGGGGCGGGTGGCGGCCGCCGCCCTCGGCCGGCCGGTGCGGGCCGAACCGGCCGGGCGCTACGTGGCGGCGGTGCCGGCGGCCCAGGCGGCCGCCGACGTGG
>JAKCDU010000021.1 GCA_021838445.1 Actinomycetes bacterium | reverse complement strand
CTAGGTAGGCTCGGCTCCGTGACATCGTGGGGCTCGATCGAGGAGGCCGAGCCGGCGTTCGCGGCACGGGTGCGCGCCATGTTCGAGGCCGGGCGCCACAAGACGATTGCCACCGTCCGAGCCGACGGCTCGCCTCGCATCTCAGGGATCGAATGCGAGTTCATCGACGGCGAATTGCGCTTCGGGTCCATGCCGGGCGCCCGCAAAGGTCACGATCTCCACCGCGACCCCCGCTTCGCGCTGCACGGTCCGACCGTCCACCCCGAAGAAGGCAAAGAGGGCGACTGGCCGGGTGAGGCCAAGCTCGCCGGGCGCGCCGTCCCGGCCGGCCCGGTCACCACCGAGGGTGACGGGGAGGCGCCCGACGGTGAGATGTTCGTGGCGGACATCGGCGAAGTGGCGATCACCGGACTGAACGCCTTGGCCACCAAGCTCGTGGTCGAGTGGTGGACTGCGGCCGGGGGACTCCGGAGGGTCGAACACGACTGACGGGCCCTGGGTGCTCGTCCGGTTCGCCCGCCTGAGCCGACCCCTCTCGGCGCTCTGGCGGCGCTGGCGCAGCGACCCGAGCTGCGAATCCTGACCCGCACCCACCGCTGCGGTCGGGGTTGGGAGACCAAGCCCGACGTGTTCAACCGATGAGCGCGACCATTCCGTACCCCTTCGGAGGGTGGGGGTAGCCCCACCTTCACCCGGGGGGCCGCCCGGTCTCGGAGACGCCGACCAGCGCCATTCCCCCCGGGTACCCCGATCCGTAGCCTTAGTCGTGATGATTACGGCACACTCACTGACGAAACGCTACGGCGCCACCACCGCAGTGGACAGCTTGACCTTCGAGGTCCCGCCCGGTGTGGTCACCGGCTTCCTCGGGCCCAACGGGTCAGGAAAGTCCACCACCATGCGCATGATCATGGGCCTCGACACGCCCAACTCGGGATCGGCCCTGATCGCGGGGCAGCACTACTCCGAGTTGGCCTGGCCGCTGCGCGAGGTCGGCGCCCTTCTCGAGGCCAAGGCCTACCATCCAGCCCGCACGGCCCGGAACCACCTCCGGTGGCTGGCCCTCAACAACGACATCCCTCTCCGCCGCGTCGACGAGGTCCTCGACCAGGTCGGCTTGACATCGGTCGCCAACCGTCGGGCCGGCAAATTCTCCCTCGGTATGGGCCAGCGTCTCGGTATCGC
The DNA here is from genome assembly GCA_021838445.1 of Actinomycetes bacterium. Classification (GTDB taxonomy): domain Bacteria; phylum Actinomycetota; class Acidimicrobiia; order Acidimicrobiales; family Palsa-688; genus JAKCDU01. The sequence goes on along the minus strand of JAKCDU010000021.1, from coordinate 60,881 downwards.
CGCCACCCTGCTCGGTGATCCCGGTGTGTTGCTCTTCGACGAGCCGGTCAACGGCCTCGACCCCGAAGGCATCCGCTGGGTCCGCAACTTCCTGCGCAGCCTGGCCGCCGAGGGCCGAACGGTGTTCGTTTCCAGCCACCTGATCAGCGAGATGGCGCTGACGGCCGACCGGCTGGTCGTGATCGGCCGGGGACGCCTGATCGCCGAGACCAGCGTGGCCGACTTCGTCAGCCGCAGCGGTCGCAGCGCCGTCAAGCTCGTCACTCCCGACCGCGAAACCTTTACTTCTGCCTTGGTGACCGAAGGAGCGACCGTCAGCGACGGCGAAGGCGGCGCCCTCACCGTCGAGGGTCTGACCGCCCCCCAGATCGGTGACCTGGCCGCCCAGCGCGGGCTCCGGGTCCACGAGTTGATGCCCATCGCCGTCTCCTTGGAGGACGCCTTCATGGAGCTGACCCAGGACGATGTCGAATATCGCCCCACCATGCCGGAGGTAGTCGCGTGACCCAGGCCGTTTCCCTTCCCATCGGCCACGCCGCCCCGGCCGTCCCGCCCGGGCACTACCGGTTCCAGCACGTGGTCAAGGCCGAGCTGGCCAAGATCACCACCCTCCGCTCGACCGCCATCACGCTCGGCTTGGCCGTGGTCCTGGCCCTGCTGGTCAGCGGTCTGGTCGCCAACGCCCAACTCCATCACGGACCGGGCTTCTACCAGGGCTTCGACCCGACCCAGAGCTCCCTCGCGGGGATGATCGTCGCCGCCCTGACCAGCGGCGTGTTAGGGGCCATGCTCATCACCGGCGAGTACTCGAGCGGGACCATCCGAACCACGCTGGCCGCCTCCCCGAGGCGACCGATGCTCCTGGCCGCCAAGATTGCGGTCACCACCGCTGTCATGGTCCTCTTCTGTGAGCTGCTGAGCCTGGCGTCGTTCTTCCTCGGCCAGGCCATCCTTTCGGGTGGGGGGGCTCCGAGCGCCTCACTCGGAACGCCGGGGGCGACCCGGGCCGTGCTGATGACCGGCCTCTTCGTGTCCCTGCTGGCTCTCATGTCCTTCGGGTTCGGGCTCATCGTCCGCAGCACGGCCGGGGCGATCGCCTCCTTCGTCGGTGTGGTCTTCGTGCTCCCGCTCGTCATGCGGGGCATCTCCGAGCCCGACGTGCGCTACGTACCGACCCAGATCCTGACCAACTCGGTCATGTCGACCGTCCACCAGCCGGGACAGGGCGGGATCATCCATGATCTGTCTCCGGCGGCCGGCTTGCTGCTCATGGTGCTGTATGCCGCCGTGTGCGTGACCGCCGGGGTCGTACTATTCATGGGACGGGACGCTTGACCCAGGCCGGCGGGGAGGAGGGCTGGATGCAGATTCGGATCCCTCAGGAACGAGTTGACCAGCTCAGGCTGCTGGCCCTTCGGATCGCCAAGGAGCCCTTCTCCAAGCGTAGTTGGGCCGAGCTGGCCTTCTTCATACTCAGCTCGGCTCTGGCCAGCGTGGCCGTGTTCGTGTTGCTGGCCGTTGGGCTGGCCGGGGTGATGCTCACGGCGGTCCTGGTCGGGATCGTGGTCCTCGCCGGCGGCCTGCGCCTGGCCCGGGGTTACGGCCGCTGGGAACGGGAACTGGCCCGCCAGCTGCTCGGCGAGGAGCTCCTCGAGCCCGAGCCCTTCCATCCCCGGTCCGGGTGGGCCGGGTGGCTGCGGGCCGCCCTGGGCGACCGGGCCGCCTGGCGGGCCGCCGCCTACTTCGGAGCCCGGGTCCCTCTGACCCTGTTCGGGGTGTGGTTCGCCCTGAGCGTCTGGATCGAAGCGTTGTTCAACCTGGCCTCCCCCCTGACCGGCGCCAGCGGGGGCACCAGGTTCGGTCCCTTCGGGCGCCTCTTCTCACCCAGCCCGGTCGGAGGTCCGACCGGGCTCGTCACCCACGTCGGGCTGTTCGTCACCGGCCTCGTTCTGCTCCTCCTCGCCCCGTGGATGATGAGGCTGGTCGTGTTCATCGACAAGCGGTTGATGCACATCCTCCTCGGACCCGACGCCGCCTCCTCCCGGGTCCGCAGCCTGGAGGAGTCGAGGTCCAAGACCATCTCGGCCGCCACCGAGACCCTTCGGCGCATCGAGCGGAACCTGCACGACGGCACCCAAGCCCAGCTCGTCGCCCTGGCCATGCGCCTCGGTCAGGCCAAGGAGAAGCTGGACGACCTGCCGGCCGACCAGCAAAGCCCGGAGCTGGAGGCCATTCACCGCCTGGTCGCCGACGCCCACCGGGGCGCCAAGGAGGCCATCACCGACCTGCGTGACCTGGCCCGCGGCATCCACCCCCCGGCTCTCGACACCGGACTGGAGAACGCCCTGGCCACCCTGGCCGCCCGCAGTCCCGTGCCCACCGAGGTGAGGGTTTCCGTACTATCCCGACCAGGCACCACCGTTGAAGCCATCAGCTACTTCTGCGCCGCCGAACTGCTCGCCAACGTGGCCCAGCACGCTCAGGCGTCGCGCGCCTCGCTCACGTGCGCCCAACACGGCCCATGGCTCCGGATCGTCGTGCGCGACAACGGCCGGGGGGGCGCCGCCATCAATCGGATCGGCTCCTCCTCCAGTGGCCTGGCCGGCCTGGCCGACCGGGTCGGTGCCATCGACGGTCAGCTGAGCATCGCCAGCCCACCAGGAGGGCCGTCGGTCGTGACCGTCGACCTACCGTTGCGGTCTTGACCACATCCGGAGTTGCCTCCCCCGCACCTGGGGCGCCCGTGGCGCCGGTGGCGGTTGTCATCGCCGAGGACTCGGCCATCCTGCGCGACGGGCTGGTCCAGCTGCTCCTCGACCGCGGCTTTGTGGTCACCGGTGCCGTCGGCGACGCCGCCGGCCTGCAGCAGGCCGTCGCCTCCCACCCGCCGGATGTGGCGGTGGTCGACATCCGCATGCCACCGGATTTCACCGACGAGGGCCTGCGGGCCGCCCTCGCCCTGCGCCGGGACCACCCCGACGTGGGGATCCTCGTCTTCTCCCAGTACGTCGAGACCCGCTACGCCGCGGAACTGCTGGCCAACGGCGCTGGCGGGGTCGGCTACCTGCTGAAGGACCGGGTGGCCGACGTGTCCGACTTCGTCGACGCCCTGCTCCGGGTCGCCTCCGGTGGCACCGCCCTCGACCCCGAGGTGGTCACCCAGCTGATGGGCGCTTCGCGACGGACCGACACCCTCGCCGGCCTGAGCGGGCGGGAGAAAGAGGTGCTGGCGCTCATGGCCGAGGGACGCTCCAACTCCGCCATCGCCGCCAGCCTGGTCATCTCCGAGGGGGCGGTCGAGAAGCACGTGGCCAACATCTTCGCCAAGCTCAACCTGGCGGCGACACCCACCGACCACCGGCGTGTGCTGGCCGTGCTGCGTTACCTCGAGAGTTGAGGTGGCGGGGCCGGCGCCGGCTGCGTGGTGGACGTGGCTGCCACCGGCCGGTCCCAGCGGGGCTGGCGCTGGCCGGCGTCGGGGTGGGATTCCCGTTTGGTCGTCATTTCCACGTCTGATACTCGGTTCTGGGTCGATGGGGGCGAGAGTGCCTCGGAGACGGGATTTTGACTAGGGATCGCCCCTTCCCGCCCGGCTCTGCGCCGGCCCGGCGCCCCGGCCCCGGTGGGACCCGGAGTAAGACCTCGGCCCCAGCCGAAGAAGCCCTCTACCCAAGCATTGCGAACTGAACGGGCTCCGACTCGTGCACCAAGCGGCCGTCCCGTGTCACGCCCGGTGGCCCACCCAACAGGTGGACCCTTCCACTAGACGGCCACTGAAACCAGGCACCGCTGACTCGGCGACGCTAACTCGTTCTCTGGCTGCGCACGGTGAGCAGGCGTCTTGGGGTCCACGTCCCCATGCGCCCGCCCGTCCCATCCCCGGTCTACGACACCTATTGCGAGTTCGCAGCCCTCCGCCACGATGCCTTCCACCGCCGAGCGCGCGGCGAGCCCGCCCCGTGGACCAGCGATTCCTTCATCACACGCTACCGGTTCACCAACGCGTGTTCTGGATGCGGGACGATCGGAGGATCAACCTTCGATGCTGACGCCGTTCCAGCGGCAGATCGCCGAGGTCGTCGCCGGCCTGGAAGCTGCAGAGGGCTTCGCGCTGGCGGGCGGGGCCGCGTTGATCCTGCGCCGGGACGTAGACCGTCGCACCCAGGACCTCGACTTCTTCGGGTTGAGCACCGCCGACGTACGACGGCGGGCACCGGCAGCCGAATCGGCGCTCCAGGCACCAGGATTCGACGTCCGCCGGGTTCGCGAAGGCCCCGGCTTCGTTCGACTCGCCGTCGCAAGAGATGGCGACACGACCGAAGTGAACCTCGCGGCCAAGGCTCGATCGTTCCCGCTCGAGATCGACGACGGGTTACCCCTTCTCAGCGCAACCGAGCTGGCGGTCGACAAGGCGCTCGACATCGTCGGTCGACATCGTCGGTCGGGCCGAGGCGCGTGACTTCGTGGACCTCGCCGCCGACGCTCGACTGTTTCCACTGGAGATAGGCGACGGCCTCCCCCTACTGAACGCTACCGAGCTCGCCGTCGACCAGGTCCTCGCTATCTTCGGCCGAGCCGAGGCCCGGGACTTCGTAGACCTCGCCGCCGTGGTGGACAACTTCGGGGCTGGATGCCTTGTTCAAGCTTGCCGCCCGAGAGGATCCAGGCTTCTCGATCGAAGTATTCGCCGAGATGCTGGGACGGTTCGATCGGCTCCGTCGCAACGAGTTCAGGCGGACCGAGAAGGTCAGGGTTGGCGAAAGATGTCCATGGAACTCCGCCGTACCCTGGGTCGGGAAATGGGTCGGGGCCGGTGAGCAGAGACCGGATCAACTCGATTCCAAGCTTCGCCTGGTTCACTTGTTTTGCCAGACATCGGGCTTGAACAGCCCTTTCAGCGCGCTCGGAGGGATTCGAACCCCCAACCTTCTGATCCGTAGTCAATTCGGCAGCGTCCCAGTCCGGCCGCCGGCATCCCGGATCGTCCCGTTCTCCCCGCTCCACGAAGCCGATCTGGCCCGCAGCTGATCCAGCGTGGGACAGAGTGCCACAAGGCGGAACGGTCTTGTTGGGTGCGCTGTTGGGTTTCTCACTCGCCCCAAGACCTCACAACTGGTACCATAATTGGTACTACTCTTCCGGGGAGGTGGTGTCATGTCCATAACCGCCAGCGAGGCGCGTAAGAACCTGTTTCCCCTAATCGAGCGGGTCAACGACGACCGCCAGCCGGTCGAGATCACCTCCAAGCGCGGAGACGCTGTCCTTCTTTCCAAAGCCGACTATGAAGCCCTCACCGAGACAGCGTGGCTGCTGCGCGTTCCCGCCAATGCCCGCCGCCTCCTCGAAAGCTTGGATCAGGCTCGCCAAGGTCAGCGAGAACAACACGAACTCGGCTGATGCGCCTGTGCTTCACCCCACACGGATGGGATGACTACCGCTACTGGCAATCCACCGACAAGGCAACCCTCAAACGGATCAACCGCCTACTCGATGATGTTGTACGCGACCCGTTCACCGGAATCGGCAAACCCGAGCACCTCCGCCACGTTCTGGCCGGGTGCTGGTCCCGACGCATCGACGAGGAACACCAGCTGGTCTACCTGATTGACGGCGATGACATCGTCGTCCTACAGGCCCGATACCACTACGAGAAGTAATCGGGTCGGAATCTTCCGCGGACTCCGGTCAGTAAGCGCGCTCGGAGGGACTCGAACCCCCAACCTTCTGATCCGTAGTCAGATGCTCTATCCATTGGGCTACGAGCGCTGGTTGAACGACGAACTCTAGCCGAAACCACCCAGAGGTCGTAGGCGGCGGCCAACGGCCGCCCGCACCCCCCAAGGCGGGCGGCCCCGGGGCGACGCCGGGGTGGGGTTTGTTCTCCACCCGGGCTCCCTCCCTGCCGATTAGCACTAACAGACTGAGAACTCAGCAGCGCGCGTCGAATGCATCGGAGGTGCGGCTTGGGGGCCTCCCCACAGGCGAAGACAGCGAGAACGGGAGGTCGGGTCCCCCGGTTGAGGAGTATCGCGCACTCCCCGATGCTGCTGGCCTACACCATCGGCCCGCTGTGCCTGTTGCCCCTGTGGATCCTCCGAGACCTCGATCTCATCGTGGATCGACCCCTGTGGGTGTATTTCGCACTGCTCATCGCGCCGGGTTTCACGGTGTCCGCAGTGACCAACCTGCTCTACCGACAGCGCCCTACGCGGTGGACCCTTCATCTCCGGGCCGCATCCGACGCCGTCGCCACCACCATCGTGGTCTACGCCACCGGATGGGGGCCCGAACTGGGCCTGACCTACCTGGTGGCGGCCCAGCAGCTGGTCGGCCAGACCAGTCGGGCCAGCTGGCGGGTGGTGCGCCTCTGGGTCACCCTGGGGGTGGTCTGCGGCCAGGCGGGGATCGCCCTCGGCTGGGTGCCGTCACTGATCAGCCGGCCGGCCGATCAGGGAGCGGCGGCCCTCGGCCTGCTCACCTTCTTTCTGGTATCGCACATGGCTTCGACCGTGGCCGCCGAGCGCGACGAGGCGTGGCGGGCGCTCGAGACCAGCGGTGAGCAGTTCCGGGCCCTCGTGCAGAACTCCTCGGATCTGATCATGGTGCTCGACGAGGCGGCGGTGGCCATCTACGTGAGCGGCGCCTGCGAGCGCCTGCTCGGACGGTCAGCCGACGAGCTGAAGGCGGTGGACCTCGCCGCCCTGGTCCACCCCGAGGACGTCGAACTGGTGCGGTCCTGCCTCGGCTGGGCCATCGTCGAACCGGGCCCGACTGCTCCCATCGAGTTGCGGGCCCGCCACATCGACGGCCAGTGGCGCCACCTCGAGGTGGTCGGCTCCAACCTGAGGGACAACCAGGCCGTAGGCGGGGTGGTGCTCAACGTCCGCGACGTCACCGACCGCCGCCGGGTGGAGGCCCAGCTGGCCCACCAGGCGACCCATGACGCGCTCACCGGGCTGCCCAACCGGACACTGTTCCTCGAACGGCTGGGCCAATGCCTGAGCGGGGGATCCGACGGCTGCCGCCCGGCGGTGCTGTTCCTCGACATCGACCGCTTCAAGCTCATCAATGACAGCCTGGGGCACGAGCTCGGGGACCGACTGCTGATAGACGCCGCCCGCCGCCTGGTGGAGGCCATCGGGGTCGATGACATGGTGGCCCGCTTCGGCGGGGACGAGTTCGTGGTGCTCTGCGCCGCCGGCACCGACGCAGCCGACCTGGCCGCCCGGCTGCTGTCCACCTTCGAGCGACCGTTCCAGCTGTCCGGCCAGAGCTACTTCCTGTCGGCGTCGATCGGCGTGGCCGGCCCCGAGTCAACCGATCTGAACCCCGCCGACCTGAACCCCGCCGACCTGATCCGCGACGCCGACACCGCCATGTACCGGGCCAAGGAGCAGGGCCGCGGCCGGCTCGCCGTCTTCGACGAAGCAGCCCGGGCCGACGCCCTCAACCGGGTCCGCATCGAGCATCTCCTGCGGGGCGCCGTCGAGCGGGCCGAGCTCAGGCTCTTCTACCAGCCGGTGCTCGACCTGCGGACCGATCGGGTGGTCGGCGCCGAGGCGCTGTTGCGCTGGCAGCACCCCCTGCTCGGGTTGATCACCCCCGGCGACTTCATCGACGCCGCCGAGGAGACCGGCCTCATCGTGGCCATCGGCGACTGGGCCCTGCGCACGGGCTGCGAACAGGCTCTCACCTGGGCCCGGCGGGGCGAGGCCATCGACCTGGCCGTCAACGTGTCGGCCCGCCAGCTGGCCGACGAAGATTTCGTCGAGCGGGTGCGCCAGGCGGTGGCCCCCATCGCCACTCTCCCGCCCGGCGTCGTAAGCCCCGAGATCACCCTCGAGATCACCGAGCGGGTCCTCATCAGCGAGCCCGATTCGGTGGACAGGCGCATCGCCGAGCTCAAGGCCCTCGGCCTGAAGCTGGCCATGGACGACTTCGGCACGGGCTACTCATCGCTGTCCAACCTGCGCCGCTACCCCTTCGACTCGCTCAAGATCGACCGCCGGTTCGTCTCAGGGGTCACCGACCGCGACGATGACGGCACCATCGTGAGGGCGATCATCGCCCTGGCCCAGGGGCTGGGGAAGAAGGTGATAGCCGAGGGCGTGGAGACCCAGGAGCAGCTCGACGTCTTGCGTGACCTGGGCTGCGACCTGGCCCAGGGCTTCCACATCGGCAAGCCGCAGCCGGCCACCCTGTCACCGTCGGACCTGCTCGCCCTCGGCCGCCCGGCGGCCGCGGTGCTCTCCCCTACCGGCTGAGGTCCCCGCTACTACCTCTAGCGTAGCTACGTGATACGTAGTACTATTGGGCTGTGCGATCTTCCCGGACACCCCGCCAGAACGACCCGGCCGTGCTGATACTGACCAGCCTGGCCTCGGCCCCCCGCCACGGCCACGCCCTCGCCGCCGACATAGAGGAATTCGCCGGGGTCCGACTCGGGCCGGGTTCGCTTTACGGAGCCATCACCCGTCTCGAGGAGCGGGGCCTGATCGAGCCCCTCCCCGCCGAGGACCGGCGCCGCCCGTACCGCATCACCCCGGCCGGGCGGGCCGAGCTGGCGACCGCGGTCGAGGACATGGACCGCGTCGTCACCGCCGCGTCGCAGCGGCTGGGGCGGACCCTTCCCGGGCTGGGCCTGGCATGAACCCCGAACAGCGGCGCCTCCTGCGGTGGTACCCGGCCGGGTGGGTCGAGCGCTACGGCGTCGAGATGCTGGCCATGATCGACGATTCGTGCGGGGGCCGGCCCGTGCCGGGACGGCTCCGGCGCCAGCTCATGCGCTTCGGACTCGAGGAACGCCTGCGCCACCGGGGGCTCATCAGCGGCGACCGACCCGACAGCCAACGGGCCCGGGCCGGGGCCTCGCTCGTCCTCTGCGGCTGGGCCGTGCTGGTGGTGAGCGGGTCCATGTTCGCCAAGGTCACCGAGCACTGGTCGTCGGCGATGCCGGCGGACCAGCGGGCTCCCGCCGACACTGCGTTCAGCGTCGTCTACGGCTCGGCGGCGCTGGGTGGTCTGGCCGTGGTGATCGGGGCGGTGGCCGGTCTGGTGGCCCTCTACCGGGCCTGGCGGCGCGGGCAGGCGCCCCGGGTGGGCCGGGCCGGGAGCCTGGCGCTGGCGGCCAGCGCCGCCTGGGCCTCCGCCACGGCGGCCCTGGCGTCGTGGGCCCACGGCCTGGGGCCGGCCCAGCGCAACGGCGGGTCGGGCCTCTACCTGGCGGCGTTCCTCGGGTGGGCGCTGCTGTTCGTCGCCGTGATCGGCTCGTGGACGGCCGTGGCCCTGCGCGTCGAGCGCCAACTCGACCTGGGCCGCCCGGAGTTGCGCACCGTGTGGGCGGCTGGCGTGGTGGCCGCCACGGCCACCGTCTCCCTGGTGGCGGCGATGCTCGGGTGGTGGGTCTCGGTGGCCCGCGACGCCCCCTGGGTGCTGCACGGGGCGACCGCCCCGGCGGCGGCATCCGGTTTCGCCTGGAACCTGGCCCTCACCGCCCTGGTGGGATTGGTCGCGGTGGCCCTGGCCGCGGCCGGTCTGGAGCGCCTCCACTCAGCACGGCGAATCTGGCGGAGTTGAGCCGGGCCGACAGGCAATGAGGCGGGAGTCGACCAGGGCGGCGGTCCGCCGCCCGGCGATGGCCTGGTGCTCGGGGGACGCGACCATGTCGATGAAGGCCCGCCGGGAGGGGTACTCGACGAGCAGCACGGCGTCCCACAGGTCGGCCTCGGGGCCGGTCACGACCGCCTCCGGACGGCCCTGCCAGAGCACCCGGGCCCCGGCCCGGGCCAGGCAGGGCAGGGCGCCCTCCCCGTAGCGGGCGTAGGCGGCGGCACCGCCGTCGGGTGCGAAGCGTAGGAGGTTGATCATGACGACCGGGACGTCGTCGTCGGCCGCCACGAGCGACTCGATCTGGCTCCTGGTGGGCTCGATGTGCATGCACCGCCAGGCTACGGCCCTGACCCGGCCCGCACCCCCGGCGGGGGCGCAGGGTGCAAAGAGGAGGGGTAGGTTGCGGGGATGGCCCCGTCGTGGCTCGAGTCGTCGGCCGGGGCGCCCCGACTGTGGCCCAGGCCGTGAGCACCCTCACCGCCTACGGCGTGGTGGTCCTCGTGTTCATGATGGCCATGTACTCCCTCGAGAGCCGCAGCCGCCGCTACGTGGCCGCCTTCGCTCTGGGATGCGCCCTGTCATCGAGCTACGGCTTCGCGTCGGGGGCCTGGCCGTTCGGCTCGGTGGAAGCCATCTGGTGCGTGATCGCCCTGCGCCGCTACTGGAGCGGTCGCCCCGCTCGGACCTGACCGCCGCCGGACCCGGACCAGCGGCGCCGAAGTCTCCCCACGCGCTCAGTGCTATTTATTCTATAGAATCACTAGTAACACTCGATTCAGAAGCTGTGGGATGGGCCGTGAACGGATACGTGGTGGTCGGGAGCGCGGTGGTGGGCCTGCTAGTCGGGTTGACCGGGGCCGGGGGCGGAGCCCTGATGACGCCCATGCTGGTCCTGCTGTTCTCGGTCAAAGCCTCGACGGCCATCAGCTCGGATCTGGTGGCGGCCGTCGCCATGCGCCCCTTCGGGGCCGTCGTCCACCTCCGTCGGGGTAACGTCAACCTGGCGCTGGTGCGCTGGATGGCGGTCGGCTCGGTACCGGCCGCCTTCTTCGGCTCGTGGCTGCTGCACCTATTGGACGGCGGGTCGTCGGCGAGCGCCGTGGTGCAGCGGGCCCTCGGGGCGGCGCTGCTGCTCGGGGCGGCGGCCATGCTCGTGCGCTACGTGCTGGACCGGCGCTCGGCCAACGCCCGGGCCGGCACCGTCGCCGCCACGGCCGTCCGCCCGGCCACGACGGTGGCCATAGGCGCGCTGGGCGGCCTGGTGGTGGGCCTGACCTCGGTGGGCTCGGGCTCGCTCCTGATCGTGTTGCTCATGTTCGCCTACCCGAACCTGTCGGCCCGCAGCCTCGTTGGGACCGACCTGGTCCAGGCGGTTCCCCTGGCCGCCGCGGCGGCGCTCGGCGCCCTGGCGTTCGGCCACATCGAGTTCCCCGTTACCGCCGCCATCATCGTCGGCTCGGTGCCGGCGGTGCTGGTCGGCTCCCTTCTGTCGTCGCGCGTCGACGACAGATGGCTGCGGCCGGCCATCTTCTGCGTGGTGGTGGCCTCGGGCCTGAAATACGCCGGGTTCACCCCGACTGAGGTCGTTTCGGTGGCGGCGGTCGTCGCGGTGGCCGCCGTCGCCGACCTCGGCCTGACCCGCCGGGCCCGCCGGCTCAATTCGTCAGTTCAGATGACGACACTGCAGGCCAAAGTCCCCTCGCGCTGAGCCCGGCCGTCCGCTACCGTCGACGGGCGCATGGAGCAGCCACCGCCGGGGCCGACGAAGCGGAGGTTTGACCTGGCCCTGCTCCTCAGCCTGCGCCACTACCCGCGGGCCGCCCTGGCTTCGGACTTCCTGGCCGGCTTGACCCTCCTCGCCATCGCCATCCCCGAGCAGCTGGCCACGTCTCGCCTGGCCGGCATGCCCCTGGTGACCGGCTACTACGCCTTCGTGGCCGGGACCGTGATGTTCGCCCTGCTCGGCTCCAACCCCCAGATGTCGGTCGGCGCCGATTCGACCATCGCCCCTCTCTTCGCCGTCGGCGTCGGTCACCTGGCGGCCAGCGGCTCGCCCCGCTTCATCTCCCTCGTGGCCATCATGGCGGTAGCCGTCGGGGTGACGGTGGCCCTGGTGGGAATACTGCGCCTCGGGTGGATCGCCGAGTTCCTCTCGGCCCCTATCATCGCCGGCTTCCTCGCCGGCGTGGCCGTCATAATCGTGGTGCACCAGCTGCCCGACCTGCTCGGCACGGGGTTGGGCGGGGGCAGCATGGTGCACCGGTTGCACCTGATCGCCAGCCAGCTGGGGGCCACCCGGGGGTGGTCGCTGGCCATCGGCGGGGCGGTGCTGGTCGTGGTCGTGGCCGGGGAGCAGATCGACCGGCGTCTGCCGGCCGCGCTGATCGGTCTGGTGGTGTCCGCAGCGGTGGTCGCCGGGGCGGGCCTGTCGGCGCGGGGGGTGGCCACGGTGGGCAGCTTCGCCCACGGCGTGCCGACGTTCGGCCTGCGCGCTTGGTCGTGGTCGGCGCTGCGCCAAATCTTGCCCCTGGCCGGGCTGGTGGCCCTCGTGGTCGTGAGCCAGTCGGCGGCCACGACCACCGCGTTCGCCGACGAGGGCGGCTACGAAGTGGACGTCAGCCGGGACTTCGTCGGCGTCGGCGTGGGCAGCGTCGCCGCCGGCCTGGTCGGGGCTTTCCCGGTCGACGCCAGCCCGCCGCGCACCGCGGCCGTAGCCCGGGCCGGGGGCCGCAGCCAGCTGTCGGGGCTGGTGGCGGCCGCCGCGGTGGTGGCTCTCATACCGGCCGCCGGGTTGCTGCGCGACGTCCCCCAGGCCACGCTGGCGGCTGTCCTGCTCTTCGTGGCCGGGCGGCTGTTCCATGTGCGGGAGCTGATCTCCATCGCCCGTTTCGACCGTTTCGAGTTCGTGCTGGCCGCAGTCACGATGCTCACGGTGGCTTTCGTCGGGGTGCAGGAGGGCATCGGCGCAGCGGTGGCCCTGGCCATCCTCGACCGGACCCGGCTGAGCGCCCGGCCCCAGTTGCACGTCCTCGGGCTGATCTCCGGCACGACCAGCTGGGCACCCTTGTCCAGCCCCGAGCGACCGGTACAGATCCCCGGGGTGCTGGTCGTGCTGTTCGCCACTCCCCTGTGGTACGCCAACGCCGGCCACTTCAGGGCCCAGGTCCGCGACGCGTTGGAGCGGACCCGGCCCGTCCCCCGACTGGTGGTCCTCGATGCGGTGGGGATGGCCGACGTCGATTACACCGGTTCCCGGGCCCTGCGCCAGGTCCTCGCCGACATGGAAGCGCGCCACACGACCTTCGCTGTGGCCCGGGCCGGACAGCGCACTCGCGACAGCCTGGCCCGGGCCGGGCTGGCCGAGCGCATCGGTGACGACCGGTTCTTCGCGTCGGTCGGCGAGGCGGTGGACGCCCTGGTCACCTGAGCCTGGCCGGGGGAGTCGCCAGCCCCGACGGTCCGCCAGGTCGGCCACCGGATTCGGTCATCATGGCAGGGTGGAACTGCCTGAGCCCACCGGCGCATCGAGACCGGTCGGCGTGCCGGGCCAGGGGGCCTCGGCGGCATGGGTATGGGGGGCCCAACCAAGGCGGGCCGGGCGCAACCAGGCGGGGCACCGCCAGGTGCGACACCGCCAGGCGAGATACCGCCGGGCGAGATACCGTTGGGCGGGGCGACGGGTGCTGGCCCTGTCGGCGGTCATCGCGCTGGCCACCGCCTGCCACCCGGGGGGCAGCCCCACCCCTCCGTCGTCTACGTCTTCGTCGAGCACCTCGTCGACTTCGACCACGTTGCCCGGCGTTCAGGGGAGCGGTCCGCGCACCATCCTCAGCCCGGTGGGGCTCAACGTGCGGGCCCAACCCGACCTGGCGGCCAAGGTCCTGGCCACTGCGGCCCAGGGCAGCGCACTGACGGTGGTGGGCTACGCGGCCGCCAACGGCGGGTGGTACCAGGTGACGGGGACGTCGGTCAAGGGGTGGATCAGCGCCGATCCAGCTCTGAGCGCCCCGGGCCAGTTCCAGGCCTATTCCTCGGGCCAGTTCACTGCCCTGTACCCGTCGGGCTGGACGGCGACCGACGCGCCGCCCTCGGGGGCGTTGTTCACCTCGGGCAGCAGCCCCGACCGCGTCTCCATGACCGAGGCCGCCGCCGTGGCCGCGCTGCCCCGCGGCCGCCCCGGGTTCGACCCGGTCGGGTCATCGACCGTCGTCGTCTGCGGCATCACCTCCAACCTGGTCACCTACCGGAGGACCACCACGGCCACTCCCTCCCCGGCGAGTCCCGCTTCGACCACCACGACCGCCCCTCCTGCCACCACGACCGCCCCGGCCACCAATGCCGCCGGCGGGGTGTCGACCACCGTGGCCGCGGCCGGCGGTGCGACCACCCCCACCAGCGCCCCACCCAGTGACCTGCCCTACCTGGCCGAGATACGGGTGGCCATCGACCCCCAGACGGCGCTCGGCATCTACGGGGACCTTTCCAGCCTCGCCGGCCCCTTGCAGACCTTCCGCCAGATCGTCGCCTCCGTCACCTTCCCGGCCCAGCAGTGCACCGGCTGACCGGGGACCGACACCACCGGCGTCCCGATGGTGTGGGCGGGCCAAGGGGGGCGCCGACCAACGGGGCGGGGTCGACCAGGGGGGCGGGGTCGACCAGCGGGGCGGCGCCAACCGGCGAGGACGGCGCTAACCGGCGAGGAGGCTCGACAGCGCCGACGGCACGCCCGAACCGGTGACCTTGGGCGGGGTGACCAGATTGAAGCCGTCCTTCTGCAACACGGCCCGGCCCCGGGGCCCCAGGAGGTAGGCGACGAAGGCCTCGGCCCCAGCCTCGCTGGGTGCCCCGGACAGGACGGTCACCGTGTAGGTGGCCTTCAGGCTCTGGCCGGGCACGGTAACGGGTACCGCCGGGAGGGACGCCGCGGTGGCCTCGCTCGAGTAGAAGAACCCGGCGTCGAGCTGGCCCGCCTGGAGACGCCCCACGAGGGTCTCCTCGGGGAAGACGTTGCTCGTCGATGCGGCCTCGCCGGTGAGGGCCGGCTCGCTGTACTGCTGAGCCGCCGCCTGCAGCGCGGTGACGGTCAGCTTGCCCTTGGGGTCGGTCGCGGGGTCGGTCCGGCCGACCAGGATGCCGGGTTCGGCGAGGACCTGGTACCACGGCTTGGTCTTCAAGTCGTTGGCGAACTTGCTGTCGGGGTTGTAGCCGAGCACCAGCGGGGAGTCCGCGAAGGTGGCGTACCACGACACCCAGTTGCCATTGGCCGACCCTTCGAGGGTGTCGTTGACGCTCGGGGCGGCGCTGATGAACACGTCGCCCTGGCGGACCTTGCCCTTGATCTCGCTGGCCAACCCCGTTGAGCCACCCGAGAAGCCGTTGAAGCTGAACCCGGTGGCCTGACCGAACGGCGGGGCGATCTGCTTCTCCATGAGGTTGACCAGGGATCCGGCGTAGAGGACGTTCACCGGACCGCTCCCGCGGGCGACCGAGCCGGCGGTGGTCGTCGTCGGGGCGGCGGCCGCCGTGACGGGCGTGGTGGTGGGAGCGGTCGTCTTGGACGAGCTGGCGCAGCCCGCGACCAGTACCGCGGCACCCGCACACGGGGCCATCCATCTCATCTGTCGCCTCGTGGTCTGTCGTCTCATGACGGCGAGGGTAGCCCATGGAATAGTCAGTTACTGACTACCCAGGAAAATGCTCGCCGGCCAAGAACCGCTACCGGCCCGGCTCGCTCCCGCGGTCAACGGCGCGGCGGCGCCCCTGGGCCTCGAGCTGGGCCAGCCGCCACGGCGGTACGGTCCAGCCTTCCCGCTCGGGCCGGACCCCGAGCTCTGCGGCCCGGACCTCGGAGTCGGTGGCCACCCGGGCCGCCATTCGGTCCTCGGCTGGGGTCTGGCGGTCCATCTGTCGGTACCACTGGAGGGCCAGCACCGCAATGGCCCCGCCGGTGACGGTCATGGAGAGGATCCAGAACGTCTGGCCGCCGGCGTGGGTGTTGGCCAGGGTGTTGACGGGGTCGAGGGGGGTCTTGGACATGTACACCGAGATGCCGAGGAAGGCCTCGAAGGGCATGCCGGTGAACACCGACAGGAGCCGGGCCGGGTGCGACAGCCGCCACCGGGTGGGGTCGGCCCCGATCACGGGCTGCCAGTAGAGGAAGCCGACGGAGATCATGAACAGGTGGGTGGCGTCGTGGAACAGGACGTGGTCGATGCTGTAGTGGTAGAGCCCACGGTCCAAGAAGAAGGTGTACATGGACCCGAAGTAGAGGAACCAGGTCAGCACCGGGAAGGTCAGCACGGCAGCCGGCCAGCTGTGCACCACCTTCAGTATCCGCACCTGGTTGGCCCGGCTGGCCGCCTGGCTGGCCAAGGTGACGGGCTTACCGAGAGTCAGCAGGGGCGCGGCCACCATCATCAGCAGGATGTGCTGGACGACATGGGCCACCACGCTCATCTCGTCGTAGGCGGCCAGCCCCGAGCCGATGGCGACCCACACCGCGACCAGCCCCCCCACGAAAGCCGCACCGTTCCAGCGCGACCAGGACCGGCCCTTGCGGGCCAGGCGGCGAACCCCGGTCAGGTACAGGCCGAGCAGGACCAGCAGAACGACGTCGGCCACCAGCGCCAGGGTGTCGGTCTGAACGTCGGTGAGCAGGACGTGCCACTGGAGATTGGGGCTGGTCGGGTCAGATCCAGCCAGCAGGCCCAGATGGGGCCACAGGGAAGACGGGAGGGACGTCACCCTCAGGGCCCCGATGGTACGAAGTTGGGGAAGAACTGGCCGAGGGTGTACACGAGTTGCTCGGCCGTCATGGCCCCTGGGTGGACCACGGTGATCTTGCCCGTCTCGTCGATGTACACGGTGGTGGGCAGGCCGGCGACCTGGTAGCGGGAGGCGGTCTGGCCGCCCGAGTCGACCACCGTCGGGTAGGCGGCCCCGGCCGAGCGCAGCAACGAGGTCGCCGTCGATGCCGAGGGGTCGGCGACGTCCACACCGATGAAGTGGATCCTCGGGTCCTCGGTCGCGACCTGGGCGAAAGCCTTCAGCTCGGTCCGGCAGTTGACACAGGTGGACGCCCAGAAGTTGAGCACCACGGGCTGGCCCCGCTGGCCCACCAGGGACAGCTTGGTGGCCGGATCAGCGAGGACGGGCAGATCGAAGAGGGGAGCCTGCTGACCGAGGCCAGCTCCTGTCCCGCCGCCGGCGGGTGCCTGCGGGCCGGCCACCACGGTCCGTTGCGCCGGGGGCAGCTGATCGACCGCGGCCTGGGCCATACCGTGCGAGTAGGGGTCGACGTCCACCGCGTTCTGACCGAAGTCACCGGCGGCCCGGATGCGGCCCTCGGTGTCGATGTACTCGATCACCGTGCCGTGGGTCACCGACTGCGTCTTGGCCTCGGTGCCCACATAGACCCCGTAGTCCTTCCACACCGCCTGCAGGGTCGGCACCGACCCCGTGGCGAAGTACCAGTTGCCCACCGCGCCCAACCCGTTCTGGTCGGTCCACTCCTTGGTGTACGCGGGGGTCGCGAAGAAGGGGTTGACGTTGACCGACAGGAACACCACGTGGCTGCGACCGGCCGCCCCGAGGAACTGGTCGGCCCGCACGACGTCCTCGGCCAACAGGGTGCAGACATCGGTGCAGCGGTCGTCGTTGAACGACAGAACGACCGAACTACCCCGGAAATGGCCGAGCGACACCGGCTGGCCACGCTGGTCGGTGAGGTGGAAGTCCTTGGCCACCACCCCGGTGCCCGACAGAGGTGACAGCGACAGGAGAGCGGCCGTAGACGGGGATATCCCAGGGAGGGTCCCAGACGCCGTGGCCGAACTCGGGGCGGCCCCGGAACCGCCGTGGACCGAAAGAAGCACCGCGACCAGCGCGGCCGCCAGCACCACGCCGAGGCCGGCGAAGCGCAGTCCCCGGCGGGTGGACCGAGAAGGCTCGGTTCCGCTCGCCTCCGATGCCGGGGTGTCGCTTCGGGAGGTCTTCGAGTCGGTCACGGCTCACCCCGACGGGCCCCGCAACGACCGGCTGCGGACCGGGTCCGACCCGGCTTGGCGGTAAAGCTCATGATGCTCGGCGCTCCTCTCGCCCGACTGTCGGCCGGAGCCACACCCGGCCCCGTGGGGCCCGTCGCAGACCGAAGCCGGCCGCACCCGGGCCGGACCGGACTCGGACGGGACCGACAGCCGTCGCGTCGTCGACACTTCTGGGTAGCAGCCTACTGAGCGTCCACAGCAACCAGGCACCGGCGAGCATCCTGAACGATCCCATCTCGTCAGCCACGCGCCACCGTCAATCCACTCCGGTGGCGGGGCTGTCGGTCCCGGCCGCGACATCCTGCCGTGCCTCTGAGGACCCGTCGAAGCGGTCCACCATGCCACCTCCCAGCTCGGCGGCGAGGCGCAGGAGCCGGTGGCTCTCGGCCTGTGACAGGGCCCCCTCGGGAGTGCATCCGTGCGGGCAGCGCATGGACTCCGTGGCGCCCCACAGCCGGCAGATGGTGGGCCGGTCCTCATAGACCCGGCACCGGCCGTCCTCGAGAGCCGGGCAGTAGTAATCCTCGCCACGGTCGATGGCGGCCACCGCATCGAGCAGCGGCGGAATGTCCACGCCCCGGCCCCGTAGTCTGGCCGCCTCGTCGACGGTCATGGAGATGGGCCCGCACGACTCGACGCAGTGACCCCGGCACTCGACCACCGGAATCTGCCGGTAGACGTCACCCAGGGAGCGAGCGGCAGGGGCGGGCACGAAACCCAAGCTACCGGTCCCCCATCGAGGCCACACCCCACCTCCTGAGGACCCGCTGCCCGTAGAGGGGTATCTCGACCGCGACACCGGCCCAAGACGCGGTGGCCGCTGCACGAAATCGAGAGCCGGTGCCGGAGTAGTATAAAAGTATGGCAAAAAGAAAGATAACGGTTACGGTGGACGAGACGCTCGTTGAAGCCGTCCAGACCCTCGGAGCTGAGTCACTCTCTGCCGTTGTAAACGTTGCCCTGGCGGCAGAAGTGGACCGCCGGGCCCGTTCCGCCGCTCTCGGCCATCTGATCGCCACCTGGGACGGAGCGTTCGGGCCGGTGCCCGATCACCTCCTTGTGGCCGCCGTGGCCGCGTTCGACGACCTCGACGCCTCCGCCGACCAGGCCACCCCACCGAGCGGGGGGACTCGCCGGCGCCGCGGCGCAGCGTGAGCGGAGCTCCGCTGGTGCTCGACGCGGCGGGCCTCGAAGCCCTGTCGGCGCCCAGGCCACCCGACCGGTTCCGGGCCCTGCTCGCCGAAGCACACCGTCGAGGTCGCGACGTCGTCGCCCCCACACTGGTGTGTGCGGAAATAGCCCGGGGTAGAGCTCGCACGGCCTCCCTCGAGGCCGCTGTGGGACGGCACGACCGGACCAAGGCAGAGCGCCCGGCCCTACGCCTGGTGGACACGACCTTCGACCTGGCCCGTCAGGTCGGGGCGATCCTGGAAGCCGCGAAGGTGGGCAGCGAGCGGATTGTCGACGCTCACGTCGTGGGGGTCTGCGTCGCCTCCGGCGGCGGCCTGGTCGTGACCGGCGACCCGGGAGACATCATGGACCTGGCCAACGGGGTACCGGCGACCCGGATCCGCACCACTGCCGCGTCTTAGCTGTCGTCCCGAGCGGCCGTCCCGGCCGGACCGGGGAGGGTCACAGGCCGTTCGGACTTCGGACCTCAGCCGTCCAGGTCGCCCGGCGAGGCCCCGGTGCCGACCTCTACGTCGACCTCGACTCCGTCCCTGACGCTGGCGGTGACCACACAGAAATCCTCGAAGAGGCTCATGCAGCGGCTCATCCGGGGCCGGTCGGCGTCGTCGACGTCCAACTGGACGTGCACCTTCAGGCCACCGATCCTCAGGCGGCCACGCTCGTTGCGCTCGTACTCACCGGTAACGGTGGTGCGGACCCCGTGCACGGGGATCCGAGCTTTGCTCAGGCAGAACAGGGCGCTGGCGCTCAGACAGTGCCCCACTGCGGTGGCCAGCAAGCGTGAGGCGTTGGGTCCGGCGCCCTCACCGAGAGGCGCCGGCTCGTCGATGGTGAGCGGCTCGACTCCCTCCTGGTCGAACAGGGCCAGGAATCGGTACAGGTCCTGCTGCTCGAGTCGGACCTCGAATCCCCCCGCGTCCGGGCCCGCGTCGGGCCCGCCGCCACCGTCCGGTAAGGGATGTGCCGACGGGGGCACGGGTGCGGTCACGAGTGGACCTCCACCGCTATGCCCTCGGCGATGGCCAGGCGCGATTCGACGTCGGCCCAGTGGACCAGGTTCCAGAGCGAGCCCACGAAATCGGCCCGATTGTTGCGGTACTGCAGGTAGTAGGCGTGCTCCCAGACATCGAACACGAGAAGAGGCACGGCCCCGTGGGCGAGATTGTCCTGGTGGTTGTATATCTGCTCGACGACCAGCCGCCCGGCCCGGGGCTCGAGAGCCAAGGCCCCCCAGCCGCTGCCCGGGACGGTCACGGCCGCCTCGGTGAGATGGGACCGAAACGATTCGAACGACCCGAACGAGTCGTTTATGGCCGCGGCCAGGTCGCCCTCGGGCCGACCGCCGCCGTCGGGAGAGAGGTTCTTCCAGAACATCGAGTGCAGGAGGTGACCCGAGACATTGAAGGCCAGCGATTTCTCCAGCCCGATCAAACTGGTGAAATCGTCGGCCTGGCGAGCCTCCTGGAGCGCCGCGTGGGCGGCATTGGCCCCCGCCACATAAGCCCCATGATGCTTCGAGTGGTGGATTTCGAGGCTCTCGGCCCGGTAGTAGGGCTCCAGCGCGCTGTAATCGTAGGGAAGGTCGGGCAGTACGTAGGGCATTGGTAACTCCACTGGTTCGGCGGCTGAACTCACCGCCTCTCCCGTTCGGAACATATATACCCCAGGGGGTATTCCCGGTGAGGATTCGTTGGATCCGCTTCGGTCGGTATCAGTGACGAAAGGCCCTGACCCCGCCGGCGAGGGTCTCGGGAAGGCGACGATCCAGTCTCCCGAGATCATCGGTCTTGGAGCGCAGGTCGGCGAGCAGTTGGTCGGCCATGTCGAAGGTCATTCCGGCCCGTACGACTATCCGTAGTACCGACAGATCCTCCCGGTTGGGGGGGTAGCTGTAGGCCGGGACCAGCCAGCCGCGCTCTCGCAGGCGGTCCGACACATCGAAGACGGTGTAGTGGTCGACCCCCGGGTCGAGGGCGAAGGCCAGCACCGGCAGCTCCCGGCCCGAGCTGATCAGCCGGTAGGGGCCGATGTCGGCCACCCCAGCGGCCAGGTGCTGGGCTATCGCAGACGAGTGCTGCTGCAGGTTGCGGTAGCCCTCGAAGCCGAGGCTCGTGAACATGTAGTACTGCGCGACCACCTCGCTGCCCGGCCTCGAGAAGTTGAGCGAGAAGGTCGGCATGTGACCTCCCAAGTAGTCGACGTCGAAGACCAGATCCTCGGGGAGGGCGTCCCGGTCCCTCCAGACAGCCCAGCCCACGCCGGGATAGACCAAGCCGTACTTGTGGCCCGAGGCGTTGATCGACGCCACCCGGGGGAGCCGGAAGTCCCATTCCAGGTCGGGCTGGACGAACGGGGCCACGAACCCGCCCGAGGCGGCGTCCACGTGGATGGGGACGTCCAGTCCGGTGCGCGCCTCCAGGTCGTCGAGCGCCGCGGCGATGGCTCTCACCGGTTCGTAGCTACCGTCGAAGGTGGAACCGAGGATGGCGGCGACGCCGATGGTGTTCTCGTCGCAGTACTGCACGGCCCGTTCGGCGGTCAGGTGCAGCGTGTCACCCTCGACGGGAACCAGGCGAGCTTCGACGTCCCAGTAGCGGCAGAACTTCTCCCAGCACACCTGGACGTTGGCCCCCATGACCAGGTTGGGTCGGTCGGTGGACTGACCGGCGGCCCGTCGACGGGCCCGCCAGCGCCACTTGAGGGCCAGGGCGCCCAGCATCACCGCTTCGCTCGATCCGGTGGTGGAGCAGCCGGTGGCCTCCTCCCCGGCGGGGGCGTGCCACAGGTTGGCGATGATGTCGACGCAACGCCGCTCGATCTCGGCGGTCTGAGGGTACTCGTCCTTATCGATCATGTTCTTGTCGGCTGTCTCGGCCATGAGGCGGGCCGCCCGTTCGGGCATCGACGTGGTGACGAAGGTCGCCAGGTTGAGACGGGCGCTGCCGTCGAGGAGGAGCTCGCTGCTGATCAGGTCGTAGGCCTCGTCCCCGCCCACTCCTCGGGCTGGCAGCTCCGAGACGGGCAGCTGCACCTCGAGCCCCGATGCCCGGCTCGCCGTCGCACGACCGCCATGTCGGCGCCTGTGGTGAACCCCTGCCATTGCACCCTCCATTCCTCCTCGACGGGCCCAAGGTGACGCCCTGTGAGGATCGCTGCTGCTGACCCCCAGCTGAGCACAAGCGACACCCGGGCGTGACCGCGGCGACCGCAAGAGGACCCGCTGTGCGCGCCCCGCCGTCCGGGGTCCGGGGTCCGGGGCGCGGTTTCCTCCCGCCGCCTTGGGGAAGATTCTCGTCGACCGCGTACTGATTCCCTCCGAGCAACGCGAGACTCGGGATGTGATCGGCCGCGCCGAACGGCTTCGGCCGGATGACCGCTTCCGAATGAAATGCGAGACGGACGTGCCACTGGCTGGAACCTTCGATGTCCTCGACTTCGCCGAACTGGTCGACCTGCTCATCCGCAAAAGCAGCACGGGGCGCCTGCAGGTACGCACAGAGACGGTGCTGGCCAGTATCTGGCTGGGTGCCGGCCAGTCGGTGATGGCCGAGGTGACGGGCATGAACACCCTGGAGCTGAAGACCAAGGGCAGGAGCCTGCTCGAGGACATCTGTTTCGACGCTCTCAAATCGGCCCGGGGAAGCTTCGAGTTCGTCGCCCAGGAAGAAGTGGAACCCCTGCCGGACGAACGCTGCGATCTGCAGGAGGCGCTGGACGCGGCCCGGAACCGCCTCGAGCGGTGGCGCCGACTGGAGCCCATCATCCGATCGTTGGAAGCGGTCCCCCGACTGGCCGAGAGCCTGGGCAACGAGATCACCGTCGACGACGAAGCCTGGAAGGTCCTGGTAGCCATCGACGGCCGACGGAACGTGGTCGGCCTGGCCCGACGACTGGAGCTCGAGGTCCTCGACTTCTGCGAGGTCCTACAGGCCCTCATCGAGCAGGGTGCGGTGGAGATGCAGCATCCGAAGGGGCGGGTCAAGAACCTGCCCAAGGTACGCTTGGACCGCCCCGAGAGCGGCCAGCACATACCGGTGTTCGTGGCCGACGACCTGATCTTCGACGATCCACCCACCGCTGAGATCGGCGAAGCCGAACAGTCCACCGACGGGGTGTCGGCGGCGGGCCCTCCGCAAAGGCCGACCGGCGATATCCCCGCTCGGCCGGAGCCGCCTCCACCCCCCGCCGCGCTGGAGGGGGCGGGGGGATCAGACGCGCCTTTGGACCAGCGGGCCGCAGCGCCACCGGTCCTGACGACCAGGCCGTCGACGGTCGGGCTAGGTCACGCATCCGAGCGGCGGGGTTATCTGCGACCTCGATGGTGGTGACGGCGTGGCCGCCCGATGGCTTCGCTGGTTCGGCGGTGACGAGCGCTCCCTCGAAGCTCACCGCGACGTGCTCGAACGCCTTCAGCACCTGGCTACCCCCGACAGGGAGTCGCCGATAGCCACCGACGGCGGCCCCATACCCCATGTCCGAGTGCTCGAACGCGGCTGCGGGGGCGACGCCCGGGGCCCCTGGCCCCAGCTCGGAGGCGACCGCCGCGCCGTCTTCGACGCAGCAGTCGGGGCGGACCGCCCTGCTGGCTCAGGTCCCCGGACCAGCCGTGCCTTGGGCGGCCATCCCTCGCCCGCGACCGGGCAGACCGCCCGGGCCCGTCAGGTCGAGACGGGACAGGTGGGCGATGACCCGCCCGGCTTCTGTGGTCTCGATGCCGACGCCCGAGCGGAGCCCCCCGTCGGCGGGCGCTCCCCCCGCCACGCCAAGGCCCACGGACCGTCACGGATGTCCGCCCGTCGCCGCCTGGGCTTGCCGGCGACGGCCGCCGCGGGTGCGGCCGTCGTCGCCGCCGCCGCCGTCACCGTCGTGATGCTGAGCGCCGCACCGTCGTCGCGGCCGCCGTCACCGCTGCGGCCCATCTCCCCCACGGCCCACCCGCCGGCCAGGGTCGCGGCACCGCTCAGCGCTCCGGCCACGACGTTACCGGCGGTCCTGGTGCCGCTCGGCTCGAACCCCTCACAGGTCGACTACACCGTCGGCGCCCGAGTCGTGAGCCTGTCGGTGTCGGCCACCGCCGGCTGTTGGGTGGAGCTGCGGTCGAGCTCGGCTTCGGGACCTCTTATGTACCAAGGGGTGCTGACCCAGGGGACGGTGAAAGCCTTCCAGGCTACGGATGTGTGGATACGTATCGGTTTCCCTCCGGGGGTCCACATCGAGGCCAACGGCTCCTCGGTGAAGTTACCGAGCACAGCCGCGCCGCTGAACATCCTGTTCACAGGTTCGGGGGCCTGAGCAGCGCCCCCGGAACCCCCACTGCGACGAGATCAGCGTTTCGGTGGTCTGTGCCGGCACCCCGGCCGGGTAACGGCGAAGGGGCGGCGCTAGTGCCTGTCGGCACCCGGCCGCGCGGTGTCGGGTGGAGCGGCCGGCGACGGGCTCCCCGAGGCGGCCTCGTCTGTGACGGGGCTCAGCTGGGCCAGGTAGGTGACGGTCAGATCGGTGGACGCCGCCGAGAAGGTTGAACTCGGCGCGTACGGGCCGGCAGCCGGCCCCGAGGGGGCCGCCGCAGCCGGGGCCGCCGCCGCGTGGGCCGCCGGCACCGCGGTGGCCGCCGAGGCCATGCTGGGCGCCACCACTGCGGCCAGGGTCCCCCCGCTGGCCACCGCCACGGTCGTAGCGCCCGCTGCCAGTAGCCGCAGCGACTGGGACCGCCCCTGGCGTTGCAGAGCGACGATCCGCCCCAGCACGGGGGACTGCTCCACGCCCGTCAGGTCGCCGCGGACCACGGCGATGAGGGCCACCACCGGCATGAGAAGCCAGCCGGTGAAGTAGGACAGGACGAAGCGGGCCAGGGCCAGGTCGTCCACCGACACCGGCGCCACCGCCGTAAGTGCCGGCACCGGTGCTGCTCCCGCCGCGGGGTCCGGAGAGGCGGACCGGCCCGGTGCCGGCACGAGCTGGCGCCACCAGCCATCGTCGGCCGCCAGACCGCCGGTTAGTTCCTCCCGGGCCTTCAAGTGGGTCACGGCCATGACCAGGCCCAGGTAGGCGACGTCGAGGACGGCGAAGGCGATGGCCGAGCCGGCGAACACCCAGCTCCCCGAGCCGGCGGCCAGGACGGCCAGGAGAATGGTGAGGCCGGTGAGGCCGAGTAGGGTCCGTCGGCGGCGCATGACCACCGCCACCGGCCGACGGGCCTCCCGCCGGGGACGACCGCTGGCCGCCCGCACCGGGTGGTCGGGCACCCCCGGTGCCGCCACCCAGCCCGCCCCGGCCGCCTCGGGCACCCATCTGGCCTCGGCGGAGGTGAGGGCAGCCAGGGCCGGGTCGCGCTCGGCGGCGGCGAGCACCCCCTCGACGAAGCCGTAACGGGGTTCCACGGGCAACGTGGCCGCGCTCAGGGCGTCGAGCGTGGCGTTGAGGGCGGCCACCTCCCTGCTGCAGCCCCGGCACCCCTCGATGTGGGCGACCACCTGGGCCCGTCGATCCCCGGGTAGGTCACCCAACACCAGGTCCACCGCTTCGGACCGGTATTGGCTGCAGTCCTCATACGCCACGGCGGGCCTCCACTTCGAGTGAGTCGCGCATGCGCATGAGAGCGGCCCGGATCCGGGTCTTGGCCGTACCGAGAGGGATGCCCTCGATCCGGCCCACCTCGGCCGCGCTGCGGCCCGCCACGGCGGCGAGCAGCACCGCTCGGCGCTGCTCGTCGGGCAGCCGGTCCAACGCCCGACGGACCTCCACCGCGTCGGCCTCGGCGACCAGACGGTCATCGGGGGCGCTGAGGCTGGTCTCGGCGGCGAGCAGGTCGGTGAGGTGCTCGGGGCTCACCGGGGACGCTTGGCGGACCCGGACCACGTCGATGGCGGCGTTACGGCTTATGGACAGAAGCCAAGATCTGGCGTTACCCCGCCGCGGGTCGAACGTGCCTGCCGACCGCCAGGCCCTCAGAAACGTCTCCTGGGAGATGTCCTCGGCTAGGGCCCGGTCGCGCACCACGTGGAAGGCCACCCCGGTGACGGCGCCGGCGTGACGGCGCACGAAGCTGGCGGCCGCGGCCCGGTCGCCGGCCGCCATGCCGGCGAGAAGGGCGTCGTCATCGACCGGCTGGGTCATCGAAGAGTCATACGTGTCGGGGTGACCCCCAGATTGGCCAATCTCGGGGTCGGTAGAGATCGTAGAACCAGGTGAGGCGGCCGCTGTCCTCGAGGCGAGGAAGGCGGGGGACCGAGGAGGAGACTGCCGTATGACGCTGGTGGATGAACCGATGACGATGGCGCCCCGAACGGTGGCTCCCACCACGTTCCGGCGCCGCCGGGTGCTGCTCACGCTGGCCGCCCTCGACGGGCTGAGCGGGGTGTTCGCCCTGGGCGCGCCTTCGCCGGCGGCCTGGGCCGTATTCAGCGTGGCCGTGGTCGTCACCGGTTCGTACCTGGCGCTCCTCCAGCGCTCCCGCCGGCTGGCCGTCGAGCGCGCGTTCGCCCCCGCCGCCGGGGACGGTCCGGTCCCGCTCGACGAGCTGGCCTTCCTCGCCGACATCTCCTCCCTCCACCTGGAGCCGCAGGACTCCTACCCCGAGCCGTCCGCGCTCCGGATGGTCGCCGTCGACGCCGTTCCGGCTTGGCGCCAGACGCTGGCCCTGCTCCGGTTCATGGCGTCGTACGCCGCCGGGTGGGCTCTCGCTCCCCTCGTGTTCGCCCTGACCGTCGCCGTGGGACGAACCCCCAAGGACACCGCCGGTCAACGCTGGTTGGCCACCTTGCAGAGCACCCAGGTGCGGCTCAAGGACCAGTCGATGCGCACGCTGATGGTCTCGGCCGCGGCCACGGCGAGCGTCACTGGGGTCGGGGCGGCGCTGCTGTCTGGGGCCGGGGCGGCGGCCGCCGCGCCGGGGCCGGTGGCGTCCGCCGGCGCAGGGGTGCCGGCCGCCGCGGGGGTCGGGCTGGTGGCCCAGGCCGCCCCGTCGAGCTACACCGTGGTGGCGGGGGACACCCTCTCGGCCGTCGCCGCCCGGTTCGGGACCACCTACGAGGCGCTGGCCCAGCTCAACGCCCTGGCCAACCCCAACCTGATCGAGGTGGGGCAGGTGCTGCTCATCGGTGGCGGCGCGCCGGCGGCCCCGGCCCCCCCGGCCTCGGCCGGTGCGTCGAGCACGTCGGGTGCCGCAGGGAGCAGCTACACGGTGGCGGCGGGCGACACTTTGTCCTCCATAGCCGCCCGGTTCGGGACCAACTTCGAGGCATTGGCCCAGCTCAACGGCATAGCCAACCCGAACCTGATCGAGGTGGGGCAGGTGCTGGAGGTGGCCGGGTCGGCCAGCCAGGCCGCCGCGGTGCACTCGACCGTGGCGCTGTCCTCCAGCCTGACATCCGCACCTGCACCGGCCCCGGTGGCCGCGCCGGCCGCTTCGGGAGCCCAGATCGCCGTCGCCACCGCCCTGGCCCAGGTCGGCAAACCCTACCTGTGGGCCGGGGCCGGGCCGAACGCCTTCGACTGCTCGGGGCTGGTCATGTACGCGTGGCAGGCGGCCGGGGTCCAGCTGGCCCACTACACCGTCTCGCAGTACCAGGAGACCACCCGCATCTCCGAGAGCCAACTCCAGCCCGGGGATCTGGTGTTCTACGACACCGGCGACGGAGCCGAGCCCGGTCACGTCACGATGTACATCGGCAACGGCCAGATCATCACCGCCGACTCCCCCGGCACTGTCGTCAAGGTGGAGAACCTCGACTGGGACGGCATCCCCATCGGCTTCGGCCGGGTGGGCTGACCGTCGAGGGGTGACGCCGTCCCCGGGAGCCGAGCCGGGCCCGGCCGCTCAGGAGAGGGACACGGCGGCCGTCGTGGCCCGTCGGTGGCGGGCCTCGGGCAGGTGCGCGACCGGTAGGTCGGCCAACCCGGGCCGAGGACGTAGGTAGCGCCGCTCAGAAAGAGTGAGGAGGTGAGAGGCCGACGCCCGGGCCCCAGGGCCGGCGCAGCCGGCCCGCGGGGGTCGCAGGGTCGCAGGGTCGACGCCCACCACCTCGGGATCGCTCAGACCCTCCAAGGCCAGCCCCTACGGGGACGCGTCGCGATGTGGCCCGGTCGGCCAGGCCCCGATCGGTGCGCCGGCCCGGGTGGTCTCCAACGGTGATCGCGGGCTCCTTCTTCCCCCGACCCCTCTCGGCGCAGGGTGGGACCACTGGGTGTTCGCCGCCCGGTCCCGCCACACCTTCCGCCGCGACAGCTCACACTGCTCTGACACTTTCAGCGCAGCCGCCTCAAACCTGCCCCGCACCATGACTATCGGCACCGGAAAGTAGGAGCGAGAGGAGGTGGCCCGTGGCGGTCATCAGGTTGGGAACAGCAGCTGCCGTGGCGCTGGTTGCGCTGGCCGCGTCAGCATGTGGAGCTGGTGGCCCAGCCGCTACCAGCCGTGCCACCGGCGCCGGGGCTTCCTCCCCGGTCACCGCCAGCACCCAAGCTCCGACGCTCCCGGGGACGTCCTCCGGGAGTGGGGCGGCCTCCCACGCCCCCCAGGTCGCCCCGGCGACGTCGGGATCGACGCCGAACGGGTCGTCCGGCTCCGGGAGTGCAACCGGGAGCGGATCGGCAACGGGTTCCTCACCGGCCCCAGCCGCCGACCCGACCCAGCCCTCCGACCAGTACGCCGGTATGTCCTCGGCTGATTGGAACTCGATCAGCCAGGGCCTCTCCGGCGCACAGTCGGCTTTAACCCAATCAGACGCCGATGCGGCGCACAACGAACAAGGAGACGCAACACCATGAGAATCCTGGCACGGGCGGCCGTCGGTACGGCCACAGCCCTCTCTGTCCTGGCACCCGCGGGTGCCGTATTCGCCACGACCAGTGGCAGCGGAGCGGCGGCCCCTTCGGGTCAAACCGCGGTGTCACCGGGCGGGTCGACCACCTGGCAGCAGGTGCAGGCCAAGCTGGAATCCCAGCTGCAGGCCCGGGTTCAGATCCTCGGCCAGCTGACCAGCTCGGTCGGCTCCGATCAGACGCTCTCACCGCAGGACAAGACCGCCCTCAGCGGCCTGCTGTCCAATGAGACCTCCGGCATCAATCAGCTCCTCGCCACCGTCGAGACCGCCACCCCGCAGAACACCACGGTGGCCCAGCTGCTGGCCGACGGCAAGACCATGGTGGACCAGTACCGGGTGTACCTGGTGATGGCCCGCCAGGTGCACCTGACCGAGGCCGCCGACGCCCAGACCACGGTCGAGACCAAACTGGAGAACAATGAGTCCCGGATTCAGGCCGCCATCACCAAGGCCGGGAACCCACCCGACGCCGTCGCCGCCTACAACGACCTCGTCACCCAGGTGACCCACGCCACTCAGGCGACGGGCGCCGCCAACATCCCGGCCGTCCTGGCCGTCACCCCCCAGGGCTACCCGGGCGACGAGGGACCGCTCACCGCGGCTCGCTCGTCCCTCGGCCAAGCCGGCACCGACCTCACCGCCGCCCGTGGCGACCTGGTCACCATCCGTAACGTGTTGACCCAGCACGACAGCCAGATCAACCCGTCGGCCGGCTCCACCACCACTCCCGCCGCCACCTGACCCTCCGGTCCACCCGGCACTCCCCTGCCACCGGCCGCCTGCGGGCGGCCGGTGGTGTCGCGAGGGTCTTTTGACGGTGGTACTGCGACCGGCGGAAGCGGGCGGGCGACTCGCCGGATTGCCTATGGTGGTGACATGACGGCGGTCATGGTCGATGGCCTCATCAAGCGCTACGGCGGCCTCAGAGCGGTGGACGGCGTCTCGTTCGAGGTGGACGACGGCGAGGTGTTCGCCCTGCTCGGGCCCAACGGGGCGGGCAAGACCACCACGGTCGAGATCCTCGAGGGCTTCCGCGGCCGAGACGGGGGCCAGGTGAGGGTGCTCGGCATGGACCCCGCCGACCCCGCCAACGGCCAACGCCTGCGCGAAGGGATGGGCGTCGTACTCCAGGAACTGGCCGTGGAGCCCTTCCTCACCGTCCGACAGGCTCTCCGCCGCAACGCCGGTTACTACCCGCGGCCCCGTCCGGTCGACGAGGTGCTGGCCCTGGTCGGCCTCGAGGCCAAGGCCGACAGCCGGATCAAGAACCTCTCCGGCGGCCAGCAGCGACGGCTCGACCTGGGGCTCGGCATCATCGGCAACCCGTCCCTGCTCTTCCTCGACGAGCCGACCACCGGCTTCGACCCTACGGCGCGGCGGGGGGCGTGGGACCTGGTGCGGGCCCTGACCGGTGGCGGGACCACGGTCATCCTGACCACCCACTACATGGACGAGGCCGAGGCCCTGGCCGACCGGGTGGCGGTGATCAACTCCGGGCGCATCGTCGCCGAGGGGACACCGCAGTCCCTGGGTGGACGCGACGTGGGCGAGACCCGGATCCGCTTCGGCCTGCCCCCCGGCCGCCAGGTGTCCGACCTGCCGGTGGCGGCCTCTTCGGTGACGGCCTCGTCGGGACGGACGGGCACTTCAGGGGGGACGGGCGCTTCAGGGGGGACGGGCGCTTCGGGGTCGGGTGGGCAGGTGGAGATTCGCTCCGACCGGCCGGTGGAGGTCCTCGCCGCCCTGACGACCTGGGCTCTGCGCGAAGGGGTGGATTTGGCCGGGCTCACCGTCGAACGCCTCACCCTCGAAGACGTGTACCTACGCCTCACCGGTTACCGCTCCGGCCCCGGCGAGCTGGCCGCGGTGAGTGCCGAGGGGGACTCGACCCGATGACCGCCGTCGTAGAACCGCGGCGGAGCGCGGCGAGCTACGGGCGGATGATCGCACGCCAGCTCTACTTCGAACAGCTCAACTTCTGGCTGAACCCGCTGGCCGCGGTGTTCACCCTGGGCTTCTCGGTAGTGTTCCTGGTGCTGCTCGGCTCCAGCGCCGGTAACTCGACCAGCTCGACCCTGGGCGGCGTCCGGGTCATTCAGTACTACGTCCCGGGTTTCCTCGCCTACGGGGTGATGTCCACCTGCTTCAACTCACTGGCCACATCGCTGGTCGTGCGCCGGGAGATGGGCCTGCTCAAGCGTTTGCGGCTATCGCCCCTGCCGACCTCGGCCATGCTGGCCGCCATATGCGCCAACGCGCTGGTGATCTCGTTCATCCAGATCGTGGTGCTCCTGCTCATCGGCCGGCTCGGCTACGGCGTCCACATGCCCCACAACGTGGGCGCCCTGGTGGTGGCCCTGGCGGTGGGGGCGGCGGCGTTCACGGCCATCGGCATGGCCATGAGCACCCTGATCCCCAACCAGGAGGCCGCCGGCCCGGTGGTCAGCATCGTCTTCTTCGTGCTGCTGTTCCTCTCCGGCCTCTGGTACCCGATCAAACCCCACTCCGGGCTGGCCCAGATCTCGTCGTATTTCCCCATAAGACACATGATCGTGGCCGTCTTCGCCCCCTTCGACTCGCGCCCGGGGGTCTCGGGATGGGCGTGGGGCGACGTCGGCGCTCTGGCCATATGGGGAGTGGTGGCGGCGGTGGTCGCCGCCCGGCGCTGGTCGTGGGCCCCCCGGCGCACCGGCGGGGGGCCGTCCCGACCGGCTACCCGCCGGTGGCGGGGCTGAGCCGGGGGCCTGTGGCGGCGGCGAGGGGCGCGACGCGTGTCGCGGGAGGCGGGCGGCGATGGGATCGCCTTCAGGAGATTCTCAGTTCCTGACCCCAGCTCGTTTCAGCTTGGTCTGCGACAGTCTGAGCCCATGACGACCGATCTCCAGGCCGAGCAGGCGGCCCTGCTCGAAGACGCGCTATTCCAAGTGAAGCGGGTCATCGTGGGCCAGGACCGCATGATCGAGAGGACCTTCATCTGTCTCCTCGCCGGCGGCCACTGCCTGATCGAGGGGGTACCGGGACTGGCCAAGACGCTGATGGTGTCGACCCTGGCCAAGGTGGTGGGCGGCGACTTCTCCCGCATCCAGTTCACCCCGGATCTGGTGCCGGCCGACATCACCGGGACCCGGATATGGCGCCCGTCGCGCGAGGAGTTCGACATCGAGTGGGGACCGGTGTTCGCCAACATCGTGTTGGCCGACGAGATCAATCGGGCTCCGGCCAAGGTGCAGGCCGCCCTGCTCGAGGTCATGGCCGAAGGACACGTGTCCATCGGTGGCGCGGTGCGCTCCGTAGCCGAGCCCTTCTTGGTGCTGGCCACGCAGAACCCCATCGAGTCGGAGGGGGTCTATTCCCTTCCCGAGGCCCAACGGGACCGGTTCTTGATGCAGGTGATGGTCGAGCACCCGTCCTATGTGGAGGAGATGGAGATCGCCCGGCGCATGCTCGCCGGTCGGCCCGAGGTGGAGCAGGTGCTCGACCTCGGGCAGTTGTCGGTGCTGCAGCACGCCGCCGAGGAGGTGTTCGTCCACCACGCGGTCGCCGATTACGCCGTGCGCCTGGTGATGGCGACGCGTGAGCCGGCCCGTTGGGGACTGCCCGAGCTGGTCCCCCACATAGAGCTGGGGGCCAGCCCCCGCGCCACCCTCGGGCTGCTCAGCGCCGGGCGGGCCCTGGCACTGCTGCGCGGCCGGCGCTTCGTGGTACCCACCGACGTGCGCGATGTCGCCCCCGAGGTGCTGCGCCACCGCATCCTGCTCAGCTACGACGCCTTGGCCGCGGGAACCGGGGTGGAGGAGATCGTGGCCCAGGTTCTGAACCGGGTGGAGGAGCCCCGTATCGCTCCCCAGCAGGACGAGGCGGCCCGCGCCGCGATCTACGCCGCTCCCCCCGAGCCCCCGCTGCCCTCCCCTACCGGAGCCGCGACCACAGGGGGCCCCGAGCGGGCTCCCACCGGCTGGGCCCTCCCGTGGCGCACCGAGCGGGTCCGGGCCAACGGGCGGGACGACGACGACTGGCGGGTGGGCGAGTCACCCGGCGCCCCGGGGGCGGCGTGACCGCCAACCGGTGGCACCTCACCGCCGGGCGGCCCATGGCTGCCTCTCCCGCCGCCGCCCACGCGGCTACTGGGCGGCCGTCGATGCGGGGCCGGCCGGGACCGCTCCTGTCGGCTCCGCCGGCCACGGTGGCCGCCCGGGCCGAGGTGCTCAAACGACTGGAGCTGCAGGTCACCCGGCGCCTCGACGGGATGCTGAGCGGTGACCACCTGGCGCTCACCTCGGGGCCGGGCAGCGAGCGGGCCGGAGCCCGGGCCTACCAGCCCGGCGACGACGCCCGGCGGATGGACTGGAACCTGACCGCCCGGGCCCTCGACCCCCACGTTCGCACCACCGACGCCGACCGCGAGATGGAGAGCTGGATCGTGGCCGACCGTTCGGCCAGCCTCGATTTCGGCACCGCGGGCTGCGAGAAGCGGGACCTGGTGCTTGCCGCGGTCGCCGCTTTCGGCTTCCTCACGGCCCGCCACGGGAACCGACTCGGGTTGCTCGCACCGGGAGGCGACGAACTGCTCCGGCGGCCGGCCCGCAGCGGCCGCTCCGCCCTGATGGCCGCCCTGACCGAGCTGTACGACACCGGCCGGTCCGACCGACGGCCGGTGCCGGAGGCCGATCTGGCGGCCGCCCTCGACCAGTTGGGCCGCCTTCGTCGCCCACGCGGCCAGGTCGTGGTGGTGTCGGACTTCCTCGACGACTCGTCGTGGGGCGAGGGGCTGACCCGCCTGGCGCTGCGCCACCAGGTGATCGCGGTACATGTCACCGACCCGAGAGAGCTCGACCTGCCGGCCGTGGGGATGCTCGGCGTGATCGACCCCGAGACCGGACGGCGCCTGCACGTGCAGACCGACTCGGAGGCGCTGCGGGCCCGTTACCGGGAGGCCGCCCTGCTGCGCCACCACGGGACCCGAGCCCGGCTGATCGGGGCCGGAGCCGAGTACCTCCACCTGTCCACCGATCGCGACTGGCTGGTCGACTTCGCTCACTTCGTCTCCAGCCGGTCCGGCCGTCGTGGGGCGCGTCTGCGGTCAAGCCCCCGATGACCTTCCTCGTCACCTGGCGGTTGGCCTTCGTAGCCATTCCCGCGGTGCTCCTGTTGGCCTATCTGCTGGCCGAGCGCAGCCGCCGCCAAGCAGCCGTGCGCTTCTCGAGCGTGGATCTCCTGGCGTCGGTCGCACCCCGCCGCCCGGGCTGGCAGCGTCACGTCCCGACCGCGGCGTTCCTCTGCGCCATGCTCATGTTCGTGCTGGCCTTCGCTCAGCCATCGCGTGTCGTGCGCACCCCTAACCCGCGGGCCACCGTCATCCTGACCCTCGACACCTCCGGTTCGATGATCGCCACCGACGTGTCGCCCAGCCGGCTGGACGCAGCCCAGCAGGCGGCCCGCCAGTTCGTACAGGCGCTGCCCAAGGGGGTGCAGGTAGGGCTGGTGCAGTTCTCGAGCACCGCCAACGTCCTGGTCGCCCCGACCTCCGACCGGAGCTCGGTCACGGCCGCCATCGACTCTCTCAGGGCCCAAGGGGGCACCGCCACCGCGGCCGCCATCAAACTCTCGGTGCAGGCTGTCGAGGCCGTCCCGGTGGCCAAAGGAGGCCAGAAGGCACCGGGAGCCATCGTATTGATGAGTGACGGCTCCCCCAACATCCCCGAGCCAGGCATGTCCCTCAGCCAGTCGTTGTCCACCGAGGAGGCGGCCGCCCGCCGCGCCGGAGTCAAGATCAACACCATCGCCTTCGGCACGGCCAACGGGATAGTGACCATCAGCGGGGAGACGATCCCGGTGCCCGCCGACCCAGCCGCCATGGCTCGGATCGCCTCGTCCACCGGCGGCCACACCTTCAGCGCCCAAAGCTCCGGGCAGCTCAAGTCGGTCTATGACGAGATCGGCCGGGCCGTCGGCTACGACGTGGGCCACCGCGACATCACCGCCTGGTTCATCGCCATCGCCCTGGCCCTGATGGCCCTCGCCGGAGGGGCGGCGCTGCTGTGGAACCAGCGGCTGGTCTAGACGCTTCTGGGACCTTGGCCTCTGCCTCCCGGAGTCGCCGTGGCCGATGCTCGCGAGGTGTGCGATTACTGCGACTGCCGCGACGTGGCACCCATCCGGGAGCTCTCCGAGGACCACCAGACCATCGGCCAGCTCGCCACTCGGCTGGGCCAGGCCCTGACGGCGAAGGGCACCGGCGGCCCAACCGGGGCTGAGGCGGCCGCCGACGGGGAGAGGTCCCTCCGGGACCTCCAAGACGCTCTGAGGCCGCATCTCGAGCTCGAGGAGGCCGGGGTGTTCGCCCAGCTGTCCCGCCGGGACGGGTTCACCTGGTATCTGGGCGAGTTGATGGCCGATCACCGCGCTGCCCGGAACGACCTGCTCGGCGCCGATCCCCGGGTCAGCGGCTGGCAGAGCCGGGTCCTGTCAGGACTGGACCGCCTCGCCGAGCACATCAGCGTCGAGGAGTACGACCTGTTCCCGGCCAGCCGGATGGTCATAGACGATCGCGGCTGGGGCGAGGTCATCGCCGTACACAAGCGGTTAGGTCGTAGTGGAGGGGGCGTCGCGATCTAGGCTTGGCCCATGGCTCGGCCGGGTCCCCTCCCACCCGACGCCGGCGGCGACCCCGCCTGCTGGGCCAATCGGGTCTGCCCCGAGTGCGGAGCCTTCAGTGCCGACGGGTACCACCGCCAGGGTTGCCCCATCACCTCGGGTTTCGTCACTTCGGGTCCCGGCGCAGGCTCCGCTGGCGCCGAGAGAGACGACAGAGTCGCCGGCGACCCGCGAACCCCTCCACGCGAAGATGTCGACATGGTGGCGAGCATCGAAGCCGTGAAGCCGACATCGCCGAACTGGCCGTAGCTGCCGTGGTCAACGCCGCCAACTCGGTTCTGGCCGTGGGTGGCAGAGTCGACGGTGCCATCCACCGGGCGGCCGCCCGGTGGATGTCACCGACTTCGCGCTCTCGTCACGCGTGACGCCCCGTGAAAGCGATGAGCTGAGCCTGCACGTCTGGTTCGGCCCCGTCCAAGGCTGCGGCGTCCGCCCGCGGCCCGAAACCCCCGGGGCGCCGCATGGCCTCGTCCATGGGGATCAGGGACTCGAGAGCCTTGGTCGCAGCCTCGATGTCGAGGCGATCGTCCTGGCCAGTGGCCCGGGCCAGGTCCCAGGTGTGAACCAGCGTGTCGGCGCACAGGAGCCGGCCGACCAGGTCCTCGAACGACTGCGCTCCGAACAACCCCGAGACCGTCTGGCTGGCACGTTGTGGATGGTCGAGCGCGGCGCTCACCGCGGCTGACGCCACACTGAAGGCTTCGGCCAGGTCCTCGCCGTGTTGGGGCTCGCTGGCCTCCGATCCGTCGAGACCGGCGACCACCCGGCGGTGCACGTGGACCACGTGGGAGACGACGTCGCGCGCCTTCCAACCCTCACACGGCGACGGCGCTTCGAGGCCGTCGGGCGGGCAGTGCTCGAGGCGAGCGGCGAAGCCCGTGGCGACACGACGATAGCGATCGGATACTTCGGACATGGGGGCTGATGGTAGGCCCGTGGGCGGCGGGTCGCACCGGAGATGCCCTGACCGACGATCCGGACGCGACGACGGGCTGACCCGAGCCCGTGCAAGCCCGTCGACGGTTGCGGCACGGGCGTCGGCCTGTGTGTAGGTGTAGGTGTGGGTGTGGGCTGGAGCCGTCCGGCCGTCAGGCCGTCAGGCCGTCAGGCCGTCCGGCCGTCAGGCCGTCAGGGACCGCCCGGGTCGTCCCGAGCCGTTCGGGGCCGGCCGGGCCGGCTCGGCCGTGTCGCCGGGCCGCCCACGCGTTATGTTCCGATGCGACGAATCATCTGATGATGGGGGTACCTGGTGGCCGAAGTATCGGGGGTATGCGACAGTCGGTTCCAAGACGTGCGGGACGCCCTGGAGGCCAACCTGGCCGCCGACGAGGAGTTGGGCGCGTCGATCACCTTGGACATCGACGGTGACGTGCTGGTCGACATCTGGGGCGGATGGAGTGATGAGGCCCGCTCCCGGCCGTGGGAGCGGGACACCATCGTCAATGTGTGGTCGACCACCAAGACCGTCACCAGCCTGGCCACATTGATCCTCGTTTCGCGGGGGCTGGTGGACGTCAGCGCACCGGTCGCCCGCTACTGGCCGGAGTTCGCCGCGGCCGGCAAGGAAGGTGTGGAGGTCCGTCACCTGCTCTCGCACACGTCGGGGGTATCGGGCCTGGACCAACCGGCGGTGATGGAGGACCTCTACGACTGGGAGACCTCGACCGGCCGCATGGCCGCCCAGGCCCCGTGGTGGGAGCCGGGCACAGCTTCGGGATACCACGCCCTCAACTACGGACACCTCCTCGGCGAGGTGATCCGGCGGGTGACGGGGAAATCCCTGAAGCAGTTCGTGGCCGATGAGATCGCCGGACCGCTCGGCGCCGATTTCTCCATCGGGGCGGCCCCCGGCGACTCAGAGCGGATCGCCCCGGTCACGCCGCCACCTCCATTACCCATCGACCTGGCCAGCATCGAGGTCACCTCCCCGGCGGTGCGGACTTTCACCGGACCGCCGGTCGACGCCAACGCGGCCAACACCGACGCGTGGCGAGCAGCCGACATCGGAGGGGCCAACGGCCACGGGAACGCCCGCTCGGTGGCCAAGATGCTGTCTGCGGTCAGCCTGGGTGGGGCGTCAGGCGGCGTGCGGCTACTCTCGAGCGACGCCATCGACACCATCTTCGAACCGCAGTCCGACGGCGTCGACCTGGTGCTCGGAGTCCCGTTGCGCTTCGGTGTCGGCTTCGCTCTCCCCGAACCGAAGACGATTCCCTACCTGCCGTCGGGACGTATCTGCTTCTGGGGTGGCTGGGGCGGATCGATGATCATCATGGACCCCGACCGCCGGTTGACCTTCGCCTACATGATGAACCGGATGGCCCCGGGGATCATCGGATCGTCCCGGGCCGAGACCTACCTGCGGGCCATGTACTCCTGCATCGACGCCTATTAGCGGTCAGGTCGCCGGCCACCACTTCCTGTGCTTCGACGACGGTCATCCGGCCGCCTCACGGTGGCGCCGGGCGGCGGGGGCCCGGCGGGGGCCTAGTGTTCGGGGGTCTTGGCGTCATCTCCACCTACCAATACCGATAGCGATGGCCGCCGGGCGGACGGAGCCACCTTCAGCGTCGCCACGTTCAACCTGCACGCCGGAGTCGACGGGTGGGGACGGCCGTTCGACGTGGTGGCCGCCTGCCGGGCCATCGATGCCGACGTGCTGGTACTGCAGGAGACCTGGACGCCCGACGACGGCCCGGGGCTGGCAGCCACGGTGGGCGAAGCGCTCGGCTACGCGACCTTCGAGCAGACCTTGGCGGCGGGACGACTCGCCGGCCCGGACCCTCTGGGCGACCACCGGTGGATGAAACCTCTCGACTGGAGGGGATCGAGCCACGCCCTGTACCTCGACAGCGAACGCCCCTTGCCGGCCAAGGTCTCGTCGTCCCGGCGCTACATCGACGCCCCCCCGGGCCGCTGGGGAGTCGCCGTCCTCAGCCGCGTGCCGGCCCGGACCGAGGAGGTCATCGCCCTGGGCCGCCTCGAGCAGGACCCGGCCCGTCGCTTGGCCGTCGTGGTGCGTATCGACGTGGGCGGCGTCCCGGCGACCGTCATCGGCACCCACATGTCGCACATCACCTACGGAGCCCCGCTCCAATTCCTGCGCCTGGCTCGGGCCCTCCGCCGGCGGGTCTCCACCCCCGCCGCCATCCTCGCCGGCGACATGAACCTGTGGGGGCCACCCGTAACCGCCTTCTTCCCCGGCTGGCACCGGGCGGTACGCCAACGGACGTGGCCGGCATGGCGGCCCCACAGCCAGGTCGACCACATCCTCGTGCGCGGCCCGCTGAAGGTGCTTTCGGGCCGAGCTCTGGGCCCCATGGGCAGCGATCACCAGCCCGTGAGCGCCCGCCTGGCGATCGATTCCTGATACGACGGCGGAAGGTCGGCCTCTCAGCCGGCCGGCGGCCCTCCGGTCGCCTCGGCGGCTTCGTCGAGGTCCACGGCCTGCAGCAAGGCGGCCAGGTCGGGCTCGTGGGCGAGGTCCAGGGGCGAGAGGTGCCGGGCCCGGCCGGTCAGGTTGACGGTCAGATCCGGGCCGGCTTGGCGCAGGACGTCGTAGGCGCCCGCTGATGACCAATCGATGCCGTCCAGCGCGCTCCGGGCGAGCGTGACGGCGAGGAGGCACTCCAGCCCGCGCCGCCCGTAGGCGTCGGCGACCGAGACCCTTACTGCGACGGCCCGGGCCAGGCCGAGGCCGGGAGCCACCGCGAAGGCCTCGCGCACCGCCGCCACCACATGGCCGCACACCGCCGCGGTGTAGAGGTCGGCCTGCTCGGTCACGGTCATCTTCTGGATGGTCGGCTTGCCCGCCGGCGTGGTCCCCGGCTTGCGCTCGGGCACCACGTCCTCCCCCGGCACGAATACCGCCAAGCTCACTTCACCGCCCTCGACGGCCAGAGGCGACGAATGCAGCTCACCTTCCTCGAAGGCCTCTGCCAGCGTGGCCTGTACGACGTCGGGCTCGTTGGCCACCAGCTCGGCCCATCGCCGGTCGAGAAGGGCCTGAGCGTCGCGACGGCGACCGTCGCGCTCGGAGGTGAGCTGGTCGATCTCCTGCTCGGCAGAGGCGCGAGCCGCCTCGCGGGCCGCTCGACGGTCGGACCGCTTCCAGAAGGGAACACCTCTCAGCGCCGACTTCTCGTGCCGTTCCCGCACGGCGGCGGCATCGACCGGTGGCTCGTCGGGAGCCACCGGATGGGACACGGGTTCGACCGGGTCACGGTGCAGGGACTGCAGCGACGCGATGGCGGCCGCCAGACGCTCGGCCTCCGACGACCTGGCGGCGGCCGCCGCTTGGCGCTGTCGGGCGGCCACCGTGGCCGAAGCGCCGGCCCGGCCGCCGTGACCGCTCCCGCCGGGGCTCCTGCGCCGCCGGCTCCCCCCGACACTCTGGTACAAGGTCACCGGACCGGCACCGGTGGAGACCCCGGGTCGGTAGCCGCCGCCAACGTGGACCCTGGCCGCCCGTGGACCGAGCGACGTGCGCACGCCTCGGGTGGTCACTCGGACCCTCACTCCCGGGGCCAACTTGAAATACATCCCCACGTGGCAACCGTACCGGCCGGCTGCGACGGTGGGCATCTCGGCGGCCGGGCGCCCCCAACTCAGGCCGAGCCGGAACCGAGCCCGGAGCGTTCGCCAGGCCGCCAGATCACCGCCGCGCAGACGGCGGCGACCACCGTGAGCCCGATCAGCTCAGTGGTCACCGGCACGGCGTGGGCGAGCGAGGCGAGCAGCGCGGGCAGAAGGAACCCGACGTAGGTAAGGGAGTAGAACGCCCCGGTGGCCGCCACCAGTCTCCCGGGCGGCGCGATGCGCTGGACCTCGAGCAGGCCTGACAGAAGGCTCATCCCGTAGCCGGCCCCGAGGACCGCCGCCGCGCCCAGGGCGACGATCGGCTGGGCGGTGGCGACCGCCGTCGCGGCGATCGCCAGGCCGGCAACGACCAGGGCCATGGCGCTGCGTGGCGCGCGGGGGGTGACCGGGTGGTCGAGCCGGCGGGCCAGAGACTGGGTGAGCATGCCGGCGCCGAGGGTCACCACGGTCAGAGCGGTGGCGAATATCAGGACGTGGTGCCCGAGGCGAGGGGCGAGGGCCTGTGGGACGATGGCGTAGGCGACCGCCGCCGTGCCGAAGACCCAAGGGGCCATGGGCAGCACCCGCGTCTTGAACCGCCGTCGGCGGTCCCGTTCCCCG
The DNA here is from genome assembly GCA_021838445.1 of Actinomycetes bacterium. GTDB lineage: Bacteria > Actinomycetota > Acidimicrobiia > Acidimicrobiales > Palsa-688 > JAKCDU01. The sequence continues at coordinate 20,359 of JAKCDU010000021.1, read as the reverse complement.
AGCGGGCCGCCCCGGTCTGCGGGCCGGCCGTCCCGATGTCCCGAAGGGGTCGGGTGATCAGCGACGAGTGGCGCGGGGTCCACTTTCCGCAGCCCCGCCAGGGCCGACAGACCCACCGCCACCTGCACGCCGTAGGGAAGCAATTCCGGCCACGGGCCCCACTGGGCCAGCACCCCGGCCACCCCCGCTCCGAGGCCGAAGCCGGCGGTGAGCGACAGGGCCGCCCGCTTGGCGCCCGTCTGCGGCGAGGCGCCCGAGGCGACGCTCAACTCGGTGGTCCAACTGGTCCCCACGGCCATGGCCAACCCGACGCCGACGCCACTGAAGAGTCGGCCGACGGCTACACCCCCGAGCCCCTGGGCGGCGATCAGGCAGCTTCCGAGCACGGAGGACAGCACCGCCAACGAGACCGTTCCCTTGCGGCCGAACCGCCGTGCCGCGCCACCTCCGAGCAGGAGCGCCGGTACCAGGCCGAAGACGTATGCCCCGAGGAGGGCGTTGACCACGGTGGCGCTCCAACCATTGACCGAGCGGTACATGTCGAGAAGCGGGGTGAACTGATTTCCGCCCCATCCACAGACGAACAGGGCGGCGCCGGCCCACCTCCAGTTCCCCGCGGGGCCGGACTCGGCCGACCGCGACGTCTCCAGCGCAGTGACGGTCACAGGCCGGGAAGGAGGACCCGGTGGGTGACCTCGAAGTGGGCGCGCAACTCCGAGGCGAAGCTGTCGACCTGGCCCGCCTCGGCCCGGCGCAGAAGACCCTGGTGCTGGGTCCGCAGGTCCCCCAGGCGGTGGAGATCGGCACCGATGGCCTGCGCCGTCATGCGGCGCTGCCGGTCACCGAGGGTGGCGTAGAGGTATGAGGCCACGGCGTTACCCGCCGCGTCGACGATGGCCCGGTGGAAGGCGTGGTCCGACACCGCGAAGGCCTCCAGATCCCGGGCTTTCACGTGGACCCCCTGGGCCTGTAGCTCGGCGTGCGCCGACGCCAGGAGTCGCGATCTCTCGGCCCGTCGGGCCAGCCGCCGGACGGCCCCGACCTCCAGGGCTTCGCGGACCTCGAGCACGTCGACGGCCTCGGTGACGGGAACCGGCACCACGACCGCGCCGCGGCGGGGCTGGAGGCTGAGCAATCCCTCCGCCTCGAGGCGCACGAAGGCCTCCCGCGCCGGGGTCCGGCTCACCTGGAGCCGACGGGCCACCTCGTTCTCGCTGAGCAGCGTTCCTCCCGGCAATTCGCCAGAGAGGATTTGCTCCTTGGTCTCCTCGTAGACCCGCTGGGCCGAAGGTAGCTGAGCCACCCCGAGAGCCTACCCATCCATGCCATCTTGTATGCAAGTTGGTCCGCAACTGATGTTCCAGCAGTCGCCTGAGCGCCGCCATGGACAAGTTGACCGGCCGGGGGAAGAAGTAGCTGCCCGGACCGCCGTGGTACCGTCGGGGGTCGGAAAGCACCAAATCGGCCGATCGGCCGCCTCCTGGCCATCAATAGGGTCCTTGGCCCCTGTTGAAGGAGGGACCATCGGATCAGCATGAGGGTCGTATGACTCTCACCGACCCGTCAGGAGCCAGCTTGACCGATAACGAGCGGCGGACCATAGGGGTGTTCCTGCTCGACGACCACCAGGTGGTCCGGGAGGGTCTTCGTCACCTGCTGGCGGCCGAGGACGACATAGAAGTGGTCGGGGAAGCAGCCACCGGGCAGGAGGCCATCGACCTCATCGACGCCGAACGGGTCCAAGTGGCCGTCCTCGACGTCCGGCTGCCGGACATCAGCGGGGTGGAGGTGTGCCGGGAGATCCGCTCTCACCACCATGGGATCGCGTGCTTGATGCTGACCTCGTTCACCGACGACGAAGCCATGTTCGACGCCATCATGGCCGGGGCCGCCGGATACGTGCTGAAGGAGGTGCGCGGCTCGGAGCTGGTCAATGACATTCGCAGGGTGGCCGCCGGGCACTCCCTGCTCGACCCGGCCGTCACCGAGCGGGTCCTCGAACGGGTGCGGCGAGGCGGGGTCGCCGACCCCGGAGACCATCTCACCCATCAGGAACAGCGCATTCTGGAGCTGATCGCGGAAGGCATGACCAACCGCCAGATCGCCGAGGTGATGTACCTGTCGGAGAAGACGGTGAAGAACTACGTGTCCAACCTGTTGTCCAAACTGGGTATGAGCCGCCGGACCGAGGCCGCCGTCTACGCGGTGAAGAAAGCCGGCAAGAACCACCTCTGAGGATCTCCCGGTCCCGTTGACGAGCGGCGGGCGGCCAACCGGTCTGTCTGATTTTTCCGAAGTCTCCAGTGCTGGCCACGGCGTGCCGACGGGCCGTACGTGGGAATGATGCGAACCCGCCTCACCATGAAACTGGTCGGCCTGGCGGTGGCCGTGGTCCTCACCATCTTCTCTGCGCACGCCCTGGGCGGCGGCTCGCACACGTCCCCGCTCGACCCCTCCACCCTGACCCGCAACGGGCTGAACAGCCTGTGCGCCAACCAGCAGGCCACCGCCGCAGCCAGCGGGGATACCTCCCCCCAGACCCTCCCCGATCCGGCCTCGATGCCCAACCTCGGCAGCCTGGCCCAGGCCGCCGGGCTACCCCCCGGATCACTGTCCTGCTCGACCACCACCACCTCGGTTCCGTAACGCACTTACCGGTCGGTTGCCGCTACCGTCGGATCCATGTCCGAGCGAGACGATCCGGTGGTCGGGAAGCTAGGCCGGGTGAGTCATCCGATCGCTCCGGGTACCACGGGCGAGGTCGTGCTGCATATCCGGGGAGGGACCGAGACCTACATGGCCGTGGCTGATGCCGACCTCGCCCGCGACACCGAGGTGCTGGTAGTGGCCCACCTGTCGGCCCGAACGGTACGGGTCACCTCTTTCGCGGGGGCCCTGAGCTAGGAGGGATTACCCATGTTCGGTTGGCACGTGCCCGCTCCTGACGAGGCCCTGCTCGTAAGCGGGAAGAAGTCCCGGGGCGACGACCTCCCGTTCCGTATCGTGACCGGCCACGGCGCCTTCGTGCTGCCCGTCCGTTCCCGGGTCAGCACCCTCACCCTGGCCCTGCAGGAGTCGGAAGTGGCCGAGGAGTGCGTCACCAAGCAGGGCATAGCCCTACAGTGCCGGGCGGTGATCGCCTTCAAGGTCGGCGACGACCACGAGAGCATCGCCAACGCCGCCCGGCGTTTCCTGGAGGACCAGGACCGCATGTCGATCCTGACCGGTCGCATCTTCGCCGGGCACCTCCGCTCGATCATCGGCTCCATGACCGTGGAGGAGATCATCCGGGAACGCCAGCGCCTCGCCGAAGAGGTCCTCGACGCGTCCAAACCGGAGATGGAGAAGATCGGCCTGGTCGTGGACTCGCTGCAGATCCAGAGCATCGACGACCGCGGCTCGGGGTACATCGCGGCGCTGGCCGCCCCCCATCAGGCGGCTGTCCAGCGCGATGCCAACATCGCCAAGGCCCAAGCCGAGCAGGCCGCCGCCCAGGCCCAGCAGGAGTCTTTGCGCAACCAGGCCGAATACCAGCGCCAGACGTCGGTCACCCAGGCCGGGTACAAGGCCGAGGTCGACCGGGCCCAGGCCCAAGCCGCGGCCGCCGGACCGCTGGCCACCGCCGAAGCCCAGAAGGCGGTACTGGCCGCCCAGGCCGAGCTGGCGGTGAAGAACGCCGAGCTGAGGGAGAAGGAACTGATCGCCTCGGTGGAGAAGCCGGCCCAGGCCGAGGCCTACCGGATCCGCACCCTGGCCCAGGCTGAGGCGGACCGGACCCGACTGCAAGCCGAGGCCACCGCCACCGAGCAGGGCCTCGCCCTGCAGCGGATGCTGGTGGAGCGCATGCCCGACATCATCGCCGCTGCGGCCTCGCAGCTGGCCAACGCCAATGTGACGGTGCTGAACGGGGCCGACGGCCTGGGCCAGATGGTGGCCGGTCTCGCCGGCCAGGCCGGCCAGCTTCTGCGGCTGGTCCAGGACGGCCTGAATACCAACGGGTCCGGCCCTTCGGCTGCGACCCCGCCTGTGCCGCCCCGGCCCGGACCCCGCACACCGGGAACCACCGAGCCTCCGGCCCCGTCCGCACTCGGTGCCGGCCGCCCCGACGTCGCGGCGGACGAGCCTCCCAGTGCACCGCCCCGGGACCAGCCGGGCCGCCGGTCAGTCGATGTGGGACAGGCGAGCCAGTAACGCCTGGAGGGCCAGAAGCTCGCCGGGGTTGAACTCGAGGCTCTTGGCGGTGCGGTCTATGCAGGCGATGGCCGCGACGGCTCGAGCCGCGCCACCCGAGGTGAGTCGCTCGCGGTAGGCCGAGGCGAGGAAGGCCAGGCCGGCGCGCAGCTCATCGGTGCGCTGGCGGCGCTGCTCGCGCCGGTGGCGCTCCTGCAGGTCGGCCACGCCGGCGTTGAGAGCGGCTTTGGTCGCCCGGCCCCGGCCCTTGGCCCCCCGACCGCTGCCGACCACTTCGGCGTTGCGGGCATTGCGCTCGGTGAGCGCCACGACCTCGGCCTCCTGGCGCTCGCTCAGGGGAGAGGCGCTCTGATCCAGCAGGGCGACCAGCTCATCCGCCAACCGGACGGCCGTTGCCCCGGTTCGGTCCAGGCGCCCCGGGATCGAACGCCACGCCTGGCGGCGCGCCTCGAATCCCGGATCGGCAGCCAGCAACCGGGCCCGCTCCAGCCGACCCCCCGACGACTCGGCCAGGGCCGCGGCGCGCCCTTCGCCGATACCCGACGCCATCAGCGCTTGGGCCACCTGTGCCATGCCTAGAGGCTCGAACCCGACGGTTACGCACCGGCTGGCGATGGTGACCATCTCGGGGGGCAGGAACTCGGCCAGCACCACGAACACCGTCGATGGGGGTGGCTCCTCCAAGGTCTTGAGCAGCGCCGGGCCGGTGTCGCGCACCAGGTGGAAGTCGTGGAGCACGATCACCTTCCGGGCGCCCTCGACCGGGCTGAGAAAGGCGCTGCGCACCACCTCCCGGGCCACCCCGATGCCGATCGACGCACCTTCGCGCTCCACCGAGACGACATCTGGGTGGAGACCAGCAAGGACCCGCCGGCAGGAGTCGCACGGGCCGTCGGTGCCGTGATCGCCGGAGGTGGGACACAGCAGGGCGGCGGCGAAGGAGCGGGCCGCGGCGGCCTTGCCGGTGCCCGCCGGGCCGACCAGAAGGTAGGCGTGCACGGGCCGGCGGGCCGCCGTCCGCAGGAGGCCCACCGCCCGCTCCTGACCGACGACATCGTCGAATAGATCGGTCAACGCACCCACAGCTCCTTCACGGCCGCTCCAGTCTGCCACCCGGCGGGAGACTCACGACCACCGGTAGCGGGCTCACAACCACCGGGGTCAGGCGGTGCCGGGGTCAGGCGGTGCCGGGAGGCGCCTCAGAGCGGCCATGACCCGGGCCGCCACCTCCTCGGGGGTGCCACTACCGTCGATCGGAACCCAGCGGTCCGGGTCGAGGCGGGCCAGCTCGGCGAATCCGTCGGCGATGCGGGCATGGAAGGACGGTGCTTCCTCCTCCATGCGATCGGTGGGCCGGCCATCGCCCGAGCGGGCGGCGCGCCGGCGGGCCGCCTCCTCGGGCGGGACGGTGACGAGCAGGACCAGGTCGGGCTCGAGGCCGACGGAGGCCCACCGCGACAGCCCTCCCAGCTCACCCGGATCCAGCCCCCGGCCGTAACCCTGGTAGGCGATGGTGCTGCCGCTGAAGCGGTCGCACACCACGTCGCGACCGGCTTCGAGCGCGGGGGCCACGACCTGATCGACGTGCTCGGCCCGGGCGGCCAGCATGAGCAGCGTCTCGGCCCGGGCCCCCACCGCCGGCATGGTCGGGTCGAGCAACAGCTGGCGTATGTTCTCTCCCGCCCGGGTGCCCCCCGGCTCGCGGGTCAACACCGCGTCCAGCGACGCCGCCAGGCGCGCCGCCTGAGTGGTCTTGCCGGAGCCCTCGCCGCCTTCGAACACGATGAAGCGGCCCCGGCCGGGGTGGCTCAGTCGGCCCTCTTCCTAGCGACCGCCTTCTTGGTCCCCGCCGCCTTCTTGGTCCCCGCCGCCTTCTTGGCCGCGCCGGCAGTCACCTTCTTGGCTCCGGTCACCTTCTTGGCTCCGGTCGCCTTCTTGGCTCCGGTCGCCTTTCTGGCCGCGCCGGATGTCGCCTTCTTGACCCCGGCCCGCTTGCCCGGCCGAGGGGGAGCGGCCCGCCGGTCGGCCAGGAGCTCGGCGGCACGCTCGGGGGTGATGCCCTCGACGGTGTCCCCCTTGCGCAGGGAGGCGTTGGTCGTCCCGTCGGTGACGTAGGGACCGAAACGGCCCTCCTTCAACAGGATGGGCCCTCCGCTCTCGGGATCGTTGCCGAGCTCCCTCAGGGGCGCGGCCGCCGCCCCCCGACCCCGCCGGGCCTTGGGCTGGCTGAAGATGGACAACGCCTCCTCGAGGGTCACCGTGAACAGCTGCTCCTCGGCTTCGAGTGACCGGGAGTCGGTGCCCTTGCGCAGGTACGGCCCGTAGCGACCGTTGGTGGCGATGATCTCCTCACCGTCGGCGGGATCGGCGCCCAGCACCCGGGGCAGGCTGAGGAGGCGGAGGGCCTGTTCGAGCGTCACCGTGGACGGATCCATGGTGCGCAGCAGCGACGACGTCCGGGGCTTCTCGCCCGCACTGTCGTCGGCCGAGCCGACCTGTACGTACGGACCGTAACGACCGGCCTTGACCACCACGGGCAGACCGGTGGCCGGCTCCTCACCGAGCTCCCGGTCGGAGGACCCGGCCTCGAGCAGGGACTCGGCGTGCTCAACGGTGAGCTCGTCGGGGGCCAGGTCCTCGGGGAGGGAGGCCCGGTCATCGCTGCGCTGGACGTAGGGCCCGTAGCGACCCACCCGGACGACCACGCCGCTGTCGGGGCCACCGATGGGGATCGAGTTGATCTCCCGGGCGTCGATCTCGCCCAGGTGCTCCGACACCATCTTCTTCAGTCCGGGTCGGGTCGAGGAGTCCTTACCGCCCCCGAAGTAGAACCGGGTGAGCCAGGGCACCGCCTCCCGCTCACCGTTGGCGATACCGTCGAGGTCCTCCTCCATGGAGGCGGTGAACCCGTAGTCGACCAGCTCGCCGAAATGCTGCTCGAGCAAGCCGATGACCGCGAAGGCCGTCCACGAAGGGACGAGAGCCGAGCCCTTCTTCCACACGTAGCCGCGGCCCTGGATGGTGTCGAGGATGGACGCGTAGGTGGACGGGCGGCCGACGCCCATCTCCTCGAGCGCCTTCACCAGAGACGCCTCGGTGTAGCGGGCCGGAGGCGAGGTGCTGTGCCCCTCGGCCTCGAGCGACTCCACGTCGATGGCGTCACCGACGGCGAGCACCGGGAGCCGCACCTCCCGGTCTTCGAGTTCGGCGTCGGGATCGTCGGAACCCTCGACGTAGGCCCGCAGGAATCCGGGGAAGGTGATGACCCGACCGGAGGTGGCGAACTCGGCGTCACGACCGTCAGCCGAGAGGGCCCCCAGCCGGACGGCGACGCTCTGGCCCAGCGCGTCGGCCATCTGCGAGGCGACGGTCCTCATCCACACCAGCTCGTACAGCCGCCGCTGGTCGCCGGTGAGACCGGTCTCCTCGGGCGTGCGGAACGTGTCCCCCGCCGGGCGGATGGCCTCGTGGGCCTCCTGGGCGTTCTTCACCTTCTTGTCGTAGCGACGCGGCGAGTCGGGCACGTAGCGATCGCCGTAGAGGGAGCGGGCCTGGGCCCGGGCCGCGGTCAGCGCCTCCTCGGAGAGAGTGGTGGAGTCGGTCCGCATGTAGGTGATGTAGCCCGACTCGTAGAGGTCCTGGGCTACCCGCATGGTCCGGGCCGCGGTGAAGCGCAGCTTGCGGCCCGCCTCCTGCTGGAGGGTCGAGGTCATGAAAGGCGGGTGGGGGGTGCGCCGCCAGGGCCTCTCCTCTACCGAGCGCACCGCGAACGAAGAGCCGGTCAGGCCTTCGGCCAGTCGGGTGGCGGCCACCTCGTCGAGCAGCACGGCATCCTGGCGCATCAGTACGCCCCGCTCGTCGAAGTCCCGCCCGCTGGCCAGACGACGACCGTCGAGCTCGACGAGGGAGGCTCCGAAGGGGGTCGAGGAGGCGGTGAAGTGGCCGGCCACATCCCAGTAGGAGGCCGCGGTGAAACGCATCCGGGCCCGCTCGCGCTCCACGAGCAGCCGGGTGGCGACCGACTGGACCCGACCCGCCGACAGCGACGGCATGACCTTCTTCCACAGCACGGGGCTGACCTCGTAGCCGTAGAGACGGTCCAGGATGCGGCGGGTCTCCTGGGCGTCGACGAGGCGGCGGTCCAGCTCACGCCACTCCCGGACGGCCCGCTCGATGGCCGGCCGGGTGATCTCGTGGAACACCATCCGCTTCACCGGCACCGTGGGAGCCAGCACCTCGAGGAGGTGCCAGGCGATGGACTCGCCCTCGCGGTCCTCGTCAGTGGCCAGGTACAGCTCGCTGGCCTGCTTCACCATCTGCTTCAGCTTGCGGACCTGGTCCTTCTTCTCCCGGGAGACCACGTACAGCGGCTTGAAGTCGTTGTCCACGTCCACCCCGAGACGTGACCAGGACTCCGACTTGTAGGCGGGAGGCACGTCGGCGGCGTTTCGCGGCAGGTCCCGGATGTGGCCGATCGACGATTCGACGTCGTAATCGGAGCCGAGGAACCGGGCGATGGTCCGGGCCTTGGCCGGAGATTCCACTATGACAAGAGGCTTCGGCATGGGGATTCCAAATTGATAGAGGAAAAAGGGGCCGGGCGGGGGGCGCGCCCGGGCCGCTCCGGGCACAGGGTATAGCGACCGGCCGCCGTCAACGGAGATGGCCGGGCCCGCAGGGGCCCGGCCATCCCTAACCGCTCGGCGAAACTGGATCAGGCCGTCGTCACCGGCGTGGATTCGCCGGGGGCGGGGGCGGGGGTGTCCATCGCCTGCATCTTGCGCTTGGAGAAGGCCACCCCTCCCAGGATGACGGCGCCGGCCACCACTGCGATGATCGTCCTGACCGCGGTGTTGTGGTGCAGGCTGATCACGCCCGGGAGGATGAGCAGGCTCACCAGGTTCATCACCTTGATGAGCGGGTTGAGGGCCGGTCCGGCGGTGTCCTTGAACGGGTCGCCGACGGTGTCACCGATGACCGCGGCCTTGTGGGCTTCAGACCCCTTCCCGCCCTCGTGGCCGTCCTCGATGTACTTCTTGGCGTTGTCCCACGCCCCACCGGCGTTGTTCAAGAAGTTGGCCATGAGCTGACCGGTGAGGATGGTCCCGGCGAGGAAGGCCCCGAGGGCCAGGTCGCCGATGCCGAAGCCGACCACCACCGGCGAGAGGATGGCGAGCAGGGCCGGGGTGGCCAGCTCCCTCTGGGCCGCCGCAGTGCAGATGTCGATCACCCGGCCGTACTCGGGACGCTCGGTGCGGTCCATGATCCCGGGGTGCTCCCGGAACTGGCGGCGCACCTCCTGGACCACCGTGCCGGCCGATCGACCCACCGCACGGATAGCCAGCGACGAGAAGAGGAACGCGATCGAGCCGCCGATCAGCAACCCGAGGAAGGTCTCGGGGTTGGCCACGTTGATGATGGTCTGCGAGACCGTCGTGAACAGCGCGTTGGCCTCCTTGCCGGTCAGCTGCGAGAGCTGGACCGACTGGCCGGCGGCGTTGACGATGGTGCCCTTGGCGTTCTCGGCGATGGTCTGGATGTAGCTGGCGAACAGCGCCACCGAGGCGATGACGGCGGAGCCGATGGCGAAGCCCTTGGTGATGGCCTTGGTCGTGTTACCGACCGCGTCCAGGCTGACCATGACCCGCTCCGCTTCGCCGTGGAACTCACCGCTCATCTCAGCGATACCCGCGGCATTGTCGGAGATGGGTCCGAAGGTGTCCTCGGACACCACGATGCCGGCGTTGGAGAGCAGGCCGAGCCCGACGAGGGACACCAGGTACAGCTCGTACTGGATGTTGCCCTTGCCGAGGGCGATGGCCACCACGATGGCCACCACGATGGCGATGACCGCCGGGGTGGCCGACTCGAGGCCGGTGGAGATACCCGACAGGACGGCGGTGGCCGGCCCGGTCCGGGTGGACTCGGCGATGTCGCGCACCGGTGCCGTCTCGGTGGAGGTGTAGTACTCGGTGATCCGGCTCGCCACCTGGCCGAGCACGACCCCCGTGGTCACCGCGAAGAACACCCGGTAGCTGTGCACGTAGGCGGCCGACACGATCAGGGTTCCGACGATGGTGAGCACCGCCGACACCAGTAGACCCCGGTTGATGGGGGCCATGGCCGACTTGTCCCGGGGCGTGGCCCGCACGACGAAGATGCCGATGATCGAGGCCAGGATGCCGATGGCCGGCACGATCAGCGAGAACGCCAACCCGACCTGACCCTTGCCGGGGAAGGCGGCGTTGGCGAGGATCAGCGTGGCCACGAGGATCACGACGTAGGACTCGAACAGGTCGGCGCCCATGCCGGCGCAGTCCCCCACGTTGTCCCCGACATTGTCGGCGATGGTGGCCGCGTTGCGCGGGTCGTCCTCGGGGATTCCGGCCTCGACCTTGCCGACGAGGTCCGCACCGACATCGGCGGCCTTGGTGAAGATGCCGCCGCCGACCCTCATGAACAGGGCCAGCAGTGAGCCACCGAAACCGAATCCGACCAGGATGGCCGTGGCGGTGTTCTGGGCCAGCATCACGATGATGGTGGCGCCGAGAAGGCCGAGGCCGACCACCATGAGGCCGGTGATGGCCCCCGTGCGGAAGGCCACCTTGAGGCCTGCGGGGAGCGAACCGTCGCGAGCCGCGGCGGCGGTGCGGACATTGCCTCGCACCGCGGTGCTCATGCCGATGTAGCCGGCGGTGCCCGACAGGACCGCACCGACGAGGAACGCGACGGCCCGGAAGAGTCCCGACAGACCGTAGGACAGGTAGGTGTGACTGCCCGCGGTGACCTTGGATGCAGTGACGAAGACCAGGATGGCGAGCGGGATGACGATGATGCCGATGACCTTGAACTGGCGCACCAGGTAGGCCTGGGCCCCTTCCTGGACAGCTTTGGCTATCTCGATCATCGACGGGGTGCCCTGATCGGCTTTGAGCATGTCCCGCATGAGGATCACACCGGTGATGATGGCTAGGAGGCCGCATGCCGCGGCGAAGATCAACCACCCCCATTCCGCGTTGTGGAGATGGAACGGCTGGTAGCCGCCCTCAAGTACTAAGTGCATCGCCAGACGGATCCTTTCTTTGGTTTTTCATATCGAGCTCGTTGGTGTTCAGGTCGAAAGCCCGGCCATTGACCCGGCGTACGAGGATCTGGCGGGCCACTTTCTCCCCCAGGGTCCGGTCGCGGCCGTCGACGGCCACGACCAGCGGTCCGTCGAAAGGATGCTTCTCTTTGACCTCCACCTCAACTCCGGGGCGCACGCCGAGCTCCTCGAGGAACATGGCCACCTCCGGGTCGGTGGAACCGGGGAGGGCCACCACCGCCCGGTCCCCCGGGCCGAGATCGTACAGAGGCGGCATGTTGGGCAGCCCCTCGCTGCCGGTGCCGGGGATCGGGAACCCGTGGGGGCAGGTGGCCGGGCGGTCGAGGGCGGTGTAGAGCCGATCCTCGACCTCCTGGGGGAGGGAGTGCTCGAAGAGGGGAGCCAGGCGGTCGGCTTCCGACCAGCTGTAGCCCAGCATGTCGGCGAGGAAACGTTCGACGATGCGGTGGCGGCGGACCACGCTCATGGCCAGGCGGCGGCCGTCGTCGGTCAGCTCGACCCCGTGGTAGGGAGCGTGCAGGACCAGACCTCGGTCGGCCAACTTCTTGACCGTCGAGGTCATGGTGCCCGGGGTGACGTTGAGTGAGGCGGCCAGATCACCGGTGCGGGCACCGAGGTGCTCGTCGGTTCCTGACGGGGCCCGCGACGTGATCCGCCAGATGGCCTTCAACGTCTCGCGTTCGGATTTCGTCAGGGCCGCATCCATGATTTTGCGGCGCCGACGCTAGTTTTTGGTATGCCGAAAAGTCAAGCGCTCTGGAGAACCCGGTCGTCGCGGCGCGACCAGATGTCCTGGCACTCGGTACACACCCTCTCGGGAACCACGCCGGCGCGCATACCCAAGGCGAAGGCCCGGCAGCCCAGGCAGTAACCGAAGCCGGCTTCGAGCGACGCCGCGGCGAGCAGGCCGCCCAGCACCGCCTTGGCCGCCCGGGGCCGGTTGAAGCCGTAGTGCAGCACCAGGGCGGTGGCGCTGAAGGCCAGCCCGATGCCTTGGGCGAAACGCTTGGGCGGCCCCGGGCTGTAGCGCCGGGACCCGGGGAGACGAGGCTCGATCACCTTGGTGGCGACCTGACCGAGCGGGCTCAGACGGGGGCCCGTGGCGACGCGGGCGGCGAAGCCATAGGCCAGCGGCACCATCACCCAGGGCTGATCGGCCACAACCGCGGTCGCGGCCATGGCCACCACACCCGATGCCACGACGCGGGCGGATGTCTCGTTGACAGGATTGGGAAAATCGAACCAGCCGGCCATGACCTAAACCCTACTCAAAAGGTCGGCTTTGCGGCCAGCCCGATGCGGCGGCCGCCGAGGACCGGCTATTCCTGCTCGGCGATAACCACGCGGACGATCTCGGAGGTCTCATCGCCGTAGTCGGGCCCACCGAAGAGAGTCATCCACACCGACGTGCCGTCGGCGCCCGACTCGAAGCGGACCTCGTCGACCAGGGAACGGATCAGGGGAATCCCGAGCCCCCGCTCGAAGTTGAGCCGGTCGGGGTCGGTCACCGGTGGGTGCTCGGGCAGGGCATCGGGATCGAAACCCCGGCCCCGGTCGGTCACACACACCTCGAAGCGATCCGGAGCCTCCCAGCAGCTGACCACCACGGGTTGGTCCACGCCGGCCTCGCGGTTGGCCTCGATGGCATTGGTGCAGGCCTCGGAGACAGCCAGCTTGAGGTCGTCCACCCGGTCGTCGACCAGGGCCCGACGGGCCGTGGCCAGAGAGGAGACCACCAGGCGCACCACCGCGATGTACTCGACGCGGGCCGGCACCGAGAGCTCGAGGGCCTTCTCCACGGCCATAACGGCTAGTCCCGGTCTAGCTGGCCGAAGTGGCTTCGTCGATCGAGCCGCTTATGCGGAACACCGTGGTCAACCCGGTGATCTCGAACACCTTCAGAATCCGCGGCTGGGTGCACACCAGCGTGAGGTCACCGTCGTGGCTGCGGAGGCGCTTCAATCCCCCGACCAGTACTCCCAGCCCGGTCGAGTCGAGGAAGTCGACGCCCTCCAGGTCGGCCACGATCTGGCGGTGACCCTCGCTCACCAGCTCGACGAGCTTCTCCCGCAGGCGAGGCGCACTGTACACATCGACCTCGCCCTTGACCGACAGAACCGTGAACGGCGATCGGCTGTCGTCGACCTGCAAGCCGAGCTCCATGTGGGTACTTCCTCCCTCAGTGTCGGGTCCGCTGCCCTTGACCTTACCCGTGACGGCGCCTTCAGCGCGCCCCAAGTTGCCGATACTTCCCGCTCACGACGCCGCCTGCTGCTCGCCCACCAGAAACTCCTCGAGGGCCCCGACCGCCTCGGCGCCGGCCCGAATGACCGCCGGCGCGACCAGCACCTGCTGGCACACCAGCTCGCCCTCCCGCCAGTCGCCGGCGACGTCACGGGCCACGATCTCCAAGGTGCGCAGGGTCGAGCCGTCGGCGACCTGCCCCGAAGCCCCCAACGCCTCCCCGTAGCGGTGGTAGGAGGACCAAAGGCGCGGCAGGATCACCCGGTAGGCGGCGGCCGCTCGGGGCCCGCTCCCCTCCAGCGCGGCCAACCGGTCGGCAGCGGCCGCCGCGATCGGGCCCGGCGGCGCACACCGCGCCGGGCGGTCGACGTCGGCCAGCACCGGCAACCGGTCCCACCACTCGCGCGCCCGCCAGGCGGCGTGGCGGCTGTGACGGTCCAACACCAGTCTGAGCTCCGGCTCGGGCGTGGAGGTCACCCACCCGCCGAGGATCTCGAACAGCCTCGACTCGCTCCACTGGTAAGAACCGGCCCGTCGGGCCGACTCCGCGAGGGTCTGGGCCATCAGGGAGCCTCTCTGGCGATCACGAACGGGGTATGAGGCCGCGCTGGACCAGGTCGAACATGGCGTCGAAGAGATCGTCGGGGGCGCCGAAGGGGAACTCGGGTTTGGCTACGAGCATCGAGACCATCCCGTGGATGATGATCCAGAACAGCTCAGCCTCTCGCAGCGGGTCGGCCACCGCCTCGATGATCCCGGCCTCGGCGGCCAGGACTATGTCGGAGGCCACCGCCTCGAGGCCGGTGGCATCCGAGAGGCGCTGATCCACGAAGCGCTCGGGCGTGGCGTCGGGACGGCTCATCATCAGGATGCGGTAGTGCTCGGGATTGGCCAGACCCCATCTCAGGTAGGCCAGACCTCGCCGCCGCACCCGGTCCCACGGGTCGGAGCCCTCGGCTGCGGCCCGCTCCATCACCATGTCGATCTCCTTGGCCTGGCGCTCGCATACGGCGAAGACCAGGTCGTTGCGGTCGGAGAAGTGCAGGTAGATCGACGGTGGGGTCACTCCGACGGCGTTGGCGATGGCCCGGATGGACAGCGCCGACTCGTCGTTGGTCTCGATGAGCAGGCGCTCGGCCGCCAGGAGGATCTCCTCGCGAAGCTGCTCGCCCTGGCCCCGCGGCGAACGCGACCGTCGGACCGTGGCGGCCCGAGGGGGGCCTTCCCCGGCGACTGCTTCAGCGGAACGGGCAAGGGGCACCTTGCGATGGTACTCCCGGCCCCGCGACGGCCGGAATTGGGCTCTCAGCGGTACCCGTTGGTGATCGGCATCCGTCGGTCGCGACCGAAGGCCTTGGGGGTCACCCGGATGCCGGGGGGCGTCTGGCGGCGCTTGTACTCGGCCAGATCCACCAGGCGCACGACTCTTTGGACCAGCTCCTCGGAGTAGCCCGCCTCGATCAGCTCGCTGGCCGTCAGGTCGTGCTCCACGTAGGCCAGCAGCACGGGGTCGAGCACCTCGTAGGGCGGGAGGGACTGATCGTCGCGCTGGTCGGGGCGGAGCTCGGCGGAGGGGGGCTTGGTGAGGACATCCGGGGGTAGGAGCGGCGTGGGGGCGGCTGCGTCGCGCCACTGGCAGAGCCGGTAGACCGTGGTCTTGACCACGTCTTTGATCACTGCGAAGCCCCCGGCGGTGTCCCCGTAGAGGGTGGAGTACCCCACGGCCGCTTCGCTCTTGTTGCCGGTGGTCAGGACCAACCAGTCCATCTTGTTGGAGAGGGCCATGAGGATCACCCCCCGGATCCGACTCTGGAGGTTCTCCTCGGTGAGGCCGGGCGCACTTCCCTCGAAGCTCGGCGCCAGGACCGACAGGAACGCGGCGTGGGCCGCCTCGATGGGAATCGTGCGGTGGTCGATACCGAGGTTGTCAGCCAGCCGCGAGGCGTCGGTCTCGGAGCCGGGGCTCGAATAGCGCGACGGCATGGCCACGCCGTGGACGTGCTCGGGGCCGAGGGCGTCGACGGCCACCAGAGCGACGAGCGACGAGTCGATTCCCCCCGACAGCCCGATGACGACGTCGCTGAAACCGTTCTTGCGCACGTAGTCCCTGGTGCCGGTCACGAGAGCCCGGTAGATCTCGGCGTCCGGGGACAGGCGGGGGGCCAGGGTCGGGCGACGCGAGGTTTCCCCGCGGGCCGCGCCGGCCACCGGCTCCAGCTGATCGGGGGTGGTCACGGGATCGAGCGGCCTCGGGGGGATCACCTCGGTCACCGGCAGGGGCGTGGTGCTCTGATGACCCCTCGGGTCGATCAGCCGCTTCCGGAACACCGGGCGCACCTCGATGTCGATAGTGGCGAAGGTCTCCTCGAACTGGGGCAGGGAGGCGACGAGATGCCCCTCGGCGTCGAAGACCATGGAGGCCCCGTCGAAGACGAGCTCGTCCTGGCCGCCCACGCAGTTGAGGTAGATGAGACCGCAGCTGGCGTCAGCCGCCCGGGTGGCCAGCATGCGCTCCCGCTCACCGACCCGGCCGGCCGAGTAGGGAGAAGCATTGACGTTGACCATGAGCTCGGCGCCGGCCGCGGCCTGGGCGGCGATGGGACCCGACGGACTCCAGGCGTCCTCGCACACGGAGATGCCGATCCGCACGCCCGACACCCCGAAGAGCTGGGTGGCGCCCCTCCCCCGGGCGAAGTAGCGCTGCTCGTCGAACACCCCGTAGTTCGGCAGCATCTGCTTGTGGTAGACGCCGCGCACCTCGCCGTGGGCGCACACCGCGGCGGCGTTGTAGAGGTCGACCTGCTCGTCGACGAATCCCACCACGGCCACGCAACCCTCGGTGGCCGCCGCGATCTTGGCCATCAGCGCCACGTTGTCGGCCACGAAGCCGGGCTTCAGCAGGAGATCTTCGGGGGGATAACCGGTCACGGCCAGCTCCGGGAAGACGACCAGGTCGGCGCGCTCCTGGGTGGCCCGGCGGACGGCCTCGATGATGCGCTCGGCGTTGCCTTCGAGATCGCCCACCACCGGGTCGATCTGGGCCAGCGAGACTCGTAGGCGGCTCACGCCACCAGAGCGTAGGGCGCGGCGTCACCTACAGGCTCGACGGTGGGCGCGGCACACTGGAGAAGTGACCGCCGAGGCCGACACCGCCCGCGGGCCTTTCTGGTCCGGCGCCGGGGACAGCCGGGACGCCGGTCACAGCTCCCTCTCGTGGTTCATGGCGGCCCGGGCGGACGCCGCCGGCCGCCTGGATGCCGACGGCGACCTCGAAGCGGCGGTGGTCGCGGTGACCGGGGCGGGCCCCTGGCTGGCCCGGATCTGCGCCACCGACCCCGCCGCCCTCGACGTGCTGGCCGACCTGACGGGCCCGGTCGTACCCGTGATCGACGCGGTGGACCCCTACGAGCGGGTACGGCGAATCCACGACCTCGGGGTTCTGCGCGTCGCGGCCCGGGACCTCCTCGGGCTCGACGGCATAGAGACCGTGGGACGATCGCTGTCGGAGGTGGCCGACGCCGTGCTGGCCGAGGCGAGCGAATCCGCCCCGGCGGCGCAAGGCCTGGCCGTAGTGGCCCTCGGCAAGCTCGGCGCCCGCGAGCTCAACTACTCGAGCGACGTAGACCTGGTGCTGGTGGCCGACGACGACCCGACCCACCGTGACGCATCCACCGACGCCAGACCGCTGCTCGAACTGGCTCGGACGGCGTGGCGCGTGGACCTCGACCTTCGGCCCGAAGGCCGCGCCGGGGCCGTCGTCCGCAGCCTGGATTCCTACCGCGCCTACTGGTCCCGCTGGGCCGAGCCGTGGGAATTCCAGGCCCTGCTCAAAGCTCGACCGGTCGCCGGACCGCCGGACCTGGGTCGGCGCTTCGCCCTGGCCGCCGCCGCAGCGGTCTGGGGCCGCCCCTTCGGCGCCGACGAGCTGCGCCAACTGCGCCACTTGAAGGCCCGTTCCGAGCAGCATCTCCACCGCCGCAACCTGGCCGAGCGGGAGCTGAAGCGGGGCCCGGGCGGGATTCGCGACATCGAGTTCTCGGTCCAACTGCTCCAGCTCGTCCACGGTCGCAGTGACGACACCCTGCGTCGGGCCGCCACCCTCGAGGGTCTGGACGGGCTCGCCGCCGGAGGTTACGTGGCGCCAGAGGACGCCGACGCCATGGCCTCGGCCTACCGCTTCCTCAGACGTTTGGAGCACCGCCTCCAGCTCTTCGCCGGGCAGCCGGCGCACACCCTGCCCACCTCCGCCGAACGCCGGCGGCACCTGGCGTTGGTGATGGGCTACCGGCCCGAGGGAACCCGCAGCGCCGAGCAGCAACTCGACGAGGAGCTGCGCCGTCACCGCAGCAACGCCCGGGCCATCCACGAGAGGCTCTTCTTCCGCCCCCTCCTGGAGGCCTTCAGCGCTTCGCCGACCGGTCCCCCCCCGGTCCTGTCGGAGGCCGCGGTCGCCGACCGCCTGGCCGCCTTCGGCTTCGCCGACACCGCCCGCACCGCCCAGGCGGTCTCGGAACTGACCCGGGGCTTCAGTCGCATGAGCCAGCTGATGCAGCAGATGCTCCCCCTGCTGCTCGACTGGCTCTCGGGCTCGGCCGATCCGGACCAGGGCCTGCTCGGTCTGCGCATCCTGGCCGGCGGAGCTCAATCGCGTGACCGGCTCACCACGGTCTGCCGGGAATCACCCACCGCCGCCCGCCAGCTCTGCCTGCTGCTCGGTACCGGCCCGCGATTGGCCCGCGACCTGCAGCACCATCCCGACTCCCTGGCGGGCCTGGCCTCGGGGGAGTTCCCGGCGGTACGCCCGGCGCGCCAGCTCCAGGATCAGGCTCTCCGGTCGCTCGCGTGGCGGTCCGGTAACGGCGCCACCGAGCAGGGATTGCACCATTTCGCCCAGGCCGAGCGGCTCCGCATCGCGGCCCGCGACATCCTCGGCCTGGATGACCTGGGGGGTGTCGGCGGGGCCCTGTCGGACCTGGCCGACGCAGTGATCCATGCCGCCCTCGAGCGGGTCGCCCCCAAGGTACCTTTCGCGGTGTTCGGGATGGGCCGGCTGGGTGGGCGGGAAATCGGCTACGGGAGCGACCTGGACCTCCTCATGGTCTGGGATACCGCCTCTACGGCCACCGCCGAGGACGAGCGGGAGGCCGACGGCGCGGCCCTGGCTCTCCTCCGCCTGATCGGCGGTTCGTCACCTTCAACCGGCGCCTATCGGGTCGACCTGGATTTGCGCCCCGAGGGTCGTCAGGGGCCGCCGGCGCGCAGCCTGGCCGCTTACGAGGCCTACTTCGAGCGGTGGGCCGCGCCATGGGAACGTCAGGCCCTGCTGCGCTGCCGGTTCGTCGCCGGCGACGCGGACGTGGGGGCCGCTTTCGAGAACCTGGTCGGACATTTCGTGCTGCAGAGGCCGTTCGGTAACGCCGATGTCGTGGAGATCCGCAGGACCAAGGCGAGAATGGAGAAGGAGCGGGTGCCCGCCGGCGAGGACCCGAAATTCCATTTGAAACTGGGTCCGGGCTCGACCTCCGACGTTGAATGGACCGTGCAGCTCCTCCAGTTGGCGCACCGGGTACCGGGAGCGGGGACGATGGAGACCCTCGACCGGCTCACCCGCTCGGGCGTGGTGGGCCGCGCCGACGCCGCCGTCCTGCGCGACGCCTACAACTTCTGCTCCGCGGCGCGCAACCGGCTGTTCCTCATCCGCGACCTGCCGGCCGAGGCGCTGCCCGCTCCGGGAGCGGTGCTGTCGACCCTGGCCCGCAGCCTGGGGCGCAGCCCCAGCGCTCTGCGCAACGAGTACACCCGGGTGACCCGACGGGCCCGGGGGGTCACCGAGCGCCTGTTCTACGGGGCCGGCGGTCCCCCACCCCGACCCTGAAAGCCGATCAGTCGCCGGGACGGCACTAACTTGGCCTGCGGCCGGTGCCCACTCCGGGTGACGGACAGCCGACAAGGGGAACACACCATGCTCAAAGGTTTCAAGAATTTCCTTCTGCGGGGCGACGTGGTGGTCATCGCCATAGGACTAATTGTGGCCACGGCCTTCTCAACACTCATCAAGTCCTTCACCGACAACGTCATCACGCCTCTCGTCAACCGGGCCGAGGGCAAGCACCCCCTCGGCCTGGGAGTGCAGCTGGGCGCCAGCGGCAATAGCTCGACGTTCCTCAACTTCGGCAACTTCATCTCCGCCATCATCTACTTCGTGATCTTCATGGCGGTCATCTACTTCGTCATCGTCATCCCCTACAAGTCCATCTCGGCCAAGCGGGGTGTGGTGGTGTTCGGTTCACCCGATCCGGTGCGGGCCTGCCCGGCCTGCCTGTCCGACGACCTGCCGTTGGCCGCGACCAAGTGCCGCTACTGCGGAAGCGACATCGAGCCTGTCACTACCTAGTCAGAGGACCCCGGTCGCCAGAAGCACCGCGGCGACCACCACCAGACCGGCCAGAACGAGGGAATAGAGCGCCCACGCCGGCAGCCCGACTGCCGACCGGGGCTGCTGGCTCGGCCCGAAGGCCACGGATGACGACGGGCCGGACCGCGGGCGCCGTTGGCTCAGCTGATGGATGTTCGAGACCGGCTCCGGAGCCGACGGGGGTTCGGGCCACTCGGAGGGCTCGGGATCGACGAACACGGGTGTGTCGGCGCCAGCCTCAGGGCGCGGCCCCAGGTCGGTGGGGGTGTCCCCCCCGACCGTCTCGGGGGCGGGGGGCCAGGCCGGTCCCGACCTCAGATCGACCGTCGGCCGGGCGCCGGCCTCCCTCGACATCGGCGCCGGCGCCGGCGGGCGGGGCGGATGAAGGGGGGGAGGAGGAGGAG
>JAKCDU010000002.1 GCA_021838445.1 Actinomycetes bacterium | reverse complement strand
CCGCTATCGCCTACCCGGCGCTGACCCCGTCAGGGTCGGGCGAGGTCTACATAGGCTACGCCCGCAGCGGCTACCGTCCCAGTAGCGGGTCCACACCCGGATTCGCCTACCAAGCCACCGCCGTGCCAACAGGGGCAAGGACCGCTACGTGCCCATCGGTGAGCGGGCCCTGTTCTGGACCCGCCTGTATGTCGAACTGGTCCGCCCCGGATTCGTCGGGGAACGCTTCGCCGAGCAACTGTTCCTGTCCTCGGTCGGCACCCCACTCTGCCCCGACTGGGTGTCACGGAAAGTCCGCGCCTACGTGGCCGCCGCCGGGCTGGCCAAGAAGGGCAGCTGCCACCTCCTGCGCCACAGCGTGGCCACCGTGTAGGGCTGTCTGGTCGCTGCTGCGAGGGGCTGGTCGCTGCTGCGAGGGGGTCGATTGAAAGTTCTCCTTCAAGTAGGGTCGGAGCTTCTACCGGTACGAGATGTCAGGGGGGAGTTTCCGATGCGGGCCCGTGGATCATTGGTGGTCCTCACTTGACCCCCCAGGTCGGGCCGCTACCGGGCGTAGACATGGTTGCCGCCGCGACCGCTGCCCTGGTCGGCCGGCAGCGCGACATCGAGGTGGTGGCGGCGGCCCTGGCGGCCGGGCGGTCGGTCCTCCTGGAGGGACCGCCCGGTACCGGCAAGACCACGCTGCTCAGAGCCTTGGCCACGGGGGCCGGTGTCGGCTTGGTGCTGGTGGAGGGCAACGCCGAGCTGTCGCCGGGTCGCCTCGTGGGGCATCACGACCCCTCCCGGCTGCTGAGCGAGGGCTACCGCGACGAGACCTTCGTCGCCGGTCCGCTGCTCGAGGCCATGACCGCCGGCTCACTCCTCTACGTCGAGGAGCTCAACCGGGTTCCGGAGGAGACCCTCAACGTCCTGCTCGGCGTCCTTTCCGAGCGCCGGGCCCAGGTGCCCCGCTTCGGCGAGGTGGTGGCTGCCCCCACCTTCCGGCTGGTGGCCGCCATGAACCCCTTCGACGCGGTCGGCACCGGTCGTATCACCCCGGCCCTGTACGACCGGACGTGCCGGGTGGCGGTGGGGTACCAGAGCGAGCAGGAGGAGCGGGCCATCGTGGCGCGGGTGGACACCGGCGCTTCGGACCTCATCGATGTTGCGGTGCGGGCCGTGCGCACCACCCGCCACCACCCGGACCTGCGCACCGGATCGTCGGTACGGGGAGCCATCGACATCGTCGCCGTGGCCGGGGCCCTGCGGGCCATCCGCCCCGACGGCCGGGACGTCGGCCTCGACGCCGCGCTGACCGCCCTGTCGGGCCGGGTCACCGTACGCGAGGGATCGGCCCGCAGCGTCGAGGAGGTGATAGCCGAGATCTGGGAGTCGGTGTCAGCCGCCCCACCCGAGGACGACCAGCCGGGAAAAGCGACCGGTCCGGCCCACCGCCTGCTCCCGGAGGGGGACCGGACCGCAACCGGTCGGCACCTCTGAGCGACCCCGCCGAGGTCGAGGAGCTGCTTCGCCAGCAGGGCCGCAGCACGGTCAGCCGGGCCGACATGAAACGTCGCCACGAGCGCCTGGAGCAGGTCTCGCCGGAGGTCGGTGTCCTCGATGAGGGGGCCCTCGGCCAGGCCCTCGAGGAAGATCTCGACGCCGGGGTGTCCCTACTCGCCGATCTGACCCGGGCCACCGACCCCAAGTTGCGGGCCGAGGCCCGCAAGCTGGCCGCCGCGCTGGTCATTCCCGCCTGCCGGAGACCCGGGACGTCGTCGGCGGGCGGATCGGCGCGCCTCGGCCCGGTACGGGGCGACGGCCTGGACCTCGACGTCGACGCCACGCTGGACCGGGTCGGCTCCTACGGGCACGTCTCGGCGCTGACCGCTGACGACCTGCGCTGGCGGGGTTGGCGGCGACCGGGCCGGGCCGTGGTGCTGCTGGTAGACGCCTCGGGTTCGGTCGGGGGAGCACCCCTGCACACCGCCGTCGTCACCGCCGGAGCCCTGGCGGCCCGCTGCGGGCGGCTCGACGAGGTCGGCGTGGTGGCCTTTTGGTCCCGGGCCGTCGTCCTGCGCGACATCCGCGACCCTTCGCCCCCGGCCTCGGTCCTCGTGCGCCTGCTGGCCCTGCGGGGCGGCGACACGACCGACCTGGCCGCTGGCCTGTCAGCGGCCCTCTCCCAGGTGGCGCTGGCGACCGTGGGCCGGCGCGACATCGTCGTCCTGACCGACGGCATGGCCAACGAGGGGGCCGATCCCCGGCCCGTGGCGGCCGCGGCGTGGGCTCTGGGAGTACCCGTCCACGTGCTGGCGCTCGACCCCGACGAGGAAGCGGTGAGGGCCTGCCGTGCGCTGGTCGACGCTGGCGGCGGCCGGTTTGCAGTCCTGTCGCGGCCCTCGGAGGCGCCGGTAGCGGTGGCGGAGGTGCTCCGTTGAGGGTGGGCCGGCGCGACCGGGGGGTCGCACCGGGACGGTTCAGATGGCCGCTTGGAGGGCCGGCCCCTCAGCGTCGATGAAGGTCAGCGCCGTGTCCATGCCTGCGATGTGGCCGGCATCCACGAGGGCCTGGTAGGCCGGGTCGCCCAGGGCCGCCTGCTCGATCATGGTCGAGCGGTTCCGCCCGATCCTGTCCCTCACCGCCTCGATGAAGCCCTCGCGCTCGGTGAGCCCGTAGGAGTCGAGCAGGAGCCGCAGGCGGGCTGCCCGGTCCACGTCACCCCATCCCATCAGGGAGCTGATCCGGAGGCCGTGAAGGGGTACCCACTGCCAGGCCACGAAAGCCAGATCCGATATCGGACGGCCCGGACCGGCCAGGTCCCAGTCGATGAGCCCGACCAGACGGCCCTGGTCGACCACGACGTTGTAGGGCGCCAGGTCGTTGTGGCAGACGATCTGGCCTTCGGCGACGGGAGCGGGGCCGAATCGCCACGGCGGGGCGCCCTGGGGACGAAACGAGGCCACGGCCCGGTGGAATTCGGCGGTGGCCCGACCGACCTCGCGGAGCATGTCGTCGGAACGGATCCACTGAGGCCAGGGGAGGGACCAGCCGACGGTCGCACCCGGTATGAACCCGAGCACTTCCCGTCCCGATGTGTCCAGCCCGAAAGGTTCGGGGGCCAGGCCGAAACCCTCGTCGCGCAGGTGCCGCAGGAGGGCGTGGATGGTCGCCGTCCAGGGCCCGGCCGATCTCCTCACGGTGTCACCGGCCCGGACGACCCGGTTGAGCGTTCCCCCCGACAGAGGGACCTCGGCGGCGGGCTCGTCCATCCCCCCGAGATTAGGGACCCGGCTCGGTCCGGATCGGAATGGGAAGAAGTCCGTCATGGCCCTTCTCCCTGCCGTGCCCCGCCCCGCCCCCTGGCGCGCTGCGAGCGGGCCCGGTCCCGTGGGCCGCTCGGCGGGACTGGTATAAGAGAGCGGTGGGCGACTCCGAGAGCCGGGCCGAGCGTCTCGACGCCTACCAGAAGAGTCACGGGGCCGTCGGCTTCGTCGTGGCGGTGCTCTACAAGTCCTTCGAGGACCGGGCCCCCTACCTCGCCGCGCTGATCACCTACTACGCCTTCGTCTCGCTGTTCCCTCTGCTGCTGCTGTTCATCAGCATCATGGGGTTCGTCCTGCAGAGCGACCCGTCGCTGCGCCAGTCGATCGAGAACGGGGCGATCGCCGATCTGCCGGGTCTCGGTGACACCCTGCGTCAGAACATCGCCGGTTTCAGGGGGAGCGGGCTGGGCGTCGGGCTGGGGCTACTCGGGGTCATCTACGGCGCCCTCGGCGCCATGCAGGCCAGCCAGTACGCCTTCAACACCATCTACGCGGTGGCCCGCTGTGACCAGCCCAACCCGATCCGGTCCCGTATCCGCAGCCTGGGTCTGCTCGTGATCCTCGGTTCGGCGATCCTCGTCACGACGGGCATCAACGTGGCCATCTCCAACGCCGGGAGCCTCGCGTCACAGATGGGGACGGGGTTGACTCTCGCCGGGTACCTGGCCGGCCTGGTGATCAACGTCGGCCTGTTCTCGCTGGCCTACCGGGTGCTGACCGTCGTCGATCTGGCCTGGCGCGACGTCGTGGCGGGCGGGGTGATATCGGGGGGTATGTGGGAGGTGCTGCAGACTTTCGGGTCCCGTTACGTCGTCCACGAGGTGCGCCACGGCAGCGCCATGTACGGGATCTTCGGGGTGGTGCTGGCGACCATCGCCTGGATATATCTGGTCTCGCTGGTGATCATGGTCTCGGCCGAGGTGAACGTGGTGTGGCACCGCCGTCTTTGGCCCCGTTCCCTGAAGGCTCCCTTCACCGACCACATGCTGCCCACCCCCGCCGATCTGGCCGTGTACCGCGCTTACGCCCGAGCGCCCCAGTTCAAGCACTGGGAGTACATCGATGTCCGCTTCGATCCCCCCACCGATCTCCGCCAGCCACCGGTCGCGGCGATCCCTCCCGCGGCGACCGAAGGTGGCGGTCACATCCCCCGGATAACCTCCGACCCCGGAGGTTCGAGCGCCGGTTGACGGCGGCTGGAGGGTGATGGTGGAGAGCCGGTGCTGATCGTGCACCGCGCCGAGCGGGCCGATCAGCTGGTTGGTGCTCTGGGAGGGATCCTGGTCGAAGCGCGGGGGGACCCGGTGCAGCCGGAGATCGTCGCGGTGCCGACCCGTGGTGTCGAACGCTGGATATCCCAGCGCCTGTCCAACCTCCTCGGCGTCACCCCGGGCGGCACCGACGGCGTGTGCGCCAACCTGGTCTTCCCCCACCCGTGGGAGCTTGCCGCGGGGGCCGTCGCCCGGGCCGCCCACCTCGACCCCGCCGGCGACCCGTGGACCCCGGAGCGGCTGATCTGGCCGCTGATCGACGTGATCGACGCTCACGGCGACGATCCCGCGCTGCGCGCCCTGGGCCGCCACCTCGACGCCGCCACCCCGCCGCCCCGCCCGACGCGGCTTGCCGACCGGGGCGCCTCCGGCCCTCAGGTGCGCCGCCTGGCCACCGCCCGCCACGTCGCCGAGCTGTTCGGGCGTTACGCGCTGTACCGCCCCGACATGGTGCTCGGCTGGGCCGCCGGCGGTGACGACGGCGCAGCGGGGGAGGCCGGATGGCAACCCCACCTGTGGAGGTTGCTGCGCCACCGTCTGGCGGAGCCGAGCCCGGCCGAGCGTCTGGCCGCGGCGGTGGCCACGATCCGGTCGACGCCGGAGGTGCTCGACCTTCCGGAGCGGTTCTCGGTGTTCGGCTTGACCCGTGCGCCCGCGGCCCACCTGCAGGCCCTCGACGCCGTCGCCGCCCACCGAGACGTCCACCTGTTCGTCCTGCACCCTTCGGCCGGGCTGTGGGAGCGCACCGCGGCCACGGTCGCCTCGGGTCCGCTGGCCCGGCGCGGCGAGGACCCTGCGGCCCGGCTCGCCCGGCACCCCCTGCTGCGCTCGTGGGGGCGGGACTCGAGGGAGATGCAGTCGGTCCTCGGCTCGCTCGGTGCCGCAGGCAGCCACCACTACCCGATGGCCCCGCCGCCGCCGACCCTCCTCGGCCGGATCCAGGCGGCGGTCCGGGCCGACGACCCTCTCCCCGTCGGTGACGCACCCGGTCCGGCAGTCCTCGAGCCAGCCGACCGGTCGGTGCAGATCCACTCCTGCCACGGGCGTATGCGACAGGTGGAGGTGTTGAGGGACGCCATCCTGCACCTGCTAGAGGACGACCCGACCCTCGAGGCCCGTGATGTGATCGTCATGTGTCCCGACATCGAGACCTACGCGCCGCTCGTGCACGCCGCTTTCGACGTGGCCGGTGCGGACTCCTCTTCAGGTGAGGGGGCCCGCCTGCCGCGGGTCCGGATGGCCGACCGGTCGCTGCGCCAGACCAACCCCCTGCTGTCGGTCGCCGCCGAGCTTCTCGACCTGGCCGCCTCGCGTGTCAGTGCGTCGGGGGTGGTGGACCTCCTGAGCCGGCCGGCGGTGAGCCGGAGGTTCGGATTCGACGCCGAGGAGATGGCCACCATCGAGCGCTGGGTGGCGGGGACCTCGGTTCGTTGGGGCCTCGATGCCGCCCACCGCCGGCCGTGGCATCTCGAGGGTCTCGACGCCAACACCTGGTCGGCGGGCCTCGACCGCCTCCTGCTGGGGGTGGCCATGTCGGCGTCGGGCGGCCACACCTTCGCCGGGTCGCTTCCCTACGACGAGACGACCAGCACCGAGGTCGATCTGGCCGGACGCTACGCCGAGGCGCTGAGCCGTCTCGGGTGGGCCCTCGACCGGCTGGAGGGTCCGTATCCGCTGGACGAGTGGATCGGCGGTCTCATCGAGGCCACCGAGATGATGGCCCGCCCCGCCGCCGACGAGTCGTGGCAGAGCGAGGAGGTCCGAGCCGTGCTGACCCAGTTCGGCGACCCTCGCCCGGGATGGGACATGCACCGACCC
Source organism: Actinomycetes bacterium (assembly GCA_021838445.1). Lineage (GTDB taxonomy): Bacteria > Actinomycetota > Acidimicrobiia > Acidimicrobiales > Palsa-688 > JAKCDU01. The sequence continues at coordinate 155,617 of JAKCDU010000002.1, read as the reverse complement.
GAGCTGACCCTCCACGAGGTCCGCTCGCTACTCGCCGTCGCCCTCCAGGGGAGGCCGACCCGGGCCAACTTCCGCACCGGTGACCTCACCATCTGCACCCTGACCCCAATGCGTTCGGTTCCCCACCGGGTGGTGGCCCTGCTCGGTCTGGACGACGGCGCCTTCCCCCGCCCGACCCAGAGCGATGGCGACGACCTGCTCGGCCGCGACCCGAGGACCGGCGATCCCGATTCCAGGTCGGAGGACCGCCAGTTGCTGCTCGACGCGCTGCTCGCCGCCGAGGAGCACCTGGTGATCACCTATTGCGGGCGTGACGAGCGCACCAACCGGGTGAGGCCCCCGTGCGCGCCCGTCGCCGAGTTGATGGACGTCATCGACGCCATGGCCGTCGCTCCCGGAGGGGGGCCGGCCCGCTCGGTGGTGGTGGTGGCTCACCCCCTTCAGCCCTACGACGGCCGCAACTTCGAGGACGCCGCCTTGCTGCCGGGGGGGCCGTGGAGCTTCGACCCGGTGCACCTGAGGGGGGCGACCGCCGCCCGGTCGGGCCCCGCGCCGGTAGACGAAGGTGGGCTGCTTCCCGACGCGGGCGGGGCCGAACTGCCGCTCGAGGCGCTCGTCGCCTTCGCCCAGCACCCGGTGCGGGCGTTCCTCCGCACCCGCCTGTCACTCTTTCTCGGGGACTGGAGCGAGCAGATCGACGACCGGCTCCCGCTGGAGCTCGACCCGCTCGAGCGGTGGAGCCTGGGCGACCGGATGCTCGAGTCGGTCCTCGCCGGCGCCGACCTCGGGTCGGTCGTCGACGCCGAGCGTCTGAGGGGCACCCTGCCGCCGGGAGTGCTGGCCGTGCGGCTGCTCGACTCTGTGGCCGCCGGGGTGGCGGCCATTCGCGACGCCGCCGCGGCGCGGGGTTTCGTCCCGGCTGCGAGCTCCGCCGCCCAGGTGCGCGTCGAGCTGCTCGGCGGGCGGACCCTCTGGGGGAGTGTGCCCCAGACCCGCGGCGACACCATCCTTCAGTGCACCTACTCCCGCCTGGCACCCAAGCACCGTCTGGCCGCCTGGGTACGGTTCCTCGCCCTGACCGCCGACCAGCCGGAGCGCCCGATCCGCGCCGTCAGCATCGGGCGGGGAAGGGCGCCCGGATCGGTTGCAGTGGCGTCCCTCGGGCCGCTGCCCGGGCCGGCCGAGGCCCGCCTCGAGCGGGCCCGGTCCCATCTCGGCGTCCTCGCCGACCTCTACGACCGGGGCATGCGCCAGGCCCTACCCCTGGTCTGCGCGGCCTCGGCGGCCTGGGCCGAAGGAAGGCGCGCCGCGCTGGCCGAGGACCAGCTTCTGGGTCGTAGCTCGGAGGCTTGGCAGCCGAACGGTGACATCCCGGGCGAGTGCGACCAGCCCGAGCACGTCTTCGTGTTCGGCCGCCGTTCCGACGTCCGCTCGTTGATGTCGGAACGGCCGGCTCCCGACGAGACCGGCCCGGGGTGGGCTGCCGACGAACCCAACCGCTTCGGGCGGCTGGCTCGCCGGCTGTGGGATCCCCTTCTCGGCCACGAGACCGTGGAGGAGCTCTGACCGGCCCCCAACTTCGCGCCCGTCCCTTCCTGGCGGCCGGTGAGCTGCCCGCCGCCGGCGTCACGGTCATCGAGGCCAGCGCCGGAACCGGTAAGACCTTCACCCTGACCTCGTTGGTCCTGCGCTTCGTCGCCGACGGGGTGCCCCTTTCGGCTCTGCTGGCGGTGACCTTCACGAGGATGGCCTCGGGCGAGCTCCGAGACCGCGTACGGTCGAGGCTGGCCGAAGCCCACCGGGTCCTGACCGCCGGGCCGACCGGGAGCCGGCCGACGGCACCTACCGGCGGCCAAGACGAGGTCATCGACCTACTCTGCACGGGGGAGGCCGAAGTGGTGGCCGAGCGTGCCGCCCGCCTCGGCGGCGCGCTGGCCGATTTCGACGCCGCCACCATCGCCACCACCCACGGGTTCTGCCAGTTGGTCCTGCACGGTCTCGGCACCGCCGGCGACGCCATTCCGGGAACCACCCTGCTCGAGGATCCGGCCGAGCTCATCCAGGAAGTCGTCGACGACCTGTACCTGCGCCGCAGTCTCCGTTACCCCGAGCAGGAACTTCCCTTCACCCTGGCCCAGGCCCGCCAGGCCGCCCTCGAGGCGACCCGCAACCCCGGCACCCGGCTGGTACCCGCCGCCGGCGACGACCCGTGCGGGTTGCTGCGCCGGCTGGCCGAGGCGGCGAGCCGGGAGATCGGGCGCCGGCTGATGGAGGAGTCCCTCCTCACCTACGACCACCTCCTCTTCCGACTGGCCGGCACCCTGGCCGACCCCGACCGGGGGCCGGAGGCGTGCCGCCGCCTGGCTGACCGCTTCCGGGTCGTGCTGGTCGACGAGTTCCAGGACACCGACCCCGTCCAGTGGACGGTTCTCGAGCGGGCCTTCACCCGGGGCGACACCCGTCTGGTCCTGATCGGCGACCCCAAGCAGGCCGTTTACGGTTTTCGGGGGGCCGACGTCCACGCCTACCTGGCCGCCGCCCGGACGGCTGGGGGTCTGCTCACCCTGGACACCAACTGGCGGGCCGACCAGGCGCTGCTCGACGCCACCTCGGCGCTGTTCGACCCCACCCAGTTCGGCCACGCCGACATCGCCTTCCGCTCGGTTCGCGCCCCCGCCAACCGCGGGGGGATCGGCATGCGGCGCCGCGGCGTCGACGAGCCGCCGGTGCGCTGGCGGCTCGTCGACGACCGACAGGCGGGCGTCGCGGTTACGAGCAGAGGGATGCTGTCCAAGCCGCCCCTCGTCGAATGGGTGGCCGCCGACGTGGCATCCGACGTCGCTCGGGCCCTGACCGACGGGGTCGAGCTGCTCGAGCGGGGAGAGTGGAGGAGGCTGCGCGAGCAGGACGTGGCGGTGCTCACCCGGACCAACGCCCAGGCCCTTCTGGTGCGCGACGCGCTGCGTCGGCTCGGCGTGGCCTCGGTGGTGGGGGGCCTCGACAGCGTGCTCGGCTCGGAGGGAGCCCAGGCCTGGCTGCGACTGCTCGAAGGTCTCCAGGAGCCGTCGTCGCGGTCGCGGGCGGCCGCCGTGGCCCTCGGTCCCTTCATCGCCATGACCCGGGCCGAGCTGGCCTCGGCGTCGGACCCGGTGTGGGAGTCGGTGCACGACCGCCTGCACCGGTGGGCCGAGATCATGGGGCAGGGCGGGGTGGCCGCTCTATACCGGGCCGTCACCGTGGAAGAGGACCTCCCCGGACGCCTGGTGGCCGGCGTCGGGGGTGAACGGCTGCTCACCGACCTGGGTCACGTCGCCCAGCTGCTGCACGCCGAGGCGTCGCAGCGCCAGCTCGGAGCGGCGGCCCTGCGGGGCTGGCTGGCCCCCCGCATCCGCTCGGTTGCCGACGAGCAGGCCGGGGCCGAGGACCGAAGCCGGCGCCTCGATTCCGACGCCGAAGCGGTGCAGGTCCTCACCGTCCACGCGGCCAAGGGTCTGGAGTTCGGCCTGGTCTACTGCCCGTACATGTGGGACGCCGGTCCGCCCGAGCGAAGCACTCCGCCGGTGGTGTTCCATGACCCCGAAGCCGGCGACCGGCGGACCCTGGACGTTGGCGGTCCGGTGGCCGCGGGACCGGCGAAGGCCAGCTACCAGGCCCACGCCGTCCTGGCTCGAAGCGAACGGCGCGACGAGGACCTCCGCCTGCTCTACGTCGCCCTGACCCGGGCCCGCCACGGCCTGGTGGCGTGGTGGGCCCGGACCCAGGACTGCCGGCACTCCCCGGTGGGCAGGCTGCTCCTGGCCCGCGACGGGCGGTCCGGCCGGGTCGGCAACGTGGGCTCCGAGCCGGCCGGGCGCCAGGTGCGCGCCGCCCTCGAGGCGGTGGCGGCCCGGGCGCCCGGTCTCATCAGCATCGAGGGCGCGGGCGGCACCGCCGCCGGTGGCCTTCCCCCGATGGCCCGTGGGCGTGGGGTACAGCCGCCCCTGTCCATCGCCCGGTTCACCCGGGATTTGGACCTTCGGTGGCGGCGGTCCTCCTACTCGAGTGTCACCGAATCGGCCCACACCCGTTCCGCCGCCATCCGCCGGGCCGACCGGCCGGCGCCGGCGCCCACCGAACCCGAGCACGGTGGCGTCGCCGACGAACCCGAACCCGACCCCGACCCCGGTCGGGCCACCCCAGCCGAGCCGAGCCCACGGTCGGCGGGGTCGGGGTCGTGGGGTAGTCCCCTCGCCGGCCTGCCGGCCGGTCCGGCGGTGGGCACTTTCGTCCACCGGGTCCTCGAGCGGGCCGACTTCGCCGCCGGCGACCTGCGGGCCGAGTTGGCGGCGGCGGTGGCCGACTGTGCCCGCCGGGGAGGCGCGCCGCCCGACCCGGCGGTCCTCATCGACGGGTTGCAGGCGGCGCTGTCGACCCCGCTCGGCCCGGGGGCGGGAGGTGCTCCCCTGGCCGGGACCGAGCGGGGCGACCGTATCGACGAGCTCGGCTTCGAGCTCCCGCTGGCCGGGGGTGACCGGCCCCGGGGGCAGGTGCGTCCAGCCGACATCGGCGCCGTCCTGCGCCGACATCTCGGTCCCGGTGACCGACTGTCCGGTTACGCCGACCGCCTCGACGATCCCCTCCTCGACACTGCCCTGCGCGGCTACCTGACCGGCAGCCTGGACCTGGTGTTCCGCCGGGCGGCACCCGTGGGCCCGCCCCGCTGGTACGTGGTCGACTACAAGACCAACTGGCTCGGACGCGAGGCGGGCGACCTCCTGGTCGGCGACTACCGGCCGGCGCTCCTCGACGCCGAGATGCAGCGCTGCCACTACCCGCTGCAAGCCCTCATCTACGTGGTGGCGCTCCACCGCTACCTGCGCTGGCGGCTGGGCGACTATCGACCCGAAACCCACCTCGGGGGGGTGGCCTACCTGTTCGTCCGGGGCATGGCCGGTCCCCTCACCCCGACCGAGGAGGGGATCCCCTACGGGGTGTGGTCGTGGGCGGTGCCGCCGCAGCTGGTGACCTCCCTGTCGGACCTGTTCGACGCGGGACAGTCGCTTCGATGAGCCCGATCCCCGGGTGGGGTGGGACCGGGCCCGCCGAGGCAGCCGACCCGTGGTGGTTCGAGCTGGTCGCCGACCCGACCCTGCCCGAGTTGCTGAGACGGTTCAACCAGGCGGGGGTCCTCGCCCCCGCTGACATCCATGTGGCGACCCGGCTGGCCCGGCTGGCCGGCGAAGCAGACGAGCAGGTGCTGTTGGCGGCCGCCCTGGCGGTGCGCGGACCCCGGGTCGGCCACGTTTCGGTCGACCTGCGGCGGCTCCGGGAATCGGTGGTGGTGGGCGAGGACGAAGTCGACCTCGAGGAGCTGCCCTGGCCGTCGCCCGACGGGTGGATCGACAGGATCGCCCGCAGCCCCCTCGTCGGTACCGACGCCGCCCCGGAATGGCCCGGTCACCCGTTCCGGCTCGTCGGATGCGACCTGTACCTCGACCGCTACTGGAATGACGAGGTGGCCCTGGCCGGTGATCTCGCCGAGCGGGCGGCGGCCGACGACCGGGCGTGGCCGTCGGAACGGCCGCTGAGCGGCGCCGACCGCGCCGAGCTGGACCGGCTGTTCCCCGGGCCGGCCTCGGCTGACCAGCGCGGCGCTGCCGAAGTGGCCCTGCGGCGGCGGCTCACGGTTCTCGCCGGTGGGCCCGGCACAGGCAAGACCACCACCGTGGCCCGCCTCCTGGCCCTTCTCGCCGGCCGCCGACCCCACCCGGCGGGGCGCCTGCCGCTGATGGCGCTGGCCGCTCCTACGGGCAAGGCGGCGGCCCGGATGGAGGCGGCGGTCCGGGGGGAGGCGGCCCGCCTCGAGGTCCCGGCCGAGATCCGCGACGCCCTGCTCCGCCTCGAGGGGACCACTCTGCACCGTCTCCTCGGTACCAGACCCGACCGCTCGGGACGGTTCCGTCACCACCGTCACCATCTGCTCCCCCACGACATCGTGGTGGTGGACGAGGCCTCGATGGTCTCGCTGTCGATGATGACCCGGCTGGTCGAGGCCGTCCGATCCGACGCCCACCTGATCCTCGTCGGCGACCCCGAGCAGCTGGTGTCGGTGGAGGCCGGCGCCGTGCTGGCCGACATAGTGGGCGCCACCGGCGACAGCCCGGGCCGCCACAGCGGGGACAGCCCGGGCCGCCACAGCGGGGACAGCCCGGGCCGACCGAGCGCCTCCGCCGACCCCACCCCTGGTCCCCGGCCGCAGGCCGGCAAGGGTGGTCGGGGTCCGCTGTCGGAGGCCGTGTTCGTGCTGCGGACCAACCACCGCTTCTCGGGGTCCCTCGCCCGCCTCGCCGACGCCGTGCGCCGCGGCGACGCCGCCGCCACCCTCGACCTGCTCGGCAGTGGCGACCCGGCCGTCGAATGGGTGGACACCGAGCCGGCCGATCTCGTGGGGCGCCCGGCCGCCCGGCTACCGGCGACGGGCTCCCTGGCGCAGGTCGCGACCGGCATCGTCGACTGGGCCGAGGCCATCAGGGTCGCCTCGGAGGCCGGCGACGCATCCGGCGCACTGGCCGCGCTGCGCCACCACCGGGTTCTGTGCGCCCACCGCCGGGGACCGAGCGGCGCGGCGACGTGGAACAGTCTGGTCGAGGCGTGGCTGGCCGGCGCCGACGGGAACCGGCCGCCGTCGGCGTGGTACGCCGGCCGCCCTGTGCTGGTGACGGCCAACGACTATCGCCTCCGCCTGTTCAACGGTGACACCGGGGTGGTGGTGGCCGGCCCCGGTGGGGTCGGAGCCGGCGGGACCCTTCCGGGACCTGAGGCGCCGGGGGGACACCGGGTGGTCTTCGAGACCGGCGGGGCGGAGGGCACCGGCGGGGCGGTCCCGGGCCGGTCGGTGAGCCCGTTCCTGCTCGACGCCGTCGAGACGGTCTTCGCCATGACCGTGCACAAGAGCCAGGGATCGGAGTTCGACCGGGTCACCCTGGTGCTGCCCCCCGCCTCGTCGCGCCTGTTGACCCGCCAGCTGCTCTACACCGCGCTCACCCGGGCCCGCCGGTCGGCAGTGTTGATCGGCACCGCCGTCGCCGTCGCCGAAGCCGTGGAGCGCCCCATCGCTCGGGCGTCGGGACTGGGCCGGATGCTGTGGCCGGACACCATCGGGAGCTGACCGCGAGCGGCCCGGCCGGCCCGGGCGGGGTGCCGGGCGGGGTGCCGGGCGGGGTGCCGGGCGTGGACGAGGTCCACGAAGGGTATGACGGCCGCTGTGGACACCTCCAAAGGAACGCCCTACCCGCTCGGCGCCACGCTGCACCCCGACGGGGTCAACGTAGCCGTGCAGTCAGAGATCGCCGATGCCGTCGAGGTGTGCCTTTTCGACGCCCACGGCGGGGAGCGGCGCGTCGAGCTCCCCGAGCGGACCGCTCACGTCTTCCACGGCTTCCTGCCGGAGGTGGGAGCGGGGCAGCGCTACGGGCTGCGGGTGCACGGACCGTGGGACCCCGAGCAGGGCCTGCGCTGCAACCCGGACAAGTTGCTGCTCGATCCCCACGCCACGGCCATCGAAGGGGGGGTGCGCTGGGACGAAGCGGTCTTCGGCCACTGCTTCGACGATCCCCGTCGCCGCAACGAGGCCGACTCGGCGCCCTTCGTGCCCCGCGGCCTGGTGAGCGCCCGCGACTTCGACTGGGGCCAGGACCGGGCCCCCGAAATCCCCCTCGACGAGACCGTCGTCTACGAGACCCACGTCAAGGGTCTGACCCGGTGCCATCCAGATGTTCCCCCCGAGGCCCGGGGCACCTACGCCGGGCTGGCCCACCCGGCGGTGACCGGCTACCTGGTGGACCTCGGAGTGACCGCCGTCGAACTGCTGCCCGTGCACCAGTTCGTCCAGGACGCCCACCTCCAGGAGAGAGGTCTCCGCAACTACTGGGGCTACAACTCGATCGGGTTCTTCGCCCCCCACAACGAGTACAGCTCGGCCGGTGACGGGGGGGCCCAGGTCGACGAGTTCAAGTCCATGGTCAAGGCCCTGCACGCGGCCGGCCTCGAAGTGATCATGGACGTGGTGTACAACCACACCGCCGAGGGCAACCACCTCGGCCCGACCCTGTCCATGAAAGGCATCGACAACCCGTCCTACTACCGGCTGGTGCGCGAGGACATGGAGCACTACTTCGACACCACCGGGACCGGCAACAGCCTCAACGTCGGGCACCCGGCGGCGCTGCGGCTCATCATGGACTCGCTTCGCTACTGGGTGTCGGAGATGCACGTGGACGGGTTCCGCTTCGACCTGGCCACCACCCTCACCCGCCAGTTCGGCGACCTGGACATCCACAGCGCCTTCCTCGACCTGGTGGACCAGGACCCCGTGCTGGCCCCGGTCAAGATGATCGCCGAGCCGTGGGACATCGCCGGCTACCAGGTCGGCGGATTCCCGGCCCGCTGGTCGGAGTGGAACGGTCGCTACCGCGACTGTGTGCGGGACTTCTGGCGGGGTGAGGACGGTACCCTCGGCGAGCTGGCCCGGCGTTTGACCGGCAGCGGGGACATCTACTCGTCGGGGCGCCGCACACCCACCGCCAGCGTCAATTTCGTCACTGCCCATGACGGGTTCACTCTCGCCGACCTGACCTCGTACAACGACAAGCACAATGACGCCAACGGCGAGGACAATAACGACGGCGAGTCGCACAACCGTGCGTGGAACTGCGGAGTCGAGGGGCCGACCGACGATGCCGAGTCCGTGGCGCTGCGCAGCCGCCAACGCCGGAACCTCATGGGCACCCTCTTGCTGTCAGCGGGTGTGCCGATGATCCTCGGAGGCGACGAGATAGGCCGCAGCCAGGCCGGCAACAACAACGCCTACTGCCAGGACAACGAGATCTCCTGGTACGACTGGGAGCACGCCGACGAGGAGATGCGGGCCTTCACCCGCACGGCCATCGCCTTGCGACGGGCCCACCCCGCGCTCCGGCCGAGGGAGTACCTGCGCACGCCCGGCGGCCAACCGGCCCAGATGGTCCTGTACCGCCCAGACGGCAAGGAGATGCGCCAAGAGGACTGGGAGAGCCCGGCCACCAACTCACTGGCCGTCGCTCTCGACGGGCGTCAGATCGAAGACGCCGACGGGGAGACCAGCCGCGACCGTTACCTGCTGCTTCTCAACGCCCACTGGGAGCCCGTCGAGTTCACCATCGGCCGGGGCGGGGGACACTGGTTCACGGTGCTCACCAGCGGGGAGCCGGGGGCCACGCCGGAGATCGGCCGGGATCGCCTCGTGACCCTCGAAGCCCGGTCCTTGATGCTCCTGCACAGCCTCAGCACCGTCGATCCCGAACCGGGCGGTGGTAGCTGACGACCAGCCCGGGAAGGCGGCCCCGGCGGCCGGTGACACCGGCTCGCTGGTCGACACCGGCTCTCTCGGCGGCGCCGAGGAGGGCGGTCCACTCGTCCCGGCTCAGGTGCGCCCCTCCGTAGGCGCAGGCCTGGATGGCTCCGGCCACGGCCGGCCAGTCGTGGCCGAGGGCGGCGGCGAACTCGAGGATCGTCTCGGATGGGCCACGGGGCCGCCCGGCGCGCCGCCCGGCTATTTCCATGCGCTGCGCCGCCCTCTGGGCCGGGTCGAGGAGGCGCCGGACCCGCCGCCCCCGCCCGACGCGCACCAGCAACGCCACCCCGCCGGCCGCCGCCGCGGCGGCGCCGAGAGGTACCCACGGGAGGGAGGCCAGCCACCTGCCGGCGAGGTGCAGGGCCGTTGCTCCGGGTGAGGGGTTGGCGTCGGGCACCACGGCGGTGGGGTCGAAGCTCACCCACCCGTAGCCGGCGAAGTAGGCCTGCACCCAGGCGTGGGCGTCCTCGGCGCGTACCTGGTAGAGGTCGGTGATGGGGTTGTAGGGCCCGGGGACGTAGCCCACCGCCTCGCGCGCCGGAATGCCGAGCGATCTGAGCATCACCGCCAGCGCCGTCGATATCTGCTCGCAGTAACCGGTGCGGTCCCCGAACAGGAAGGCGTCGACGGCGTCGGTGCCCCGCGGCAGCGGGGGGATGTCCAGCGAGTAGCGGGTGTGGGCGCCGATCCACGAGATGAGAGCCTGGACGGTGTCGTACTCGGTGCTGGCACCAGTAGTGACGGAACGGGCGAGCTGGCGGACCGAGTCGTAGGGCTTCGGGAGCTGCAGGTAGGTCCCGAGCGATCCCGTGGGCGGGGGACCGGCGGCGCGCAGTTGAGCCGGCGAGGGGAGGTTCACCGCGGATTCAACCGTGTAGATGGCTCCCTTGCCGATCCCGATCGGGGACACGACCGAGCCGTCCTGGCCGACGAACAGCTTGGACGCCGGAAACCACACCTGCCGGGCCCCGTCGGCGTGGAAGACCAGGTCGGCGGTGGCGTCGGCCACGTAGAAGGTCTGCAGGTCGGGCTGGGCCGGCCCGGAGAGCTCGGACGTCCCCCCTGGGATGCTGAACGGGGAGCCCCCCGAGAGGGCGAGGGTGGAGGTCAGCGTGGAGCTCCAGGTCTGCCCGTCCCAGCGATCGAAGGTCTCACCGATCCAGAAGGTGGGCACCGCCGCCCGGACCTGCATGACGAGCGTTCGGCCCAGGCGGCCCCGGGCCGCGGTATCCAGGCTGCCGGCGAACCCCAGGTAGCCTCCGACCCGGGTCCCGTTCTCGGTCGAGCCGGGATGGGACAGCTCGAGCGGCGAGCCGGTGTCGCCGGCTCTGGTGCCGGTGCCGGGTACGGTCCCGCCCGGTCCGGGGGAGTACCGGAAGTCCAGCCGCAGCGCCGCCCGGGGCGCGGGCAGGACCAGGAACAGCGTAATGGCCGCCATGCTCACCCCGGCCACCGCCCCCACGGTCCGGCGCGGCGCGGGCCGGCTGGCGCCGTCGGCCGACGCGCCGAGCTCGACCAGAGCCCACAGGCCGCAGAGGGCCCAACCGAGGGTGTAGGAGCCGAATCGCATGTCCACGGCCTGGCTGCCGGCGACGGCCATCAGGGCCGCCGAGCCGGCCACCGCGAACAGCAGGTCCCGCCGGGCCGGGACGTGGAAGGAGTGGACCACCAGCACCGCGGTGAGCATGACCGTCAGCGGGTTCTCGACGCCGGTCATGTCGCCCGGGGCGATCCCCGCCAGCCGGTGGACGAACCAGACCATGGCCAGCGAAGCGGCCACCGCCACCGCCACCTTCACCCAGCCGAGAGACCGCCGGCGGTAGCGGTAGGAGAAGGCCATGCCGGTGACGATCAGCGCCACCGCCAGCACCGCGGTCGGTCCGGACAGCTCGCTCTCGGCGGCCGCCGCCCCGACGGCCACGACCACGGTCGCGGCCGACGCCACCCGCAACCGGACCGAGTGCTCGGGTGGCTTGGGGGCGTTGGCCCGCCTCACCGCCTCCAAGAATCCGGTCACTGCGCCGCCGCCAGCCGGCGCATGGCTTCCCGTCGGCTGTGCACGAGGCCCCGGCGGGCGCCCTCCGTTTCCCGGGTGACGAGGAGCACCGGACCGTCGCGATCGAGCAGGGCCAACACCTCGGCCAGAGCCTGCCCGGCCCGCCGTTCGGCTTCGGCCTCGTCGGCGGGTAGCTCCACCGACAGTTCGACCGGCCGGCGGCGGGGTTGCTCGAGGTCGCGGACCATCAGCTCGCCGCAGTGGGACGTCGACGGCCAGTGGATGAGCCTCCGGGCGTCTCCGGGCTGGTAGGGCCGGGCGGCGCGCAGGTCCCCGGTGTTCATGGCGGCCCCGCCCGACCCCCCGTCGGATCGCTCGTCGCCCGCCGGAACCGGCGGCAGGGCCGCGGGCCGGCCCAGACGCGGGGCCACGTGGACGGGGTGGGGGAGAGCCAGGGTCGCCCGCCGCCTCCAGGACTGCAACCCGAAGGGGGCGGAGGTGGATATCTCCACGTCCACGCTGGTCAGGATCCCCCTGATGGGGGTCACCACCAGACGTCCGGCGGGTGTCGCCTCCCCGGTCGGTCGCAGGGCGGTGATCCGGGCCGCCCCGGTCAGCTTCACCTCGAGCGCCAGCGGGGATCCCGACACCGCGTCGGCGGGGGCGGCCACGATCTCCGCCTCGGCCCCCCGCAACGCCAGCCACGGCCCGACCAGCCCCACCACCACGACGGCGGCGACGATGTCGCCGAGGGCCTGCACCCACCCCTGACCGCCGTCGCGAGCCACCAACCACCAGCCGACCACGATGGCCGGGCCGCTGATCAGGGGGCTCCACGGCCGCGCCGGGCGGCAGCGCCCGGCGGTCACGGTCTGGGGGTGGGAACGGTCTCCAAGACCTCTTGGACCACGTCCGCCCCGGCTTCGAGTCCCGACCGTCCGTCGTTCATCACCAGACGGTGGGCCAGGCAGCCGACGGCCACCGCCTTGACGTCGTCGGGTGCTGTGAAAGGCCGCCCCTGCAGAAGGGCTCGGGCCCGGGCCGAGCGGACCACCCAGATACCGGCTCGGGGACTGGCCCCGAGCTCCACGCCGGAGGCTCGGCGCGTGGCCCGGCACAACGCCACCGCGTAGGCCGCCACGGCGTCGCTGACCACCACCTCCTCGGTGGCGTCGCGGGCCCGGGCCCACCCGTCGGTGGAGCAGACCGCGGCGATCCCCGACAGGGCCGGTCGCCCGCCCCTCCGGTTCACGATCAGGGTCTCGGTCTCGGCGTCGGGATAGCCGATCGTGGTCGCCATCGAGAAGCGGTCGAGCTGGCTCTCTACGAGGGGATAGGTCCCCCGCTGGGTCACCGGATTCTGAGTGGCGATCACCATGTGGGGCCTCGGTAGCGGCCAGGTCTTGCCGTCGACCGACACCTGCCCCTCCTCCATCGACTCGAGCAGGGCCGACTGGGTGCGCGGCGGGGTCCGGTTGAGCTCGTCGGCCAGGACCACGTGGGCGAACACCGGGCCGGGGCGGAACTCCCAGGACCTTTCCTCCGGGGAGAACACCGAGATGCCGGTGACGTCGCTCGGCAGCAGGTCGGCGTGCCCCTGGATGCGCGACAGGTCGGCCCCCAGGCTGGCCGCCAGGGCGTGGGCCAGCACGGTCTTCCCCACCCCGGGGACGTCCTCCACGAGCAGGTGGCCCCCCGACAGGGCGGCGGTGGCCGCTGCTTCCACCGCGGCCGGTGAGCCGAGCAGCACCGACTCCAGGTTGGCTACCAGGTCCCGGGCCAACTCCGCGGTCTCGACCAGCGATGAGGTGACGCGCTCGGCCCGGCCGATGGTTTCGGTCATGCAAATACTTCGATCATGCCGGCCCCCCGCTTGAACAATAGGGTTTAGGTGTGCCAGTGGACATGGGGTTGATAGACGAAGCGGCCAAGCGGCTCTGGGAGGCCGCCTCGAGGAGTGAGGCGATCCCCCCGATTCGGGATCTTCTCGGTACGGCCAGCGACATAGACGCCGCCTACGCCGTGCAGCAGATCAACACCGACCGCTGGGTGGCCGCCGGGCGGCGGGTGTCGGGACGCAAGATCGGGGTCACCTCCAAGGCCATACAGCAGCAGGTCGGGGTGGACCAGCCCGATTTCGGAACCCTCTTCGCCGACACCGAGTACGGAGACGGGATCGAGATCGAAGCCGGTCGGCTCATCCAACCCCGCGCCGAGGCGGAGGTGGCGCTGGTCCTCGACCAGGATCTCGACTCGGCCCCCCACGGCTTCGCCCAGCTGATCCGCGCCGTGGCCTTCGCCCTGCCGGCCATCGAGGTCGTCGACAGCCGTATCGCCGACTGGGACATCAGCATCGTCGACACCGTCGCCGACAATGCCAGTTGCGGCATGTACGTCGTCGGTAGTCGCCCCGTCCCGCTCTCGGCGTTCAACGCGTTGACCGTCCCCATGCGGATGACCCTCGACGACCGGGAGGTCTCGAGTGGCGTGGGGGCGGCCTGCCTGGGCAATCCGCTCCATGCCGCCCGCTGGCTGGCCGACACCATGTGCCAGCGGGGCGCCCCGCTGCGGGCCGGTGACGTCATCATGACCGGGGCTCTCGGGCCGATGGTCCCGTTGGCCCCGGGCCAGGATCTGAGAGCCGAGTTCGGCGAGCTCGGATCCGTGACCACCAGGATCTCCTAGAAAGTCGCCCGGCGTGCCCTCGGGGAGCGGCGAGCGACCGGCGTGGCCGATCGGCCTGGACGGTATCGCCTACGGCTGCGACTACAACCCGGAGCAGTGGCCGGCGGAGACCGTCGCCGAGGATGTGAGGTTGATGGGCGAGGCTGGCGTGTCCTTCGTGACGCTGGCCGTCTTCGCCTGGGCCAGCCTGGAGGTCCGCCCCGGCGTCTACGACTGGGGCTGGCTGGACGCCGTCATGGACGCCCTGGCCGCGGCCGGCATCGCGGTGGACCTCGCCACGGCCACGGCCGCCCCGCCACCGTGGTTCAGTCACCGTTACCCCGACAGCCTCCTCGTCGGTCCGGACGGCGCCACCCGGTGGTACGGGTCGCGCCAGGCGTTCTGCCCGAGCTCGACCGATTACCGCCAGGCCGCGGGGGAGCTCACGGGGGCCATCGCCGGCCGCTACGGCGGCCACCCGGCGCTGGCCATGTGGCACGTCGGTAACGAGTTCGGCTGCCACAACCCGGCGTGCTACTGCGACCGCTCGGCGGAATCGTTTCGAGGGTGGCTCCGGCGGCGCTACCAGGACGACCTGGGGGAACTGAACCGGGCCTGGGGGACGTCTTTCTGGAGCCAGGCCTACCGCAGCTGGGAGGAGCTGATACCTCCCCGCCAGACGGTGTCGTTCGCCAACCCCGGGCACCTGCTCGACTGGGCCCGTTTCTGCTCGGATGAGCTGCTCGGCGCCTACCTGGCCGAGCGTTCGGTGCTGCGGCGGCTGACCCCCGGCGTGCCGATCACCACCAACTTCATGTCGTTCTTCAAGCCCGTCGACTACCAGGCGTGGGCCCGGGAGGTGGACGTGGTCAGCAACGACCACTACCTCCTCGGCCACCTGCCCCGCCCGGAGGTCCACCTGTCGCTATCGGGGGACTTGACGCGCGGCCTGGCCGGGGGGCCATGGTGGCTCATGGAGCACTCGCCGAGCGCCGTCAACTGGCAGCGGGTCAACCAGGCCAAGGCGCCCGGCGAGATGATCCGCAACAGCCTCACCCACGTGGCCCGCGGCGCCGACGCGGTCGGTTTCTTCCAGTGGCGGGCCAGCCCTTTCGGGGCGGAGAAGTACCACTCGGCGATGGTCCCCCACGCCGGCACCGACACCATGGTGTGGCGCGAGGTGGTGGACCTCGGGGCCAAGCTGCGCCGGCTGTCGGAGGTGGCGGGATCGCGTGTCGAGGCGGACGCCGCGCTGGTCTTCACCTGGGACTCGTGGTGGGCCGCCGAGGGCGAGGCTCACCCCTCGTCGGAGGTCCGGGTGGTCGAGAACCTGGGGGAGTGGCACCGGGCCTTCTGGGAGGCCGCCGTCACCACCGATGTCGTAGCTCCCGACGCCGACCTGTCCCGCTACCGCCTCGTGGTGGTGCCCAACCTGTACCTGGTCAGCGATGCCCAGGCCGACGCCCTGGCGGAGTTCGTGCGAAACGGCGGCCACCTCCTCGTCACCTGGTTCTCAGGGGTCGTCGACGCGGACGACCACGTCCGGCTGGGCGGCTACCCGGGGGCGTTCCGGGATCTGCTCGGGGTACGAACCGAGGAGTTCTTCCCGCTACCCCACGGTGTCGCCACCGCCCTCAGCGACGGGTCCACGGGCCGGCGTTGGAGCGAGTTGGGCCGATCGGAGGGTGCCGACGTGATGGTGACTTTCGCCGCCGGCCCGGTGGCCGGCAGCCCGGCCCTGACCCGCCACCGGGTCGGCTCGGGCTGGGCGTACTACCTGGCCACCCACCTCGAAGGCCCCGACCTGGACGCCCTGGTGGGGCGGCTGGTGGACGAGTCGGGCACCCGGCGGGCGGCGGTCGTGTGGCCCGGGGTGGAGGCCGTGCGGCGGGTCTCGGGGAACGTGTCGTACCTGTTTCTCATCAACCACACCGACGAGGCGCAGACCGTGCCGGCATCGGGGATCGACCTGCTGAGCGGCGCCACCGCCGACGGGTCGATCACCGTCGGCCCGGGGGATGTGGCCGTGATCCGCCAGCCGGCGGCTGGCTGACCGGTGGCCCGACAGCGGAGCCCGGCGGAGGGACTGGCCGACGAGTTCGAGAAACGCTACGGCCGGAGACCCGAGGGGGTGTGGTCGGCTCCGGGGCGGGTCAACCTGGTCGGCGAGCACACCGACTACAACCTGGGCTACGTCCTCCCCTTCGCCATAGCCGACCGGGCCTACGTGGCGGTGGGCCGCCGGGCCGAACGCCGGCTGGGCATGTCCTCGCTCCAGTACCCCGGCGAGCCGGTTGAGGTGGACCTCGACGACCTGCGGCCGGGGTCGCTGCGAGGCTGGTCCCGGTACGTGGCGGGGGTCGTGTGGGCCTACCACCGGCGCGGCATGGCCGGACCGGGGGTGGACCTGATCCTCGATGGCAGGGTCCCGGCCGGTGCCGGCCTGTCCTCGTCGGCTTCGATCGAGTGCGCCGTCGAGGCCGCCTACGGGGACCTGCTGGGTCGGACCGCCGAACCGGTCTGGCGGGCCCAGCTGGCCCAGAAGGCGGAGAACGACTTCGTCGGCGTCCCCTGCGGGCTCCTCGACCAGATGGCCTCGGTGGGGGGTGTCGAGGGCCATGCCCTCTTCTTCGACACCCTGGGCCTGGCGGTCCGCCCGGTGCCCCTCGACCCGGAACGGAGCGGGCTGGCGCTGATCGTGGCCGACACCGGGGTGGCTCACGCCCTGGCCGACGGGGGGTACGCAGCGCGCCGGGCCGACTGCGAGGCGGCGGCGTCACTCCTCGGGGCGGCCTCCCTGCGCCAGGTCCCCGACCTGGCCGGGCAACTCGACCGCCTCGAGGACCCGGTGCTGGCCCGCAGAGCCCGCCACGTGGCCTCCGAGAACCAGCGGGTGCTCGACGTGGTCGATTCGCTCGCAGCCGGCGACTGGACGCGGGTGGGGCAGGCCATGTACGCCTCCCACGCGTCCCTGCGCGACGACTACGAGGTCTCCTGCCCCGAGCTCGACCTGACGGTGGAGTGCCTGCGCGCCGCCGGGGCCCTTGGCGCCCGTCTCACCGGCGGCGGCTTCGGGGGCAGCGTGGTGGCTCTGGTCGCGGCCGAGCGGGTGGACTCGGCGACTGCCGCGCTCGGGGAGAGCTTCACCCGGGCCGGCCTCGCTCCACCCCGGGTGCGGGCCGTGCGGGCCGGGCCGGGGGCGCGCGCCGAGCAGAAGCGGTGACAGACGGCGACGGCGGGAAGGACGGGCCCCGTTCGGTGCCACTGCCCCCCATCCGGTTTTCCGCTGATCGGCTCCGGGTAGCTCCTTTGCATGGCCAACCAACCAAGAGCGGCAAGAGTCGCGTTCATCACCAGCAACGAAGGGATCGAGGAGGCCGAGCTCGTCGAGCCCTGGAAGGCGGTGGAGAAGGCCGGGGGTCAGCCGGTGCTCATTGCCAAGGAGGCCGGAGAGGCCCAGGCGTTCAACCACCTCGACCCGGCCGGAAAGTACCCCGTGGATCAGACGACCAAGGCGGCCAAGGCCGAGGACTTCGACGGATTGGTGCTCCCCGGCGGGGTGACCAACGGGGACCAGGTCCGCACCGACCCCGAGGCCGTCCGCCTGGTCCAGGAGTTCACCGCCGCCGGCAAGCCCATCGCCGTGGTCTGCCACGGCGGCTGGGTGCTCGTCGAGGCCGACCTGGTGCGGGGTCGCACCATGACCTCGTGGCCCAGCCTCCAGACCGACATCCGTAACGCCGGCGGGACGTGGGTGGACCAGGAACTGCAGGTGTGCGAGCAGGGACCCAACCGGCTCATCTCCAGCCGCCAGCCCGACGACCTACCTGCGTTCAACTCCGCCCTCGTCGACGCCCTCGCCGAGGTGGCCGCTCACTCCGGGAGCTGACCGGCCCACCTCCAGGGCGCCAGGCTCGTCGGCGGGGGTGCCACGGTGCGGCGGCCGGGATGCTCCTCGCCGGCGTCTACCACGATCACGACGGCATCGGGCGGGATATCGATCCCGCCCGATGGCGTCGGCTCGGAAGCGAAAGAAGCCAGGAGCACCTTGGACGGCCCGAGCAGGCGGGCCGTCTGTGGTCCCAGGTTGGCGGCGATCAACACCCGCCCCCGGCGCACCAGCAGGCGGATGGGATCGGAGTCGACCTCGACGAGGGTCTGCCCGGGCCGGGGGTCGCTCAGGTCGGGAATGGCGCGCCGTAGAGCGGTCAGAGCTCGGTACCAGCCCAGCAGCTCGGAGTGGCCGGGGTCGTCCACCTCGCACCAGTCGAGGACCGAGCGGGCGAAGGTGGACAGGTCCTGCGGGTCGGGCACCTGCTCGGAGTCCCAGCCGAAGTAGGCGAACTCCCTGCGTCGCCCCTCGGTCACCGCCCGCCCCAGGTCCGGGTCGGCGAAATCCGTGAAGTACTGCCAAGGCGTAGACGCCCCCCACTCTTCACCCTGGAAGATCATGGGTACGAAGGGTGAGGTGAGCAGCAGAGCGGCGGCGACTTCGAGTCGTCCCGACACCATCAACGCGCTGCTTCGTTGGCCCGCGGCCCGGTTTCCCACCTGGTCATGGTTCTGGGTGCACACCACGAACCGGTCACCGGTCAGGCCCACGGGGGGCCGCCCGTGCACCCGATCCCGGTGGGGCGAGTACACACCGTCGTAGACCCATGCCTGGCGCAACGCCTTGGCCAGGTGGTCGAGGGAACCGAAGTCCGAGTAGTAG
Organism: Actinomycetes bacterium; assembly: GCA_021838445.1. Lineage (GTDB taxonomy): Bacteria > Actinomycetota > Acidimicrobiia > Acidimicrobiales > Palsa-688 > JAKCDU01. Next base: position 136,873 of record JAKCDU010000002.1, on the reverse strand, counting down.
CCGTCGGTCTCCCCGCTGAACACCGCGTGCCAGGCGTGGTGCCATTCGTCGGCCCAGGACGAGGTCAGGCCGTATCCGCCCTGCGAGCGGGGCAGCACGAAGCGGGGGTCGTTCAGGTCGGACTCGGCGATGAGCCACAGCGGCCGTCGGGCGTGGGCGGCGAGGGCCGACACCTCGGCCGAGAGCTGCTCGAGGATATGGACCGCGGAGTCGTCAGCCAGGGCGTGCACGGCGTCGAGCCGGAGCCCGTCGAAGCGGTAATCGCCCAGCCACATCAATGCGTTGTCGATCAGGTAGCGGCGCACCTCGTCGCTTCCGGGACCGTCGAGATTGATGCCGTCGCCCCAGTTGGTGCGGTGGGCATCGGAGAAGTAGGGACCGAACTCCGGCAGATAGTTGCCGGCCGGTCCCAGGTGGTTGTACACCACGTCGAGGATCACCCCGAGCCCGGCTCTGTGGCAGTGGTCCACCAGCCGGCTGAGAGCTCCGGGTCCTCCATAGGCCCGGTGCGGGGCGTACAGACCGACACCGTCGTAGCCCCAACCCCGCTCGCCGGCGAAGGTGGCGACGGGCAGGATCTCCACCGCGTCCACGCCCAGCTCCACCAGATGGTCGAGGCGTTCGGCCACCCCCTCGAAGGTGCCGCGCCGGGTGAAGGTCCCGACGTGCAGCTCGTAGAGGACCGAACCCGGAAGCTGGAAGCCCTGCCAGTCGCCGTCGTCCCGGTCGGCTGCGTGCAGATCGACGATCTCCGACCACCCGTCCACGCCTTCGGGCAGGGACCGGGAGCGGGGATCGGGGCGCACCGGGCCACCGTCGAGGCTGAACCCGTAGCGGTCGCCAGTGTCGGCCCGGTCGATCTCCACCACCCACCACCCCCCGGCGTGGGCGGCCATGGGCCACCGGCCTGCGGGCTCGGCCAGGACCAGGTCGACTCGCTCGGCGACCGGGGCCCACACTTCGAAGGTCCACATGACGCGTCTCCTCTGCTGGGACCGGGTCAGTACTCGAGGACGGCCACCGGGCCGTGCCCCAAGAAGCTACCGACGCGGTGGTCGCCGCCCTTCACCTCGGGGCCGACACCGATCACCGGACGCCAACGACCGGCCGGCAGGCTGACCATGGTGTCGTCCCAGTCGCCGCCGAGCTTCCAGAGGTGACGGGCGACGAGCACCACCAAACGGCCTCGGCAGAAGGCGATCAGGTGACCGGCTTTGGACCCGTTCACCTCGAGCGGCTCGTAGGTCCCGCCGCCGTAGGGCTCGGGCCGACGCCGGCGGTGATCGAGCAGACGGGCCGTCAGCCAGATCTTGGCCCGCCGGTCAGCGGCGCGGTCGTACTCCACGGCCATGCACTCAGGGCGCCAACCGGCGGTGCGGGCCAGGTCGCCGGCCAGCTGCTCGTAGTCCACCGGTCGGCGGTTGTCGGGATCGACCAGCGAGCTGTCCCAGGTCTCGCTGCCCTGGTAGATGTCGGGCACGCCCGGACAGGTGAGCAGCAGGGTCTGTTGCGACAGCGACGTGGCCCGTCCCAGCTCGACTATCCGCTGGCGCCGCAGGAACGACTCGAGCTCGCCCATGAAGTGTTGATCGCTGAGCGTCGCCTCGGTGAACTTGCGGAGCTGGTAGTCGTAGTCGGCGTTGGGGTCGGCCCACGAGGTGTGCACCTTGGCTTCTTTGGCCGCCTTGTCCATGTACGACGCGAGCCGTTCGGAGTCGATCGGCCAGGCCCCGACGAGGGTCTGGAACAGCAGGTAGCGGGTGTTGAAATCGGGCCCGTGATCCCCGGCGTAGTGGTCGGTGACTCCCATCCAGGTGGTCACCGCTTCCTCCCAGTAGTCCGGTAGTTCGCTCAGGAGGCTGATCCGGGCTCGCACGTCGGGACTCCTCTTGGTGTCGTGGGTAGCGAGGGTCAGCATGGTCTCGGGGGCCTGCCGGCCCATCGTCTCCATCGCCGCGTGGAACTCGTCGAGGCTCCGCCCGAAGCGCCCCGGGTCCCCGCCCACCTCGTTCAGCGAGACCAGTCGGTTGTACCGGTAGAAGGCCGTGTCCTCGGCCCCTTTGGCCATGACCGGCGCCGACAGCTGCGGGAAGGTCAGCGCGAACTCGGTCTCGGCGCCCCCCGGGTGGGCGAGCAGTAGGACCTCGCCGATGAAGTCGAGCAGGTCGGTGTCGGCGCCCGGCGCCACGCTCCTGGCCTCCCGGACGGCGGTGTCGACCACGACGCGGTCCTGCTCGGTCACGGCCCGATCGGGGTGGGCGTAGGTCCGGTACACCGGGAACCCGACCAGGATGGCCCGCAAGGCGTCGCCGATCTCACCTCGGGTGCGGTCGCGCTGCTGACGGTGGCCGTCGCAGACCACCTGGAGCAGCCGGGCCAGGCGGTCGCACTCCGGTGACAGTTCCTCAGTCAGTATCTGGAGCTTGGCCTGGCGGAGAACCTCGGGGTAGCTGCCGGGTTCACCGGTGACACCTACGTAGGAGGCCGTCATCAGATCCTCGCCGGCGGGGTCGACGAGGACGTCGGTGACGTGGGCGACGAAGTCGTAGCCGGTCGTGCCTTGCACCGGCCACGACGCCGGGAGATCCTCGCCGGACTCGAGGATCTTCTCCACCACCACGTAGGTGTCCGGTCCGAGCCGCCGGAGCCTCTGCAGATAGCCCTCGGGGTCGCGCAGGCCGTCCACGTGGTCGACCCGCAGCCCGCTCACCGCGCCGGCCCGCACCAGGCGGCCGATGGTCTCGTGGGTGTCGGCGAAGACCCGGTCGTCTTCGACCCGCAGGCCGACCAGCGTCTCGATGTTGAAGAAGCGCCGGTAGTCCAGCTCCTCGCGGGCGGTACGCCAGTAGGCCAGGCGGTAGTTCTGACGGCGCAGTAGCCGGTCCATCTCGTCCGCGTCGGCGTTGATCGAGCTCACTTCGTCATCGACGGCCCGGACCAGCGGTGCCTCGGCTGCCAGCAGCGCTGAAAGGCGCTCTCGGAGCTGTTCCTTGCGGTCGTGGCGGACCCGGGCCGTGGTCGGATCGGTCACCCCGGCGTGGGGGAGAGCGCCGAACGCCCGGCCCAGCTCGTCCAGCTCCGCGGACCGGCAACGGCCGGCCGCCCGCTGCAGCAGAGTGTCGAGGGTTCGGGGGGAAAGCGGCAGCTCGTGTTCGAGGTACCCGACGCGGAACTCCGCCCCGTCGCGCTCGACTTGGACCTGATGGTCGTCCACCACCCTCCCGTAGCGGTCGCCGAGCACCGGGACCAGCACCGAGGGTTCCGAGTGGGCGCTGTCGCCGGGCCAGTCGATGTCGAAGTAGGCGGCATAGAGGCTCGACGGGCCGTTCTCCAGGACGTCCCACCACCACCGGTTGGAGCGCCCGTCTATGGCCATGTGGTTGGGCACGATATCGACGGTGATGCCGAGGCCCGCCCCGCCGGCGGCACCCACCAGCCGGTCGAAGCCGTCCCGGCCGCCGAGCTCGCTGGACAGCCGGGAGTGATCCACCACGTCGTAGCCGTGGGCACTTCCGGCCACCGCCTGAAGGATGGGCGAGCAGTACACGTCGCTCACCCCGAGCCTCTCCAGGTAGCTCACCCGTTCGGCCGCAGCGCCGAAGCCGAACTCGGCCCGGAGCTGGAAGCGGTACGACGCCCGCCTCACCGGTAGCTCCCCGCCGGGGCCGGGGCCGGGGCCGACGTGCTCAAGAATGCGAGACCGGACGGGGGACCGCCTCGCGGGCCGCCTCGGAGGCTCGGTCGAGCATCAAGGCCAGACCGATGGCCAGCAACCAGCTGTCCTTGGCGATGGGCGTGCCGCTCGTACTGGGCCGGATGCCGTCCAGCGTCATCCCGGGCACCTTGAAGTAGAGCCCGAGAAGCCCGGCCGAGAAGGCGGTGAGGCCCGCACCGGCCAGTCCCGGGCTCACGAAGGGGGTGAGGAGGGACGCACCGAGAGCGATCTCGCCGGCCCCCAGGGCCTTGGTGAAAGTCCCCGGGTCGACGTTGGCCAGCTGGGGGTAGGCGGTGGAGGCCATGCCGTGCACGCCCTGGTGCACCTCGGGATCATCCGACTTGAACTTGGCCAATCCGGCGTTGAGTATGAATGCGCCGGTGACGGCCCTGACCGGCACATGCCAGAATCTGAACTTCACAGGTCCTATATACCCAGATCAGGGCTGGGGCAGCCTCACGATGGTGAAGAAGAAATCGTCGATCTGGCGCACGACGGCCGTGAAGGCGTTGAAGTCCACCGGTTTGGTGACATAAGCGTTGGCGTGCAGGTCGTAGCTACAGGCCACATCGTCCTCGGCATCGGAGGTGGTCAGTACCACGCAGGGGATGGAGCGCAGCGCCGGGTCGTTCTTGACGATCGACAGTACCTCCCGACCGTCGAGGCGGGGCAGGTTGAGGTCCAAGAGGACCAGATCCGGCCGCGAGGCGTTCTCGTAGGGCGCTTCGCGCCGAAGGTAGCGGATGGCCTCCTCGCCGTCGTTCAAGACGTTGAGGGTGTGGAGCAGCTTGCTCTCCTCGAGGGCCTCGGTGGTCATGAGGACGTCGCCGGGGTCGTCCTCGACCAGGACGATGTCCACGCTGTGGGCCGGCGGCTCAGGGGCTGTCGGCGGATTGGTCGGCGTGTCGGACATCTTTGACCTCCTCGTTGGGCGGCATCGGCAAGGTGAAGCAGAAACGGGTTCCCCCGGTGAAATCGGTGTCCAACCAGATCCGGCCGCCGTGGAACTCGACGATCTTGCGGCACAAGGCCAGGCCGATGCCAGTTCCGGGATAGGCGTCGCGTCCGTGGAGGCGTTGGAAGATCACGAACACCCGCTCGGCGAAGCGGCTCTCTATGCCGATCCCGTGGTCCTCCACCGACCATAGGAAGACCTGGGCTTCGTCGGGACTCGGGCGGCACCCGACGAGCACCGACGGTGGCTGGTCGCCGTGGAACTTGATGGCGTTGCCGATCAGGTTCTGAAGAAGGGCCACCAGGAGGCTGCGATCGCCGTCCACCCTCGGAAGGGGTCCCTCGGCCCTCACCGACGCCTCTGTCGCCTCGATGGACGCGGCGAGGTTGCGCACCGCCTGGTCGAGGCAGTCATCCATGTCGATCTTGACGAACTTCTCGGTGGTGCGACCGATCCTGGAGAAGGCCAGCAGATCGGTGATGAGGTTCTGCATCCGCTTGGCCCCGTCCACCGCGAAAGCGATGTACTGCTCCCCCCTCTCGTCGAGCTGGCCGCCGTAGCGCTGTTCGAGGAGCTGGCAGAAGCTGGCCACCTTGCGCAGGGGCTCCTGCAGGTCGTGGGACGCCACGTAGGCGAACCGTTCGAGGTCCTCGTTGGAGCGGACCAGCTCGGTGTTGGTCGCCTCGAGCTCTTCCCGGGCCTGGCGGACCTGCTCGACCTCGGCGAATATACGCCTCCTCATGGCCTCGATGTCCGAGGCGAGCTCGGCGATCTCGGCCGGACCGGCCCGGCGGACTTCGTGGGTGAGCTGTCCCTCGGTTACCGATCTGGTGTCGGCCGACACCTCGGCGAGGGGGCGTACCACCAGCCTTCTCAGTGACAGCCAGACGAGGAGCCCGTCGGCCACGATCACCGCGAGGGCCACGACCATCACTGTGAGCAGCTGGTCCGACGCGGCGACGACGCTGGCCTGGGCGACCTGGTGCTCGCGGGCCAAATCGGCCTGGAGATCGGCGATGGAGGAGCGCAGGGAGTCGAAGAGGTTCCGGCCCTGCTCGAGGGAGACATCGCTCGGCTGGACCGGGAGCCTTCCCCCGCTCACCGAGGCGATGGCCGGTACCGCGAACTCGGAGGTCCAGCGTGCCGCCCTTTGCTCCACCACGGCGAGCAGGTGCCCGGCCGGCGAGCCCGGCGGGAGCAGGCCGGCGAGGCGTCGGGCGGTGTCGCCGGCCGCCACCCTCCCCGAGTCGTACGGGCCGAGGAACAGGGCCTGGCCGCTCAGGTCGTAACCTCTCACGCCCGTCTCCTGATCCACGTAGTCGGCGAGGAGCTGGCTGGAGAGGGAGCTGGCCGGGTCGATGCGGTTCACCAGATTGTCCCGCTGGTGGGTGAGATGGTCGAACGCCAGGCCCCCCGCCAGGGCCGCCGCCGCCACGATCAACCCGGAGAAGCCGAACAGCGCACCAAGGAGCTGTCGCAGCCGCCAGCCCCGGCCCGACGTCACCAACGGCTACCGGAGCCGAGGAGGAAGAGGGCCACGTCGTCGAGCAGCGGGCCGCCGTTGGCCCGCTCGGCCGAGGCGATGAGCTCGTCGGCCAGAGAACCGAGGCCCACACCCCGACCCACCGCCTCACTGGTCAGGTCCATCAGGCCGGCGACGTCGAGCCGCTGGCCGTCGGGGGTGCGCCCCTCCACCAGTCCGTCGGTGAAGAGCATCAGACCCCAGTCATCGCCCAGGGCGACGGTGGTGGCCGGCCAGGCGGCGTCGTCGACCAAACCGAGCAGCGGGCCCCGCTGGATGACCGTGTCCGCTTCCACCCGGCCCGATCTCAGCAGCAGTGGGGCGGGGTGGCCCCCCAGGCGCACGACGGCGCGCGACAGGTCGGCCGTGAGAGTTATGTCACACACCGTGGCGAAGACGTCCTCGGAGTGACGTTCGGCCCCGAGCACCTTCTGCAGGCCGGATAGCACCGCCTCGGGCGGCGCCCCGGCGAGCACCAGGCAACGCCAGGCGACCCGCAGGGCCACTCCGAGAGCGGCCTCGTCGGGCCCGTGGCCGGTGACGTCGCCCATCAGCACCCTGACGCACCCGTCGTCGAGCTCGATCCCATCGAAGAAATCGCCGCCGAGCAGCGCCCGGCCGCCACCGGGACGGTAACGGGTGGACCAGGACAGCGCCGGGTTGGAGATGATCGGTCGGGGCAGCAGGCCTCTCTCGAGGCGGGCCTTCTCGGCGGCCAGCAGCTCGGCTTCGGCCAGGCGGCGCGCCGTCTCCTGGCCCTTGCGGCGTTCGACGGCGTAGCGGACGGCCCGCACCAGTTCCTCGCCGCTGACCGTTCCCTTCACCAGGTAGTCCTGGGCTCCCTCGGCCACGGCCAGCTCCCCGAGGGTGCGGTCGACCCGACCGGTCAGGACGATCACCGGTATCCGACCGGCCATCTGCAGCGCCTTGCGCAGCCCTTCGAGCCCCTCGGAGTCGGGCAGGTTCAGATCGAGGAGGATGCACAGGGTGCGGGCCGTGATGCGCCGCTCGGCTTCGGCCACCGTGGTGGTCCACACCGGCTCGAGCCCCGACCCCGCGCCGTCGAGCAGCTCCTCCACCAACAGGGCGTCGCCGGCGTCGTCTTCGACGAGGAGAATCTCCAGGTTCTCCACTCCGCGGCGTTCCCGCTGGCCCGACATCACAGTGCGGTCACGTTAACCGGCCAAGGCTCGCCTAACCCCCAACCGACGACGGATGAGTTCGACGGGGTGGTCATCGAACCGCCGGGCCCTGCTCTGAGCCCGCAGGGGCCTCAGCGAGCCGCCTGGTAGCGGGCGATCTCGGCCCGCCCGACGACCATGTGGTGCACCTCGTCGGGGCCGTCGGCGAAGCGCAGGGTGCGCTGAGAGGTGTACATGTCGGCCAGCGGGGTCCACTGGGAGATGCCCGTGGCCCCGTGGATCTGGATGGCCCGGTCGATGATGGTGCACACCCGCTCGGGCACCATGGCCTTGACCGCGCTGACCCACACCCGGGCGTCGGTGTTGCCCATCAGATCCATGGCTTTGGCCGCCTTGAGCACCATGAGACGCATCGCTTCGATCTCGATGCGGGCCTCGCTGACCCACTCGGTGTTCTTGCCGAGGGAGATGATCGGCTTGCCGAAGGCCTGGCGGGACAGGCCCCTTTCGACCATCAGCTGGAGGGCTTTCTCGGCCGCTCCGATGGACCGCATGCAGTGGTGGATGCGTCCCGGGCCGAGACGAATCTGGGATATCTCGAAACCCCGGCCCTCGCCGAGCAGGATGTTCTCCTTGGGTACCCGGACGTCGGTGAAGCGCAGGTGCATGTGGCCGTGGGGGGCGTCGTCGTGGCCGAACACGGTCATGGGGCCCAGGATCTCCAGGCCGGGGGTGTCGATCGGGACGAGGATCTGCGACTGCTGCAGGTGGGTGGCGGCGTCCGGGTTGGTGCGCACCATGACGATCAGGATCTTGCAGCGGGGGTCGCCGGCCCCGGAGATGTAGTACTTCTCCCCGTTTATCACCCACTCCTCGCCGTCGAGGACGGCCTGGCAGGCGATGTTGCGGGCGTCGGAGGAGGCCAGATCCGGTTCGGTCATGGCGAAGGCCGAGCGGATTTCGCCGGCGAGGAGCGGCTCGAGCCACTGCTTCTTCTGCTCGGGGGTGCCGACCCGCTCGAGGACCTCCATGTTCCCGGTGTCGGGGGCCGAGCAGTTCAGACACTCCGACGCCAGACGGGACTTTCCGAGCTCGAAGGCGATGTAGGCGTAGTCCAGGTTGGCCAGACCCTCGCCGGTCTCGGCGTTGGGCAGGAAGAAATTCCACAGCCCCGCGGTCTTGGCCTTGGCCTTGGTGGCGTCGAGCAGCTCGAGCTGGCCGGGAGCGAAGCTCCACGGGTCGGTCTTCAACTCCTCGAGGGCGAAGTACTTCTCCTCCATCGGCCGCACCTCCTCGGCGATGAACCGCTTCACCGCGTCGAGGAGCGGGCGAGCCTTCTCGGAGAGGGCCAGGTTGTAGAGCTCACCGCCGAAGTCGTCGGTGTTGAGCGGGTTGGCGGGCATGGGTGACCTCCGGGGTCAGTAGGCGGTGTTGTTCTCGAAGTAGCGCCGAGGGTTGGTGACCAACATCTGCTCAATATCATTGTCAGGAACTCCGTGGTCCCGCAGGTAGGGCAGCACGTCGGCCTCGATGTGCAGGTAGTTCCACTGCTCCATGGCCTGTATGACGTTGGGGTCGATCCAGTCGATGTAGCAGGCGGCGTCGTGGGAGAGCACCATCCGGTCGGCGTAGCCCCTCCGGCACATCTCCACCACGACGTCGCAGCGCTTCTCGAAGGTGGCCCCCCCGGCGTGGATACCGAAGCGGTCCATCCCGAGGATGAAGCCGTGATCGGCGAGCGCCGAGAGGTGGTCGACGTCGGTGCTGTCACCGCTGTGACCGAGCACGACCCGGGTGGGCTCCACGCCCTCCTCGTCGCAGAGCAGCTGCTTGACCAGCATCCCCGTGCCGCTCCCGGGGTGGGTGTGGACGGTGATCGGGGCACCGGTCAGGCGGTGGGCCCTCGCCACCGCCCGCATGACCCGGGCCACGTCGTCGGTCATGCCCTGCTCGTCGATGGCACACTTCAAGAAGGCGGCCTTCACCCCCGTTGCGGATATGCCCTCGGTGATGTCCTTCACGAACATGTCGACCATGGGGTCGGGCAGCTCCACGCCCACCGCCGCGGCCAGCGCCGGGCCTCGGAAGTGGAAGAAGAACGGCACCGAGTCGTAGGTGTAGCAGCCCGTGGCCACGATGATGTTGAGCTCGGGCACCTGCTCGGCGATGGCCACGATCCGGGGTATGTACCGCCCCAGCCCGATGACCGTGGGATCGACGAAGGTCCTCGTGCCCTGGGCCGCCGCGGCCTGGAGTTTGGCCACCGCGTCGGCGACGCGGTCGTCTTCTTTCCCCCACTCCTCCGGGTAGTTGAGTTGGACATCGGGGGTCAGCACGAAGATGTGCTCGTGCATGTAGGTGCGACCCAGCTCTGCTGTGTCAACCGGTCCCCTCACCGTCTCCACGCGTGCCATGCCCAGACCTTAATCAGGCCCGACGCGCCGCCGACGGGGGCGCCCGCCCCTCCTGGCGGACCCTTCACCTGCCCCGAGGCGCCCGAGGGCGCTTCGGTCGGCACACAGGGAGCGGCGGCTGCCAAGATTGGGGGTATGACCGACGCCACCGCGCTTGTCGACGAGCGGATCGAGCAGCTCCTGGAGCTGGCTGACCCGGCGACCATGCCCATGGAGGAGTTCCGGGGCCTGCAGTACGACCACGGGCTGGCCTGGGTGCACTTCCCGGAGGGCCGGGGCGGCCTCGGTGTGGCCCCGTCGCTCCAGAGCCGCGTCGACGCCCGCCTGCGCCAGGCCGGGGCCAAGGCGCCTGACAGTCGCCACTTCTTCGGTCTCACCATGGCCGGCCCCACCGTGGTGACCAACGGCAGCGAAGATCTCCAGGATCGGCTGCTGCGCCGGATGTTCACCGGGGCGGACTCCTGGTGCCAGCTCTTCAGCGAGCCCGGGGCCGGGTCGGATCTGGCCAGCCTGTCGACGCGGGCGGTCCGCGACGGCGACGAGTGGGTGATCACCGGCCAGAAGGTCTGGAACACTCTCGCCCACATCGCCGACCGGGGGATGCTGGTCACCCGCACCGACCCCGACGTGCCCAAGCACAAGGGTCTCACCTACTTCGCGCTGGACATGCACGCCCCCGGCGTAGAGGTGCGCCCCCTGATCCAGATCACCGGCGAGGCCGAGTTCAACGAGGTCTACCTCACCGAGGTCCGGGTCCCCGACGCCGACCGCATCGGGGCCGTCGGGGAGGGGTGGCGGGTCGCGATGACCACCCTCATGAATGAGCGCACGACCATCGGCGGTGGGGGCGGGGCTCCCGAGCGGGGCAGCGGGGCCATCGCCGAGGCCGTGAGACTGTGGCGCGACCTGGACCCCTCCTGCCGCCACGGCGGCGAGCTGGACCGTTTGATGAAGCTGTGGTGCACCGCCGAAGCTCTCCGTCTGACCAATATGAGGGCCGGTCAGAACCGCAAGGCCGGTAACCCCGGGCCGGAGGGATCGATCGCCAAGCTGATGTTCGCCGAGCTGAACCAGGACATCTACGAGATGTGCGTCGACCTGCTCGGACCGGCCGGAACCGTCGGCTACGAGTACCGCATGGAGCGCACCGAGGGCCTCGGATTGACCGGTCCCGCCGGCTCGTCCCGCAAGATGTTCTTGCGGTCGAGGGCCAACTCCATCGAGGGAGGTACGTCGGAGATTCAGCGCAACATCATGGGAGAGAGGGTGCTGGGCCTGCCCGGCGACGTCAGGGTGGACAAGGAACTGCCCTGGTCGCGGGTGCCCCGCTGATGCAGCCGCAGCCGGGGATATTCTCGCTCGGGACGACCGAGCACTGCTTCATCGAGCTCGACCTGCGTCCCGGGGCGGCCGCCGCCGACCTCGTGGCTGCGCTGGCCGCCCTGGTCGGCCCGGGAACTTCGGCTGGGGGACTGAGCGTGGTGGTCGGCTTCGAGCCCGGGTTGTGGGGGGAGGTGGCCCCGGAGGCGGCCCGGACCAACGTGTCGCCTTTCGAGGTCATCCGCGGCGCCGATTTCGAGATGCCTGCCACCCAGCACGACGCCTGGTTCTGGATCGCCGGCGGCCGACGCGACGTGGTGTTCGACAGTGCCGTGCGGGTCATGGACAGGGCCGCCCCGGTGGCCACGGTGGCGACCGAGCTGATCGGATGGGTCTACCGCCACGACCGGGACCTGACCGGTTTCATCGACGGGACCGAGAACCCGTCGATGCTCGAAGCCGAGAAGGTGGCCGTACTGCCCCAGGACGGCTCGAGCGTGCTGCTCTACCAGAAGTGGCAGCATCTGCCCTCCTGGCGTGACCTCAGCGATCACGACCAGGAGCTGGTCATCGGGCGGACCAAGCCCGACAGCGTCCAGCTCGACGACGACATCCTGCCCGAGGCCTCCCACGTGGCTCGCAACGTCATCGAGGAGGACGGGGAGGAACTGGCCATCTACCGCCGCAACGTGGGCTACGGCAGCCCGACCGACCATGGAACGGTCTTCGTCGGGTTCTGCGCCACCCAGCACCCCTTGGCCGCCATGCTCCGGCGGATGGCCGGCGCCGACGACGGCATCCGCGACGCGCTGACCAGGTACACCACCCCGCTGTCGGGGGCCTACTACGTCATCCCGTCGGTGGACGCTCTGGCCCGTTTCGTGGCCGACTGACGCCGCCGGTCACCGGTCAGTCGTCGTAGCGGCGTAGCTCCACCAAGTTGTCGTCGGGGTCGCGTACATAGACCGACCGGCCGCTGCCGCGGGCGCCGAAGACCGTGGAGGGGCCGCGCTCGATCGGCACCAGGCCCGAAGCGACCATCTCCTCCCAGTCGTCGGCGGGCATGACCAGACAGAAGTGGTCGAGGTTGGGCGGGCCCGCCCGGCTCTCCCCGGCGAACAGGTCGATGATGGTGCCGGCGTCGACGCGCACCGACGGGAACGGGGCCTCGCCGCAGCGCCACTCTTCGACGCGCTCCCCGCTCAGCCCCAGGACCGCCGTGTACCAGGCGAGGGCGCGTTCCGGGTCGGTCGTGTTCAACCCGATGTGATCGAGGCCGATGATCCTCACCGCCCCATCCTGTCCCACCGGGGCCGCGTCGGGGCTGCCCTCCCCCCCTAGGCTGGACCGCGTGGTTTCCCCCCTGACGCTCATGGCGGTACACGCCCACCCCGACGACGAATCGATCAGTACCGGCGGCATCCTCGCCAGGTACGCCGCCGAGGGCGTCCGCACCGTCCTGGTGACCTGCACCGACGGCGGCTGCGGAGACGGGGACGGGGGCGTCAAGCCGGGCCAGGAGGGCCACGACCGGTCAGCAGTGGTCGAGGCCCGCACGGCTGAGTTGCGGGCCAGCGCGTCGGTGCTCGGAGTGACCCACCTGGAGCTTCTCGGGTACGCCGACAGCGGGATGATGGGCTGGCCCGAGAACGATGCGGTGGGCGCCTTCTGGGGCGTCCCCGTCACCGAAGCCGCCGGGCGCCTGGCCGAGCTCGTCCGGCACTACCAGCCGCAGGTGCTCGTCACCTACGACCCCAACGGGTTCTACGGCCACCCCGACCACATCCAGGCCCATCGCATCACCCTGGAGGCCGACCGCCAGACGGGGACCGCGGCGAAGCTGTACTACACCGCGGTACCCCGCAGCCGCATGGCCGAGTTCGGGCGCCGAATACAGGAGCTCGGTTTGGATTTCGGTGGAGAAGCCGATGGTGACGGTCACGATGGCGACGACGCCGAGCGCCGGAGGGGAGGCGGGCGCGAGGAGTGGGGCACGCCCGACGAGGACGTCACCACCTACGTGGACGTGGCCGGTCACGCCGACCAGAAGTTCGAGTCCCTGCAGTGCCACGCCAGCCAGTCGGACAACATCTTCTTCTTGAAGATGGGCCGGGACGTCTTCGGCGAGCTGATGGGCCAGGAGGCGTTCGTGCGGGCCGTCGACCGGACCGGTGCGGCGTTACCCGAAGACGACCTCTTCGCCGGGCTGCGGTGACGGCGCCCACCCGACCGACCCGATGAGCCCCGCCGCGTCCGGGCCAGGACGGGCGCCGGCCGATGGAGCGGTGCCGGCCCACGCTGGGGCGTCGACCGATGGACGGGCGCCGTGACGGTGTCGCTCGAGGGGGCCCGGGCCTTCCTGGCCGAGGCGCTCACACCCCGGGTTCACCCCCGCTGTGTCGCCCTGGAGGTGTCGGCCCGGCATCTCCCCGGCGAGCCCGAGCCCCCGGCCCGCGCCGTCGGCGGACCCTTCGAGGCGTTCGGCGTCGGCCAGCGGTGGGGCGGCATGTGGTCCACCACCTGGTTCCGGTTCCGTTCGGCCATCCCGCCGGCGTGGTCCGGGCAGGAGGTGGTGGCCCTGGTCCACCTGGGCGGCGCCACGGTGGTGGGCTTCAGCGCCGAAGGGCTGGTGTGGACGCCCGACCTGGTACCGGTCCAGGGCCTGCACCACCACCATCGCCAGGTGCCCGTCGCCGGACTGGCCGGCCGCGACGGCACCGTCGATTTCTACGTCGAGGCGGCGGCCAACCCCATCCCGCCGTGGGACCGGGCGGACTGGCCTCCCCTCGAACCGGACTACCGGGGCCCGGCGCTCTACACCCTCGAGCGGGCCGACCTGGCCACGGTGGACCGGGGGATGGAGGCCCTCGTCGCCGACATGGAGGTGGTGATCCAGATGGCCGAGTGGATGGAGGACCGCCGGGGGCCGGCCCTGGCCGCCCTCGGCCGGGCCGTGGAGCTCGTGGTCGGGGCCGACCGGTCGGCGACGGGTGCGGCCCGCGACGCCCTGCGGCCTCTCCTCGACCGTGCCGGCCCGGTACCGGGACCGGGACGGCGCCACCAGATCACCGCGGTCGGACACGCCCACATCGACACGGCCTGGCTGTGGCCGGTGCGCGAGACCCGGCGCAAGTGTGGTCGGTCCTTCGCCAACCAGCTCCGGCTGTTGGAGCGCTATGCCGAGTACACCTTCGTCTGCAGCCAGGCCGTCCAGTACCAGTGGGTCAAGGAGGACTACCCCGACCTGTACCGGCAGATCCAGGCGATGGTGGCGGCCGGCCGCTGGGAGCCGGTCGGGGGGATGTGGGTGGAGTCCGACACCAACATCCCGTCGGGTGAGTCGCTGGTCCGACAGTTCGTGCACGGTCAACGCTTCTTCCGCGACGAGTTCGGGGTGGGCGCCCGGGAGATGTGGATACCCGACGTGTTCGGTTACTCGGCGGCCCTGCCCCAGATCGCCCGAGGGGTCGGCGTCGACGTCCTCATCACCCAGAAGATGAGCTGGAACGACACCAACACCTTCCCTCACAGCACCTTCTGGTGGGAGGGCCACGACGGCAGTCGGGTGCTGGCCCACTTCCCGCCAGCGGCGACTTACAACGGCTCGGTGTCGGTCCCCGAGCTGCTCGCCGACGATCGCAACTTCGCCGACGGTGCCCGCAGCGGCCACACCCTCTATCCCTTCGGTTATGGCGACGGGGGCGGCGGCCCCGCCGCCCACCAGATCGAGGCGGCCCGCCGCCTGGCCGACATCGACGGCCTGCCCCGGATGTCGTTGGGCCGCCTCGATACCTTCCTCGACGCGCTGCGCCAAGAAGCCGAGCGGGCCGGTCTGGCGACCTGGGTGGGGGAGCTGTACCTCGAGGCCCACCGGGCCACGGCCACGACCCACGCCGATGTGAAGCTCGCCAACCGCCGGGCCGAGGAGGCGCTGCGCGCCGCCGAGCTGTGGTCGGTGGCGGCCGGACGCGGCGGACCGCAGCTACAGGGCCGCCTCGACGCGCTCTGGGAGCTGCTCCTGCTCAATCAGTTCCACGACATCATCCCCGGATCGAGCATCGCCTGGGTGTACCGCGACGCGGCGGTCGATCACCGGGGGGTGCTCGAGGGCGGCCGGGAGGTCATAGACGCCGCCCTGTCCGACCTGGCACCCCCCGACGGCGCCCACCGCGCCGTGTTCAACCCGTCGAGCTACGACCGCGCCGAGGTCGTCGAGGTGCGCCCCGGCGAGCTCGCCTGGGTCGAGGTGGCGGGCTGCGGCTGGGCCCCGCTAGCCCCCCGCGGTCCCCGTGGTGGCGCACCGCGGCCCGTCGCCGCCGGCCCCACCCATCTCGACAATGGCATCGTGAGGGTGACCCTCGACGATCGCGGTCTGGTCACCTCCATCTGGGACCACGCCGAAGGTCGCGAGGTGGTCGCCGCGGGGGAGCGGGCCAACCTCTTCCAGCTCCACGAGGATCATCCGAAAGCCTTCGACGCCTGGGATGTCGACTTCGACTACCTGGAGCGCGTCGAAGACCTCGACGGGCCGCTCGACCAAGCCCCGAGGATCGTCGAGCAGCGGCCCCTTCGCGCCGCCCTGGGATTCTCCCGCCGCTTCGGCACCGGATCGACGCTCAGCCAGACCGTACGGCTCCGAGCCGGCGCCCGGCGGATCGATTTCCTGACCGAGATCGACTGGCAGGAACGCCACCGCTTCTTGAAGGTCGCGTTCCCCGTGGCGGTGCGCGCCGAGCGGGCCGCCTACGAAATCCAGCACGGCTACGTCGAACGTCCGACTCACGCCAACACCAGCTGGGACCGCGCCCGGTTCGAGGTGTGCGGCCACCGGTGGGCCCACCTCGGTGAGCCCGGGTACGGCGCGGCCCTGCTCAACGACTGCAAGTACGGCTACGACGTGCGCGGTCACACCCTGCGGCTGTCTTTGCTGCGCGGACCGGGATTCCCCGATCCGAACGCCGATCGGGGCCTGCACCGCTTCACCTACTCGCTCCTGGCCCATCCCGGTGACCACCGGGAGGGACGGGTCGTGGAGGAGGCCGAGGCTCTCAACCTGCCACTGGAGATCCGCGACGGGAGGGTCCGGGGGGCGGGTCGGCTGGTCGAGGTCGACCGGCCCGGGGTCAGCATCGAAGCGGTGAAGCGGCCCGAGCAGGGCGACGGCGTGGTGCTACGCCTGTGCGAGGTCCACGGCTCCCGCCAGCCGGTCACGGTCACATGGCACCAGCCGTTCGACGTCGTGGTCCGGACCGACCTGCTCGAGCAGCCCGTCGCCACCCTCGACCACACCGGCCGCTCCGTGCGGCTGGCGCTGCGGCCGTTCGAGCTGGTGACCCTCCGGTTCGGGTGCCGCTAGAAGCTCACATCTGCCGTCCGTCGGGGTCCCACAGGCCCTGCCAGGCGGTTGCCGCCTCCACCAGAGGGTCTCCGGTGACCCGGCACTCGGCGTCGAAGTGCATCACCTCGTCGGGATACCGTCCCCACCCGGGGTCCCCGCGGCGGGCGAAGGCCCCCCAAGCGGCCATGTGGGCGTCGGCCACCGCAATGGCCCCCCGGTCGTTGCCGCCCCCGGCACCGAGGAAGTCCAGCCAGCCGCAGCGGTCCAAGGTGGCGAAGGTGAAGGGCAGGTCGATGGCGTGGAACGCCCCCCTGCGCCACTCGCCCCCGGTGGCCCCCCAGTCGAACTGGGCCACGTGGGCCGACACCCCGGGGAACGACAGCACCCGACGGGCCGGCAGCAGCATGAGCGCGTCGGTCTGGATGGCCGCCCACACGTCGGGCCCGGAACCCCGGTCGGCGTAGAACGAGACCAGCCGCCGGGCAACCTCGTCGCCGGGGTCGGCACCGTTGCGCCGCTCGATCAGGCCCCGGACCCGGGCCAGGAGCCCGGCCTCGTCGGCCGCCCCAGGATCGGGGTAGAGGCGCATCTCCTCGGCCGTCCAGCTGAACATCAGATCGACGCCGGGGGCCTGCCAGGCCACCCCGGGCTTGTGAGCCAGCAGATCTCCGTCGACGACAGGGTGGTAGGGCATGGCGCTGACCGAGCCCATCAAGGCGAGCACCGCGCTCTCCTGGGCGTCGAGGAGCGCGCCCCACGACAGGTCCCCCAGATCGGCGTCCCGGCCGACCCCGGCCGCGGTCCTCACCGCCCGCTTGACCTGCTCGGCCACCTCGGGGGTCTGGGTGTGCTCCACGCCGGGGCTCTGCAGAATGGCCCGCGCCACCAGCCCCTCCCGGGCCGCCGCCGGCAGCATGTGGAGGATGGAGCCGGCCCCCGCCGACTCCCCGAAGACGGTGATGCGCTCGGGGTCCCCGCCGAAGGAGGCGATGTGGCGGCCCACCCAACGCAGAGCCTCGAGTTGGTCCCGAAGCCCGCAGTTGGAGTCGCCTCCATCCACCCAGAGGAAACCGAGGGCGCCGAGGCGGTAGTTGACCGACACCACCACCACGTCCTGGGTCGCGGCCAAGGCGCTGCCGTCGTAGGTCTCGATGGCGCTGCCACCGGTCATGAAGGCACCCCCGCAGATCCACACCATCACCGGCCGGCTCACGCCGTCGCCGCTCGAGGGCGTCCACACGTCCAGGGTGAGACAGTCCTCCTCGACCCGCTCCACTCGATTGCCGGGGAGCACACCGCTGAACATACTGGAGCCCGATTGCACCGGTGAGGGCCCGGGCGAGGTGGCGTCGAGCACCCCGCTCCAGCCGGTCGGAGGGCGGGGTGCCTTGAACCGCCAAGGCCCGGTGGGAGGTTGGGCATAGGGAATTCCTCGGTAGGTCTCGAGGCCGCGGTCATCCCGTGTACCTCGGACCCTACCCAGCGCAGTGTCCAGTTCGACTTTCATCTAGAAGCTGATTCTAGTACGATGTGGGCATGAGTACGGTCACCCAGAGCACAGGTGTCGAGGCCCTCGACCGCACCGACGGCCACTACACCATCATCACGGCTGACAGCCACGCCGGTGGAAGTCACGCCCAGTACCGGGAGTATCTCGATCCCGCCTACCTCGAGGAGTTCGACGCCTGGCGCAACAGGTACAAGAACCCGTTCAAGGATCTCGGTGACACCCGTCGCTACCGCAACTGGGACAACGAGATGCGTAACTCCCAGCAGGAAGCCGACGGTGTGGTGGGCGAGGTCATCTTCCCCAACACCGTTCCCCCGTTCTTCCCGTCGTTCGTCCTCTTCGCCGGGCCGCCCGAGCCCGAGTACTACGAGAAGCGCCTGGCCGGGATAAGGGCCCACAACCGCTGGCTGGTCGATTTCTGCAACCAGTACCCCGAGCGCCGGGCCGGCATCGGGCAGATCTTCCTCAACGACATCGACGACGCCATCGCCGACGTCAAGTGGATCAAGGAGCACGGGCTGCGGGGCGGGATCCTGCTCCCCAACGTGCCGCCCGACTGCAAGTGGGTCAAGCCGCTCTACGATCCCGAGTACGACCGTCTGTGGGAGGTCATCCAGGATCTCGACGTGGTGGTCAACGTGCACGGCGGGACCGGGGTGCCCAACTACGGCAACTACCCCTTCTCCATGCTCCTCTACATCAACGAGGTCGGCTTCTACTCGCAGCGGCCGTTCGTCCACTTCATCCTGGGCGGCATCTTCGAGCGCTTCCCCCGCCTCAAGATGGCCATCACCGAGACCGGCGGCGCCTGGGTGCCGCCCCTTCTCAAGCGGCTGGACGCCACCATCGACCAGATCCGCAAGACCGGCCAGACCGGTGAGATCCGCTACGACGACGCCCACAAGCTCAATCACCTGGCCTCGGAGTACTTCGCCCAGAACGTGTGGATGGGCGTCTCGCAGCCGCGGCCCGAAGACGCCGACTTCCGGGAGTTCGTCGCACCCGACCGTTTCATGTGGGGCTCGGACTACCCCCACGACGAGGGCACCCACCCCTACACCCGTGAGCACCTGCGCCAGGTCTTCCCCGGGGTGGCGCCCGCCGAGATGTCGCGCATCCTCGGCGAGAACTGCGCCAAGCTCTACGGGTTCGACATGGCCGCTCTGGCCGATCGGGCCCGGCAGTTCGGCCCGACCGTGGAAGAGCTGTCGCAGCCTCTCGACGGTCTCCCCGACGAGCCCAACGAGGCGCTGCTGCGCGGCGCCGGCAAGGGCCTGTAGCAACCGCCCCCCTGGGGCGTCAGGGTGGCGTCGGGTCACCGACCGCAAAACCGTAGAGGAGGAAGGGGCCCCCGAGGGGGCCCCTTCCTCGCGCGGTCGGACCCGCGGCGTCCCGACTACTGCGGAGGGGTGGTGCGCAGCACCCCCATGGCGAAGTAGTTGGCGGCCCCGCCATAGGCCTGGGCCAGCGCCGTGCGGACACCGGGAATCTGGTGCTCACCGGCCAGTCCCCGAACCTGCAGGGCGGCCTCGGCGAAGCGGACCATGCCCGAAGCGCCGATGGCGTTGGTCGACAACACCCCGCCCGACGGGTTCACGGGGAAGTTGCCCCCGAGGTCGGTCTCTCCCGAGTCGACCATCTTCCAGCCCTCGCCGGGACCGGCGATGTCGTGACCCTCGAGCCACATGGGCTCGTACCAGGAGAAGGGAACGTACAGCTCGGCCACGTCGATCTCCGACCGGGGATTGGTGATCCCCGCCTGGCGGTAGACGTCGTGGGCGCACTCGACGCCGGCCTGGGGCTTCACCGGGTTGCGACCCGGGAAGTTGGACAACTCGCTCTTGACCGAAAGGCCGTGGAACCACGCCGCCGGCTTGGAGGACCGCCTGGCCCCCTCCTCGTTGGTGAGGATCACCGCGCACGCACCGTCGGAGGACGGACAGGACTCCTGGAAGCGGATGGGGTCCCACAGCATCGGGGACTCCTTCACCTGCTCCAAGGTGATGTCGGGCATCTTCAGGTGGGCGTATGGGTTCTTCGCCGCGTTGCGCCGGTCCTTGACCGCGACCATCCACCCGATGTACTCGGGGGCGCCCGACCGCTCGATGTAGGCCCGCATCCACGGGGCGAAGGCGCCACCGGCTCCGATGCCGCCCGACCGGCCGCCGGCCAGGCCCCACTGGGCGTTGCCCTCGGACTGCTTCTCCCAGGAAACGGCCAGGACCGTGCCGTGGATACCGGCGATCACGTGGTGGGCACCGACGATGCACGTCGAGCCCCCGACCGAGCCGGCGGTGTGAACCCGAAGCAGGGGCTTGTTGGTCGCGCCCAGAGCGTCGGCCAGGAAGATCTCCGGGGTCACCACCCCTTCGAAGGCGTCGGGGGCCTTGCCGATGACCACCGCGTCGACGTCTCTCAGGGTCAACTCGGCGTCTTCGAGGGCCCGGTCGATGGCCTCGCGCAGCAGGCCTGGCATGGACACGTCGTCGCGCCGCTTCTTGAAGTTGGTCTGGCCTACGCCGATGATGGCGCATCTCTCGTTGGACATGGTCACTCCCCCTCCATGAGGCAGACGAGGTTCTGCTGGAGCAGAGGTCCTCCGGTGGCGTGGGCCAGGACCCGGTTGGCGGATCCGTCGATGATGCGGGCCGCGGCCTCGACGATGCGGACCAGCCCGACGGCCATTATGGGATTGCCGGCCAGGGCCCCCCCGGACGGGTTGACCTTGGTGTCGCCGTCGAGCGACAGGCCGAGAGCGTCGAGGAGGATCAGTTCCTGGGGGCTGAACGTACCCGACAGTTCCACCACGTCGAGCGGGCCACCGTCGTAGCCGGCCTTGCGGGCGGCCAGAGCCGTGGACGGCGACGAAGTGAGGTCCCGCACGCCGGGCTGGTGGGCCTCGATGCGGTGATCCATGCCGCGGATCCACGCCGGCCGGGAGCACAGCTCGCGGGCCTTGTCGCCACGGGCCATGACGACCGCCACCGCCCCGTCGGAGATGGGCGGGCAGTCATGCTTGCGCAGGGGCGTGCGGAAGTACGGTTCGGCCAGAAGGGCCTCCACGGTGGTGTCGGCGTCTTTGAGCTGGGCGTTGGGGTTGGCGGCGGCGTTGCGGCGGCTGTTGACGACGACCTTGGCGAAGTCCTCCTCGGTGGCTTTGCCCGAGTCGAGCAGAGCCCGGGCCTGGATGCCGGCCAGGGAGATCGGGTCCACCCCGAGGGGCGCCAGATAGTAGGGGTCGAGCTGCTGGGCCCACACCTCCGCCGGATTGGACGGCGAGGACTTGCCCGAGCCGAAGGCCAGGGCGATGTCGATGTCCCCCTCTTGCAGGCGCATCCAGGCCTCGTACATGGCCCACGCCCCGTCGGCTTCGACGTGCGATTCCGAGATGGGCGGCCAGGCACCGGCCGCTTCGAGGTTGGACACGAAGGCGAAAGGTCCGCCGGTCAGGTAGTCGCAGCTGCCGGCACACGTGAAGCCGATCTCGCGGCGGTTGATGCCGGCCATCTCGATGGCCTGGGTGACCACGGGGACCAGGAGCTGGACCTCGCTGGGGTTGGCGTCGCGAAGCGACGGGCTCTGGGCGAAGCCGACTATGGCTATGTCGGTGGCGGGCATCAGAACAGGTGCTCCTTGTAGGTTTCCTCATCGGCGTCGGGTTCGCCGGTGACTTCGAATGACTCGACCACGTCACCGAAGCCACCCCAGCCCCGGTTGCTCATGCCTTCCACCGAGCGCTCCTCGCGGGGCTTCCACTTGGCCTTGACCCGCAGGCCGCTGCGCAGCTCGGAATGGGGGACGCCGGTGATGTCCATGCCCCCGAGGGTCGTGTCGGCCCCGTCGAGGAGCACCGACGCGAACACGAACGGCTCGGTCTTCTTCTGCCCGTAGTAGTTGACCGGGGAGACGATCGTGAAGCCGGTGACTATCCCGGTGTCGGGGACCTCCACCTCGTCGGCCTCGGTGGTGGGAACCACGCACAGCGAGCAGTAGCCCTTGGAGGGAACGAACACCCGTCCGCACGACGGGCACTTGGCGCCGATGATGCGGCCCTCGAGAAGGTTGTCGGCGTAACGGTTGAGGTTCTCGGTGAGCCGCTCGTGATAGGTCAGGGTCACGAGATGCTCCATGACCATGTGTTCTTTCGGGGTGTCGGTCATGCCACTGGCTCCCAGGTGAGGTCGGTGATCAGGCCGTGAGGCTCGGGGTTGAAGCGGGGCCGGACCTTCATGCCGGTGGACATGCGGTCGCTCGACCCGGCATCGACGGGGCTCACCAGGGGCGTGTCGGCCCCGTCGGGCTTGACCAGGGCGAAGGAAAAAGGGTGGGTCAGTGGATGCTTGGGGCTCGGCTGGTCCACCCACGTCCAGGCCACCACCGTGCCCTCGGGTCCCACCGGCACCAGGTCGGTGCCGAGCGATTCGCCCGTCTCCGGGTCGTACTCGAGGGGCGGGGTCAGAACCCGCCCGTCCTTACCTCGGATCCCATACAGCTTCCCCTCCCGAAGACCCGCGAGGAACGCCCCGACGACGGGTCCGAGCGTTCGGCTGTAAGGAAACTCGAGCTTGGTCTCTGTGACTCTCGGTTCGCTCACCCTAAAATCAGAACACATTCTAGTTTGGCCGGCAAGCGAGCCGGCCCAGAGGGGAGAGCACGGGATGAAACTCGGACTGCAACTGGGCTACTGGAGCGCGCAGCCACCGGCCGACGCCGAGCAGAAGATGGTCGAGGCCGACAAGCTCGGATTCGACATCGCGTTCACCGCCGAATCGTGGGGTTCGGACGCGTTCACCCCACTGGCGTGGTGGGGATCGAGGACCAGCCGAATCCGGCTCGGCACCTCCATCGTCCAGATGTCGGCCCGCACGCCCACGGCTACGGCCATGGCCGCCATCACCCTCGACCACCTCTGCGGCGGTCGGCTGGCCCTCGGGCTGGGCCTGTCGGGGCCGCAGGTCGTGGAGGGATGGTACGGCCAACCCTTCGGGAAGCCGCTGGCCCGGACCCGCGAGTACGTGGACATCGTGCGCCAGGTCCTGGCTCGTGAGGCCCCCGTGACCAGCGACGGCCCCCACTTCCCGCTGCCCTACCGCGGTGAGAACGCCCTCGGACTGGGCAAGCCGCTCAAGCCCATCGTCCACCCCCTCCGCGCCGACATCCCCATCCTCCTCGGATCGGAAGGGCCGAAGAACATTGCGCTCACCGCCGAGATCGCCGACGGCTGGCTCCCCATCTACTACTCGCCCCGGGCCCACACCATGTACCGGGAATGGCTGGACGAAGGCTTCGCCCGGCCGGGTGCCCGCCGCCAGGCCGAGGATTTCGAGATCCTGGCCAACTGCTCGGTGGTGGTGACCGACGACCGCGACACGGTGCTCGACGCCATGAAGCCGATGCTCGGCTTCTACATCGGCGGTATGGGAGCCAAGGACATGAACTTCCACAAGAACGTCTTCGCCCGGATGGGCTACGAGAAAGAGGCCGATCAGGTCCAGGACCTGTTCTTCGAGGGCAAGCGCGAGGAGGCCATCGCCGCGGTTCCCCGCCAGATGGTGGCGGACATCTCGCTGGTCGGCACCAGAGAGCAGATCCGCGACGAGCTGCCGATGTGGGAGGAGGCGGGGGTCACCACCCTCGTCGTGGGGGCCCGGTCGCTCGACGAGATGCGAACCGTCGCCGAGGTGATCCTCGGCTGAGGGCCGGGCTCGCGGTCGTGCCGGTCCCCGGGGGGCGGTGGAGCGCCCCCGGGGACCGGGAGGCGGGCCCGCGTCGGGGGCTGGGCGGCCGGGACGGCCCGGGACCGGGAGTGGCTCAGTAGCGCCCGGCCAGGAGGAGCCGAGCGGCGTTCTCCAACTCGTCGCCGATGGCCGATATAGGCGTCCGACCGTTGGCCCACGCCATGATCGACGAGTCCCACACGTGGCCCAGCACGGCCACTATGCCGTCGACGTCGGGGGCCGGCAGGTCGGAGAGTATGGGCGTGGCCATGGCCCGGATCTGCTGGCCCACCTTGGCCGCGGCGCTGCCCACTCCGGGGTCGGGAGAGTGCAGTGCCCGGATCAGGGCGGCGGCGAAGCGGGGCCGCCGCTCGATGCCCCGCGAGGCGCGGCGCAAGACGTCCACCAGCCGGTCGACCGGTTGGTCGCCCCGGGCCGGTGACCGGTTCAGCTGGGACTGCAGCTGTGACGTCCATTCCGACACCGCCGCCGAAAGCAGGTGGTCCTTCGACTCGAAATAGCGGTAGACGGTGGCCAGGGCCACCCCGGCCCGTTCGGCCACCACCCGCATGTGCACCGCCTCGTAGCCGCCCTCGGTGCCCAGCTCGATGGCTGTCTCCACGATCCGCTGGCGACGGACGAGAGCCTTGGCGGTCAAGGGTGACCCGTCGACGGCGGTAGCCGTTCCCGACTCGCTCATATCCCCGCGAAACTAGAACACATTCTCTTTGGCGGCGAAGACCGCAGCCGGGTGCGGGAGCATTCGGTCGCAAACCCGGCCATCCCGCATCAAGCCCATCGCGCTGGCGCGCTCGAGCAGCCGCCGCCCCAGACCCTCCACGCCGGGGTGAACGAGAGGCGAATGTTCCCCGCCTGCCCCACGATCATCCCTCCCGGAGGTCCCACCCGGCCCGGCCGGCCCGGCGGCCTCGGGGGGCGCGGCTGACAGCGGAGCGATTGCTTCGGCCAGGGAGACTTCCACCCCGTCGATGGGCACCCCCCGGCTGCGGCCCCGAAGCGCCGCCGTCACCGCCAGCGCGGCGGCGAAGCCGGCGAGGGGATCGGGGTAGCTGACGGCCGGGGCGGCGAAGCGGCCGTCGCCGACGTCGCCGAGCCCGCTGCTGGCGTGCACCCCCGAGCCGTAGGCGACCCAGTCCCGCTGCGGCCCGGGCGGGAAGGCGGGCATCGACACGTAGAGGGGCCCGAGTGGCAACTCGAGCCCGAAGTTGGGCATTACCCGCGGGGAGAAGCTGTCGATGACCACATCGCTGTGACCGGCCATCTCCACGAACCGGTCCCGGTCGGCCCGGCGCCTCAGGTCCAGTTCCACGACCTTCTTGGAGCGGTTGAGGGCGTTCCACATGCCCGAGTCCCGCCCCCGCTGGCACGGCTTACCGCCGGGGTATATGCCGCCGCCGGCCACGGCCCGGAATCCGTCGGGGCGGAAGGAGGGCTCGACCTTGGTGACCGAGGCTCCGAGTCCGGCCAGCAGCCACGTGGCCAGCGGGCCGGCCCACATGTTGGTCAGGTCCAGCACCCGCAGCGGCCGCCCGTGCGGCGCGGCGAGGGGTGGTCGGGTCCCGAAGGTCCACCGCCACGGCACTGGGTCGGGGGAGAGCGCCCCGTCGTCGCCCGGGGGGGAGTGACCCGGATCCCGGCGGACCGGGCCGGGCGCCGGGCGCCGGCGGTAGTCGCAGACCGGGAGCCGCCAGCCCTGGGCTTCCCCGGCGATCCGGCGGGCGGTGAGGCCTGCGGGCAGGGTGGACAGGAGGAGGGCGAACGACTCGGCGTCACCCGCCGCGCCCAGGTCGGCGTGCAGCCAACCGTCACCGGCGCGCACCGGCGGGCCGGGGCGCATCTCGAAGGGGGAACCGTAGGCTGCCGCCATCACTTCGGGCAGGCGCAACTGCACGGCCACCGCCGTACCCGACACCGCCCGCCCGGCCACCGCCGCGGTCGCCAGGGCCAAGCCGGTGCAGTAGTCGAGGGTTCCCGCCGGCAGTCCGATCTCCCAGGGTCGGGGATCGAGGCGGTCGCTCTCGACGCCTGGCAGGTCCGCGGCCTGACCCGGCGCCGCCCGCCGGGCGCCGAGAGCGGCCAGGAGAAGGGCCGACCAGGGGGTGGTGGGCCCGAAGGTGAGGCCTCGCAGAGGTAGCGGTTGGCTCAGATGTTGGCGCTGGCCGGCTGACCCGTGACGGGTGGCGTCACTTCGAGCACGCCGGACCGGATCAGGTCCTCGGTTCCCTCGTCGTCGAGACCGAGGAGGGCGGTGGCGATGTCGCGGGTGTGCTCGCCCAGGGCCGGGGCCGGCGTGATGAGGGGTCGGCCCATGGCCGAACCGTAGAACGCCGGGCCTTCGAGGATCATGGGGCCGACACCGGGTTGGTCGATCGGGGCCAGGTAGCCCCGAGCCTGCAGATGGGGGTCGTTGGGTTCGTCGGAGGCGTAGGTCATCATGCCGGCCGGAACCCCGAAGGCCTGCAGCGTCTCCATCGCCTGGCGGTCGCTGCGCTGCGCCGTCCACTCCGTGAGGTGGGCGTCGATCCGATCGTGTTGGAGGCGGCGACCCTCGGCGCCGGAGAGGGCCGGGTCGGCGGCCCACTCGGGGTCACCCATGGCTTTGCGCAGGGCCGACCAGTCGTCATCGTGGCGGCAGGTGATCACCACCCACCGTTCCTCGCCGGCACACTGGTAGACACCCCACGGTGCGCCCTGGGCACGGCGGTTGCCGGCCGGCCTGACCGAGCCCGGCTCGAGGCTCTCCTGGAGGAAGTACTGGGCCATGCAGGTGAGCACCGTCTCCACCTGGGCCGCCTCGAAATGGGCCCCCTCAGCGGTGCGCTCACGGGCGATGAGGCCGGCGACACCGGCCACGGCTCCGACCCGGCCGACGAGGTGGTCGGGGAATATCACGCTGGCTCCCGGTGGCATGTCGCCGTCGGGGAAGTTCCACAGCCAGGTCATTCCTCCTGCCGGGCGGGTGCTCGGGCCGTAACCGAGCCAGCCCGACCACGGTCCGGTGGAGCCCATCAGTTGGCTGCTCACCATCACGACGCCGGGGTTGACCTCTCGTAGCGCACTCCAGCCGAGACCGAGGTCGTCCATGGTGCCCGCCGAGTTGTTCTCGATCACCACGTCAGCCCCGGCGATCAGCCGTTTGATCAGCTCGAGGCCCTCGGGGGTCTTGATGTTGACCCCCAGGCTGCGCTTGGAGCGAGAAGACGAGGCAAACGAGGGGGACATCTCCGACCCGGCGACCAGCCGGATGAAGTCGGGGTAGGCACGGCTCTCGATCTTGATGACGTCGGCGCCGTACTCGGCGAAGAGGCGGCCGACCTCCACACCTACGCCCCCGTGGCCGAAATCGATGACCCGCAGGCCCTCGAAGGGGAGCCGGGGACCGGCCGGCGAGGATTCTCCCCCGCCAACCTGGCGGTGGTCGGGCCAGGAGGGCTCGATCTCGGCGTCGTGCTCCCCGAGGGTCGGGGCCGGGGTCCGCAGGCCCGCTCGTCGGCCGTTCAGCTCCAGCATGCTGGCGGCGATCTGGCCGGCACCGACGTCGGCGTAGCGGACCTCGGCGAAGGAGTGCCGGGCCTGGAAGTGCTCGGACTCGAGCACGGCCCGGGGATGCATCACAGGCGTCATCACGATGCCGCGCCGCTGAGCTTCGGCTGACAGCTCGGACATGCCCATGGTCATGAACAGCTCGGCGTAGAGCGGGTCGAGGATGTCCTCCTGGATGCTCATGCGGCCGAGCAGCGAATCCCAGTGGGGGTCTTTCAGGAACTCCGGGTCACCCAACCATTCCCGCATGGCGTGCCACTGGCGGGGGCTCAGGATGACCAGCCGCACGTAGCCGTCCTTGCAGGGGTACATCGGGTAAACGATCCCCGAGCCGGCCCGCACCTCGAGGTAGGGGGCCCCCGTGCCGGCCACCGCGCTGTAGTTGGCGAGGGACCAGTCGGTGGACTGGGCGCAAGCCTCGAGGATGGAGAAGTCGAGGTGCTGACCCGATCCGGTCCGCAGCTTCTGCCAGTAGGCGGTGAGCACCGCGAACGCCCCCATCACTCCCGACACGTCGTAGGCGAACGACCCGGGCACCAGCAGCGGTGGGCGGCCGACCACCCCGCTGCGGAAGATCTCCCCCCCGATGGCGGTGAGCACGTCGTCGGTGGCCTCGAAATCCCGGTAGGGGCCGGTCTGGCCGAAGTCGGTGAGGGAGGCGACGACGAGATGGGGGAAGCGGCGGGAGATGTCGACCGGATCGAGGCCGACGGCGGCGAGGCGGCCGGGCTTGGTCGTCTCGATCCACACGTCGGCCCGGCCCAACAGGTCGAGCAGGCGTTCCCGGCCCGCTTCGGAGTCCAAGTCGACGACCGCCGAACGCTTGTTGAAGTTGCGGACCTCGAAGAAGGCGCTCAACTCGCCGATGCGCGGTGGCAGCCGCCGCGACGGCGAGCCGCCGGGCGGCTCCACGCGGACCACGTCGGCGCCGAGGTCGGCGAGCAGGCGGCCGCACAGCTCCGACCGCTCGTCGGCCATGTCGAGCACCCGCAGCCCGGCGAGGGGCAGGCCCGGGTCGCTCACGCGGGGGACATGGCCCGGCCGGCCGCGCTGAAGTGCACCGGGAGATGTTTGATCCCGCCGATGAAGTTCGAACGCAGACGGGAGATCTCACCGATCGACTCGACGGAGGGCACCCGCCGGGTCAGCTCCTCGAAGAAGACCCGCATCTCCATGCGGGCCAGGTTGGCTCCGAGGCAGTGGTGGGGGCCACCCCCACCGAAAGCGACATGGTCGTTGGGGTGACGGGCGATGTCGAAGCGGAACGGATCGTTGAACACGTCCTCGTCGCGGTTGGCCGACACGTACCAGATGGTCACCTTCTGGCCGGCTTTCAGCTCGTGACCCTTGTACAAAACGTCCTCGGTGACGTTCCGGCGGAAGTACATCACCGGCGACGCCCAGCGGAGGACTTCCTCGATGGCGCTGTCCATGAGGTCGGGACGCTCGAGCAGGAGCTGGTACTGGTCGGGGTGCTCCAAGAAGGCGTTCATGCCGTGGGATATGGAGTTGCGGGTGGTCTCGTTGCCGGCCACGGCGAGGAGCATGAAGAACAGGTTGAAGTCCATCTCGCTCAGCTGGTCGCCGTCGATGTCGGCCGACAGCAGCTTGGTGATGATGTCGTCGCGGGGCTCCTCGCGGCGGCGAGCGGCGAGCGACTGGGCGTACATGAACATCTCGATCTGGGCCTGCTGGACGTTCTCCTGGGCCACCGCGTACTCCGGGTCCTCGCTGCCGATCATGCGGTTGGACCAGTCGAAGACCTTGTGGCGGTCCTCCAGCGGAACCCCCATGATCTCGGCGATCACCTGCAGAGGCAGCTCCGACGCCACGTCCACCACGAAGTCAACGTCACCTTTGGCGACCGCCTCGTCGATGATCCGGGCGGTGATCTCACGGATGTGAGGCTCGAGCATCCCGATCATCTTCGGGGTGAAACCCCGGTTGACCAGGCGTCGGTGGCGGGTGTGGGCGGGCGGGTCCATGGTCAGCATCAGCTGGCCCCCCTCCCACTCCTGAGCGTCGGGCATCTCCTCGATCTGCACCACGCCACCACGGTTCTGATCCGAGGAGAAGCGCTTGGCGTCCCGGCCGATGGCCACCACGTCGTCGTACTTGCTGAAGACCCAGAACCCCGGCCCGCCGTCGGGCTCGGGATGGAAGTAGATGGGAGCGTTGCTCCTCAGGTAGGTGAACCATTCGTGGGGGACGCCTTCGGTGAAGCGGTCCCGGTTCAACAGGTCGATGTCGCTCAGCTCCATGGGGTTCCCTCCCGTTGGTCACCCGTCCAGGGGCGCGACCCTCTGGCCGGCAGCCCTGAAACGTGTTCTGG
Source organism: Actinomycetes bacterium (assembly GCA_021838445.1). GTDB lineage: Bacteria > Actinomycetota > Acidimicrobiia > Acidimicrobiales > Palsa-688 > JAKCDU01. The sequence continues at coordinate 107,344 of JAKCDU010000002.1, read as the reverse complement.
TTCTAGCACCGGGCCGGCCGTCATGCCACCACCCCGTCCCGATGCATGGCACCGACGGTCGCCGGGTCGAGACCCAGCCACTCCTCGAGGATCCGGTCGGTGTGCTCCCCGGTGACGGGTGGCGGACCGCCGATACGCCCCGGGCTGACCGACAGGCGGGGTACCGGGCCGGGTTGGAGCACGCCGTGGTGGTGCTCGAGCCAGCCCCGGGAGCGGTGGTGGGGGTGATCCTCCAGTTCGTCGAGCTCGAGCACCGGGGCCACGCAGGCGTCGGTCCCGGCGAACACCTGCTCCCACTCGTCGCGGGTGCGCGACGCGAAGACCTCGGCGAAGCGCTCCTTCATGGCCGGCCACGACGCGGTGTCCATCTGGTCGGGCAGGGCCGACCCGTCGAGGCCGAGACCGGCGAGGAGGGCGGCGTAGAACTGAGGCTCGATGGCTCCCACCGCCACCCACCGCCCGTCGGCGGCGAGGTAGGCATCGTAGAAAGGGGCTCCGGAGTCGAGGATGGACCGGCCCCGCTCGAACGGGGCCCGGCGGGGGGAGTCGCCCGCTTCCCCCCCGGCGCGTCCCGCCGAGGCCGGCGTCCCGAAGAAGGGGAGCATCAGGTACCCGGCGCCCTCGACCATGGCGGCGTCGACCACCTGGCCCCGCCCGGTGCGGCGCGCCTCGTGGAGGGCGCACAGCACCCCGAACACCAAGAACATGCTCCCGCCCCCGAAATCACCGACCAGGTTCAGCGGCGGGGTGGGGGGCTGGTCGCGCCGGCCGATGCGCGACAGCGCGCCGGCCAGGGCGATGTAGTCGATGTCGTGACCGGCCCGGTCGGCGAGAGGCCCCGTCTGGCCGAAGCCGGTCATGCGCCCGTAGACCAGGGCCGGGTTGTGGGCCAGGCACGCGTCGGGTCCCACACCGAGACGCTCGGTCACGCCCGGCCGGAAGCCTTCGATGAGGATGTCGGCCCGGGCGACCAGGTCGAGGAGGAGCGAGACGCCCCCGGCGTGCTTGAGATCCACCGCGAGGGAACGCTTGCCCCGATCCAGCAGATCGGAGGCGAACGCCGGCCGGGGCCCGATGCGGTCGACCCTGATCACATCCGCGCCCATGTCGGCCAGCAGGCAGGCCGCGAACGGACCGGGGGCCAGGCTGGCCAGCTCGACCACTCTGACGTCGCCGAGAGGCCCGCTGCGCTCCGGGCCCGAAGCGGGCTGTGCTGCATTCCCCACGAGCCGAACCTTAGATGGTGGGGCTGCCACCCGCGATCGCTCCCCGGCGGCTTTATGCTCCGGACCTGTGGATCATGACGCCGAAATGCGACGCGGCCCGCTCGGGGCCTGGAGGGTGCTCGAGGTCACCGACTTGAGGGGAGCCATGTGCGGCCGGATGATGGCCGACCTGGGCGCCGACGTGATCCGTCTCGATGGGCCCCGCCGACAGCCGGCGCAGGGCAGCGAGGAGGAGTACCGCCACGCCAACAAGCGGCGCCTCGCCTGGGCCGGAGACCCGCAGGTGCTGCACGGGCTGGCGGCGCGCGCCGACGTGCTGATCGATAACCTGCGACCCGCCGAGCGGGACGCTCTCGGACTCGACGAGGCCTCCGTACGGGCGGTTCATCCCCACCTGGTGCACGTGACCCTGACCGACTTCGGGTCGAGCGGTCCCCGCTCGGGCTGGCGGCTCGAACCGCTCACCGCCCAGGCGGCCGGAGGGACCCTGTTCGCCAGTGGGTTCCCCGACCGGGCGCCCTGCTGGTGCCCGGGGTTCCTCGCCCACGACGCCGCCTCTGTGTACGGGGCCATCGGCGCCGTCGCCGCCCTCATGGACCGGCGCCGTCACGGGCGGGGCCAGACCGTGGAGATCAGCGTCCAAGAGGCCACTCTGGCCGGCACGGTGCCGTGGTCGGTGGCCGTCCACGACTACCTGAAGATCAATCCTTTCCTGCCGGCCGAGGGCAAACGGAACGCCGACGGCTTCTATCAGGTGCTACCGGCGGCGGACGGCTGGGTGCGCTTCGTGATCGGCAACGACAAGCAGTGGCGGGGTGCGGTGCGACTGGCGGGAGAGCCGGAGGTGCTCACCGCCGAGGAGTGGCTGGACCCGCTGTACCGGCGGATGAACGCCGACGTGGCCCGGCTGGTGATGGCCGAGACGCTGCGCGACCGTACCCGGGCCCAGCTCTTCGAGGAGGCCAGCCGGGTGGGGGCCACCCTCGGGGTCATCCACATGCCGAGCGAGTACGTGGCCCACGAGCATGTGCAGCACCGCCGCGTCTTCGACGAGTCGGCCTTCGCCGGCTTCGAGGGCGCTCCCGTGGTCCGGCCCCCGGTCCACTTGTCGGCCACACCGGGACGCAGCTCGGCCCGGCCGGCGACCCCGGTGGACCCCGCCGCGCCGGCCGCCCTGGTGTGGCCCGAGCGCCCCGACCCCCGCTCAGGGGGAGGCGACGGGATGCTGCTCGAAGGTCTGCGGGTCGTCGAGTTCGGAATGGCCGCGGTGGGGCCGGAGCTGAGCCTGGTCCTGTCCGGCTTCGGGGCCGACGTCATCAAGATCGAGTCGGCCGTGCACCTCGACGTGTTGCGCACGGCCGGATTCGATCGGGTCAACTGCGCCTTCGCCTTCAACGCCGAGTGCCGGGGCCGGCGCAGCGTCACGCTCAACCTGGACACCGAGGAGGGCAGGGCGCTGGCCCGCCAGCTGTGCGCCCGGGCCGACGTCGTGGTGGAGAACTACCGCGGAGGGGTGCTCGAGGACATGGGCCTCGGCTACCAGGCTGTTAGAGCGCTCAACCCGCAGGTCATCTACGTGTCGTCACAGGGCTACGGCTCGACCGGGCCGCTGGCCCGGATGCCGGCCTACGGGCCGCTCAACTTCGGCTTCGTCGGTCAGCACCACCTGTGGAACCATCCCGACGCGCCGTATCCGTGCGGCACCTCGCTCAACCATCCCGATCACGTCGCCGGCAAATTCCTCTCGGTGGCCGTCCTGGCGGCCATCGACCACCGCCGTCTCACCGGCGAGGGTCAGCAGATCGAGATGGCCCAGACGGAGTTCGCGGCGTGGCTGCGCGGCGAGGTCTACATCGACGCCTGGGCGTCGGGTGCGGACCCCCGAGCGGCGGGCAACGACAGCACCCGGGCCTGCCCCCACGGGGTGTTCCCGGTGGCCGGCGACGACCGCTGGGTGGCCATCGTGGCTGCCGACGATGCCCAGTGGGAGGCCCTGCGCGGCGTGGCCGGCTGGCCCGACGACCCTGGTTCGACCACGCTTGGGGGCCGTCTCGAGCGGGCCGGGGAGATCGCCGCCCGGGTGGCTGAGTGGACAGCCGGCCAGGACGGCGGCGACCTGTCGGCCCGCCTGCAGGCGGCGGGGGTCTCCGCCTGTCCGGTCACGGGACCGCTCGACCATCTCGACGACCCCCACCTGCGGGCCCGCGGCTTTCTCGTCGAGTTGAACCACCCGGAGGTGGGGCCCGAGCGTCACGCCGGTGACCCGGTGCGGATGTCGCTCACCGCCCAGCGGGTGCCGGCGTCGGCCCCCTGCCTCGGAGCTGACACCGCCGAGGTCCTGGGCCAGGTTCTCGGCCTCGGGGCCGAGAAGGTGCAGCAACTGGCCCGCGACGGGGTGTGCATCTGAAGAAGTGGTGGTCGAGACGCCGCCCCGGGGAGGGCGCCCGCGCCTTTGCGCCTGGCGCCCCCCGGCTCTCGGCGGTAGGTGGGTGGTGGGTGGTGGGCGGATCAGTCCCCGGCGGTGGGGGCGGCCGAAGGCTGGCGCTCGGCGGTGCGGTAGTCGCCGAAGGGGGCGTCACGCTTGGTCAGGGCGGCGGTGAGGCCGCCCTCCATCTCGGCGATGAACGCACGCATGGACTCCTGGCGGGTTCCGAGGGCACACAGTTCGGTACCGATCCTGATGCCGGTGCGAAGCCCCATGACCTCCATCTGGCGGTGCACGACCCGCTTGTTGATCTGGACGATGTCCGGCGGCAGCTGGGCGATGCGCGAGGCCACGTCCACGACGGCGGCGTCGAGCTGGTCGACCGGGAAGGCGTCGTTGGCCCAGCCCAGGCGGACGGCCTCCACCCCGCTCATGGAGTTGCCGGTGAGCATGGCCTCCATGGCCTTGCGCATCCCCATGGTCCAGGCGTGGAAGTGCATGTCGGGCACGCCGAAGCGGACCGCCGGGTAACCGATCTGGGCGTCCTCGGCCACATAGATGAGGTCGCAGCCCGAGGCCAGCTCGCTGCCGCCGGCCAGGCAGTAGCCGTGGACCTGGGCGATGACCGGCTTGGCCAGGTCCCAGATGCTCATCCAGCCCTCGGTGACATGGCGGGGCCAGTGGCCGTCTCCCCCGGGGGTGTAGAACGGCTCGTCGAGTCCCTCGTTGCCGCCTCCGAGGTCGTAGCCGGCCGAGAAGCACTTGCCGGCGCCGCGCACGATGCTGACCCGGATCGAGTCGTCCTGGTCGGCGTCCCGCAGGGCGTCGAGGATCTCACCCCGCAGCGGGTGGAACAGTGCGTTGCGCTTCTCGGGCCGGTTCAATGTGATGCGGCGGACGCCTGGTGCCGGCTCGTCCACGAGGATGACGGTGTATGCCATTGGGTTCCTCCCCTTTTGCCCCTGAACTATAGGGGGAAGGGCAATCTCGAAGGCTGCGCCAGGCGGCTCAGCGGAACTCGACAGCCTTCTTGGAGAATTCGCCGAAGCGGCGGACGATCCGGTCCTTGTCGTCCTGGGTGAAGGGTCCCGCTACTGCGATCGTGCCGGGATTGAAGACACCGCCTTTGAGCGGGATCCACACCGATCCCCGGGTGCAGTTGTCCAAGAGGAACTGGTGTTGTGCCTGTTCCAACAGCTCGAGGTCGTCGCCGACCTGGACCCAGTTCTCCATCACGAGCAGGGGGAGCGGGTGGGCCCCGCTCTCGTCCTCGTCCAGATTCTTGAGGGTTTGCTGGTTGGAATCGCGCAGGTTCGAGGCAAAGGACGGCCACGAGGCGAGGATCTGCGTGCGCATCTGCACCGGGTCGAGCTCCACGGCCCCTACCTGCTGCTCGGCGATCGCGACCAGATCGTCGCCGCCGAGGTCCGGGGGGGCCTCTCCGAGGGGCTGCTGCTCGCCCTCTTCACCTTCCTCGTCGGTCATGCGCTGGAGGTCCTCCAGCAGCTTCTTCGACTCCTCCTCGGCCATGATCGAGGCCTCACCGACGAACGACGGGACGTACACGTCACCCAGCCATTGCAGCCCCAGTTCGCCGGCCCGGCGGACGGCGTCGGCGTACTCCTGGTAGCTCGGCTTTTCGACCGTCTCGTTCGTAGCTTCGGCGAGCGTCGACATCACCTCGTAGGTGGCGATCTCGTTGATGGCGGCGGCGATGTCGTAGTTGCTGGGCCAGCTGATCGGCTGGCCGGCGGTCTCGGCCTCGGGGCCCAGGAAGTGCTCGTAGATCTCCGTCGGGTCATGACCCAGATCGATCCTGACCAGGAAGTCCACCAGATTGGCGACCGGCGTGTTCCCCTCCCGGGTCCGGTTCTCCATCCAGGTCTGGAAGATCTCGCCCAGCGGCTCGTTGATCTGCTTGATGTAGCTGGCTGGGTCACGGGGCAGGTCGACTCCGATGAGCTGCTCACGTTGCCCCTGGTCCAGTTGCCAAACCATTTCCGGCTGCTCCCTTCGACGTGACTTCCGGGTGACATCATGGGCTACGCCCGGAGTACGAGCAAGCCTGTGGGCCGCGGTCGGAGCGGTTGTGTCCCTTTGGCTGCACCTCGGGGCAGGACTTGGCCTCGGGAGCTGCCCGAAGGGGCCCGACCCGACTGCACGTCAGGGCAGTGCAGATGTCATGATCTGGGTGGGGGCTGGACCTCCTCCAGGCGACCGGTCACCACGTCGAAGACGAAGCCGCGGATGGATCCCTTCTCCTTGACGAACGGGTCGGCCCGGATGGCCTCGATGGAACGCCGGACATCGTCGGCCACGTCGGTGAAACCGCGGGCCCGCCATGTCGGACGGGTACCCGTCTCCGACTCGAGGTCGTCGGCGAGCCGCTGGTCGTCGAGTCCTTCGAGGCCGCAGTTGGTGTGGTGGATCAGCACGATCTCGCGGGTGCCGAGAAAGCGCTGCGAGATGGCCAGCGAACGGATGGTGTCCTCGGTGACCACTCCGCCGGCGTTGCGGATCATGTGGGCGTCGCCGATCTTGAGCCCGAGGAGGGAGAACAGGTCGATGCGCGAGTCCATGCACGACACGACGGTCAGCTGTAGCGCCGGCCGCACCGCCCGGGAGCCGTCGTGGAAGCCCCGTTCGAAGTAGCGTTCGGCGTTGGCGATGAGGCCATCAGTGGCGCTCACGCCGGCTCACCGTCGCCGCTCAGAGCCATGGCCGCGTACATGGCCATCCCGTCGGCCATGGCGTCCTCTTCGATCACGAAGTGGTTCGAGTGGTTCGGGGCCGGACTGGCCACCCCGCTCGGGGCCGCTCCCAGGAAGGCCATGCTGCCCTTGACCTGGCGCAGGACGTGGGACCAGTCCTCGGCCCCCATGACCGGGGTGGGCATCGTCATGGCCCCGTCGCCTACCAGGCGGCGCGCCACGGCGAGGGTGTGGGCGGCGAAGTCGTCGTCGTTGACGGTGACGGGATAGCTGTGCGGCTGGACCTCCATCTCGGCCCGGCAGCCGTGGGCTTCCGCCACGTTCCGGCACAGCTCGCCGAGCTTGGAGAGCACCAGGTCACGGGAGCGGTCCGAGACGGCCCGGATGGTTCCGCCGAGAACGACCCGCTCGGGGATCACGTTGGTCGCCGTCCCCCCGTGGATGGTGCTGACGGTGACCACCGCGGGATCGAAGGCCGGCACGGTGCGGGTCACCATGGACTGGATCGAGGTCACGATGGTGCAGGCCGCCGGCACCGGGTCGGTGGCGTCGTGGGGCATCGAGGCGTGCCCGCCCCGGCCGGTGACCGTCACGCGGAACTCGTCGGCCGATGCCATCAGCGTTCCCGGCCGGGTGCTGATCCACCCGGACGGCAGGACCGAGGAGATGTGCAGGGCGAAGGCCCGGTCCGGGTGGTACTCGGCGAGGAGGCCCTCGTCGAGCATGACCCTGGCCCCGTCATGGCCCTCCTCGCCCGGTTGGAACATGAGGACCACCCGGCCGGCGAGCTCGCGGCGCCGGTCGCAGAGGAGGCGGGCGGCGCCGAGGAGCATGGCGGTGTGGGCGTCGTGGCCGCAGGCGTGCATCCGCCCGGCGGTCCGCGACGCGAACTCGAGGCCGGTGTCCTCGGGCATCTCCAGGGCGTCCATGTCGGCGCGAAGGAGCGTGGTCGGACCGGGGCGGTCACCTTCGATGACCGCGACCACTGACGAGCACCCGCGGCCCATGACCATGCGCAGGCCCAGTTGCGCCAGCTTCGACGCCACCAGCTCCTGGGTGTGGGGCAGTTCCAGGCCGATCTCGGGGTCGGCGTGGATGCGGCGTCGGGTGTCGACGGCGTCCTCCATGGCCGACCCTGCGGATCGTCTCAGATCGACTGCGAGCTCTCTATCGACCATTCCGCTCATTCCGCTTATCCTACGCGGGAGGCCGGAGGGGCGCCGGGCTCCGCCTGGGTCGGGCCGGGTGGTCAGGGGACCACGACCACCTTGCCCATGACCCGCCGCTCGGCCAGGTCGGCGAAAGCCGACGCCGAGCGTTCGAGTGGGTAGGACGCCGAAGTGTGCGGTCGCAGGGACTGTCTGCGCCACCACTCCACCAGCTCCGAGACGTTGGCCCGGTGACGTTGCGGTTCGCGCCCGACGAACGATCCCCAGAACACGCCGACGATGCTGCAGCCGCGCAGCAGAGCCAGGTTGAGCGGCATCCGGGGGATGTCGCCGGCGGCGAAACCGATGACGAGGAAGCGTCCCTCCCAGGCCGTCGAGCGCAGGGCCGGCTCCGAGTAGGGGCCGCCCACCGGGTCGTAGACCACGTCCGCCCCGGCGCCGCCGGTGAGCTCGCGCACCCGGGCCTTCAGGTCCTCGCGGCTGTAGTTGATCGTCTCCGCCGCCCCGTGGGCCCGGCACAGCTCGAGCTTCTCGTCGGTCGACGCTGCGGCGATCACCCGGGCGCCCATCAGGACTCCGATCTCCACCGCGGCCAGACCCACCCCTCCGGCCGCGCCGAGCACCAGCAGGGTCTCGCCCGGCCGCAGGCGGGCCCGGTCCTTCAGGGCGTACTGAGAGGTTCCGTAGGCGTAGAGGAGTCCGGCGGCGTCCTCGAAGCTGACATCGTCGGGTACGGCGACGGTCGTGTCGGCTGACAGTGCCGCCAACTCGGCCAGCCCTCCCACGAACAGCGAGCTGCCGAGAACCCTGTCGCCGGGCGAGAAGCGGTCGACGCCGTCCCCGACGGCGTGCACCACCCCGGCCACCTCGCTGCCGGGGATGAACGGCAGCTCCGGCTTGAACTGGTAGAGGTTCTGGATCATGAGCAGGTCCGGGAAGTTGACCGAGCAGGCCCGGACCTCGACCAGCACCTGCCCCGGCCCTGCGACCGGCTCCGCCACGTCCTCGATGGCCAGGAGGTCGGGGCCGCCGATCTCCCGGCACACAACAGCTCTCATGGGTTCGACCTTAGGAGCTGCCGCTCGGCTCCCACCCCTCCGACCCCGTCAGAGGGCCGCGACCACCCTGCCGTACAGGGTGGTCCGCTGCTCCAGGGTGCGACCAAGTGGTGAGGTGATCGACCGGAAACCTTCCTCCTGCATGCCTTGGCCGTGGGAGGCACCGGCGGCACGGGAGATGTTCTCGTCGATGAGGGTGCCCCCGAGGTCGTCCACTCCGGCCTGGAGCAGCTGGCGCACCCCGTCGGCGCCGAGTTTCACCCACGACGCCTGGACGTGGTCGATCAAGCCGCGGTAGGCGATGCGGGCCACGGCGTGCATGAGCACCACCTCGCGCCACGTCGGTCCGCGGCGGGACTTGCGCTGCAGGTAGATGGGGGCGGCCATGTGCACGAAGGGGAGCGCCACGAACTCGGTGAAGCCGCCGGTCTCCTTCTGCAGGTCGCGGGTTATGACCAGGTGACGGGCCCAGTGGCGGGGGGTCTCGATGGAGCCGAACATGATGGTGATGTTCGAGCGCAGGCCGACCCGGTGGGCCGAGCGATGGGCGTCGAGCCACTGCTGGGTGTCGATCTTGTCCGGGCAGAGGGTGGCCCGTATGCCGTCGTCGAGGATTTCGGCCGCGGTCCCGGGCAGGCTGCGCAGGCCGGCGTCCATGAGGCGCCTCAGGTAGGTCTCCAGCGGCTCACCGAGGCGCCGGGCCCCCTCGGTCACCTCGAGCGCGGTGAAGCCGTGCACGTGGATGTCGGGAGCCGCCTCTTTGACCGCCCTCGTCACGTCGATGTAGTAGTCCCCGTCGAAGTCGGGATGGATGCCTCCCTGCAGGCAGACCTCGGTGGCTCCCATGTCCCAGGCCTCGCGGGTCCGGGCGGCGATGTCCTCGAGGGTGAGAAGGTAGGGCGTGCCCCGCAGGTTCAAGGACAACGGGCCCTTGGAGAAGCCGCAGAAGCGACATTTGAAGGTGCACACGTTGGTGTAGTTGATGTTGCGGTTGGAGACCCACGTCACCGTGTCGCCGACCGCCTCGGCCCTCAGCTCGTCGGCGAGCGCGGCCACCGCGGCGACCTCGGCACGGCGCGCCGAGAACAGGACCGTGAGCTCCTCCTCCCCGGGTTCCTGGCCGAGACGCACACCGGTCAGCACCTCGGCCACCGGCCCTTGGGCCAACCGCGGCTCGGGTGCTGCTGACCCGACCAGCTGGATGGGGCTGCGGTCGGCACCGGAGTACCACTGGGTCGAGCGCCGGCCGACCAGGATGACCTCGGCGCCGTCGCCGATGTTGCGGTACTCGCCGACCTTCTGCGGGAAGACCGAGCCGGGGTCGTCGCGCGCCAGGCTCTCGGCGTCGCAACGGTCGAGCACGGCGAAGCGCATGTCGGCGTCGAGCCACCTGTCGGGGTCGGCGGCGAACTCGGGGTAGATGGTGAGGCGCGGGGCCAGCGTCTTGCCGGCCGCCTCGGTGGCGGCCCGCAGGCGTTCGAGCGAAGGCCACGGCCGCTCGGGGTTCACGTGGTCGGCCGTCACCGCCGACACCCCGCCCCAGTCGTCGATGCCGGCGTCGAGCAGGCGCCCGAAATCGTCGGACAGATTGGGCGGTGCCTGCAAGTGGACCTCGGGCGGGAGGATGGTCCGGGCCAGGGCGATGGCCTCGAGGAAGTCGGCGTCGGGGCACGGTTGGTCCCGGTGCATGGCCGTCCCCGGCTTGGGCAGGAAGTTCTGGACGATCACTTCCTGAACGTGGCCGTGGCGGGCGTGGGCGGCGGCGATGGCCTCGATGGCCTCGATGCGGTCGGCGCGGGTCTCGCCGATGCCGACGAGGATTCCGGTCGTGAAGGGGATGGCCAGGCGTCCGGCCTCCTCCAGGGTGGCCAGGCGCCGGGCCGGCAGCTTGTCCGGGGAACCCCGGTGGGCCTCGATGTCCTCCCGGAGGGTCTCGAGCATCATTCCCTGGCTGGCCGTCACCGGGCGCAGCGCCGACAGTTCCTCGGCGAAGAGCGCCCCGGCGTTGGCGTGGGGGAGCAGACCGGTCTCGTCGATCACCAGGCGGCACATGGCCACGAGGTAGTCGACGGTGGAGCGGTACCCGTGCTCGGCCAGCCAGGCCCGGGCCAGGGGGTAGCGCTCCTCGGGGCGTTCGCCCAGAGTGAACAGCGCCTCGTGGCAGCCCACCTCCGCCCCCCGCCGGGCCAGGTCGACGACCTCGTCGGGGCTGAGGAAGGGCGAGTCGATGCGGGCCGGGGCTTTGGCGAAAGTGCAGTAGCCGCAGCGGTCCCGGCACAGCATGGTCAGGGGTATGAACACCTTGGGGGAGAACGTGACCCGCGTGCCGAAGGCGCGGTCCCGGATGGCCCTGGCCCTGCGCTGCAACTCGTGCGACTCTTCCACCGGCTCCATGCCGGGTCACGCTACCCGGGCCGGGCCGGTACCCGCAGGAGCGGCGTGATCGGCGTGATCGGCGTGATCGGCGCGATCGGTGCTCGGAGTGTCTAACCTGCCCGCCCCATGGGACGGTTCGACGGTCAGGTGGCCCTGGTCACGGGTGGGGCCAGGGGAATGGGACGCAGCCACGCTCTGGCTCTCGCCCGGGAGGGAGCGGACGTGGCCATCTTCGACCAGTGCCACGACCTCCCGACCCTCGACTACCCCCTGGCCCGGGAGGAGGACCTGAAGGCGACCGCCGACATGATCCGCGACGAGGGCCGCAGGGTGTGGGCCAAGCGCGTCGATGTGAGGGACTTCGCCTCGCTCGACGCCGCGGTGGGCGAGGTGGTGACCGACGCCGGCCGGCTCGACATCGCCGTGGCCAACGCCGGGATCAGCGGGGGCGACCCCGTGCAGGTGGCCGATCCGGCCCGCTGGGCCGACGTGATCGACACCAACCTGACCGGAACCTTTCACACCTTCCGGGCCGCCGCCCCGCACATGATCAAAGGAGGCCGGGGCCGGATCATCGGCATCTCCTCCATGATGGGGCGGGGGGCCAGCGGCGGGATGGGGGCCTACGTGGCGTCCAAATGGGGGGTCATCGGTCTGGTGAAGAGCACCGCGCAGGACCTGGCCCGCTTCGGCATCACCGTCAACGCCATCGCCCCGGGCAACATCGACACCCCGATGGTGCACAACGAGGGGCTGGCCCGCAAAGTGCGCCCCGACCTCGAGTCGCCGACCTTCGAGGACGCCAAAGCCTTCCTCGGCCTGCTGCATGTGCAGCCCGACGCCGTCCTCGAGCCCGAGGAGATCTCGGCGATGGTCGTGTTCCTCTGCAGCCACGAGGCCCGCCACATGACCGGTGCCGTCCTCGACCTGTCGGCGGGGGCGTCGGCGCGCGTCACCGCCTGACCGCCCCGCCCCCACCCGGATCATTGACAGATGTCAAAGATATCCGTAGTCTGAGCACATGACCGTTAAGTGGGATGATGGCGATCGTTATGTGGTGATCTCGGCGGACACCCACGCCGGAGCTGACCTTCGTGACTACAAGCCTTACCTGCCGACCCGCCTGCACGACGACTTCGACGCGTGGGCCGACAGTTACATAAGCCCCTTCGACGATCTGATCATCGCCACGGCCAAGCGCAACTGGGACCACGACTTCCGGATGGCCGAGATGGACGCCGACGGCGTCGCCGGGGAGCTCCTGTTCCCCAACACCGTCCCCCCGTTCTTCCCCACCACTCCCAACATCACCATCAGCCTGCCCCGTACCGCCGACGAGCTGGACAAGCGCTGGGCGGGGGTCAAGGCCCACAATCGCTGGCAGGTCGACTTCGTGTCCCAGGCGCCGACCCGGCGGCGGGGTTTGATCCAGATCTTCCCCAACGACGTCGATCTGGCCATCGAGGAGATCAAGTGGGGAGTCGAGCAGGGATGCTTCGGCGGCGTCCTCGTGCCCGCCGTGTCGCCCGGCGACGAAGTGGTGGCCCCCCTGTTCCACACCTGCTACGAGCCTCTGTGGGCTCTCTGCCACGACCTCGACCTGACCGTCGTGCAGCACTCGGGTGCGGGTAGCCCCATCATGCCCATGGACCAGCCGGCGTCCAATCCGGTGCTCATCACCGAGATGGCGTCCTGGGCCCAGCGGACCCTCGGCCATCTGATCCTGGCCGGCGTCTTCGAGCGCTACCCGAGCCTGCGCTTCGTCCCCACCGAGCAGGGCACGCTCTGGGTCCGGATGGTCGTGGCGACCCTCGACGCCATGGTGCCCACCATGAAGTCCTCGGCCGAGAACCGCACCTACGGCATCTTCGGCGGCTCCTCGGTGGACGAGCTCAGCCTGACCCCGAGCGAGTACGTCAAGCGCAACGTGTACTTCGGCTCGTCGGGCTTCAGCCCCTACGAGCTCGACATGATCGGCTTCGTCGGCGCCGACCACATCCTGTGGGGTAGCGACTACCCCCACGAGGAGGGGACCACACCCGACTCCAAGGTGGCCATCCAGTGGGCTCTGCACTCGGAGTCGGTGGAGAACACCCGCAAGATCCTGGCTGGTAACGCCGGCCGTCTCTACGGGTTCGACCTCGACGCCCTGGCCCCGATCGCGGCCGAGATCGGGCCGCTCGTCGAGGACGTCCACCAGCCTCTGGGGCCGACCGGCTACGTCGCTCCGGCGGCGTTCCAGCGCCGTCCCTTCGAGGGGGGCTTGGCGCTCAAGCGGTTGGCGCCGGCGCGCAGCTGAGCCGTCCCCCGGGTGCTGAGGGCGCCCGGCCCGTCCCGGGGCCCCGGTCGGGTTTAACTTGTTGGGGTGGATAAGACCCCGTCCCAGCCCGACGCGTCCACCGGAGCCTTCCAGACCGACTCTGGGATGTGGACGGCGGGGGGTAGCGCTTTCCCGCCCATAGGCGACTACGCCTTCCTGTCCGACTGCGAGACCAACTGTCTCATCGCCCCTTCGGGGGCGGTGGAATGGATGTGCCTGCCCCGGCCCGACTCCCCGAGCATCTTCGCCGCGCTGCTCGACCGCAGCGCCGGGAGCTTCCGGGTCGGTCCCTACGACGAGATCGTCCCGGCGGCCCGGCGCTACCTGCCCGGCAGCCTCATGCTGGAGACGACCTGGCAGACCCGCACCGGGTGGCTGATCGTCCGCGATGCCCTCGTGGTCGGTCCCTGGCACAACGTCGACCAGCGATCACACACCCATCGCCGTTCGCCCACCGACCACGACGCCGAGCACTGCCTCCTGCGGACCGTCAAATGTGTGAGCGGCACCGTCGAGTTGTCCATGACCTGCGAGCCGATGTTCGACTACGGCCGCGACGAGGCCCGCTGGGAGTACCAGGGCGACGGCTACGGGGAGCTGCTGGCGTCCCACGACGGATCGGGGGTGCAGCTGCGCATCACCACCGACCTGCGCCCGGGTACCGAGCGCCGCTGCCTGAAGGCCCGGACCCGCATGGCCGAGGGCGACGAGCACTTCGTCGCCCTCTCGTGGTCGCCGCTGCCCGCGCCGCGCACCTTCGCCGACGCGGCCGCCCGCATGTCCCGAACCTCGGAGCACTGGCGCCAGTGGATCACCGGGGGGACCTTCCCCGATCACCGCTGGCGCAGCTACCTGCAACGCAGCGCGCTGACCCTCAAAGGTCTCACCTACGCCCCCACCGGGGCTCTCCTGGCGGCCGCCACCACCAGCCTGCCCGAGACCCCCCAGGGGGAACGCAACTGGGACTACCGCTACGCCTGGGTGCGCGACTCCACCTTCGCGCTGTGGGGGCTCTACACCCTCGGCTTCGACCGGGAGGCGGACGACTTCTTCTACTTCATCGGCGATGCGTCGCGCGACTCCGACCTTCAGATCATGTACGGGGTCGGAGGCGAGACCGACCTGGCCGAGTCGACCCTCCCGCACCTGTCGGGCTACGAGGGGGCATCACCGGTGCGTATCGGCAACGGCGCCTACAACCAGCGGCAGCACGACGTGTGGGGCGCCGTCCTCGACTCGGTCCTCCTCCACGTCCGGTCCCGCAGCCGGCTCCAGGAGTCGATGTGGCCTTTCCTGCTCAGACAGGTCGAGGCGGCCGCGGCCAACTGGGAGGAGCCCGACCGCGGTATCTGGGAGGTGAGAGGCGACCCGCAGCACTTCACCAGCAGCAAGCTGATGTGCTGGGTCGCTCTGGATCGGGGGGCCCGGCTGGCCCGCATGTACGAGAAGCCCGATTACGCAGAGAAATGGCAGGCCCTGGCCGACCAGATCCACGCCGACATCTGCGCCCGCGGCGTCGACGAGCGGGGCGTGTTCGTCCAGTACTACGGCTCGAAGAACCTCGACGCCTCGCTGCTGCTGCTGCCCCTGTTGCGTTTCCTGCCGCCCGATGACCCGCGCATCCAGGCCACCGTCCTGGCCATCGCCGACGAGCTGACCGAGGACGGTCTGGTGCTGCGCTACCGCACCGACGAGACCAGCGACGGCCTCGAAGGCCACGAGGGTACGTTCACCATCTGCTCGTTCTGGCTGGTGTCGGCCCTGGTGGAGATCGGCGAGATCGACCGGGGGCGGCGGCTCTGCGAACGACTGCTCTCGCTGGCCAGCCCCCTCGAGCTCTACGCCGAGGAGCTCGACCCCCGCAGCGGGCGCCACCTCGGCAACTTCCCGCAGGCGTTCACCCATCTGGCCCTGGTCAACGCGGTCATGCACGTGGTGCGAGCCGAGCAGACCCAGGACCAGGTGGCGGTGAACGTTCACGGCAACCCCGTGGCGATCACCGCCAACGGTCACCCCGAGGCCGACGAGCCCGACCCGGGGTTCACAGCCAGCTGACGCGCGCTCCGGTCAGCTGATCGGCCGGTACTCCCTCGGGGGGGTTGCCCAGCTCGCCACGTCGGACCTGTCCGAGCAGATCCGAGACGGCGGAGGCGATGAGGGGCGCGACCCGGGCCAGGGCCGCGGCATCGCCCGCACCGGCGGTGTCGGGGGGCAGGTCGGCCCCGGCGAGGAGACCGGGTAGGTCCTCCAGCCGCTGCTGCAGCCACCCGAGCGGGTCGGTTGACAGGGCCTCCTCGTACTGGCGGCTCCCCGGCTCCCAGCCCCGGAAGCGGGGATGGTGGTGGGTCCGGTCGTGGCTGCCCGGTTCTGCGCTCAGCGTCTCGAGCAGGTCGGCCCGCCATACCGGTCGGTCTATGACGATGGGTTGGGCGGCGTACACCGAGCCGGTCAGTGGTGGCCGCTCGAGCAGCCGTACCTCCAGGCGTACGCCGTGCTCGGCTCCCTCCTGGCCCGGGGCCGGGTCAGGGTCGACGAAGAACAGGTCACCGGCGACCACGCCGATACGGTCGAAACCCCACGCGTAGAGCATGCCCGAGACCGTAGTAGTAAGTAGGTGTGCGCATCCTCGTGACCAACGACGACGGAATCGACTCCGAGGGAATCCATGTCCTGGCCCGGGCGGTGGCCGCTCACGGCGAGGTCACGGTGATCGCCCCCGACCGCGAGTTCTCCGGGGCGGCCGCCTCGCTGGGCGTTCTCAACGAGATGCGTCCGGAGGTCCGCCGCTGCGAGGTCGCCGGTGCGCACGAGGCGTGGACAGTGAGTGGCCCTCCCGCCCTGTGCGTCCTCTTCGCCGGTCTCGGGGTCTTCGGACCGCCTTTCGATCTGGTCGTGGCCGGCATCAACCCCGGGATCAACGTGGGCCGCTCGGTGTACCACTCCGGCACCGTCGGGGCGGCTTTGACGGCGCGGACGCGGGGCATCCCGGCGGTGGCGGTCAGCCAGGCGGTGGAGGGCTACGGCATCGAAGGCCAGGGCTGGGACGACATGCTGAAAGGGATGCACTGGGAGTCGGCCGCGGCCGCCGCCTCGGCGGTGACCGGCGCCCTGGCCGGCAGCGGGGTGCCGGTCCCGGTGCTGGTCAACCTCAACGTGCCCAACCTGCCCCTGGACGAGATGGCCGGCTGGCAGCGCACCATTCTGGGGAGGGTGCCTCCCCGGGTCATCTCCGAGGCCCGGCTCGATCCGCACGAGGGCCGCCCGGGAAGCTACAAGGTGGTCATGGAGTGGGGCGATGCGGTTTCCCTGCCCGACGGGACCGACGGCGGGGCGGTGGAACGCAACCTCATTTCGCTCAGCCTTCTCGGCCACCTGACCGACATCGACTCCACCCCTGACAGCTCGGCCGAGGAGTCGGCCTACCCGGCCCTGGCCGCCGCCCTGGACTCGCTGTTCGCCGCTCCCTGATCGGCCAGCCACCCCGACGCGCCGGCCGCGAGCAGGCCGGCGGCGACGGCCAAGGCGGTGCTGCGCACCCCGACCGCGGCGACCACCACCCCGGCCAGCGGGGTCGTGACGAGTCCGGCCACGCCGTTGGCCATCCCGGCCGTCGCCATGATGCGCCCGTGGCTCTCGGCCGGGGTCGAGCGTTGCAGCAGGGTGTAGAAGGGCGGGAGGAACAGGCTGGTGAGGACCCCCCACAGGAAGATCCCGATGGCCGCGGCCACCAGGGAGCTGGTGGCCAGGTACAGGGTCACCGCCCCGGCAGAGGCCATCACCGAGGCGGCCTGGGCCCGACCGTTGACCACCCGCTCGCCCAGTCGCGGCAGGAGGAGGGTGGTGACGATGAGGCCCAGGCCGAACACGGTCTGGAGCCATCCGAAGGTGGCGCTCGAGCGGTGCAGGACGTCGCGCACGTACAACGGCTCCATCACCATCGACGCCCCCCACGAGCCGAACAGGGCCAGACCGAGAAGGAGCGTGCGCCGGATGCTCCCCACCCGCCACGCCAGCCGTAAGCCGCTCCACAGGTCGGAGCTACCGGACCCGTGGGTGGCTCCGGACTCGTGACTGCCGGCGGGGCCCACGGGGCGCAGGCGCAGGGGCAGGGTCGTCAGGGCTCCGACCACGAAGGTGGCTGCGTCGACCACGAACGCGGCCCTCACGCTCCACACCGATATGGCGACAGACGCCACCAGCGGCCCGACGACCAGGGCTACCTGGGTCGTCAGACCGAGCAGGGCGTTGGCCTGCAGCAGCTCTGCGTCATCGACCAGCCGGGGCGGAAGGCTGGACGCCGCCGGCCGCCCGAACGCCCCGGCGGTGCCCGAGAGGGTCACCATGGCGACCAGTTGGAGGTAGGTGGTGGACCAGACCATCCCCACTGCGGCGACGAACCCGACCACGTCGGCGGCGATCATCACCGCTTTGGGCCCGTAGCGGTCTATGGGCCCACCGCTGACCAGACCGAACAGCGCACCCGGCGCCGACCACATGACGCTCACGAGGGCGATCTGGTCGGGGCTGGAGTGGAAGCGATAAGCGGCGTAACCCCAAAAGGCGATCAGGGAGGCCCAGCTGCCTATCTCGTTGAGGGCGGCGCCGGTGAACATGAGTGCCAGGCGAGGCTGGCGGAGGAGGCGCACGCGTCGACCGTAGCCACCGGGTGGCGCAGGCGAAACTGGTTTTCCCCCGTCGCCGGTGACCGGTCCGGGTTCAGGTGGCCAGGGCGGCCGAGGCGACCTCCCGGCGCTGGTCGTCGACGAGGACCAGGCTGGTCAGCGAGCCGAGGAGCACCGGCGGGTGTCCGAGCCAGGCACCGCGGCTTCGGGACACCTCGATCTGGCCGACCGAAGTGGCCGTGCCGGAGCGGTCGACCACCAGGATGTCCATGGTCCCAGACTCCGACAGGCCCTCGACGGCCACGTCTATGGCCTCGACCGCGCCGGTGAACAGGGCGACGGTGCCGACCGCCGAGCCGGCGGCCATCAACCGGACGGTCACCGTCGGGTTCTCGGGATGCGACGCCGCCTGCTCGAGTTCGGGGCCGAGCGTCGTGCCGACCACGAGCAGAGCGGCGGCGGCTACCGACAGAACCGTACGGAGGCGACGCCGGACCGGGCGCCGCGCCGGCGTGGACCCGTCGGAGCCTTCCAGCCAGTCGGCGTCCTCGGGGGCGGCCCAATCGGAGTGGTCGTGGGGATCGCCGCTCCACCCGGCCGACCACGACTCGGCCCGCCAGCCGGAGGGGGGACCGTCGCCGCGGTTCAAGTCGAGCAGTTCCGCCGCCGCCGACTGCATCGAGGTGACCCGCCGCCGGCAGTCGTCGCAGCGCAGCAGGTGGGCCGCCACCTGGGCCCTGGTCGCGGGATCGAGAATGTCGAGAGCGAAACCCGGCGCCGAGTTGGTGACCTCGAGGCAGGAGAGGGGTCGCATCGCGACCTCGATGATACGGCGGGTCAGCCGCGCCGGGCGGTCAGCGTCGGCCCCGGGCAGGCGCCGCGACCGGGATGGAGGGGGGACAGCTCGAGGCTGACCGGCCCCGGTCGGGAGGCGTGCAGATCGATCCACCCGCCGCGGCCCGACACGCACCCCGACCCCGACGCCACATACCAGTCCGGGGTCCAGCGGACCCGCACCGCCACGATCCCCGCCGCCCGCACGTCCACCTGGATCCGGGCTGCACTGGTGGATACGAGCTCGGCCGGGCCGGACACGATGCCCGGGCTTCCCGCCACCAAGTACAGCTGCCACTGCGGCGTCCTCCAGACCAGGTGCAGGCCCGGTACCAGCCCCGCCGACACGAGCCGCCCTTCGGCGCGCCCGGCCATGTCGAGGGGCGCCGCCGGCAGGGCCACGAAGCGGACGCCGTTGGCGATCAGCCAGGCCCGGTAGCTCGCCCCGTTGAGGGCGCCGGCCCGGTAGAAGATCGGGTTGTCGGCCTCGTCCAACTGGCGTTCCCAGCCCCGGGCCAGTGGCACGACGGGAGCGACCCATGCCGCTTCCCAGTGCCACGCCGTGGGGACCACCTCGACCCGCCCGGGTGGTCCGGTCGCCGCCCGGGCGGCGAGGACCTGGACCAGCGGGTCGTAGAAGGACCGGTGGGCGGCGGCGGCGGTGGGGGCGACGGCGAAGGCACCCCAGGCCGGAGCCCACTGTGAGAGGGCCAGGGGCAGCGCCGCCACCGGCGCCAGGAGCCGACGGCGCGACCAGGCCAGGGCCAGCGCGACGGGCAGCGCGACCATGTCCTCGAGACGCCCCACGTTGCCGCCCAGAGCGCTCGGGACGGCGAAGGAGACGGTGGTAGTGGCCATGTACAGCAGGCCGCCGATGCTGAGCGGGCGCCATCGGCGGCCGGCCAAGGCGACCACGACGGCGGCCACGGTCATCTCCCACAGCCAGTCGACGGCCGGGTACGGCATGGGCCCGTCGCCGGGGAAGACCACCGCGGCGACGAGCACCGGTACCGCCGCGGCCGCGGCCACCGCCACCCCCCACCATCCGGCCCGGTCGCGCTCCCACCCCCGGTCGAGGGCCCACGCAGCGCCGGCGAGAGCCACGAACGCGCCGGTGAGCGGGCTGGTCAGGGTGGCGCCCAGGGCCAGCAGCACGGCCAGGGATCGCCGGCGACCCGACAGGGCCCAGACCGCACCGAGGCCGAAAGCCTCGCCGCCGAGGAAGGTCAACTGGCCGATGGAGGCCGACACGAGGGTCCCCGCGGCGAACACCAGCGAAGCCACCGCCGCCCCCTCCCCGAGGTGGCGGCGCGCCAGGCGGTCGAAGGCCAACGCGGCCAGCGCCGCCGACGCGACGGTGGTCGCGGTGATGCCGAGCCACCGGGCCAGCGGCGGGTACAGCAGGCTGTAGTCGAGGGTCCAGTGCCCCCCGTACCAGCCGAAATCCCACAGCGTGAAGCCGTTGCGGCGCAGGCTGTCCACCCGGTACACCTGGGCGGCCATGTCCACGCCCTGCCAGCCGAGGAGGCGGCCGAGGGTGACCACGGCGGCGGCCAGCAGCGCGGCCGCCATCAGGTGCAGGGAGGCGTCCGCGCCGTCTTCTGGTAGAGGACTCCCTCTACCGGGGCGTAGGGCTGGGGGTGCAGGCCCTGCCTGAACAGCGCCACGATCCGCAGGCTGGGGTCGCGGCTCAAGAAGCCGTCGACGGCGAGGACCTGGCCGGTGACCGCTTTGGACCATGCCGACCCCGAGGCTCCGAGCTTGCGGGCGGGAAGGATCTCGAGGACGCTCGACCCGATGGCCAGCGACCGCAAGGTGGGGCCTATGGCCTCGCAGGGCGTCGCCTGCTGTAGCCGCTGCACCAGGTTGCGCCAGTCCACCACGGTCGGATCAGCGACGGGTCCCGAAGGCGTCAGGTACTGGAGGTCCCCGGGCAGGTAGTGGCGGGCGACGGCGAGTTGCTCGGTCTGGTCGACCACCACCATGTCGCCGGAGGCCAGGTAGGGGCGGGCGGCACCGGCGATGGCCGCCATATTGTCCTTGGCGTAGCGCCCGTTGGGGTTGGGTAGCAGACTGCCGACGATCGACCACAGAGCCAGCCCCGACCCCACCGAGGCCAGCACCACCCGGCCCCTCAACGTCGTCGACAGGGCCCCGGCCGCGGCCAGCAGATACGGCGCCACGATCACCGCCAGGTAGCGGGCCGTCCACGACGGCTCGATCAGCGCGCCGATGTACCCCGCCACGGTGGCCGCCAGGGCCATCCAGGCCATGGCCCCCGCCGTTTGGCGGGTGCCCGGCGCCAGCTTGCTCCAGCACAGGTACGAACCGATGGCCAGGGCCGGCGCCACCAAGAAACCCAGGGTGCCGCCGAGCACCGAGGCGGGGTCGGCGAAGATGTCACCGATCCCCGGCCGGACGGCCCACGGTGCCGCCGTGTGGCCGGCCTGGAAGAGGAACGAGGGGAGCCACGGGAGCCACAGGACCGCTACCGCCAAGCCGCCGCCCGCCACCCACAGAGAGGCCGTCCGGTCGCCGCGCCGCCAGGTCACCAGGAACAGGACCAAGGCGGTGGCGCCGACCAGGTAGATGCCCCAGTCATGGGTGTACATGAGCGCGGCGTAGGCAATCACCGCCTTGGCGGCGTCGGCCGCATTCCGGTCACGCTGGGCCCTCCAGGCGAAGGTCACCCCGATCAGTACCAGCAGGACCACCAGCGTGTACATGCGCGTCTCGGTGGAGTACCAGTTGAGGAACGGGTTGGTGGCCAGTAGGCCGGCGGCTGCCAGCCCGGCCCGCCGATCGAAAAGCTCGGTGGCGGCCCAGTAGCCTGCCGGAATGGTGAGCAGCGAGACCATCAGGGGAAGTAGGTGGGTCGCCACTTCGGAGCGGCCCACGGTCTCGAGCCAGAAGTGAAGCAGGACGTAGAAGAGCGGCGGAGATCCGTCCTGGCGCAGCAGGCGGGGCAGTTGGGTCAGGGGGTGGGACGCGATCCCGATGCTTATCCCCTCGTCGATCCAGTAGGCCCGGCCCAGGTTCGGCACCCGCAGGACGGCCGCCAGCGCGACGAAAGCGGCGACCAGGGCGCGATCGGCTTGGAGCACCCGGGGCCGGCGGTACCCGGCGAACCGGGGGAGCAGCCACTCACCAGTGGTCGCCGGGGCGGTGGTCACCGCACCGCCTTCCCCGTGGGTATTGGGGGGCACCCAAGCAGGCTAACCGTTGCCGGCAGGCGGTTAGGGGTCGTCAAGGAAACGCCCGGGGGCACCGACAAGAGATCTGTGTGGCGGTCGGCGTTGAATCTCGTGCGGGGAGCCATACCTGCTCTGTTGGTGGCGACTCTCATCCCGCTGCTGCTGTTCTACGTCGTTATGGCCGCCGGCACCATCACCTGGGCCATCGGCCTGTCGGTCGTCTACGCCTACACCGTTGCCATCTACCAGCATTTCCGTAATCACCGGGTGTCGGGCATGCTGCTCATCACGGTGTTCATGGCCACCCTGCGGGGGCTCGCCGCCATCCTCTCGGGGCATCCTTTCGTGTACTTCGCCATACCCGTGGCCGAGACGGCCGGGTTCGGGCTGATGTTCCTCGCCACCATGTTCACCGGCGAGCCGCTCGTCGTGCGCCTGGCCCGCGACCTGGTGCCCACCGCCGCCGACGGGTTGGCCGCCCGGCGCTCGCTCACCCGGACCCTGTCCATCGTGTGGACGGTGGTCTATCTGGGCAGCGGGGCGACCACGCTGGTGCTGCTCATGATGACCCCGATGTCGGTGTTCCTCGGGGCTCACACCCTCACCGGGTGGTTGTGGAGCGGGTCGGGAGCGATGATATCGCTGCTCATCTGCCGGGCCCGCGCCGCCGGGCTCGTCGCCAGCGCGTGCGCCGGCTGCCGGCCCGTGCCGCGTATCGCGACCCCCGTCGTCTGACGCCCCCCGGCCCGTCGCCGGCCCGGCGACGGGCGGCGAGGCCCGCTCAGTCGACGATGGCCTGGTAGGCCAGCTGTTTGAGCTCGCTGCGGATGGGGTGGGTGCTCGAGGGCAGCAGCTGAGTGAACAGCGCCACCGTCAGGTCCTCAGCCGGCGAGACGAAGAAGAACGTGCTGAAGGCCCCGCCCCAGCCGAATTCCCCAGCCCGGCTCAACACCTTGCCCTTGACCGGATCGGTCACCACCGACACCCCGAGGCCGAACCCGACACCGTCGAAAGTGGTTTCGGCGAACAGCGGCCGGCCGAACTGCTCCAGGTCCACGCCGCCGGGTAGGTGGTTGGCGGTCATGTAGGCGACGGTGCGGGGCGACAGCAGCCGCACCCCGTCGAGCGCGCCGCCCCGGCGGAGCATCTCGGCGAAGCGCAGGTAATCGCCGGCCGGCCCGATCAGGCCACCGCCGCCTGAGAGGCTCGAAGGCGGAGACAGCGCGCCGCTCCCGTCGAAGGGCACCGCCGGCGCGGAGCGGCCGGCCGGGTTGGCGGCGTAGGCGGCGGCCAGCCGCTCGGCGCGGTCCTCGGTCACCCAGAAGCCGGTGTCGTGCATGCCGAGCGGTCCGAGCACCCGTGAGCGAAAGAACTGCTCCAGGGTCTCGCCGGAGACCACCTCCACGAGCCGGCCGAGGACGTCGGTGGCCACCGAGTAGTTCCATTCGCGTCCCGGCTCGAACAGCAGCGGCTGCTCAGCCCAAAGTTCGCAGCAGCGGGCCAGGTCGGCCCCCGGCGGGGTGCCCCACTCGAAGCCCGCCGCCCGGTACATGGCGTCCACCGGGTGGGAGTGGTGGAAGCCGTAGGTGAGGCCGGCGGTGTGGGTGAGCAGATGCCAAACCCGGATGGGCTCCTCGACCGGCCGGGTGGTCGGATTCGCCGACCCGCCCGACTCGTAGACCCGCGCCTCGGCGAACTCCGGCAGCCAGCGGGAGATGGGATCCTTGAGCTCGAAGGCGCCCTCCTCGTAGAGCATGAGCGCGGCCACTGAGGTCACCGGCTTGGTCATCGAAGCCAGCCTCCAGAGGGTGTCGGTGGTGACCGGCCGGTTCCCCTCACGGTCACGCCAGCCGTTGGACCCGACGTGGGCCACCCGGCCGCGACGGGCCAGCACTATCAACCAGCCCGGTAGGCGACCGTCGTCCACGTAGGTAGCGAAGTGCCGGTCGATGCGGGCCAAGCGGGACGGGTCGAGACCCACTTCGGCCGGTTCGGTATCGATACTGAGATCCCCCATCCGAGAACTGTAGAGCGGGGCGGACGGCGATCACGTCACCGGCGCGACAGACTGGGGGTGGTGCGAATACTTGTCGTGGAGGACGAGGCGGCCATGGCCCGCTCGCTCGAGCGGGGGCTGCAGGCCGAGGGCTACGGCGTGGAAGTGGCCGCCGACGGGGAGACCGGGCTCGAGCGGAGCTTGAGCGGCAACTACGACGCCATCATCCTCGACCTCATGCTGCCCCGCCTGAGCGGCTACGAGGTGGTGTCCAAGCTGCGGGCCGCGGGCGCGAACGTCCCGGTGCTGATGCTGACCGCCAAGCAGGACGAGGACGATCAAACCGAGGCCCTCGACTGCGGCGCCGACGACTTCTTGTCCAAGCCGTTCTCCTACCCGGTGCTACTGGCCCGTCTGAGAGCCCTCATCCGGCGGGGCGGAGCCCCGGCCGGCGCCGTGTTCGAGTATGGCGACCTGCGCTTGGACACGGCCAACCACCGCTGCTGGCGGGCCGGCGAGGAGGTGTCCCTGACCCGCCGCGAGCTGGCCCTCTTGGTGTACCTGCTGCACTGCACCGACCGGAACGTGTCCAAAGCCGAGCTGCTCGACCACGTCTGGGACCCGGCAGCCGACCGGGACCCCAACGTGGTGGAGGTCTACGTCGGCTACGTCCGTCGGAAGCTGGACCAGCCCGGAAAGCCCTCCCACGTCGAGACCGTGCGCAGCCAGGGTTACCGCCTCGTCGAGGTGCCGGTCGGATGAGGCGGCTCATCTCCCGCTTCGTGGGGAGCGTCCGGGTCCGGATCACCGTTACGGCCCTCCTCGCCGTGGGCTGCGCCATGGTCGTGGCCGCGGGAGTGATCCAGCTCGACCTGCATCACGAGCGGCAGAAGATCCTGCTCAACAGCGCCGAGCAGGACGCCCGGGAAGTGGTGGCGTTCAACCCGACCCTCTCCAGCCCCGTCTTCGTGCCCTCCGGCGCCACCATCGACAGCGGGTTCCTGCAGGTGATCGTGGGGGGTCGGGTGGTAGGGGCCAGCAAACCCCTGCGCCACCTGCCGCCGCTCTGGCAGCCCGGCGCGCCGAGAGTCCAGCCCGTACCCGACTTCTTCGCCGACACGGCGCGCGACGCGGTCATGGTGTCGGTGCCGGTGCAGGCAGGCAAGGCGGTCGGCGACGTCGTGGTGATCTCGTCCATGGCCCAGTTCGATCACACCGTGGCTGACATACAGCGCCTGCTCGAGATCGGCACCCCGATGCTGCTCGGAGTGGTGGGAGTCATCTGCTGGGTCGTCGTGGGACGGTCGCTGAGTCCCATCGAGCGGATGCGGCGACAGGTGGCCGGGATGTCGGTCTCGACTCGCGACGGGTACAGCTACCGGGTGGCCGAGCCGGCCAACGAGGACGAGATCGCCCGGCTGGCCCGCACGCTCAACTCCATGCTCGACCGACTCGAAGCGTCGTCGCGTCGGGAACGCCGCTTCGTGTCCGACGCCTCCCACGAGCTGCGGTCCCCGATCGCCAACATCCGCACCGAGCTGGAGGTGGCCATGCACCATCCGGCGGTGACCGACTGGATCGAGGTGGCGGGGGAGGTCCTCGAGCAGAACCGCCGCATGGAGGAGCTGGTCTCGGGTCTGCTGCTCCTGGCCCGCTCCGATGAGGGCTCGCTCATCGCCAGCAAGGAACCCACCGACCTGGCCGCCCTCGTCGAGCGGATCGTCGCCGATGCCGCCCCGACCGGCCCAACGGTCGTCCTGGAGGCGAGCCCGGTCCTGGTGGGGGTGCCCCCCGTCTACGCCGAGCGCATGGTGGCCAACCTGGTGGACAATGGGCGGCGTTTCGCCGAGAGCGCCCTCACCGTCAAGGTCGGGCCCGTCGTCGAGGACGGGTTGGCCTACGCCCAGGTGACCGTCTCCGACGACGGCCCGGGCGTGGCCGAAGCGGACCGGGAACGCATCTTCGAGCGTTTCGTGCGCCTCGACTCGGCCCGGGACCGGGGGGAGGGCGGGTTCGGCCTGGGACTGGCCATAGTGGCTGACCTGAGCCGCTTCTACGGGGGGACCATCCGGGCCGGCGGGGTGGTCGGGGAGGGTGCCGAGTTCGTGCTGCGGCTACCCGCGATCGCCGCCGCGACGCCCAGCCTGACGGCGCCCGCTCCCCATCCCCATCCCCATCCGGCACCGGTCGGCTGACCGCCGATCCCGCCTGCCCGCCCGGGCCCTGCCGCTCTGTCCCGGTCAGGCCGGGCCCTGCCGCTCTGTCCCGGTCAGGCCGGGCCCTGCCGCTCTGTCCCGGTCAGGCCGGGCCCTGCGGGCCGGAGAAAGCGGCGGCGCCGTTGAGGGTCGGTACCAGCAGGAGGCCGTCGGCGGCGCTCAGCGAGGCGAAAGTGGGAACTTTGCGGCCCACCTTCGACCGGTAGAGGGTCCGGCCGGTGGCGGGGTCGAGCTCCTCGATGATCCCCGCCGGGTAGGACAGGGCCCAAAGTGCCCCGTTCACCAGCACCGGGGTCGAGTCGACCGATCCGGCCCGCCATCCGACACGGCCTGCGGCCAGCTCGATCTGCTGCAGACCGCCCCGGTTGCACGGCAGGAACAGGCTGGCGAGACCGCCGTCGTAGGCGGCACCGCCGTCGGGATCGCTATCGCACACCCGACCCCGGACAGGACCGAGCGGGCTGAGGTCGGACTGACGCAGCCGGTAGCCGATCTCGGTCTTGCCAGCGGCGAAGACGGTGCCGTCGGGCAGCAGTTCCGGGCCGCCCGTCGCCAGGTCCAGATCACCCGACGCAGACCTGTCCTGGAAGACCGCCTCGGGGGTGGCGCCCAGGAGGGGGGGAAGCTCCACGACCGCCTCGGCCCACGGCGAGGGGCCGCCCGAGTTGGGGTTGCCGGTGGTGAGGTAGACCCCGCCGTCGGTGCTGATCGCCGGCCCGCTGCCGCCCTCCCAGATGGCGCCGCCGGTGCTGTCGGGGGTGACGTCGAAGGCCGTCTCGGGGCCGCCCGACGGGCTTCCGACCACCGGGAGCGAGACCAGCCATCCGTGGTAGCGGCCGCAGTCGCCGGCCTGGCCACCGTAGCCCACGTACACCCGGCCGTTACCGAGAGCCAGAGCGGCCCGCTGGAGCAGGTGGATGGTGCTCTCCCCGGCGGGTAGAGGCGGGTCCACCGCCACCCTCTCGAGGATCTGTCCGCTGGCCACGTCGATGGCCACCAGCACGTGGCTGACCGGTGGAGCTCCGCCCTGGCTGACCTCGCCAACGGCGTAGAGCACCCCGGCTCGGGGGTCGACCACCGGCGTGCTGGTCACCCCCAGAGGATCGATGTCCCCGCAGCCGGCGTAGGAGGCGGTGTGGTGGAGCGGCACCCCGATGGTGTCCTTCCAGACCACCGTGCCGCGGCGGGGATCGAGGGCGTAGACGTCGTCGCCCTCGGTGGCCACCAGCACCAGCCCCGAGGCGTACAGCGGCTGGCCGTACACTGCTGTGCCGTCGAGGGAAGCGGACCAGGCCAGGTGCAATGGCGCCAGCGGAGGCTGGGTGGGGGCCACGCCGAGCCGCTGGGGATCGGCCTGGTAGGTGGTCCACGAGTCCGACATGGTGACGGCTGGCGGGTCGGTTGGTCGCTGGCCGGAAGTGGTGGGAGCGGCCCCGGTGGTCAGCGAAGGGCCGGGTGGGCTGCTGACCGCACTTCCCGCGCCGGCGGGCGGCCCGGCGGTGGTGGTGCAGCCACCGAGTATCGCGACCAGGGCGACGACCGCCACGCGGCGGGCCCGGTTCCGGCCGGCCGTCCGTCGGCTGGCCGGCGGGGTGTTGCAGGCGGCCGAGGCGGGAGAATTCGGGGAGGTCGCGGCCGGACCCGCTAGCTCACGACGACGGGCAGGAGGCCGGCGCCGTCGGGTGCAGCACCGATGCCGACAGGCTGATGGTGCCGGCTGTGAGGGCCTTTACGGACGTCCACTGGTAGGGCGGCGCCGCCGGGTCGAGGCCCGACCCCTCCGTCGCTGGGGGCGCCCCGGGGGCTGGAGAGGCCGAGACGCAGGCGTTGGCCGTGGTCACCGACCAGAAGTTGGTCCAGCGGACCCGCACGATAATGGTTCCCGCGGCGCGGGCCTGCAGGGTCAGGTGGTCGGGTTCGAGGGCGGTGAGGGTGGCCGGCCCGCTGACCAGCCCCGGGCTCGACACGACCTGCCACAGCTTCCAGTCGGGACTGGTCCACACCAGGCGCAGCCCCGGGACCCGGCCGGAGTCGAGCAGCGCGCCCTCGGCTCTGGCGGCGTAGTCGAGAGGGGCCGAGGGCAGCGCCACGTAGCTGATCCCCTCGGCGTCCAGCCAGGAGGTGTAGGCCGCCGCATGCAGGGTGCCGGCCAGCGCCGCCTTCGTGTAGAACAGCGGATTGTCGACGATGTCGAGCTGACGCTCCCAACCCCGGGCCAACGAAACGTAGGGCGCCACGAAGGCCGACTCCCAGTGATCGCTGGTGGGCGGTATCTCCACCCGGACCGGGTTGGCGGACTGCGCTGCGAGGGTGGCCAGGAGGGGCTGGTAGAACGAGGCCTGGGTGTAGCGGGCGGCCTGCGGCGAGGTGACCACGCCGTCCCAGGGGGCCCACTGCCACACCGCGAAAGGCACGACGAGCAGCACGGCGGCGTAGCGCCAACGGTCGGGCAGCGTCCAGCGCCGCCAACGGGTCTTGTCGGTGCTGCGCTGGAGCAGACCCGATAGGGAGACCCGATCGTCGGCCGGACCGGGGACGGTGAGGAAGCAAGCCAGGAGCGGGATCCCCACCGAGGCTGCCAGGCGGGGGGCGTTACCTCCCAGAGGGTTGGGTACGATGAAGGAGAACAGCGACGACGACGCGTAGAACAGCGCACCGAGGCGCACCGCCGGGGTGGTCCTTACCAGGGGGGTCATGACGCTCAGGCACAGCAACTCGGTCGGCACCAGTCCGGTCCAGGGGAACGGGAAGGGGCCGGTGCCGGGGAACAGCACGCCGAGGACCAGGACCACGATGAGGCTGACCGCCGCCGTGGCCACCATCCACCAGCGCCGGTTGGAGTAGGCCGCCCAGGCCAGATAGCCCATGGCCAGGAAGGCGGCGGCGAGAGGCGAGAAGAGCGCTGAGAGGACCCCCATGGCCAAGGCGAGGGACCGCCGCCCCTTCTGCAGGCTGAGCAGGGACAGAAGGCCTGCCGCTTCGCCGGCGAGGAACGGCCACTGGCCGATCGTCACCGGAAGGAGCATGGAGATGGCGAAGTACCAGGTGCCGAGGGGGCGGGAACCGAAGTACGTGCGTATCACCCGGTCGAACGACCACGTGGCGATGACCGCCGAGGCCACGGCCACGATCTTGATCCCGAACGTACCGGCGACCACCGGGAACAGGACGCTGTAGCCCAGCGGGAAGTTGCCGGCGTACCAGCCGCTGTCCCACAGCATGAAACCATGCAGCTGGTACTGGAGCGTGCGGTAGGTCTGGGCCGCCTGGTCCACGCCGGCCCAGCCGAGCACCAAGACGGTGGACGCCAGGATCAACGTCAGAGCTGAGGGGCCGATCGAGTCAGCGCGCCGGCGCAGCCAGAGCACCCGCGGCGAGGGGGCAGGGGAGACGAGAACCATGGTCTGAAGACCCGAGTCTACTTGCCGACCGGCCTACGGTGGGCGTATGTGCGGCCGTTTCACCTCCACCTCGACCGTCACCGACCTCGCCGAGGTCTTCGGCGTCGAAGAGGTACGGGCCGAGCCACTGGAACCCCGCTACAACGTGGCCCCGTCACTGCCCGTCTACGCGGTCGCCCTTCGACGGCCCGGCGGCGGTTCGGACCAGGCCGTCCACCGGGCCCTCGGTACCTTCAGGTGGGGTCTGATCCCGTCGTGGGCCACGGACCCCGCGGTCGGCAACCGGATGATCAATGCCCGAGCCGAGGGGATCACCACCAAGCCGGCCTACCGCCGGGCCGTCGTGGCCAGGCGGTGCCTGATCCCGGCTGACGCCTTCTACGAGTGGCAGCGCCGGGTCGGCGCCGACGGTCGAGCCGCCGGACGCCTTCCCCACGCCGTGCGCCGGCGTGACGGGCGGCCCATGGCCCTGGCCGGGATCTGGGAGTCCTGGCGCGATCCGGCGGAGCCGGCCGCCCCCCCGGTGCGCACCTGCGCCATAGTCACCACCGCCGCCAACGCCCTCCTGGCCCCCGTCCACGACCGGATGCCGGTGATAGTCGAGGAGCCCGACTGGCAGCCCTGGCTCGACCCCGAGACCGGCATGGGCCTCGTGGAGACCCTGATGAGGCCCGCCGCCGACGATCTCCTCGAGGTCTATCCGGTCTCCACCCGGGTCAACCACGTCGCCCACGACGGCCCCGAGCTGCTCGAACCGCTCGGCGATCGGCCCGCTTAGAGCCGGACGTCGCTCAGCGCCTCGGCGACCCGACGGTTACCGAATACCTCGAGACCAGCCCCGTCGAGGGTCACGCGGTTCCACAGCAGCAGGAACAGATCCGAGGCCGGCCCCCGAAGCGCGGTGTCCGCCTTGGCGTGCTCGCGCCGGACCTCCGGCTCGGAGCCCCCGAATTCGACCACCCACTCCCCGTCGGTGTCGGTGCAGTGGAGGTGGACGGACCCTTCGAGTCCCGGGACGTCCCGCCGGGCCAAGAAGCGCGGCAGGAATACGGTCAGGACCTCGTCCACACCGTCAGCGGCTAGTTCGGGTGCCACCGCCGCCGGGGTCGACGTCGCGCTCTGGACGTCGTAGAGGTGGACCGCGGTCTCCAGCGCCTGACGGCGCCGCCACCAGCCGATGTCGCCGGTATGGGGCGCAGCGAAAATCCACGCCGACGACGAGGGCTCGCGACCGGTCAGAGCCTCGACCATGGCATCACGCCGGTCGGCGAACCACTCGACGAGCTGGTCCCGCTCGGGCGGGGGACCGTCGCGGTCGGAGCCGGGTCTGGCCCCGGCGGCGTCGACGACCATCTTGACCCAGCTGTACACGCCCCCCAGGTGACCGACCAGGTCGGCGACGGCCCAACCGGGGCAGGAGGGCACGGGCTGGTCGAGATGGCCCGCGGCGCACTGGGCGAACGCTTCGCTGTCGGCGGTGAGAGCCGACAGGTGCACGGAGGTGTCGACGGTCATGCCGGGCGGGGGAGAGCCTTGGCCACGGCGGCGGCCACGCCTGGGCCGTCGAGGCCCAACTGGGAGAGGATCTGCTCCTGGGCCCCGTGTGGGATGTAGGCGGTGGGCACCCCGAGGATGAGGAACGGGGGGGCGATCCTGGTCTCCTGCAGGTCGGCGACGGCGTCAGCGATGAATGACCCGGCTCCTCCGGATCGGATGCCGTCCTCGACGGTCACCACCAAGGCGTGGCGGCCGGCGTCGGCGACCATCCGCGGGTCGAGAGGGCGGACGACCCGCACGTCCCACAGGGTGGCGTCGATGTCGTCGGCGGCGAGGATGTCCACCGCCTCCTCGGCGGCTTCGAGCATCTTGCCCACGGCCAGGATGCACACCGTGTCGCGGTCGCTGTGGCGCAGGAGGCGGGCGCTCAGGCCCGAGCCGACCTGATCGGGGCCGACCTGGCGGGCCGCCCCCCGGGGGTAGCGGATCACCGATGGGCCGCTCATCTCCAAGGCGGTGTCGAGCATCACCGACAGCTCCTGGGCCGACGAGGGGGCGAAGACGCTCATCCCGGGGATGCGCAGGCTGAGCGCCATGTCCAGCACGCCGTGGTGGCTGGCCCCGTCGGGACCGGTGATGCCGGCCCGGTCCAAGGCGAACACCACGGGCTGGCCGTGCAACCCCACGTCCATGTTGGCCTGGTCGAAAGCCCGCGAGAAGAACGTGGAGTAGACCGCCACGACCGGTCGCAACCCGCCCATGGCCATGCCCGCGGCCGAGGTGACCGCCGTCTGCTCGGCGATGCCGACGTCGAAGAAGCGGTCGGGCCAGCGGGTGGCAAAGGGCAGGAGACCGGTGGGACCCGGCATGGCCGCGGTGATGGCCACCAGATTGGGGTGGCGCTCCCCGGCCGCCAACATGGCCTCGTTGAACGCCTGGGTGTAGCCCTTCAGGGCGTGGGGATCGTCGCCGGGACCCACCGCCGGGTCGAACACCGGTGCGTCGTGGAGGCAGCGCTCGTCGTCGTCCTCGGCGGGGGCGTAGCCGCGCCCCTTGCGGGTGACCACGTGCACGACGATGGGGCCCTCGTGCTCGGCCGCTTGGACCAGGGCCATCTCCATACCGGCGATGTCGTGCCCGTCGATGGGACCGACGTAGCGGACGCCGAGCGCTTCGAAGAACGCTGGCGGCTCGATGACCTCGCGCACCGCCGAGTACAGGCCCTGAAGGCTGCTGTAGGCGAGACTGCCGACGCCGGGCAGTTCCCGCAGGCGCTCCTCGATCCGCGACCGTACCGAGGTCAGCCCGGGGTGGAGCCGTAGCTTGGTGAGACTCTCCGACAGGCGCGACACGGTCGGCGCGTAGGAGCGACCGTTGTCGTTGAGGACGATGACGACCCGGCTGCCGCTGTGGCCGAGATTGTTGAGACCCTCGAAGGCCATGCCCCCGGTGAGGGCGCCGTCGCCGATGACCGCCACCACCCGGCGGTCGGGGCTGGCGCTGCGAGCCAGCGCAGCGGCCATGCCGTGGGCGTAGCTCAGGATGGTAGAGGCGTGGCTGTTCTCCACCCAGTCATGGACCGACTCGGCCCGCGACGGGTAGCCCGACAGCCCGCCGCCTTGGCGCAGCGAGGAGAACATGTCCTGCCGGCCGGTCAGCAGCTTGTGGCCGTAAGCCTGGTGGCCGGTGTCCCACAGGAGGATGTCACGCGGCGAGGAGAACACCCGGTGCACGGCGATGGTCAGCTCGACGGCCCCCAGGTTGGAGCCCAGGTGCCCTCCGTTGACCGCCACCGCGTTGACGATGAAGGCCCGTATCTCGGCGGCGAGAGTGTCGAGCTCGTCGTGGTCCAGCCGAGCGAGGTCCGTCGGCGAGCCGATCGACTCCAAAAGCATCTACCGAGGCTACCTCCCCCGCCCGCCTTTGAAGAGACGACCCCGCCGGGCGACCCGCCAGGGGAGCCGCTTCAGCGGTCGCGACCGGCCACGTAGCGGGCTACCAGACCGAGAGCGGTGAGGGCCGGGGCCTTCAGCGGGAGGCGCTCGAGCGCTGTCTCGGAGCGGGCCACGAGCTCGTCGACCGCCTGCTCCACCTCGGCTCGGGCACCGGTGGCCACGATCATCTCCTGCAGGTCGGCGATGTCTTCGGGGCCGAGATCGGCCGCCCCGAACCGGGTCGCGAAACGCGGGTCGCGATCGGCGGTCAGAGCGGCCAGCAGGGTCGGTTTGCCCTCCCGCAGGTCGTCCCCCACCGGCTTGCCGGTTACTCCAGGGTCGCCGAACACCCCGAGCAGGTCGTCTTTGAGTTGGAAGGCCTCACCGAGGGGCAGCCCGAACTCCGACAGCGGACCGGCCAACTCGCCGAGCCGCTCGGGGGCGGCCAGGGCGGCGCCCAGGTGGAGCGGCCGCTCGATGGTGTACTTGGCCGTCTTGAAGCGGCAGATCCGCCGGGCCCGGTCGGCGGCCGCCAGGCCGGGTCGGCTGACGCCCTGAGCACTGCCCAGGATGTCGAGGTACTGGCCCACGTTGACCTCGAGGCGCATCTCCTCGAAGGTGGCCACCGCCGCCGGGGGGGCCCCGGCCAGGAGGAGGCTGCTGTAGATGAGGGACAGGTCGCCGATGAGGATGGCCGCTCCCTCCCCGAAACGGGCCGACGTCCCCGACCATCCCCGACCGGCGT
The DNA here is from genome assembly GCA_021838445.1 of Actinomycetes bacterium. GTDB lineage: Bacteria > Actinomycetota > Acidimicrobiia > Acidimicrobiales > Palsa-688 > JAKCDU01. The sequence continues at coordinate 73,620 of JAKCDU010000002.1, read as the reverse complement.
GCATCCCCGCGAAGCGGACGTGGACGGTGTCGGCGCCGTGGCGGCGCAGGGACCCGTCGATGATGTCGTCGTGGATCAGTGCCGCGGTGTGGAGCATCTCGATGGCGGCCCCGGCGTCGATTACCGCGGGGTCGTCGGGCGAGCCACCGGCGCCCACGAAGGCCCAAAAGCAGAAGGCCGGTCGCAGCCGCTTGCCCCCTGACAGCACGTAGGAGCGGAGGGCCTCGAAGGGGGCGGCCAGATCGGGGTCGACGGCGGCCCACCGCTCGTCCTCTTGGTCGAACAATCGGCGCAGGCGGGCCTCGACCGGCCCGGCCACCGCCTGAACGGGCGGAGGAAGGTTCACGGGGCGGGGTTGCTCCTGCCGGCGAGGGGAGTGCCCCTGGTGGCCAACCCGGCGTGCTCGTGGCGGACGGCCCGCCGCCACGCCTGGCGGTCGAGAGCGGCGGTGACGGGATGGACCACAGCCAAGGACAGGCCGAGCAGGGCCAGCCCGGCGGCGGCGTCGGCGAAGAAGTGGTTGGCGGTCACCACGATGGCGAAGATGGTGAACACGGGGTAGAGAAAGATCAGGACCCGGGCCCACAGCGGGCGGATGACCGAGGCGAGAGCGAAGGAGCACCAAGTGGCCCAGGCGGTGTGGAGGCTGGGCATGGCCGCGTACTGATTGGAGACGTCGTTGACCGGCCCGCTGGTGAAGTTCCACAGGCCTCCGATCACCTTCAGCGTGTCCACGAAGCCGTACCCCGCCGGCAGGAGCCGGGGTGGCATCAGGGGGAAGAAGTAGAAGCCCAGCAGGGCCAGGCCGGTCATGAGGGCCAGCACGTTGCGCCAGAAGCGGTACTGGTAGGGGAAGCGGAAGAAGAGCAGGACCAGCACCCCGATGGTGATGACGAAGTGGGCGGTCCCGTAGTAGTCGTCGCAGATGCGGATCAGCCACCGTTGGCTCAGCAGGGCGTGCTGCAGATCCTGTTCGTGGAACAGACCGACCCACCGCTCCAGGTGGATGATCCGCTTGGCGTTGGTGAACGCCTGGTCGACCGACACCGGCTTGTCGCCGCGAAGGTCGCGCACGAGGGTGTACAGGCCGTAGAAGACAGCGATTATGAGGACCTCCCGCCACCAGTGCGAGGGCAGCACCCGCCGCGGCGAGTGAGGCATCTGGGGCGTAGTGGTCTCTTCCAACTGGTCGACATTAACGGCTGATCCAGCCGCCACCCGCGCTGCCAAGCGTTTGGCTAGCGGGCCTTCTCCATGAACACCGCGGGATCGACGACCACTCTCACGACCTTCCCGGCGGCCACCAGGCCGAAACGGTCGGTGACAGAGACGTTGAAGGCGATGCGCTTGCCGTCGGAGCGCTCGAACGCCGCCACTGCGGTGACCCGGCTGCCGATGAGCACGGGAACCAGGTGGGTGATCTCGGTTCGGAAGCCGACCGAGGTCTGGCCGCGCTCGAGGTGGGCTCTCAGGGCGTCGGCGGCGGCCCGCTCGCACAGCGCGACCAGCCGGGGGGTGGCGAGCACCGGCACGTCGCCGCTGCCGAAAGCGATAGCCGTGTCGGCCTCGGTGACCACCAGTTCGACCTGGGCGCACAAGGGGGTCTGCAAGGCCACGATTGTCTACGGTACGCGGGTAGCCTCGCTCTGTTCCAATACCGGCCGGCGCCGGGCGGAGCGAATAGGAGTGAGATGCTGATCGACGAAGCGGTGATCGATGGTGTTCTGGGCGCGGCCCTGCGCAGCGGCGGGGATTTCGCCGAGGTCTTCGCCGAGGATCGCCGGGCCACGGGTGCCCGCCTCGACGACGGGCGGGTCGAGGACCTGGCCTCCGGCCGGGAGAGAGGAGCGGGGATCCGGGTCGTCTTCGGCGACACGACGGGCTTCGCCCACACCAGCGACCTGAGCGAGGCGGGTCTGCGGGCCGCCGCCGAGGCCGCCGCGGCGGCGGCGCGTGGTGGCGGCGGGGGGGTGAAGCGGGCTGAGCTGCGCCGAGTCGACGCCGCCGCACCCACCGCCGTGGCGGTCTTCCCCGAGACCGTCGCCAAGGCGACCAAGGTGGAGTTGCTGCGCCGGGCCGATGAGGCCGCCCGCCGGGCCGGCGGTTCCATCCGCCAGGTGAGCGTCGTGTACGGAGACAGCCGTCGGCGTATCCTCGTCGCCAACAGCGAGGGGGTCCTGGCCGGGGACGACCAGGTGAAGACGCGTTTCGCAGTGTCGGCGGTGGCCTCGGGCGACACCGGCCTGCAGACGGGGCGGGAATCGGTGGGTGCCACCCTCGGGTTCGAGCTGTTCGACCGGGTGGACGTCGAGGACCTGGCCGCAGCCGCCTCGCTCCGGGCCATCACCAAGCTCAACGCCCGACCCGCGCCGTCGGGCCGCGTGCCGGTGGTGATCAAGCAGGGGAGCGGGGGCGTGCTGTTCCACGAGGCGTGCGGCCACGGCCTCGAGGCCGACCTGGTGGCCAAGGACTCCTCGGTCTTCGCCGGCAAGGTGGGTGAGCTGGTCGCCAGCCCGCTCGTCACTCTCGTAGACGACGGGACCATGGGCCCCGAGTGGGGCGCCATCGCCATCGACGACGAGGGCCACCCGGCCCAGCGCAACGTCCTGATCCAGGACGGCGTCCTCACCGACTATATGTGGGACTGGCTGCGGGCCCGCCAGAAGGGCCGGGTGGGATCGGGCAACGGCCGCCGGGAGAGCTACCAGCATCTGCCCATGGTGCGCATGACCAACACCTACGTCCTGGCCGGCGAGGAGGACCCCGAGGAGATCATCCGCCAGACCCCTTACGGGGTCTACGTGGCCCAGTTGGGCGGCGGCCAGGTGAACACCGCTTCCGGTGACTTCGTGTTCGGCATGACCGAGGCCTACCTCATCGAGGACGGGCGGATCACCGAACCCCTGCGCGACGCCAACCTCATCGGCAACGGCCCGGAGGTGCTGCGCAACATCGACGTGGTCGGCCACGACTTCGCCATGGGCAGCCCCGGGACCTGCGGCAAGGACGGCCAGGGCGTACCCGTAGGGGACGGCCAGCCCACCCTGAGGGTCACCGGGCTGACCGTGGGTGGCACCGCCCGATGACCGTCACCGAGGACCGCTCCGGCCCGGGCCGCAGCGGCGGTGCTACCCCTGAGAGCCTGCTGGACCTGGCCCGGCAGGTGGCCGGCTGGGCGCGCGACGGCGAGCAGGTCGAGGCCTACGTGGCCCGCGGGCGCGACACCGAGATCCGGGTGTTCGAGGGGGAGGTCGAGTCGCTGTCGTCGGCCGAGTCGGCCGGTATCGGCATCCGGGTTGTGGCCGGGTCCCGCCAGGGCTTCGCCTACGCCGGGTCGCTCGACGCCGACGTGGTGGCCGAGACTCTCGCCGACGCCCGGGACAATGCCGGTTTCGCCAGCGAGGACCCTTACCTCGGGCTGGCCGTGCCCGACGGGGTGGCCGCCGTTTCGCTCGACCTGTGGCGCGACGACCTGGCCACCTACCCGACGCAGCGCAAGATCGAGCAGGCCATAGCCCTCGAGCACGCGGTGCGCGCCGGCGACCGGCGGATCCGCCAGCTGCGGGCCTCGGAGTGGGGCGACGCCTCGGTCGAGTCGGCCGTGGTGACCAGCACCGGCATCGAGGCGTCGTCCCGGCGCACCGCGTGTTATCTGTCGGCCGAGGCCATCGCAGGGGGGGGCGACGACACTCAGACCGGCAGCGGCTACTCGGTGGGGCGAGGCCCCGCCGACCTCGACCTCGAACGGGCGGCGTCCGACGCCGTGCTGCGGGCCACCCGCCTCCTCGGCGCGGTCAAGCCCCGCTCCGGTCGTCTCACCGCCGTCCTCGAGCCGCGCATCACCGCCGCCCTGCTGTCCATCCTGGCCGGGACGCTCGACGGTGAATCGGTGCTGAAAGGCCGATCGCTGTTCGCCGAGCGTGTCGGCGAGGCCGTGGCCGCACCGCAGATCACCCTGGTGGACGACCCGACCGATGCGGAGGCCTACTCGGCCGCCACCCACGACGCCGAGGGCCTGGCCACCCGCCGCAACGTGCTCATCGACGGCGGGGTGCTGCGCATGTTCCTCTACAACACCTACGCAGCGCGCCGGGCCGGAACGGTATCGACGGGCTCGGCCGTGCGGGCCGGTTACCGCGGTGCACCCGGGACCGGCGCCCGGGCCCTCACCCTGGTGCCCGGCTCTTTGCGACCGGAGCAGATCTACGCCCAGGTCGGCGAGGGCCTGCTGGTCCAGTCCGTGTCGGGACTGCACTCGGGGGTCAACCCGGTGAGCGGTGACTTCTCGGTGGGGGCGGAAGGCGTGCTGATCAGCGGCGGGGAGCTGGCCGGTCCGGTGCGGGAGATCACCATCGCCTCGACCATCCAGCGGATGCTGAGCGGGGTGGTGGCGGTGGGGGACGACCTCGAGCGCCTGCCGTCGTCGGCGTCGGGTCTGACCCTGGCCATATCCGACATCTCGATGAGCGGTCAGTAGGGCGCCCGGTGGCTGCCCGGCGCCGGCAGGCGGCGCGTGCGGTCGTGCTGGACGAGGCCGACCGGGTGCTTCTGCTGCGGGCCCGTGACCCGTTCGTGCCAGCCAAGGGCGGTTGGTGGGAGTTGCCGGGCGGGGGCATGGAGCCAGGCGAGGAGAGCGCCGTCGCGGCGGCCCGGGAGATCGAGGAGGAGACGGGCCTGCAGGGGGTGGAAGTCGGTCCGTGCGTGTGGCGACACGACGCCCGCTTCGTCTTCGCCGGTATCCACTTCGACCAACTGGAGCACATCCACGTCGCCCGGTGGGCGGGCACCGGTGACACCCGCTCGTACCGGCCGGGCGGCCTGGAACCGCTCGAGGCGATGGCGTTCTCCGGGATCGGATGGTGGGCGGCGCCGGATCTGGTGGCCCTCCAGGACGGGGGGGAGCGGATCATCCCGCCGTGGCTGCCCGAGCAGCTGTCCCAGTTCCTCGCGGCGGGTGCCCCGGCTGAGCCCATCCACCTGGGGGAGTTGGGCCCAGTATTCTGAGGGGAAGGCCTACGCTGGTGGCGTGTTCCTCTCCCGTCACAAGACCGCGATGGTCGACCCCTCCGACGCCCTCCCCGGGCGTGGCACGCCCCTCGCCGTGCCGGCCCAGCACTTCGTCAACTTCCACCCGCTGAAGCCGCCGTTCCCGGACGGGTTCGCCACCGCGGTGTTCGGGATGGGCTGCTTCTGGGGCGCCGAGCGCAAGTTCTGGACCGCCCCGGGCGTGTGGACCACGGCCGTCGGCTACGCCGGGGGCTACACCGCCAACCCGACCTACAGCGAGGTGTGCAGCGGCCGCACCGGTCACACCGAGGTGGTGCTGGTGGTGTGGGACCCGGCGGTGACCACCTTCGAGGCCATGCTGCGGATCTTCTGGGAGTCCCACGATCCGACCCAGGGGATGCGCCAGGGCAACGATGTGGGAACCCAGTACCGATCGGCCATCTACGTCACCGACCCGGCCCAGGTGGAGCCGGCCCGCAGCTCGAGCCGGGCTTACGGTGAGGCGCTGGGTGCGGCCGGTTACGGCCCGGTCACCACTGAGATCGCCCTCCTTCCCGAGGGCGGCTTCTTCTACGCCGAGGACTACCACCAGCAGTACCTGGCCAAGAACCCCGACGGCTACTGCGGCCTGGGGGGCACCGGGGTGGGTTGTCCGACCGGCCTCGTCACCGGCGCTGTCCTCGACGCCACCGGCGCGGAGGCCTGACCACCCCCTGGTGCCTGAACACCCCCTGGCGCCCGGGCACCCCCTGGTGGCAGCGGCTGGGCGGCCGGGGACCCGATCTCAGGTCAGGTCTGGTCGAGCAGCAGGGTCTTCAGGTCCCCGGTGCGGACCTCGACCTGCGTGGCGATGGTCTCGAGTTCCTCGGCGATCTCCTTCAGGGCGTGCGACGTCGACGCCACCGAGCCGATGCTGCGGGTCATCTCGGCCGCCGTGGCCGACTGTTCCTCGACGGCGGCGGCAATGCCGCTCTGCTGCTCGCTGATCTCGTTGACCACCAGGCTGAGCTCCTGGATGGACCGCTCGGCCGACATCGCCGAGGCCTCGATGGCGTGCACCTTGGTACGGATCTCGTGGGTCGCCTCGGCGACTTGCTGGGCCAGCGACTTCACCTCCGAAGCGACCACGGCGAAGCCCTTGCCCGCCTCGCCGGCGCGCGCCGATTCGATGGTGGCATTCAGGGCCAGGAGGTTGGTCTGCGAGGCCACCCCCTCGATGAAGGTGACCAGGCCGGATATCTGCTTCATGTCGGCGTTGAGCTCCTCGATGGTCGAAGTGACCGCGCTCGTGGTCTCCACGCCGCGCATCGTCGCCGCCGCGGCCTGGTTCATGCGGCTCGATATCTCCCCGATGCTCGCCGACATCTCCTCGGCGGCGGCGGCCACCAGGTCGGCCTGCGAGGACGAGTTGACGGAGTTGGCCGCCACCAGTCCGGCCGAATTCGACGCGGCGGAGGCCACCGCCGACAGGTCGCTGGTCAGTTCCTGAGCCTTGCGCTCGGTCGCGGCCACGCTGTCCCATATGACGACATAGCCCAAGACCCGACCCCCGTCGCCCCAGATGGCGTTGATGGTCGACCGGAGGGCGACGTCGCCGAAGCGCAGGGTGGCCCGGTGGGGGAACGAGTCGGGGTTGCGGAGAATGGCTTCCACCCGCTCGGGGTTGCGATGGACCCGGTGGATGGAGCCGCCGAGGAGCTCGTCGCTGCCCAGCCGGAAGGCCGAGCGGATCTCCTGGTCGAGACCTTGCAGGGTCTTCTGAGCGAACTTGTTCAAGAAGACCAGCTTGAAGTTGGCATCGGCGGCCATGATGTTGGCCGGGATGTGCTCGGCCAACGCGCTCATCATGGTGTCGATGGTGGCCGCACCCCCAACTTTCTTGGGGGACGATCTGAAGGTCCTCACCGCGGGTCTCCGTTACTAGAGGGTGGAATGTCCTGCAGTTCGGCATGCGGGGCCCGGCGGCTGTAGCAGGAGCCGGTCCGGGCTCGGCTCGGGTATCCGTGATTGCAATTGTTTCCGGGTTGGGTGATTTGGGACTTTGGGTGGCACAACCGCACTGGTCCCGGCCCGGCCCGGCCGGCTGCCGGCCGCCGCCGTCCCCTGGATGCTCGGTGGTCCCCGGTGCAGGCCCCGTGTGACCCTCGGCACCTCCCCGGGGCTGTCCGAGGCGGTCACCGTGGAGGCCCGCAGAATGTGACCTGGGGCCCTCGGCGCCGGGGGTGTCCGAGGGTGGCCGGATCAGGACCCGGTCAGCTCGCTGTGGTGGCCCGCCGGTTCCCTGTCGGGCTCCGGGGGCGCCGTTGTGCCCCGATTGGGCAAGGCCGCCGCTACCACCACCGCAGCGGCGGCCACCACCGACGCCCCAGCGGTGAGGGCGGGGCCCAGACCGCTCATGAAGGCCTGGCGGGCGGTGGTCGCCAACGCCGCCCCGGCGGCCCCCCCCACGTGGTCGGCTACCGCCAGCGCCGCCCCGAGGGAGCTCTTGATGGTGCCCACCACGGGTGCGGGAACCGGGTAGGAGGTCAGGCGCGGGCCGAGGAAGCCCTGGTAGCGGCCGTCGAGGATGCTGCCCATCACCGCCACCCCGAGCGCCCCCCCGGTCTGCAGGGAAGCCCCGTTGGTGGCCGATCCGACCCCCGCCTGCGAGACGGGCAGGGACCCCATCACCGACTCGGTGCAGGGCGCGAAGGCTAGACCGACGCCGGCTCCCATGAGGAAGAAGGCCGGCAGCGCGTCCTGATAGGTCCCGTGGACGGTGAGCCGGGCGAGGGCGGCCAGGCCGGCGATGATCAATCCGAGACCAACGATCACCACTGGTTTGGTCCCCAGGCGCGTCGCCGCCAGATTGGAGAGTGGCGCAGTCACGAGCAGGACGCCGGCGATGGGAACGATGCGGAGGCCGGCTTCGAGAGGGGTGTAACCGAGGGAGAACTGGAGGTACTGGGTCATCAGGAACAGTCCGCCCATCAGCGCGAACATCACCAGGCCGAGGGTCGCCACGGCTGCCGAGAAGCGTGCCGAGGCGAAGAAGCCGATGTTCAGCATGGGATGGGACGACCGGTGCTCCCACACGACGAACAGGCCGCAGACGGCCGTTCCGCCGATCATCGCGGCCAGGACCGTCGGCGAGGTCCAGCCCCGGCTCGGGGCGTCGATGATGCCCCACAGAAGGCTCCCGATGCCGACCATCGACATGACCGAACCGACCAGGTCGGGGGATCGGCTGGCCGGGTTGCGTGAGTCGGGAACCAGCCACAGGGCCAGCACCGCTCCGGTTATGGCGATGGGAACGTTGACGAGGAACACCGACCCCCACCAGAAGCGGTCGAGCAGCCATCCCCCGGCCACCGGCCCGATGGCCACGCCGAGCCCGGTGGCGCCGGCCCATATCCCGATGGCCCGGGCCCGGTCGCGTTCCCCGGTGAAGACATTGGTGAGGATGGAGAGCGTGGAGGGCATCGTGGAGGAGGCCCCGATGCCCATGGAGGCCCGGGCCGCGATCAGCATTCCGGGGCTCGACGAGAAGGCCGACCAGGCCGACCCGGCGGCGAAGAGGAGCAGACCGGCCACGAACACCGGTTTGCGGCCCACCCTGTCCCCGAGGCTCCCGGCGACGAGCATGAGGCCGGCGAAGACCACCGCGTAGGAATCGACGATCCATTGGAGCTCGCTCGACGACGCATGCAGGCGGGCGACGAGGACCGGGAGGGCCACGTTGAGGATGGTGTTGTCCAGGCTCACCACGAGCAGGCTGACGCACAGGACGGCCAGCACCATCCACCGGTGGTGTCCGCTCCGACGTGAGCCGAGTCCAGTCATGCCTACCTCACTCGTGCGGTGCAAGGCCCGATCTCCGTCGTCCGGCTTAGGCCCTCAGGTGAGCCGCGGCTAGGGGTGAAGGTCAGTTCCGCGTTCGTCGGTCCCGGCGACACCCCGGAGAATGTGACCTTGGGCCCTCGGCCCCCGGGAGTCAGCCGACCAGACTGTGGTCTCGATGACCGATGTGGTGAGGGCTGGGCAGACGCCGGTTTCGGCGGTCGTATCCGACGAGGCGGTGACCGTCGCGGCGAGGGCCACGCTGGCCGAGGCGGCCCGCCTGCTGGTCGAGGCGGAGGTCGGCCTGGTCGTGGTCGGCGAGCCGGGAGGGCGGCCCACCGGTGTCGTATCCGAACGCGACATCGTCCACGCCGTGGCCGACGGGCGAAACCCCGCTACGACTCGAGTCGACGAGGTGGCCCACACCGGGCTGGCTTGGTGCGATGCCACGGCCACCGTGACCGAAGTCGCCGGCGAGATGATGAACCACTGGGTCCGCCACCTCCTGGTCGAGGAGGACGGACGGTTCCTCGGGGTGGTATCGGCCCGGGACCTGCTCGGCGTCTACGTCTCGGCCGACCAGGCCGACGACGGGACCGGCTAGGGATCACCCGGTCGGCATGGGCACACCGCTGTCGCGCTGAGCGAAGAGCACCTCGCCGGCCAACGGGCGGGTGAGGTCGGCCAGGTCGGCCGCCAGGTGGGTGAGGTCGGCCAGGTCGGCCGACAGGTGGATGAGCAGGTCGTCGACGGTCACCATGCCGACGAAACGGCCGGAGCTCCCACCAGTCGGGCGCCGTCCACCACCGCCGGTGCGCCCACCCCGGCCTGGTTCATGATGGCGGTCGCCTGGGCCACGGTCTGGTCGGGTCGGGTACCCACCGCTGAGCGTCGCAGCAGATCCGTCACAGGCAGCCCGCGCTCCTCCCTCGGATCCACTACACGCCCCGACGGGGACGACCGCCAGGGGAGAAGGGACAGTTCGCGTCGCGGGCGCGGGCGGCTGTGCGAATCTTCTGTCCGTGACCGAAAGTCGGGGCCGGCGTTGCCCGTGGGCCGAGTCGTCGGATGCCATGGCGGACTACCACGACCGGGAATGGGCCGTTCCGAGCCACGACGACGTTCACCTCTTCGAGATGCTAACCCTCGAGGGCGCCCAGGCGGGCCTGTCGTGGGCGGTGGTGCTGTTCAAACGGCCGCGCTACCGGGAGCTCTACATGGGCTTCGATCCGGCGGTGGTGGCTGCCTTCGGGCCGGACCGCCAAGGCGTGCTCCTCGCCGATTCGGGAATCGTGCGCCACCGCTCGAAGGTGGCGGCCAGCGTCACCAACGCTGCGGCGTTCATCGAGGTCCAGCGTGGCTTCGGGTCCTTCGCCTCCTACCTGTGGGGGTGGGTCGACGGCCGACCCGTGGTCAACCATCCGGCCGATGCCGCCGAGGTGGCCTCGCGCAGCGATCTGTCCGAGCGGCTCAGCGCCGACCTGAAGAAGCGCGGTTTCCGGTTCGTCGGGCCGACCATCGTGCATTCGTTCCTGCAGGCGGTCGGGGTCATCGACGACCATCTACAGGGCTGCCCGGCCAAGCGCCGGAGCGAAGGCTAGGAGGCCTTGGCCGGGGGAGGAGAGGAATCGCTCTTGGCGGTGGTCTTGGTCTCCGACGATGCACTCGAAGAGTCGCTCGACGGCGAGGTTGCCGACGAGGTTGCCGAGCCTTCCGAGGAGGTTGAAGACGTGGCCGTCTTTGACGACGAGGAGCTACGGCTGTCGGTCTTGTAGAAACCGCTCCCCTTGAAGGAGATGCCGATGTTCCCGAAGACCTTCCGCAGCGACCCCCCGCAGCTCGGGCAGTCGGTCAGGGCATCGTCCTTGAACGACTGCACCACCTCGAGGTGCTCCCCGCAGTCTTTGCAGGCGTATTCGTAGGTGGGCATGGGTGGCTCCTCCGGCCGTTGGCACTCAAAGCTGTCGAGTGCCAAGTGTATCCGACGCGATGAGGATTCGGCTGGTGGGTCGGGTGGTAGAAAGGCACCCATGCCCAGATCCGTCCGCAAGGCGGTGATCCCCGCCGCCGGCTTGGGAACCCGGTTCCTGCCGGCTACCAAGGCGGTCCCCAAGGAGATGCTGCCGCTGGTGGACAAGCCCTCCATCCAGTACGTGGTCGAGGAGGCCGTCGCAGCCGGGATCACCGACATCCTGATCATCACCGGGCGGGGCAAGCGCGATGTCGAGGACCATTTCGACCGTTCGGTGGAGCTCGAGGCGTTCCTGCGGGAGGCCGGCAAGGAGGAGGAGCTCAACACGGTGCGGGCCATCTCCGGCCTGGCCCAGATCCATTTCATCCGCCAGGGCCAGCCGCTCGGGCTGGGCCATGCCATCGGCCTGGCCCGGCACCATGTCGGTGACGAGTCTTTCGCTGTCATGCTGCCCGACGACCTGTGTCATCCGAAGTCGGCGATCCTGTCGGGAATGTTGGTGGCCCACCAGCAGACCGGCGCGTCGGTGCTGTGCCTGAAGCAGGTGGACCACCGGGAGGTCTCGCTGTACGGCTGCGTGGCTTTCGACGGGTACAACGGGTCGATGGTGCAGGTCCGTGACCTGGTCGAGAAGCCGGCCCCCGAGGACGCCCCCTCGGACCTCGGCGTAATGGGCCGCTACGTGCTCACCCCCGCCATCTTCGACGCCATCGCGGCGACCAGACCGGGCCGGGGCGGCGAGATCCAGCTCACCGACGCCATAAGGGGGCTGCTCGACCGCGAGCCGGTGTTCGGCTACACCTTCTCGGAGGGAAGGTTCGACGTGGGCAACAAGCTGGACTTCTTGAAGGCCACCGTGGCTTTCGCCCTCGAACGCGACGATCTCGGCCCGGAGTTCCGTTCGTTCCTCGAAGAAGTGGTGCGCGGCAGGTGACCCCGCTCGAGGAGGCCCAGGCCGAGGTGCTGGCCGCCTGCCGTCGGGCCGAGCCCGTATCTCTCCCGGTCGGCGAGGTCCTGGGGCTCACCCTGGCCGGCCGGGTCGACGCCGCCGAGGCGGTCCCCCCGTTCCGCAACACCGCCATGGACGGCTTCGCCGTGCAGGGTGCCGATCTGGCCGATGCGTCACCCGACCACCCGGTCCGCTTGAAGGTGATCGGCACCCTCGGCGCCGGGCGAGCCCCGTCCCAGACGGTGGGGCCAGGGGAGGCCCTGCGCATAATGACCGGCGCCGTCTTCCCCGACGGGGCCGATGCCGTCGCCGTGGTGGAGAGCACCCGTAGCGACGGAGACTTCGTGGAGATCGTCGCCCCGGCGCGCGTCGGGGCCCACATCCGGGCGGCCGGCGACGACATCGCCGTCGGGCAGGAGCTCTTCCCCGCCGGCACCGTGCTCGGCCCCGGTCACCTCGGGGTGCTCTGCAGCGTCGGCTGCCAGTCGGTGCAGGTGGTGCCGGCACCGGTGGTCGGGGTGCTGTCCACCGGCGACGAGCTGGTGGAGGGGGGCGAGCCGCTCCAACCCGGTCGGATCAGGGATTCCAACCGCCGCACCCTGCTCTCGCTGCTCACCCGCGACGGCTTCCGGGCAGTGGACCTGGGCATCGCCCGCGACGACGAGGAGATGATCGAGACCGCCCTGCGGGCCGGAGTGGAGAGCTGCGACGCGGTGATCACCAGCGGCGGGGTCAGCATGGGGGACTTCGACTACGTCAAGGCGGTGCTCGACCGCATCGGTCGGATGCGCTGGATGCAGGTCGCCATCCGGCCGGCCAAGCCGTTCGCCTTCGGCGTCATCGGTGACACGCCGGTGTTCGGGCTGCCCGGCAACCCTGTGTCGTCGATGGTCAGCTACGAGCTGCTGGCCCGGCCCGGGCTGCGGCGCATGGGGGGCCGCCCCGACGACGACCTGCACCGACGACCGCTGCCGGGGGTGATCGACGACGAGGGGTGGGCGGGCAGCCGGGACGGCCGGACCAGCTATGTGCGGGTCTCGACCCGATTCGATGACGACGGCCGGCTGCGGGTGGTCAGCTCCGGTGGGCAGGCATCGCATCAGCTCTACGCCATGGCCCAGGCCGACTCTCTGGCCGTTTCACCGCCCGGGGTCGACGTCGGACGCGGCGACACCGTCGCAGTCCTGCGTCTGACCCCGTAGGCTGAGCGGCGTCGTGGCCGAACCCCTGGTGGACCCCTACAACCGCATCGTCCGCGACCTGCGGGTCTCGATCACCGACCGGTGCAACTTCCGCTGCACCTACTGCATGCCGGCCGAGGGCATGGAGTGGATGCCCCGCGACGAGCTTCTCACCTACGAGGAGCTGGCCCGGGTGGCGCGCGTCTGCGTCGAACGCTTCGGCTTCGAGAGCATCCGGGTCACCGGCGGCGAACCCACCGTACGGGCCCATCTGCCGGTGCTGATCGGGCGGCTGGCCGAGCTAGGGGTGGACCTGGCCATGACCACCAACGGCTCCACCCTGGAGCACCAGGCGGCCGAGCTGAAGCGGGCCGGGCTGACCCGGATCAACATCTCGCTGGACTCCCTGCGCCCGGACCGTTTCGCGGCGGTCACCGGCCGTGACGCCCTCGAGCGGGTGCTGGCCGGGATCGACGCCGCCGTCGACGCCGGGCTCGACCCGGTCAAGCTCAATTGCGTCATCATGCGCGGGGTCAACGACGACGAGATAGTGGATTTCGCGGCCTTCGGCCGCCAGCGTGGCGTGGAGGTCAGGTTCATCGAGTGGATGCCCCTCGACGGTGGGGGCACCTGGGACGCCGGTCAGGTCGTGCCCGCCGGGGAGATCATCGCGGCGGTGGCCGAGCAGTGGCCGCTCGAGACGGGGGACGGCCGGGCGGCCGACCCGGCGTCGCCGGCCGAGAGCTACCGCTACGCCGACGGCAAGGGACGGATAGGGGTCATCGCCAGCGTCACCCGGTCGTTCTGCTCGTCGTGTGACCGGGTCCGTCTCACCTCGGACGGTCACCTGCGCAACTGCCTCTTCGCCGTCCGCGAGACCGATCTGCGTCCCATCCTGCGCGGTGGGGGCAGCGACGACGACCTCGCCGCGGCCATCGAGGCCGAGGTCGGCCGCAAGTGGGCGGGCCACTCCATAGGTCAGGTGCACTTCATCCGCCCCGACCGCAGCATGAGCCAGATCGGCGGCTGAGCCCGGCTAGCTAGACTTGCGGCTATGTCCGACCGCGGTCTCACCCATATCGATCCCCTCGGGCGCGCCCGGATGGTCGATGTCACCCCCAAGGAGGCCACGCACCGTCGGGCCATCGCCCGCTGCAAGGTCTTCATGATGCCCGAGACCACGGGCAAGGTGGCGGCCAACGCCATGTCCAAGGGTGACGTCCTGGGAGCGGCCCGCATCGCCGGCATCCAGGCCGCTAAGCGGACCGCCGACATGATCCCCCTCTGCCACCCGCTGCTGGTCGGGGCGGTGACCATCAACTTCAACCTCGGCGATAACTACGTCGAGGTGGAGACCCAGGTCGAGACCGTCGACCGGACGGGGGTGGAGATGGAGGCCATGACGGCCTGCTCCATCGCCGCCCTGACCATCTACGACATGTGCAAGTCGGCCGACCGGTCGATGGTCATCGGTGAGCTGGCCCTGTGGGAGAAGACAGGGGGTCGTAGCGGTCATTGGCGGCGCCCCCCCGGGGAGCTGTCGATGCCACTCGTGAACACGCCCATGCCCAACCTCGACGACCTGGACAGCGACATCGACGCTCTGATCGGCACCGAGAGCGACGACGATCAACCGCTTTGAGTGGTCGTCGGTTGGCAGCCTCCATCGCGTCGGCTAGGTTGACCGGGACCTCAACGATCGCTGAATTCCCAGTTCTCGTTCCCCGAAACCAACCGGCTGGACCTGAGAGATTGTGCGGAGAAGCGGTGGTATCCACCACTTTGAGCGCGTCATCCCTTACGGTCCCTGACATCGAAGGGTAGGCCAAGGAGTCTTGACCACTGTGGTTCTGCTGGTGCTTGCACTGATATGGGGAGTTCTGCTGCTCTCATGGCTGCGCTCCCGCTCGGCGGCGGGTTTCAGCGACCCGGTGGTGACCTTCCGTCGCCACCTGAACGTGCTCGAGAAGACCACGCCTATGGTGGTGCGACCGGCCAACCGGCTGGCCGGCCCGACCCGGCGCCAACCCGCCCCCCTCGCCGGTCGTCCCGCCTCCGGCCCCGGCCACAGCACCCGGCCGCTCGCCTCCAACGGTGCCGCCTTGCGTCGCCGCCAGACCCAGAAGCGTCGCCGGGACGTGTTCTTCGTGCTCCTCGCCGGCACCGTCGGTTCGCTCGCCCTGGCCATGCTCCCCGGCATGTCGATCATGTGGTCGGTGCAGGTCCTCTTCGACGTAGTCTTCGTGGCCTATGTCGCCATCCTGGTCAACCTGCGCAACCGCGCCGCGGAGCGGGAGATGAAGCTCCGGCACATGTCGCCGGCGCGCACCGCGGTGGTGGCCCGCCGGGGAGGTTATGACTTCGGAGCCGCAGGCTACGGCGAGCTGGACCTGCGCCGCGTAGCCAACTGAGCCCGTCGGAGGACTCTCCACCGCTCGCCGGGGCCCGCCTCGGGACGGCCGCGGAACTGGCGGCGCTCGTAGCCGCCGCCCGAGAGGAGCTGGCCGCAGTCCACGGCGCCCGGGAGGCCGGCCTGCCTCGCTGCCGGGAGGTGGTACGGGCGGCCAGCAGCGCCATTCGGGCGGTGCACCGCCTCGACGAGGACCAGGCCGCCGCCTTCATAGCTGACAGCCAAGCGGCGCTGCGCCGGGCTCAGGAGGTCCTCGCCCCGTACCCGGTGGTGGCCTACGCCGGGTTCCTCCACGACGCCGAGAAGGAGTACGCCGAGGCGGTGCTGACCCGAGCCCTGGTGGGGGGCTTGCCCCTGCCCGGCCCGGAGGTTCTGGGGGTGGGAGTTCCCGCCTGGCTCAACGGCCTGGCCGAGGCGGCGTCGGAGCTGCGTCGACACCTGCTCGACCGGCTCCGTCAGGGACGGACCGAGACCGCCGAAGGGCTGCTCGAGCGGATGGAGGAGACCTACGAAGCGCTGGTCGGCGTGGACTTTCCCGATGCGATCACCGGCGGGCTTCGTCGCAGCGCCGACGCCCTGCGGGCCGTCGTCGAGCGCACCCGCAGCGACGTGACCACCACCGTCATGCAGCTGCGCCTGCAGTCCGCCCTCGATCGCTGCTCGACGGCGGTCGGCACCCACCCCGCCGACGGCCCCCCGGGCGAGGGTGTCACCGACCCGGGAGGGCCCGCTGCGAGCGGGATCGAAGCTGACGCCTTCGACCCCTGACCGGGCGAGGTGGATCAGCGGTCGGATACGAAACTCACGCCTTTCTGCGAGAACCCGCCGACGGCGGTCTTGAAGGCGCCCTGGTCGGCGGCCACGCAGCCCCAGACCTTCAGCTTGCCGGTCGACAGGAAGCCGCCCTTCTCGATTTGGATGCTGCCGAGCGACGTGGCCGTCTTCCGGACGATATCTAGGAGGCGGGCTTCATGCTGGTCCCCGATGAGGAGCAGCTCGCCGTTCTGGACGAAATTGATCATGGCTCCGTCCTCGATGCCTTTGAGGGCGGCCTGGTTGACCGAGGTGGCATCGAAGCTGTCCACCCACTCCTGGAAGAACCGAGGCCAGGCCGCCTGGATCTCCGCGCCGGCGAACTCCAGCCCGGTGTCGAAGGCGTCCAGGGGCACCGGGATCTCGGCCTGAGCCAGCTGCTCGTACTCCTGGTCTTCTTCGATGTTGGTCCGCAGGCTTTGGGTCATGGTCATGGCGAGATCTCGGGGGAACTCGTAAGTGCAGCCGTGGCTCCAGTCGTACTCGGGCGTACCTATGAACGGCACCACCAGCTCCAGGTTGGCGAACCCCATCACCGGGTGACTGCGGAACCGCTCCACCGCGTCGACAAAAGTGACCAGGTCACCCACATTGGTGTTGGTGCGCTGACCCCAGCGGTCGAATTCCTTCCTCCAGAACTCGTCGTCCAGTGCCTGCCACACATCGGGAGCTTGAATCGCCATTACTCCTGCCCTTTCCTTCGGCCCAGATGGTGGCGGGATGGTACCCCCGCCGAAGAGCAGAATTATCGGCGCGCCGGGGGGCCAAAGGGAAAAAGGGTCTGATCCTGCTGGTGGACCTGACCGGACTCGAACCGGCGACCTCCTCGATGCGACCGAGGCGCTCTTCCAACTGAGCTACAGGCCCGGAGGCATCCTAGTGCCCCCTCCGCCGGGCCACCCAGCCGGGTAGTGGGTCAGTTTGATTCGGACCCCGCCGTCAAAGTGACCCACTACCCCCAGCCGGGTGGCGGCTCGGGCAGACTGGGCGGATGGGCTTGTACGACGACCGAATCCTTCCCTACATCATCAATCTGGCCCTGAGTGGCAAGGAGATGTCCCGTATCCGTCGGCGGGTGGCCGCCGGCCTGACGGGTGACGTCCTCGAGGTGGGTTTCGGTTCCGGTCTGAACGTGCCCTTCTACCCCGAGGGTGTCCGCCGGGTGTACGCCGTGGAGCCGGCCAGCCAGGGACGGCGCCTGGCCAAGGACCGGCTGGCCGCCAGTTCCGTGCCGGTGGAGTTCGTGGGCCTGGACGGCCAGGAACTGCCGTTGGAGTCGGCGTCTGTGGATCACGTGCTGGTCACCTGGACGCTCTGCACCATTCCCGACGCCGGGCGGGCGCTGACCGAGATGCGACGGGTGCTGCGCACCGGGGGCAGCCTCCACTTCGTCGAGCACGGCCGCTCGCCGGAGGCCCGGGTGGCCGAGTGGCAGGATCGCCTCACCCCCATCCAGCGCCGCTTGTTCGGTGGCTGCCATCTCAACCGGGCGATACCGGACCTGGTGACCGGCGCCGGCTTCGAGCTGGACCGCCTGGACACTTTCTACCTGCCGGGGCCGAAGTTCGTCGGCTACATGTTCGAGGGGGTAGCCGTCACGGCCTGATCAGCCGCGTAGCTCCCAGAGGTTGCCGGCCGGGTCCCGGCAGGTGACGATGGGGGGAAATCCCTCCCGCTCGAAGCTGCGGTACTCGACTGCGCTGGCCGCGAGGCGGTCACGGATGGCGCCGAGCGTCTCGCCGACGACCACCGCCACATGGGCCCGCTGCGCCGCCCGGTGCTCGGGGTCATCGCTCAGGTGGACCTCGGTGCCGTCGTCGGCCCGGTACCAGAGGACGTCGATACCCTCCGGTAGCTCCTCATCGGGCACCTTGCGGTAGCCCAGCACGTCGACGAGGAAGCGTCCTTCGTCGTCGGCCTGACCGGGCAGGACGCCCAGGTTGACATGGTGGAAGGTGGGCACACTGCGCAGTCTAGGACGACCCTGGTCCGGGCCTCGGCCCGGCAGCGACACCGGCCTCGGTCCCCGTTGCCCCCGGGGTGCCGGGCCGGTCGGCGGTCGTCGGTGCGGTTAGTGTCAGGCGGACCGAGGAGACGGGTAAGCAGACGGGGGGAATGGGCGAGATGGAGGACCTGGAGCATTTGCGGCAGCTGAAGGCCCGCTACTTCCGCACCATGGACACCAAGGACTGGGCCGGCATGCGGACGGTCTTCGCCGACGACGTGGTGATGGACACCAGCTCCTCCGGCGGCGGGATCATCACCGGCGCCGACGCGTTCTTGGAGTTCCTGGCGCCGACGCTGGCCGACGTGGTGACCGTCCATCACGGCCACATGCCCGAGCTCGAGCTGCTCTCACCCCACGAGGCCAGAGGGATCTGGGCCATGCAGGACACCCTCGTGTGGCCCGACGGCACCCGCATGGTGGGCTACGGCCATTACCACGAGACCTACCAGAAGATCGACGGGGACTGGAAGATCAAGAGCTCGGTGCTCACCCGCCTCCACGTCGACTTCACCTCGCCGGTCGCCACCTGACCGGACGGGCGCACCCGGCCCGGATGGGACCGTCTTGGCGAATGGCGCTCAGGCCCGCTCGGCGATCTGGCTGAGTAGCTCGGCCATTTCCCCGGGATGGCTCAGGTGCGCGCCGTGCCCGCAGCTGGGGATCTCCACCAGTTGGCCATTCGGCAAGGTGGCTGCCAGTTCCCGGGCAGCGCGGCGCTGGTGGGGGCGGGACGTCCCGCCCCGTCCGACCAGGACGGGTACTGATATCCGAGCCGGGTTGAAGACCGCCCGCCCGAGGAGCGCCAGGTCGGCGGCCAGCGCCGTACCCTCGGCCCGCCTCCGGCGGCGGGTGGACTCGGGCAGGCGCTCCCAGACGCGGTCGCCGACCATCCGGCGCATGAACCACTCGGCCCGTTCCTCCGGTTCGAGATCGGCTCCCGCGGAGCTCGCCCCCGAGTCCGCCGGCCACCAGGGCAGCCAAGGCTGGGGGGGTTCCCAAACCAGGGCGGCCGGGATCAGCCCAGGGTGACGCTCGGCGGTCGCCAGCACCACGTCGCCGCCGAGGCTGTGGCCGAACGCCACGGCCGGCTCACCGTCGAGGACCGCGACCATGTCGTCGACCTGCTGCTCGAAGCTGACCGGCGGCCCGAGGTGGGCCGATCCGCCGTAGCCCCGCCGGTCGTAGGCGACGATCGACCAGTCGCGCATCCGGCCCATCAGGCGGGTGAAGCTCGTCGCCCGGTCCATGGCCCCGTGGACGCAGATCAACCGCCGGGCCGGGCCGTTCCCCACGGCGTCGCGTTGAATGACCCGCAGCCCGCCGCGGTCGGTCTGCTCGGGTCTACCGGTGGCCGACACGAGCGGTCACGGTAGCGAAGACCGCAGCACCGGGCCGGCCCGGTGACCGCCGTATGCTCGCTGCCATGCCGTTGGACGCCGTCGCCGGCCGGGTGGTCGGGAGCCTGATCGAGAAGCACCTGACCACACCGCAGCAGTACCCGCTCACCCTCAACAGCCTGACCCTGGCCTGCAACCAGACCTCCAACCGCCACCCCGTGGTCTCCTTCTCCGAGGACGACGTGCACGCCGCCCTCGACTCGCTCAAGGCCGACGGCCTGGTCCGCTTCGTGCTGCCCTCCCACGGCCGGTCGGTGGTGCGCTACCGCCACGTCCTCGACGAGAGACTGGCGCTCGATGCCCGCCAGCTGGCCCTGGTCGGAGTGCTCCTGCTGCGGGGCCCGCAGACGGCCGGCGAGCTGCGCAGCCGGACCGAGCGCATGGCCGATTTCGACGACGTGGCCGCCGTCGAATCCGACCTCGCCGGGCTGACCCGGCGGGACCCGCCGCTCGTGGCCCACCTGTCCCGGCGGCCCGGCCAGAAGGAGGAGCGCTGGACCCAGTTGCTCATGGACGTCGACGACCTCGACGGGGACCGGCCGGCCCCGGTGGCGGCCAACCCGGGAAGCTCCGCTGAGCTGGACGCCGTGCGGTCGGAGGTGGACGACCTGGCCCGCCAGATCCAGGAGCTGAGGGAGGAGGTCAGGGAGCTCAAGCGGGAGCTCGGCGCCTGACCTCCTCCGGGGCCGCTGCGGTGGTCAGCCGCGGATCGGCCGCTCCGGATCGGCCCTCGACGAGCTGATCGCCGATGGCGACGACGCAGCGATCGCCGTCATCACCGTCGCCGAGCTGCTGGTCGGGGTCCACCTCGCTGACAGCTCCGCCTATGGCGACCTTCCCGGAGTCGTCGTCCGCTTCCACCGAGCCTGAACTGGCCAGGGGAGCGATCTGGCACCGCTCTACCGCCCGATCAGTTCGGCCGGCACCCCGTCCGGCCGCCGGAGAGGCCCTATCTGACCAGTGGCTTGTACTCGAGACAACGTCAACTGTTCCTTACTTGCACGCTCGGGTCGAAATCTTCGAGGGCATCCGCCGGGATTCCGAGAGTCCCGTCCTCGAGCCGAACACGCGGAAGCCGCTTGTAGTACATCGCTTCGATGACCACCCGAGTCCGCACCCCGAGGCGCCGCGCCGCCTCAGCTGGCCGCAGGATCTCCGAGCTCGTCATCGCTGGCCTCCCTCGTCGAGGCCGAGCCTACCGTGGAGAGCTCTGATCACCGTCGCCAATTCGTCGACCAGCCCGGGAGCGAGCCCGGCGGTTTCCATGGTGGACAGCGAGTCCTCCAACGCCTCCAGAATCCGGAAGGCCTCATCGAGGCTGAGCACCAGCCGTGGGGCAGGCATCGGGTCAGAGCCCTGGTTGCCCCATGGCAGCCAGGAGGGCGTCGCCAACGGCTACGTCGAAGAATGCGACGCCGAGGCTGCGGCGGACGAAGAAGTCCATGCCGGTGTTGGCGTACATGGCAGCTTGGGATGCCATCGGCCAACGCATCGGGGTGGGCGAATCGAAGATGACGTCGACGTGTGATGCGTCCCGGTGGCGCGATACCTGCCGGGGCGATCCCCGCCCGGGGGGCTTCAGCGAGTTGCCCGTCACTAGTCAGAACGGCCGCTCGCCGATCAGTCAGCAGGTAGGCCGTCCGACGCTTGCGGTGCGCCTTCCAGATGAAGCGGCCGATGGTGACGTAGAAGCCCATGGCCAGGAATGGGATCGCCCAGACGGCGAAGAACGGTGGGCCACCGCTGCTGAGCACGCCTGCTTCCCAGAAGACCGAGAAGCCGGCCCAGAGGATGCTGACGTGGGTGCAGTACGCCGTCACCCCCGCCTCGTCCAACAGGCCAGGGCACGAGACACCCGTCCGGGCGAACAGCAGGGTCAGGCTGTAGCGGTAGTCGTCGGTGGTCTCCCGGTCGAGTGACCGGGCGCAGCAGCGCCCGGTCACTCGGCAAGCGCCGAGCCAGGCCCTATCTGACCAGTGGCTTGTACTTGATGCGGTGGGGCTGGTCGGCCGAGACCCCCAGGCGCTTGCGACGGTCGGCCTCGTAGTCGGAGAAGTTCCCCTCCCACCAGCGCACTTCGGAGTCGCCTTCGAAGGCCAGCACGTGGGTGGCGACCCGGTCCAGGAACCACCGGTCGTGGCTGATGACCACCGCGCAGCCGGGGAAGCCGAGGAGGCCGTCCTCCAGGGCGCGCAGGGTGTCCACGTCCAAGTCGTTGGTCGGCTCGTCCAGTAGCAGCAGGTTGCCGCCCGAGCGCAGGACCTTGGCCAGGTGCACCCGGTTGCGCTCGCCTCCGGACAGGTCACCGACCCTCTTCTGCTGGTCGCTGCCTTTGAACCCGAACCCGGCCACGTAGGCTCGGCCGTGCAGCTCCCGGCCCCCGACCACCAAACGGTCCTGGCCGTCGGCGACCTCCTCGAAGACCGTCTTGTCGGCGTCGAGGGAGGCGCGCGACTGGTCCACGTAGCCGAGCGAGACCGTGTCGCCTACACGCAGCGCGCCGCTGTCGGGCGTCTCGGCCCCGACGATCATGCGGAACAGGGTCGTCTTGCCGGCCCCGTTGGGGCCTATCACCCCGACGATGCCGCCCGGCGGGAGGGAGAAGGACAGCCCGTCGATGAGCAGGCGGTCCCCGAAACCCTTGACCAGGTCGGTGGCCTCCACGACCACGTCGCCCAGTCTCGGACCCGCCGGGATGGTGATCTCCAGCTTCTCCTGGCTGCGCTCGGCGGCGGCCGCCTCGGCCGAGGCCACCAGCTCGTTGTAGGCCGTCACCCGGGCTTTGCTCTTGGCCTGGCGGGCCCGGGGCGACAGGCGGATCCACTCGAGCTCGCGCTCGAGGGTGCGCATGCGGGCCTTGTCGGACTTCTCCTCGCCGGCCAGGCGGGCCTGCTTCTGCTCCAACCACGACGAGTAGTTGCCTTCCCATGGGATGCCGAAACCCCGGTCCAGCTCCAGTATCCAGCCGGCCACATTGTCGAGGAAGTAGCGGTCGTGGGTGACAGCCACCACCGTGCCCGGGTAGTCCTGCAGGGTGCGCTCCAGCCACGCCACCGACTCGGCGTCGAGATGGTTGGTCGGCTCGTCGAGGAGGAGCAGGTCGGGTGACGACAGGAGCAGACGGCACAGCGCCACCCGGCGGCGCTCGCCGCCCGACAGGGTGGACACGGCGGCGTTGCCGGGGGGCAGTCGCAGGGCGTCCATGGCGATCTCCAGTTGACGGTCGAGCTCCCACGCCCCGGCCGCGTCGATGCGGTCCTGCAGGTCGGCCTGCTCGGCGAGCAGCTTGTCGAAGTCGGCGTCGGGATCGCCCATGGCGGCGCAGACCTCGTCGTAGCGGGTCAGGAGGGCTTTCACCGGTCCCACGCCGTCGGCGACGTTTCCGGCCACGTCCTTGCTCTCGTCGAGCTCGGGCTCCTGGGCCAGGTAGCCGACGGTGAACCCGGCGGTCAGCCGGGCCTCCCCCGTGAAACCGTCGTCGACGCCGGCCATGATCCGGAGCAACGAAGACTTGCCGGACCCGTTGGAGCCGATCACGCCGATCTTGGCTCCGGGGTAGAACGAGAGGTTGATCCCGCGCAGCACCTCCCGGTCGGGGGGGTAGAAGCGGCGCAGATCGCGCATGGTGAAGATGTACTGGGCGGCCATATTCCCTCCAGTCTGGACGACAGGGGCAGGTGGTCGCCTGGTTTGGGGGCCGCGAGCCGTACGCTGGGTGTTTGTTATGAGCACACCCTCCCCCGGGGAGGCCAGCTTCGGTCCCAACGCCTGGCTGGTCGACGACATGTACGAGCAGTACCGCCAGGATCCCTCGTCGGTGAGCGAGAGCTGGCGGGAGTTCTTTCTCGACTACCGACCCGGCGGGGTGAACCTGGCCCGGCCCTCCTCTCCCGAGGCCCGTCCGGCCCCACCGTCCCCTCCGGCCACCTCTGACGAGGTGGCCGGAGGGGCCGGTGGTGACGGGAGCCCGGCCCCGCCGGC
Source organism: Actinomycetes bacterium (assembly GCA_021838445.1). Taxonomy (GTDB): domain Bacteria; phylum Actinomycetota; class Acidimicrobiia; order Acidimicrobiales; family Palsa-688; genus JAKCDU01. The sequence goes on along the minus strand of JAKCDU010000002.1, from coordinate 50,083 downwards.
GTCGCCTTCGTCGCGCCCGGCACCGGGGCCCACGATGCGAACCCCTGTGGAGCAGGAGCCGGCCAGTCCCCTGCGGGGCGGCGCGGCGCGGCTGGCGGCCAACATGACCGCCAGCCTGGCGGTGCCCACCGCCACCAGTTTCCGGGTCGTGCCGGCGGGGCTGCTCGAGATCAACCGCCGGATCCTCAACAACCAGCTGTCGCGTACCGGCTCGGCTGGCAAGGTGAGCTTCACCCACCTGATCGGGTTCGCCGTCGTCACGGCGCTGGGCGCGGTGCCGGCGTTGAACTCGTCGTTCGTCGAGGCCGACCCCGACGACCCCAAGGCCGCTCCGGCGGTGAGACGGCACGAGCACCTGAACCTCGGGATCGCGGTGGACCTGGAGAGGCCCGACGGCTCGCGCACGTTGATGGTGCCGGTCATCAAGGGTGCCGACACCAAGGACTTCCGGACTTTCTGGGCCGCCTACGAGGATCTCATCCGCAAGGTGAGGACCGGGAAGGTGGGAGCCGACGACCTCGCCGGCGCGTCGGTCAGCCTGACCAACCCGGGCACCATTGGCACGGTGCAGTCGGTCCCGAGGCTCATGCCCGGCCAGGGCGCCATCGTGGGCGTGGGGGCCATCGACTACCCGGCGGAGTGGCAGTCGGCCGACCCGAGGGTGCTCGCCGAACTGGGCGTATCCAAGGTGGTCACCATCACCAGCACGTACGACCACCGCATCATCCAGGGCGCCGAGTCCGGTCTTTTCCTCCAGAAGGTGCACCAGCTGCTGAACGGTGAGGACTCCTTCTACCATCACGTCTTCAAGGCGATGGGGGTCCCTTACGAGCCGGTCCAGTTGCACCGCGACACCAACGATCTCGGCGAGAGCGGTGAGCTGCACCTGCGCAAGCAGATGGAGGTCGAGAAGCTCATCAACCTCTACCGGGTGAGGGGCCACCTGATCGCCCATCTCGACCCGCTCGACTGGCGCGACCCGCACATGCACGCCGAGCTGGACCCGGCCAGCCACGGGCTGTCGGTGTGGGACCTGGGGAGGGAGTTCTTCACCAACGGTCTGGCCGGCTCTGACCGCATGAAGCTCGGCGACATCCTGGGCGTCCTGCGCGACGCCTACTGCCGGACCATCGGCGTCGAGTACATGCACATCCAAGAGCCGGACCAGAAGCGCTGGATCCAGGAGCAGGTGGAGGGGGTGCCGAGCAACCTCGACCCCGACGAGCAGCGCTGGATTCTCGACCGCCTGAACGCCGCCGAGGCCCTCGAGCAGTTCCTCAACACCAAGTACATAGGCCAGAAGCGCTTCGGCCTCGAAGGCGGCGAGTCGGCCATACCCTTGGTCGACGCGGTGATCGACCAGGCCGCCACCGATGGGCTGAGCCAGGTCGTCATCGGCATGGCCCATCGCGGCCGGCTGAACCTCTTGATCAACATCGTCGGCAAGGGCTACGGCGAACTGTTCAGCGAGTTCGAGGGCAACGTCGACCCGGGGACCGTCCAGGGGTCGGGGGATGTCAAGTACCACAAGGGTTTCCAGGGCGAGTTCACCGGGCGATCGGGCCTGACCATCGACGTGAGGCTGGCGTCGAATCCCTCTCATCTCGAGGCCGTGGACCCCGTGGTGGAGGGCATGGCCCGGGCCCTGCAGGACCAGAGCACCGACCGGGCCGCCCATCCGGTGCTGCCCCTGCTCATCCACGGCGACGCCGCCTTCGCCGGCCAGGGCGTGGTCGCCGAGACCCTCAACATGTCGGCGCTGCCCGGCTACGAGACCGGCGGCACCGTACACCTGGTCATCAACAATCAGCTCGGCTTCACCACCAACCCCGAGTCGGCTCGCTCGTCGGTGTACGCCACCGACGTGGCCAAGATGGTGCAGGCCCCCATATTCCACGTCAACGGCGATGATCCCGAGGCGTGCGTGCGTGTCGGTCGGCTGGCCTTCGCCTTCCGCCAGCAGTTCCACAAAGACGTCGTCATCGACATGGTCTGCTACCGCCGCTTCGGCCACAACGAGCAGGATGACCCCTCCCTCACCCAGCCGCTGCTCTACCAGTTGATCAAGGAGCACCGCTCGGTCCGCAAGCTCTACACCGAGTCCCTGGTCCGGCGGGGCGACATCGACTTGGACCAGGCCCAGGAGGCCCTCGAGAACTTCTCCCAGCGTCTCCAGGCCGCGCTCGACGAGACGAGGGCGGCGGCCCCGCCGGCGGTCACCTCGCTGCCGCCGGCGCTCGTGCCGGCCGCGGTCCTACCCCCCATCGAGACGGCGGTGGCGGCGGCCCGGCTCGATCGTGTCGTCGACGCCCTGTCGGAGTTCCCCGAGGGCTTCACAGTCCACCCCAAGCTGATCAAGGTCTTCGACACCCGGGCCAAACTGTGGGCATCGGGGGAAGCCGACTGGGCGCTGGGCGAGGCGTTGGCCTACGGGACCCTCCTGCTCGAAGGCCACGACGTACGACTCGCCGGTCAGGACAGCCGTCGGGGTACCTTCGGGCACCGCAACGCCGCCGTCGTCGACTACCAGACCGGCCAGGAGTACGTGCCGCTCAGCCAACTCGGTCCGGGGCGGTTCACCATCTTCGACTCGCTGCTGTCGGAGTACGCGGCGCTCGGCTTCGAGTACGGCTACTCCCTCATCGCCCGCGACGGGTTGGTGGCCTGGGAGGCGCAGTTCGGGGACTTCGTCAATGGGGCCCAGATCATCATCGACCAGTTCCTCGCCGCCGCCGAGATCAAATGGGGCCAGACATCGGGGCTGACCCTCCTGCTGCCGCACGGCTACGAGGGGCAGGGCGCGGAGCACTCCTCGGCGCGCATGGAGCGCTTCTTGGACCTCTGCGCCGAGGACAACATTCAGGTGGTCGACGTCACCACTGCCTCCCAGGTGTTCCACCTGTTGCGCCGACAGGTGCTGATGTCGAGCCGCAAACCGCTCGTCGTGTTCACCCCCAAGCGCTACCTGCGGGGTCGGGAGGCCTACAGCCCGGTGTCGGAGTTCGCCTCCGGGCACTTCCGGGAGGTGCTCGACGACCCGTTGTTTGCCGGTGGTGAGGCCGATCGGAGCGGGGTGCGCCGGGTGGTGCTGGCCACCGGCAAGGTGGCCCTCGACCTGGCCAACGCCCGGGCCAAGGCGGCGCGCCACGATGTGGCGGTGGTGCGGGTCGAGCAGTTGCACCCGTGGCCGGCCGAGCAGATCGTGGCGGCGGTGGCCGACTACGAGCAGGCCCAGGAGATCGTCTGGGTGCAGGAGGAGCCGGCCAATATGGGCGCCGCCAACTTCGTGCGGGACCGCCTGGATGTGATGTTCGGCTCCGACTACCGGGTGTCGAGGCAGACGCGCCGGGCGTCGGGATCCCCGGCCACCGGTTCCCACGCCATGCACGAACTGGAGCAGAGCGATCTGCTCGAGCGGGCGCTCGGTTGATCGCCGATCAGTCGATCGCCACTCAGTCCAGAGAGAAGTCGACCATCTCCTGTAGTTCAGCCAGAGCGGTGGCCGGGTCGGACACTTTGATGGTGCGCATGCCCATGGCCCGGGCCGGTTTGAGATTGATGCCCAGATCGTCGAGGAAGATCGCCTCGGAGGGGTCTATCCCGAGAAGCTGGCAGGCGTGTCGGTAGAAATGGGGATCGGGCTTGCGGTAGCCGACCTTCGACGACTCGACCACCACGTCGAACAGTTCGAGCACCGACTCGTGGGCGTCGGCCTCTCTGGCGGCGCTGGTGAAGTTGTTGGTGAGCAACGCCGTCTTGACGTGCTGGCGGCAGCGTTCGACGGCTCGGACCATGGCGGGCCGCAGGGCGCCGCGAAGGGCGGCGAGGATCGCCGCGGCGTCCACCTCGCCGCCCGCCGCCCGGGCCTCGGTCTCGAACAGTTCGGCGAACTCCGCAACGCCGACCTGCGAGCGCTCGAAGCGGGCCCAGGCGTTGGTGTCGGGGTTGGTGGCATTCACCCGGCGGATGAAGCCGGGTTCGAGCCCGTTGGCCTTCTCGTAGGCGAGGAAGGCCTCGAAAGGGCTGGTCGTGAGCACCCCGCCGTAGTCCCACAGCACGGCCCGCACGGCCCGTGTGGGGCCAGATGTGGAAGCGGCGGGCCTATCGGGGGCGGGCGCTCCGGGGGTCGGGGAGCGGTGTTCGGTGGGGGAACGGTCGTCGGCGTCGGGTCGGCTGGCCATGAGCGGACACAAGCTACCGGAGCGGCCCGGGCGGGGGGCCAGTTGGCGGTGCGACCAGTAGCGCAGGCGGCGACCAGGGCTGCTGGGGCCAGGGTCCCACTGCAGCCGGTGTCGCAGGTGCTTGACTCTTAGGAACCCATGTCAGTGCGCCACGTGATAGTTGATGGGTCCAACCTGGCGACCGAGGGCCGAAACATGCCCAGTCTGGCCCAGTTGGATCAGGCGGTGAGAGAGTTCATCGCCGAGAACCCCGACGACCAGGTGACAGTCGTCGTGGACGCTTCGTTCGGTCACCGGATCGACCCGTCGGAGCTGGCCGACTTCGAGGGGGCTGAGGCCGCCGGGGAGGTGGTGTCGCCACCGGCGGGGGCCATCGGCCGGGGGGACGCCTTCTTGCTGCGCATCGCCGAGAAGACCGGAGCCACAGTTCTCTCGAACGACTCCTTCCAGGAGTTCCACGGGGAGCACGTGTGGCTGTTCGAGAAGGGCCGGCTGGTCGGCGGCAAGCCGGTGCCGGGCGTGGGCTGGATCTTCATGGATCGCACACCCGTGCGGGGCGCCAAGAGTCGGGAGGTGACCAAGGAGGCCAAGCGCAAGAAGCGGGTGGAGGCCGACGTCGCCGGCGCCAAGCACCCACCCGAGAGCCGACCGAAGTCCCGGCCCAAGGCCATAGACCGGGCCATCGCCCGCGCCACCGAAGAGGTGGTCGAGCCGGCCAGCGGGTCCAAGTCCCGCCGACGCCGCTCCAGTGTCCCCCCGGCCGAACCGGTGAACGAGCCGCTGGCCTTCATCACCTTCATTGCCGCCCATCCTTTGGGGAGCGACGTGGTGGGTTCGGTGCTCGAGTACTCCTCCCACGGTGCTTTCATCGAAGCCGACGGGGCCCGTTGCTACATCCCGCTGTCGGCCATGGCGTCCCCGCCGCCGCGGCGGGCGAGGGAAGTGGTCACCAAGGGCGAGGCCCGCACCTTCGTGGTCCAGGCATTCGATCCTCCCCGGCGGGGGGTCGAGTTGGCTCTGCCCGGCTTCGCCCGGGTGGCGGGCAGCCCGACGGCCGAGACGGTGGAAGCCGAGATCGCCGCCGAGCCCGATGACGACGAGGAACTGAGTGGTGTCGGGGCGGCCCTGGCCGCGCCTGCCGAGGCGGAGCCGGTGAAGAGGGCGCCGCGCCGTCGAGCGGCGGCCAAGACCGCTGCGGGGGAGGCTGAGCCGGCTTCGCGGGCTGCGGCCCGCCCGTCGGTGGACGGCCGCCCGATGGCGTCGGAGGGGGCCGGACCGGAAGACCTTGCGGGCCCACTCACCGGCCAGTCCGGGCCGGCCAGGAAGGTGGCGGCTCGCAAGGCCGCGAGCCGCAAGGCCGTAGGTGAGGGGCTCAGCGCGGCGACAGCCGTCGCTCCCCGCAGGCCCGCGGCCGACAAGGCGGCGACCGCACAGATCCCGGCTGGATCCGCTTCGGTGGCCACCCCGGCCCGGAAGTCCCCGGCTAGGCGGGTCGCGGCCGAACAGACGGCGGTATCCGAAGTGACCGAGGCCGAGGGCTCGACGCCGCGCCGCGCCGCGGCGGGTCGGTCGGTCGGGTCCGGCAGGTCCGTAGCCGGCCAGGTCCCGGCTGAGAAGGCCCCGGCTGCGAAGGGGGCGGCCAAGAAGGCGGCGCCGAGGAGAGCGGCGGCCGACGAGGCTCCGGCCGAGAAGGCCCCGGCTGGGCAGACTGGGCCGAGGAAGGCCCCTGCTGAGAGGGCGGCCGGTAAGGCCAGCGTCAGTAAGGCCACGGCCAGTAAGGCCGGCGCCGGTAAGGCCACGGGGGGGAAGACTGCGGCCGGGAAGGCCGCGGCGCCGAAGACAGCTGCGCCGAAGGCTGCGGCCAAGAAGGCGCCGGCCGAAAAGGCGGCCCCCAAGAAAGCGCCAGCCGAAAGGGCGGCCCCCAACAAGGCGGCCTCCAAGAAGGCGGCGGCCGGGAAGGCGGCGGCCGGGAAGGCGGCGGCCGGGAAGGCGGCGGCGACCAAGGCCACGCCTCGGAAGTCGGCGGCCGACAAGGCCACCCCAACCAAGGCGGTTGGCGACACCTCAGTCGTGGGGGTGGCAGCCGGAAAGGCGGCCTCGAGGAAGGCCGCCCCGCGTAAGGCTTCGGTCGAGCAGGCGGCTCCGAGGGAGGCGCCGGTCGAGAAGGCCGCTACCAAGGCGACGGCTCGACCGGCGGGCCGGAGGAACCCGTACTCGACCGGTAGGGGCTAGCTTCAGCGAACTGGCAGCTGCCTCCCGCGGACCCGAGATGGTCACCACCTCCGGGATGGCCCCTACGATGACTTGGTCATGCGCATCGCCACCTGGAACGTCAACTCACTGAAAGTGCGTATGCCGCGCGTCGAGGAGTGGATCAGCTACGCCCGCCCCGACGTGCTGTGCCTGCAGGAGACCAAGCTGAGCGACGCCGCGTTCCCGCACATGGCCTTCTCCTCCCTCGGCTACGAGAGCGTCCATCACGGCTCGGGTCAGTGGAACGGGGTGGCCATCCTGTCCCGGGTGGGGATCGACGACCCAGTGGCGGGGTTCGCCTCCCACCTCGAAGCTGACCCTGACACCCGCATCATCACCGCCACCTGCGGGGGGGTGACGGTGAGCAGCGTGTACGTACCCAACGGTCGCAGCCTCGACTCGGACCACTACGCCTACAAGCTGGCGTGGCTCGAACGGCTGCGTGACCACGTCGACGCCCTGGGTCGTCCCGACGGTGAGGTGGCCGTCTGCGGAGATTTCAACATCGCCCCCACCGACGCCGACGTCTGGGACCCCGCCGCGTTCAGCGGTTCCACCCACGTGAGCCAACCGGAGCGGCAGGCGCTGATCAGTCTGGAGGAGTGGGGGCTGGTGGACGCCTTCCGACGGCGCTACCCCGACGACCGGCTGTACACCTACTGGGATTACCGGGCCGGGGACTTCCATGAGCACCGGGGGATGCGCATCGATCTGGTGCTCATGACCGAACCGCTGGTTGCCCGGATGCGCTGGGCTCTGGTCGACCGCAACGCCCGCAAGGGCAAGCAGCCGTCCGATCACGCACCGGTCTTCGTCGACGTCGAGGCGGCCTGATGGAGCCGTTCGAGATCGACGAGGCGAGAGCGGCCGGGATGGCCGAGCGCCTGGTGGCGGTCGAGGGGCCGGTCACCGACGACGTGGCCGCCGCCCGCCAGGCCGGGGAGGCCCTGCGGCGGATCATCGATCGCTTCACGGCTACATCCGCTCCGCCCGGAGTGTTGCGCGAGATCGTGGCCCGGCTGGCCCCCGTGGAGGAGCTGCTCGAGCCCCACGGCCAGGTCGTGCGGGGCTACGTCGGCACGGCTGAGGCCTCCGGTCTGGGCCCGGACCGGGCCTTCTTCGACTGGTCCCCGCTGCTGGGTCTGGCTAACCCGCTGGCTCCCCCCATGCGGGTCTGGGTGGACGGCCGCAGCATCGCCGGCCGAGCCCGGTTCGGCATCGCCTACGAGGGGCCTCCCGGCTGCGTCCACGGGGGGATCATCGCGGCTGCCTTCGACGAACTACTGGGTCTCACCCAGTCCCTCTCCGGGCAGGCCGGCATGACCGGCACCTTGACGGTGAAGTACCGCCGACCGACCCCCCTGCACCGCGTCCTGCGGCTGGAGGGCACCGTGGACTCCGTGAGTGGTCGCAAGGTGCTGGTCAGCGGGCGCATGTACTGCGGGGAAACGCTCACCGCCGAAGCCACCGGGCTGTTCGTAAGCATGAAAGCCGAGACCTTCAGGGCTCTGGCCGATCAGCGACAGCCGCGGCCCTCGCCGACGTCCGACGAAACTCAACATCTACCGAACTGACCGGGCTCCGGCCCGAATGGTGACCGGCGACCGGGTCTCTCAGGCGCCGGCGACGAGTCTCAGGCGCCGGCAGCGACCGGGATGGCCAGCGGCAGGGTCAGCGGGGTGAGAGCAGGAAGGTCGTCGCTGCTCATGATCCACGGGAGGGGGAGCGCAGCAGAGCCGGAACCGACCAGAGGGCGGGGCTTGCGGGGAAAAGGCGACCCGCTGCTTCCACCCCGGCCCCGGTAGACGATGAGGCCGGTGAGGGGGTCGGGCACGGCGTCGAGGGCGGCTCGTACCACCGGGAGGTTGGCGTAGTCCTCCCACGCTTGCTCGTCGGCGAAGGCGACCTCGAAGACCACACCCCAGGTGTGGCGGTGCCAGGACCAGTCCGAGGCCCCCGATGTGACCGCCGTCTCCATCAACGCGTCGCGGTAGGCCTCCGCCCAAACCGAGGCGGACGTGGCCCCATCGAAGACCTCGATCGAATACCACGTGCTCATAGAGCGAGATTCTACTCTTTTGCGGTCATCGAGGAAAGCCCCGATTCAGGCCGTGATCCCGGAGGGCGCGTCTCGGGAAGACGGTCAGGCGCTGAGGGCTCGCTCGCCGAGCAGGTGGAGCAGTATCGGACCGTAGCGGGATGCCTTCACCGGCCCGAAGCCGGGAATGGCGAGCAACTGCTCCATGGTGCGGGGACGTATCGAGGCCAGCGCCTCGACGGTGGCGTCGTGGAGGAGCACACCCGGAGGCACGCCGCTGTTGCGGGCCGCGTCGAGGCGCCAGGCGAGCAAGGTCTGGCGCAGGTCGGGGTCGGGGTCCGGCCAGCCGGGGGGGCTGGTCCGGCCCGCAGGGCGGCCGGCCTCGGTGGCCGATCGGCGCAGAGCCTCACGCTGGGCCTCGAGGCGGGACCGCCAGTCGGCTCCCGGCCCGGCCCGTCGGTCGCTCTCGTCGGCGATCATGGTCTCGCAGACCTGGGCCACCGCCTCCAGCCATCGGGAGGGACGGCGGACCACCGGCCTCCCCCCGAACGAGCGGGCGGCGCACCATGACATGTGCAGCTCGCGACCGGCCCGGGTGAGGGCCACGTAGAGGAGGCGCCGCTCCTCGCTCTCGGCGGCGCTGCCCGTGGAGCGGCCCATGGGTACCAGGCCCTCCTCCACGCCGGCCACCCAGACCAGGTCCCATTCGAGCCCCTTGGCCCGGTGGAAGCTGCTCAGCGTGACGGCGTCAGCGGGTCCGGTGCGGTCCGAGCGGTCCTTGACCGTGGAGGGGAGCCACTGCAGCCAGTCGCCCACGCTGGCCTCAGGACGCGACCCGAGGAGGGACCAGGCGGTGTCGGCCAGGGCGGCCAGGGCATCGTGGCCCTCCCCGCACCCGGCCTCGGACCGTCGGTCGGCGAGCATCGCCTCTTGGAGGTCGGCGACGGCCATGCGCAGGGGGCGGCGGGCATTGGACCGCCACTGGCTCATGGTGTCGCGCACCTCAGGCTCGTCGAGCAGGGCCGCCGATGAAGCCGACCACCACGGGATCCCGGCCGCAGTGAGGGTCTCCTGGAACGCCGGGAGTTGGGCGTTGGTGCGGACCAGCACGGCCATCGAACCCCACCTGCGGCCCTCGCCGTGGCCGGCCGCCAAGGCTGCGGCAACGGCTTCGGCTTCGGCCGATTCGGTGTCGAAGCGGTGGATACCCGGAACCGGTCCTCCACGACCGACGCCGCTCAGGTGGGCTCCTTCACGGCCCAGCACCGCCGCCGCGGCTCTCACCACCGGCTCGCTGCAGCGATGGTTGGCGTCGAGGTGGATGATCTGAGCCGACGGCCAGTGATCCTGGAACGAACGGAGGAGGCCCGGATCGGCACCGTTCCACCCGTAGATGGCCTGGTTGGGGTCGCCGACCACGCACAGGTCCTGGGACGAGCCGAGCCAGGCTCTGAGCAGTCGGTACTGCAGCGGGTTGAGGTCCTGGAACTCGTCGACGTAGACGTGGCGCCACCGCCATCTCTGGGCCCTGGCGAACTCCTGGTCGGTCTCCAGCGCATCGGCGCACCGACCGAGCAGGTCGTCGAAGTCGATCAGGCCCCGGCGGCGCTTCTCGTCCTCGTAGCGTCGGTAGAGGGCCGCCACGTCGGCCGGGCGGACCCCCGAAGGCAGGCCCCGACCGCCCGGCACGTAGCGTCCGTCGGCGAGGATCGCCTCCAACGCCTCGGGGGCCACGGTGCGGGCCTTGGCCCACTCGATGACCGCCGCCAGATCCGAAAGGGGCGCCGCGCCCAGACCGGGGCGCCCCTCGACGAGGGGGCCCAGGACGCGGGACTTGCGGTCGAGCAGGGTGGGCGGCGCCTGGCGACGGTCGGTCCACCACCGCTGCAGCTGGGCCGAGGCATGGGAGTGGAAGGTGCCGGCGGCGACCCGCTCACGCAGGCCGAGAGCCGCCAGCCGGTGCTGGAGCTCGCCGGCTGCCTTGCGGGTGAAGGTGAGGGCCAGGGTGTGCCCGGCGCCGGCCCGGCCGGTGGCGCAGCGGTAGGCGATACGCCTGGTCAGCACCCGGGTCTTGCCGGCTCCGGCGGCGGCCACGACGCACAACGGGGTGGCCTCGGACACGACTGCCGACCGCTGAGGGCCGCTCAGGCCTTCGAGCAGCCGGGCAAGGTCTGTCCCGTCGAGCATGGCCTTGACGATACGGACCGGGTGTGACGGTCTGGGGGATGGTCGGGCCCGAAGCGGGCTCGACGACCCGGTTGCGCGCCTGGCGGTCGATCCCCCCGAACCAACCAGCCGGCGCTGCAACCGGGTTTTAGTCGTCGATGCCAAGGAGTGTGCCCGACGGCACACTTCCAAGTCAAGCGGGCTGCCGCCTTTACTGCGGCGCCGTTAGCGTGTCGGGCGTGAGAAGGCTGGCTGAGGGAGAGAACGTCGTGGTCGACGTCCGTCCCCACTGGTGGTATCTGGCCGGGCCCATCGCCGTCCTGGCCGCGGTCATCGCCGGGGCCGTGGCGGCCCTGGTCGAGAGCGCCCCGGGGTGGGCCAAGTGGCTCGTGGTGGCCGCCCTCGGGATATCGGCGCTGTGGCTCGTTGCCCGCTACCTGAGGTGGACCACGACCCGGCTGATCGTCACGTCCAGCCGCATCATCGAGCGGAAGGGCATCCTCGGCCGGTCCGGTCGGGAGATCCCCCTCGCCGCGCTGACCGACATCGGATACCACCAGTCGATCTTCGAGCGTCTGATCGGTACCGGCGACGTCGTCATCGAGTCGGCTGGCCGCGACGGCCGGGAGGTGTTCAGCGACATCCCCCACCCCGCCGCCGTGCACAACGAGATCTACGCCCAGATGCAGCCGGGCCGGCCCGGCCCGGACGGCGCGGTGGCGTCGCCGTCGATACCCGAGCAGATCGACCAGCTCGACCAGTTGCGCCGCCGGGGCGTGCTCACCGATGAGGAATTCGCGCGCAAGAAGGCCGAACTGCTGGACCGACTGTGAGCCGGCGGGCGGTCAGCCTGGTCCCGTCGATCACCGAGACCCTCCTTGCGTGGGGGGTCGTCCCGGTGGGCGTGACGCGCTTTTGCGAGACGGAGGGGATCGCCCTGGTCGGGGGGACCAAGAACCCCGATATGGAGGCCATCAAGGCCCTCGCCCCCGACGTGGTCCTGATGGACGAGGAGGAGAATCGGGCCCCCGACGCCGCCCGGCTGGCAGCTGAGGGCATCCCGGTGGTGGCCACCGCGGTGCGCTCTGTCGGCGACGTCGGGCCTGCTCTAGGGGTCCTCGCTGACGCGGTCGGCGTCGCCGACCCGGCGACCGACCGAGAGGGCCCCCCGCAGAACTGGCCGGGGACAGGCCTGCCGAACGAGTCAGGAACAGCACTGCGGGCCGGGTCGGGAACAGTACTGGGGGCCGGGTCGGGAACAGTACTGGGGGCCGGGTCGGGAACAGCACTGGGGGCCGGGTCGGGGACAGCCTCGTCGGGTGCCCTGCTCCGGGTGTTCGTGCCCATCTGGCGGCGGCCGTGGATGACGGTGAGTGGAGCCACCTACGGATCGTCGCTACTGCGGGCCGCCGGTTTCGAGAACATCTTCGCTGATGCCGCCGACCCCTATCCGACCGTGGAGCTCGACGAGGTGGCCCGGCGCCGGCCCGATCTGGTTCTGGCCCCGTCGGAGCCCTACGCGTTCGCCGAACGCCACCGCCGCGAGCTGGAGCAGGCCGGACCTGTGGTGTTCGTGGATGGCCGGGATCTCTTCTGGTGGGGCAGCCGCACCGCCGGGGCCCTAGGGCGGCTGCGAGAAATGGCGAACGAGCTGGGCGTCGGGTAAGTATCGACGCCATGTCAGGACCTCTAGACGGCTACCGGGTGATCGAGCTGGCGGGCATTGGGCCGGGCCCGTTCGCCGGGATGATGTTGTCCGACATGGGCGCCGAGGTGGTACGCGTCGACCGCGTCCAGGCCGTTGACGACCCGTCCGACACCGGCCGGAGCCGTCGTCCATCGGCCGACCTGCTCGGTCGGGGGCGGCGCTCGGTGGCGGTGGACCTCAAGCACCCGGAGGGCCGCGAGACGGTGCTGCGCCTGGTCGAGGCGGCTGACGCCCTGATAGAGGGCTACCGCCCGGGGGTGACCGAGAGGCTGGGGCTCGGCCCCGAGGACTGCGCGGCGCGCAACCCGAGGCTGGTCTACGCCCGCATGACAGGCTGGGGCCAGGATGGGCCCTACGCCCCGACCGCCGGGCACGACATCAACTACGTGGCGTTGTCGGGGACCCTCGACATGATCGGGCGGCGGGGGGAGGCTCCGGTGCCGCCGCTCAACCTGGTCGGCGACTTCGGCGGGGGTGGGCTGCTGCTGGCGTTCGGCATCGTCTGCGGCATCCTCGAGGCGGCGCGCTCGGGTCAGGGGCAGGTGATCGACGCGGCGATGGTAGACGGATCGGCCCTGCTCGCCACCATGATCTACGGGATGCGCGGTGCCGGGCAGTGGGGGGAGCGGGGTACCAACCTGCTCGACACCGGCGCCTGGTTCTACGACGTCTACGAGACCAAGGACGGGCGCTACATCTCCCTCGGGTCCATAGAGCCGCAGTTCCTGGAGGAGATGGTCCGCCTGACCGGCCTACCCGGGGACCTGCCGCCCCAGCACGACCGGTCCACCTGGCCGCAAATGAAGCAGCGCCTGGCCGAGGTCGTCAAGATCCGGACCCGGGACGAGTGGTCCCGCATCATGGAGGGCAGCGACGCCTGCTTCGCCCCGGTGCTCAGCCCCGAGGAGGCGGCCGCCCACCCCCACAACGTGGCGCGGGGCACGTTCACCACCGTGGAGGGCATGCTCCAACCGGCGCCGGCACCGCGCTTCAGCCGGACTCCTCCGGGCCACCCGGGGCCCCCGGCCCGACCCGGCCAGCACACCGACCAGACTCTTCTGGACTGGGGTTTCGACGACGACGAAGTGGCCCGGCTGCGCCAGTCGGGCGCCGTCAGATAGGCGCCTGGAGCATCCCGGACGGCCGCCCGACCGAACTCCGGGCGATCGCTACTGGAGGTTGACCACCGGGCAGGTGAGAGTCCGGGTGATCCCCTCCAGCATCTGCAACCGGCTGACGATCATCCGACCCAGGTCGTCCACCGACTCAGCCTCGGCTCTCACGATCACGTCGTAGGGCCCGGTGACGTCGTCGGCGGCGGTCACCCCGGGGATGTCGCGTGCCTGCGCCGCTACCGTCGCGGCCCTACCCACCTCGGTCTGGATCAGGACATAGGCGTTCACGGCCACGTGGATCTCCTGTCGTTACCGGGGTCTGAGCGGGTTGCTCAACTCAGGCGCTTCTCCAACTCGCCGAGCTGGTCGAGCAGCTCCGCCGGCATGCGCTCGCCGAGTCCCTCGTAGTAGTTGCGGATGGACGCCAGATCTCCCCGCCATCCATCAACGTCTACGTCGAGCAGGGTGGTCAGGTCGGCGGCATCGATGTCGAGGCCGTCGGTGCGCAGCGCCTCGGCCGTGGGGAGGAGACCTATGGGCGTGGCCACCGCCTCACCGTCACCGCTGCAGCGCTTGAACACCCACTCGAGGACCCGGCTGTTCTCGCCGTAGCCGGGCCAGAGGAAACGCCCGTCCTGGCTCTTGCGGAACCAGTTCACGTAGAAGAGCTTGGGCAGCTTGTCGGTCTCGGCGGTGGCCCCGATCGACAGCCAGTGGGCGAAGTAGTCGGCCATGTTGTAGCCGCAGAAGGGGAGCATGGCGAAGGGGTCGTGGCGCAGGTTGCCGACGGCTCCGGCCGCGGCCGCGGTCGTCTCCGAGGCCATGATCGAGCCCATGAACACGCCGTGGTTCCAGTCGAAGGCCTCCGTCACCAAGGGGACGACCGAGGAGCGGCGGCCCCCGAAGAGGATGGCCGAGATGGGCACCCCGGCGGGGTCCTCCCACTCCGGGGCGATGGCCGGGTCCTGGGCCGCGGGAGCGGTGAAGCGGGCGTTCGGATGGGCCGCCGGGGTCCCCGATCCGGGGGTCCAGTCCTGGCGCTTCCAGTCGACGAGGTGGGCGGGCGGCTCGTCGGTCATGCCTTCCCACCACACATCGCCGTCGTCTGTCCGGGCGGTGTTGGTGAAGATGCAGTTCCCCGAGAGAGTCAGCATGGCGTTGAGGTTGGTCTTGTTGTTGGTGCCCGGAGCCACCCCGAAGAAGCCGTACTCGGGGTTGATGGCCCACAGGCGGCCGTCGGGACCGAACTTCATCCAGCAGATGTCGTCGCCGATGGTCTCGACCTTCCACCCGGGCAGGGTTGGGACGAGCATGGCCAGGTTGGTCTTGCCGCAGGCGCTCGGGAAGGCCCCGGTCACGTAGCGGACCTCACCCCCGGGGGAGGTCAGCTTGAGGATGAGCATGTGCTCGGCCAGCCACCCGTCGTCGCGGGCCATGACCGAGGCGATGCGCAGAGCGAAGCACTTCTTGCCGAGCAGGGCGTTGCCGCCGTAGCCCGAGCCGTACGACCATATTTCGCGGGTGTCGGGGAAGTGGACTATGTATTTGTTGTCACCGTTGCACGGCCACGCCACGTCAGGCTGTCCCGGCTCCAGCGGGGCTCCGACGGAGTGGACGCAGGGCACGAACTCGCCGTCGTCGCCGAGCACCTCGAGAGCACCCTGACCCATCCGGGTCATGATCCGCATGCTGGCCGCCACGTAGGCGCTGTCGGTGATCTCCACCCCGATGTGGGCGATGGGCGAGCCGAGCGGGCCCATGGAGAAAGGCACCACGTACATCGTGCGGCCCCTCATGCTGCCCCGGTACAGCTCGGTCAGCAGTTCCTTCATCTCGGCCGGATCGCGCCAGTTGTTGTTCGTGCCGGCGTCCTCCTCTCGGGCCGAGCAGACGAACGTGCGGTCCTCCACCCGGGCCACGTCGGCCGGGTCGGACGTGGCCCAATAGCTGTTGGGGCGCTTGGCATCCGACAGACGCTCGAAGGTCCCGCTCGCCACCAGGTCGGCGCAGAGCTGGTCGTACTCCTGCGCGCTGCCGTCGCACCACAGGACTCGATCGGGCTGGGTGATCGCCGCCCAACTGTCGACCCAGTCGATCAGGCGCCGGTTACCGGTGAGTGGCTCGGTGGAGGTCACGTCTGAAGGTTTCTCCTTGTCACTTCTGCCTACGATCCCCCTGTGCAGGAGCGTACTGGACCGGTCCGGTGAGAGGCGAGTTTGCCTCCATCGTCGCCATGACCGCACTTCTACCCCGCCCCGGAGACGACGTCGCAGTGTGGATAGGAGACGATGCCGCGGCGGTCCGCTGCGAGGGGCGCTCCTGGCTGCTACTCGCCGCCGACACCGTGGTCGGGGGGGTGCACGCCGATCTCGGACTGACCGGTATCGACGATCTCGGGTGGAAGGCCGTGGCGGCGTCGGTGAGCGACATCGCGGCCATGGGCGGGGAGGCGGCCCACACCCTCGTAACCGTGGCCGGGCCCCCCGACACCGATCTCGAGCTGCTCTACCGCGGCGTGGCGGCCGCCTCCTCGGCCTTCGGGTGCCCGGTGGTGGGGGGGGATCTCACCAACTCCGACACCCTGGTGGTGACCGTCGCAGTGACCGGATACTGCGACGGCCCCCCGGTGAGGAGGAATGGCGCCCAGCCCGGCGAGAGCGTGTGGGTGACCGGGCCACTCGGAGGAGCGGCCGCCGGTCTGCGTCTGCTGCGCGCTGAACGGTCCGGCGCTGATGGTGACCCCCCTCTCCGGACCGGCCCGCAGACCGAGGCCGCGGCCGACGCGGAGCGTCGCCATGCCCGGCCGGTGCCGCTCCTGCGAGCCGGTGCAGCCGCCCGCCGGGCCGGAGCGACGGCCATGATCGACGTGTCCGACGGGCTTACCGCCGACTTGGAGCACGTGGCCTCGGCCTCGGGTGTGGGCCTGCGCCTCCGGGTCGTCCCCTCCCACGACGCGGCATCGGTCGAGGAGGCCCTTTCGGGCGGGGAGGACTTCGAACTGGTCTTCTGCGCCCCCGACGACGAAGCGGTCGGCGAGGCGTTCGCCGGGCTGGGCGCCCCGGTGCGCATCGGGGTCTGCGTCGCTGACCCGGCCGAGCGGACCCTCGACGGTCGACCCTATGTGCCGGGAGGCTGGGAGCACGCCTGGTCGCGCCGGGCGGGGGATGGGGGACCGGGGGAGCAGAAGTGACCGCCAGGGACGCAGCGACCGCGAGGAACGCAGTTACCGCTGCGAGGGCAGTAGCGGGTAGGGACGCTGTGACCGCTAGGACTGCAGCGACGGGAGGAACGACATGATCGACGGGTGGCCGACAGCCCTGACGGTGGCCGGGTCCGATTCGTGGGGCGGAGCCGGACTGCAGGCCGACCTGAGGACCTTCGCCGCGCTCGGCGTGTGGGGTACGGCGGCGGTCACCGCGGTCACCGCCCAGAACCATCGCGGCGTGCTGGCCGCCCATCTCATGGACCCCGGGCTGGTCGCCGCCCAGATCGAGGCGGTGGCCGAGTCGGAGGTGATCGGGGCGGTCAAGACGGGAATGCTGGGCGACTCCCGGGTCATAGAGCGCGTCGCCGACGTGATCGAACGTCTCGGGCTCGGACCGCTGGTCGTGGACCCGGTTCAGGCCGCGTCACAGGGTGGTCAGCTGCTCGACCCGGCCGCCCTGCCCGTGCTCGTCGAACGCCTGCTCCCCTTGAGCGCGCTGGTCACACCCAACCTCCCAGAGGCCGAGGCCCTCCTCGGAGCCCGCATCAAGACCCGCGACGAGATGGTCGACGCGGCGGCGGCTCTGGGGGCCCTGGGCCCGGCCGCGGTACTGCTCAAGGGGGGCCATCTGGAGGGTCCGGAGTCGCCCGATCTGTTGTGGACCGACCGCTCGGTGGTGTGGCTCGAGGGCCGGCGGGTCGACGCCGTGCACAGCCACGGCACCGGCTGCACTCTCTCCGCCGCGGTGGCCGCCGCTCTGGCCCGGGGCGAGGGACTCGGAGCGGCCTGCCGCCAGGGCAAGGTTTACGTCACCCTTGCGCTGAATGCACTAGTTAAGAGGGATAAATAGCTAGTTTTACCATGTATAAGCTATTCGCCGTTTTCTGATCTTTTCTCAAGTTCGGAAGAGCGGGAACCGAGTCCAAATGCATGCCGGTTTCCCCCCTCAGTCCGACGGATTCTGGTGGCGGTTTGATGGACCGTGGCACCCACCCAGGCGCCTCGCCAACCGCCGCCGCGCCGGGCCAGGGCCTGGCTGACCTGCTCGTGCTCGGTGCTCTGGCCTGCCAGACACCGGTGGCGGTGCTCTCGGTGCCCCAACCGGGCGGGGGCTGGAGCACCCTCTCGCAGGGCTTCGATCACCGCAACGGGCTCAACGACGGTGCCCTCTACGAGGCCATCGCCTCAGGGGCGGGGCCGGTGGAGCTCACCGACATGGTCACCAGCCTGCCTCGCAGCCCCCTCGTCCACGCCCCCCACGCCATGCGCTGGGCCTACGGTGTGGCTCTGCGCGACGGCAACGGCCTGGTCACAGGCGTGGTGGCGGTTATGGACCGCTGGCTGCGTCAGTTGAGCAAGCGCGAGCAGCGGGCCATGGCCGCCCTGGGGCGCCAGATCTCCATTCAGTTGACCCAGCTGCGCCGCCCCGCCGACCAGGTGGATCAGCTTCCGGTGCTACGCCAAGTGCCCAAATCCGGACCGCTGCCGCCGGTGCGCAGCTCCCGGGCGTCGAGTGCCACCAGCGACGCCCCGCAACTTCTGCGCAGCCACGAAGTGGCTACCATCTTCGATGTCACGGAGCGCACCGTCATCAACTGGGCGGCGGCCGGGAAGCTGCCCAGCTTGCGTACCATCGGAGGCCACCTGCGCTTCCGGCGCGACGACGTCATGCGCCTGCTCTCCGGCGCCGGGGAGATGCCCGGCTGAGCCGGTTCCCGCCACTTCCTCCAGCCTTCCGCCGTCGGCGTCGCCTCCTTGCTCAGAAGAGGGGCGGCGCCGATGTGCTTTCCGGGTTTCCCCGCGCCGCCCGCGAGGGCGGCGGTTCTCGGTTGGACGGCCGCGCCGGGTCGGCCCGTATGGCGGGCCAGCCGGCATTTCGCGTCAGCCGGGCTTTTCGGCTCAGCTGGTGTGCGGGGTCGGCCCGTCTGTCGGGTCGGAGCGCCGTCAGCGCGTCGCTTTGACCACCTTGCCGGCACGGATGCAGGACGTGCACACGTGGATGCGCTTGGCCCGGCCCCCGACGAGGGCCCGTACCCGCTGGATGTTGGGGTTCCAGCGGCGCTTGGTCCGACGGTGCGAGTGGCTTATGCTCATACCGAAAGACGGCCGCTTGCCGCATACCTCACAGACTGCTGCCATCGGTAATCCACACCTCTTTGCCATCGGGTCGGTAGCTTCCCGGGGACCTGCCCGGACCGGCGGGTCAGGTTAGCATCCCCGCATGGAGACGCTGGATCGCCTCACCGCCACCGACCTGGTCGCGGTCATGGTCGCCTTCCGGGATGGCCTGAGAGCGCATCAAGCTTTCATCAACCGCCTCAACGTCTACCCCGTCCCCGACGGAGACACCGGGACCAACATGGCCCTCACCGTGGAGTCTGTCGTCCAGGAGATCGCCGAGCGCGACGGTCGGACCCTGAGCGAGGTGTCAGCCGCCATCAGCTACGGATCGCTCATGGGGGCCCGGGGCAACTCCGGGGTCATCCTGTCGCAGATCCTGAGGGGTCTGGCCGACGCCGCCGGAGCGGTGGACGCCGGCACCGGTCTGGGGCCGGAGGGCCTGGCCGACGGTCTGGCCCGGGCCGCCGATGGGGCCTACGCGGCGGTGCAGAAGCCCGTCGAGGGGACCATCCTGACGGTGATGCGGGCGGCCGCCCACGGGGCCCGGGCCACGCCCCCCGGGACGGGCCTGGTGGACCTGGTCCAAGCCGCTCGGGCGGCGGCGGCCGAGGCCCTGGCCCGGACCCCCGACCTGCTCCCGGTGCTGAAGTCGGCGGGGGTGGTGGACTCCGGCGGCACCGGCCTGATGCTCCTGCTCGACGCCTTCCTCCACGTGGTCGACGGCCGGCCGCTGCCCGAGGCCCCCCAGACTCCCGGCCTCGCTGAGGCCGTCGCCCCGGTGCGGCCGGCGACGCCGTCGGGCGACGGGGGAGTGGGCGACCTGCGCTACGAGGTGATGTACCTGCTGGAGGCACCCGACGAGCTGATACCCGCCTTTCGCGAGGTGTGGTCCGGGCTCGGGGACTCCATAGTCGTCGTCGGTGGTGACGGTCTGTGGAACTGTCATATCCACACCGACGAGATCGGAGCGGCGATCGAAGCCGCCCTGCAAGCCGGCCGGCCCCGCGACATCCGGGTCACCGATCTGTTCGAGCAGGTGGAGGAGGAGCGTTGGGTCCAGGCCGCAGTGGGGACCGCGGCCGAGGGGGAGGGGCCCGAGGAGCCGGTCTTCTGCGCCGTGGTGGCGGTCTGCACCGGCGAGGGCATCCGCCGCATCTTCCGAAGCCTCGGGGTTCACCACGTGGTCAACGGTGGCCAGTCGATGAACCCTTCCACGTCGGACCTGCTCGAGGCCATCGAGGCGTGCAAGAGCGAGCAGGTGGTGCTCCTTCCCAACAACAAGAACATCGTGCCGGTGGCCGTCCAGGCGGCCGGGCAGGCGTCCAAGCCGGTGCGGGTGGTCCCCACCCACGGGATCCAGGAGGGTTTCGCCGCCCTGCTCGAATACGACCCGGAGGGCGACGCCGACTCCAACGCCGAGTTGATGGCGGACAATGCCGGGCGGGTGGTGGCCGGAGAGGTGACCCAGGCGGTGCGCCCGAGTGTCTGCGATGCCGGGCCCATCGAGGAGGGCGACTACCTGGGGATCTCGCGGGAGCGTATCGAGGTCGTCGCCCACGACCTCGCCGACGCCGCGACCGGCCTGCTCGAGAAGTTGATCGGCGACGGTCACGAGATAGTGACGGTGATCGCCGGCGAGGGGGCCAATGCCGCCGGCACCCGCCGGATCACCGAGTGGGTGGCCCAGTACCGTCCCGAGATGGCCACCGAGACCCACCACGGGGGCCAACCGCTGTACCCGTACCTGTTCAGCATCGAGTGAAATCCCTTCCGGATCTGGCCGGGATCCCGGTGGATCGCCTGCGCGGGGTCGGGCCCAAACACGCCGAGGCCCTGCGCGAGACAGGTATCGCCACCATCTTGGACCTGGTCACCTTCTATCCCCGCCGCTACATCGACCGCTCCAACCAGTCGCCGATCGCCGACCTGGTCGAGGGCCAGCCGGCGATGGTGCTGGCCCGGGTGCGCAAGACCACCAGTCGGCGGACCCGCCAGGGCCGGACCATGGTCGAAAGCGAGTTGTTCGACGGCTCCAGCTACCTGCGGGTGTCGTTCTTCAACCAGCCGTGGCGGGGACGCCAGCTGCAGGAGGGGTCCGAGGTCACCGTCTTCGGCAAAGTGGAGCGTTTCCGGGGTCGCCTGCAGATGACCAACCCGGTGGTCGATCTGGTGGGGGACCGTACCGGCCGGATCGTCGCCGTCTACCCCCAGTCGGAGAAGGCCGGTCTGATGACCTGGCAGCTGGCCGGTTGGGTGACCGAAGCCCTGCGTCGGGTGCAACCCGGCTTCGACGACCCGCTCCCGGCCCGCTGGCGCGACGAGCTCGACCTGGTCAGCCGCGACTGGGCGCTGCGGCAGATCCACGAACCGGATTCCATGGCTACCGCCGCCAAAGCTCGCACCCGCCTGGCCTTCGACGAGTTGCTACGCCTGCAAGTGGTGCTGGTGATGAGGAAGCGGGCCATGGAGCGCGAGGCCAAGGGCCTCCGTCACCGCGTCGGCGGGGAGCTGGTGGCCCGCTTCGAGGAACGCCTGCCTTTCGACATGACGGCAGCCCAGAAGCGGGCGGTCGACGAGATCACCACCGACATGGCTGGCCCCCACCCGATGCACCGGTTGCTGCAGGGCGACGTCGGCGCGGGCAAGACGGTGGTCGCCGTGATGGCCCTCCTGACCGCCGTGCAGGGGGGCCACCAGGGAGCGCTGATGGCCCCGACGGAGGTGCTGGCCGAGCAGCACCACGCCGGGGTGTCGCAGTTGCTGGCCGCCTTGACGGTGCCGAGCGAGGACACGCTCTTCGCCGAGCGCCCCCTCGAGGTCGCGCTGCTGACCAACCGGACGACCGCGGCCGAGAGGAACCGGTTGCACCAGCGGCTCGCCGACGGGAGCGTCGACATCCTCATCGGCACCCACGCGCTCCTTACCGAGTCGGTGGCCTTCCGCAGCCTGGGTTGCGTGGTGATCGACGAGCAGCACCGCTTCGGGGTCGAGCAGCGGGCCGCCCTCCGCGACAAGGGGGCGGGCGACGCCGTTCCCGACGTGCTGGTGATGACCGCCACCCCCATACCGCGCACCGCCGCCATGACCGTCTACGGGGACCTCGACACCACCATCCTCGACGAGCTGCCCCCGGGCCGGACCCCGATCCGCACCCACTGGGCCCGCGGCCCCCTCGAGGAGGCGTCGGCGTGGGACATGGTGCGATCCGAGGTGGCGGCCGGCCACCAGGCCTACGTGGTCTGCCCGCTAATCGACGAATCGGAGAAGATTCAGGCCAAATCGGCCACCGAGGAGTTCGCCCGACTGGGCGGTCCCGGCGGCGAGCTCGAGAACCTGAGGCTGGGCCTCCTCCACGGCCAGATGACCGCGGCGGACAAGGACGCGGTCATGACCGAGTTCCGACGCCGTGAGCTGGACGTGCTGGTCTCCACGACGGTCATCGAGGTCGGCGTGGACGTACCCAACGCCACGGTAATGGTCATCGAGGACGCTGACCGCTTCGGGATAGCCCAGTTGCACCAGCTGCGCGGCCGGGTCGGCCGGGGGGCGGCCGTCTCGTACTGCTACCTGCTCGGCGAGGGGCTGGGGCCCGACTCCGAGGAGCGCCTCGGCGCCCTGGAGCGCAGCACCGACGGCTTCGAGCTGGCCGAGGTGGACCTGGAGCTGCGAGGTGAGGGGACCATCCTCGGTACCCGCCAGAAGGGTGCCACCGACCTCAAGCTGGCGTCGCTGCGCCGGGACAAGGAGCTGGTGGCGGTGGCCCGCCGGGTGGCCTTCGCCCTCGTCGACGACCATCCCGGTCTAGAGGGACTGCCCGGGCTGGCGGCCGAGATCGAGATGCTGCTCGAAGAAGAGGACCGGGCCTACCTGTTCAAGAGCTGACCGTCGCGCCGGGCTTCCGGGCGGTGACCATCACCCGTCGCCGGGCTGCTCGTCGGCGGGCAACTCCAGGTCCCAGCGGTCCAGGCAGTCGGCGCAGCGGTAGACCATGATGTCGCCCGGCTGGGGCGGGTCGTCCTCGGGCCACGTCGACAGCAGGTGGGCCACCCCGCCGCAGTCGATGCAGGTGATGGTCGCGTCGGGCTCCATGCCGGTAGCTTGCCCGATGTGAGAGTGGTGGCCGGCCGCGCCCGGGGAAGGACCCTCCTGGCTCCGAGAGGGTCGGCCACCCGCCCGACCAGCGACCGGGTGCGCGAGGCGGTCTTCGACATCCTGTCGAGCATGGACGAGGTGGAAGGAGCGTCGGTCCTGGACCTGTTCGCCGGTAGCGGCGCCATGGGCGTCGAGTGCCTCTCGAGGGGGGCCGATTCGGCCGTCCTCGTCGAGCGCCACCCCGCCGCGTTGGAGGCCATCAAGCGTAACCTCCAGGTCCTGGGAGACGACGTCGCCCGGGCCACGGTGGTGCGCGCCGACGCGCTCGAGTACGTCCGGCGGGCCCCCGACTTCGATCTGGTGTTCGCCGACCCGCCGTACCGTTTCGACGCCTGGCCCCAGTTGCTGGAGGCGCTGGCCGGGCGTTGCCGCCTCCTCGTGGCCGAGACCGGGTGGGAGGGGGCGACGACCCCGTGGAGTCCCGGCCCGGGGTGGCAGACTGTGAAGGCCAGGAGATACGGCGGTACTCTGGTATCCATCGCGAAGCCCGAGATCCCAGCTTGAGAACAGCCCTCTTCCCGGGTTCGTTCGACCCTTTCCACAACGGCCACCTCGAGGTCGTGGAGGCGGCGTCGCGCCTGTTCGACCACGTGGTCGTGGCGCCGATGCGCAACACCCAGAAGGGCGAGCCGTTGTTCACCCTCGAGGAGCGGCAGAAGATGATCGCCGACTCGGTGTCCCACCTGGACAATGTGTCGCTCGATTCGTTCTCCAGCCTGGTCGTGGACCTGGCCCGCGACGTGGGCGCCGATGTCATCGTCAAGGGTCTGCGAGTGGCCTCGGACGCCGAATCGGAGCTGCAGCAGGCCCAGATGAACAAGAAGGTCTCCGGGATCGAGACCCTCTTCATCCCCTGCTCGTCCGAATACTCGTTCATCGCCTCCAAGTACGTGCGCGACTTCGCCCGCTTCGGGGGTGCCGACCGTATCGGCTCGACGGTGCCCGGTCCCGTACTGGACATGCTGAAGCTCAAGTTCGCCTGACCGTGGGAGCAGTTTTGTGACCATCGACGAAGAGCCTCTCCTGCCCGCCGACACCGAGGGCCTGTTGCGCCGGGTGATCGACATCATCGAGGGCACCCGCGCCCTCCCCCTGTCCTCATCGGTGAAGCTGGATAACAAGGACGAGGTCCTCGACCTCCTCGAGGATGCGTGCCGGCGCCTCCCGGAGGAGACCCGACAGGCCCGTTGGCTGCTGCGCGAGCGCGAGGAATTCCTCGCCAAGATGCAGCGCGAGGGCGACGACATCGTCCAGGCCGCCCGCCTGCAGGCCGAGCGCATGGTCCAGCGCACCGAGATCGTCCGGGAGGCGCACGCCACGGCCCGGCGCCTGGTCGAAGAAGCCCGAGACGAGGCCCGCCGCCTGCGCATGGAGGCCGAGGATTACTGCGACCAGAAGCTCGCCGCCTTCGAGGTGGTCCTGGATCGCACCATCAAGACGGTGGCCGCCGGACGCGAGAAGCTGTCGGTCACCCCGCCGCCCATCGTGGAGGGCCCCGACAGCCGGGTGGCCGGGGTCGACCCGTTCGACTCGATGGGTGGTGAGGAGGCATTCTTCGACCAGGACCTGGCCTGACCGGCCCTCGGCCCCGGGTGGCGCCGGGAGGGTCGGCGTGATGCGGGTATGACCACCAACCCATGGCTGGTGCCGGTGACCACTCTGCGCCGGTCGCTCGGCAACCGCCGCCAGGAGACCCGATCGGGGCGCATCGGCGAACTGCGAGTCGCCGACAGTCGAGTGCCCGAGGACCGAGAGGTGCAGGCCGAGGTCACGCTGTGCTCGGTCGACGGCGGCATAGAGGTGGCCGCCGGCATCGACGCGCCGTGGGTAGGTGAGTGCCGCAGGTGCCTGAGGCCGGTGGGCGGGGTGCTGCGCTGCGAGGTACGCGAGCTGTACCGCCCCCGCGGTCCGGGCGAGCCACCGGACCAGGACGAGGAGACCTACCCCCTCTCCGGTGAAATGCTCGATCTGCGCCCGCTGGTGCGCGACGCCATCCTGCTCGAACTGCCCATCGCCCCCTTGTGCCGGGAGGGCTGTGCCGGGCTGTGCCCGACCTGCGGCGCCGACCTCAACGACGGCCCCTGTACCTGCCCGCCGGCCGGCGGTGACCCCCGCTGGGCCGGCCTCGACGTGTTGCGCGACCCGTCCCCCGGGGTGCCCGAGGAGGGGGCCGGCCCGCCCGCTGGTGCGGACCCCGGTCCAACCGCCTAGACTAACTGGGCTGGTCTGGGCTGGTCCTTGACGCGCGTCCGGCCCGGCCCCGCCCGACCAGTGATCCGGTGTCTACCGGACCCGCCCCACGCATCCTACGGAGATCCCCCAACCATGGCCGTCCCCAAGAAGAAGACCTCCAAGGCCAAGAGCCGGAGCCGGCGGGCCAGTGCCTGGTCGCTGACCGTTCCGGCGCGCAGCATCTGCCCGCAGTGCCACAACGCCAAGCTGCCTCACGTGGTCTGCCCCAACTGCGGTTGGTACAAGGGCCGTCAAGCCATCGACGTCGGCTGATCTTGACTGACGGGTCGCCCGCCCCCGCCGCGGCTCCGCCCCGGGGGGCGGAGCTGCCGATAGCTGTCGACGCCATGGGCGGCGACCGGGCTCCGGCCGAGATCGTGGCCGGAGCCCTCCTGGCCGCCGAGGCGGGGGCGCCGGTGCTGCTCGTGGGTGACCCCGCCCGCATGGGCGACACCGGTGGCTTGGAGGTGCTCCCCGCCTCGCAGACGGTCGAGATGCACGAGGATCCGGGCCGGGCGGTGCGGACCAAGAAGGACTCCTCGCTGGTGCGCGCCGCCGAAGCGGTGCGCGACGGTCGGGCCGGGGCCATGGTGAGCGCCGGCAACACCGGTGCGGCCATGGCCAGCGCCCTGTTCCGCATGGGCCGTATCCGAGGGGTGGCCCGCCCGGCCATCGCCACCATCATCCCCGTCCCCGGCTTGTCGCCGACGGTCCTGCTCGATGCCGGCGCCAACGCCGAGTGCTCGCCGGCGTGGCTGGTTCAGTTCGCCCAGATGGGCTCGGCCTTCGCCCGGGTGAGGCTGGGTATCGCCCGGCCCCGGGTGGCGTTGTTGTCGATCGGCGAGGAGCCCGGCAAGGGCAACCCCTTGGCCAAGGAGACCCACGCGCTGCTCGCCGGCGGAGCGGGCGGACCCGACGTCGAGTTCGTCGGCAATGTCGAGGGTCGCGATGTGATGTCGGATGCCGCCGACGTGATCGTCACCGACGGGTTCACCGGCAACGTGGTGCTGAAGACCCTCGAGGGCTCGATGAAGTTCGCCATGAAAGCCGTCCTCGGGGCGGTCGGCGGCCCCGGCGTTCCCGAGGAGGCGGGGGCCGCCCTGCTCGGGGCCCTGATGCCCCTCGCCGGTGAGCTGGACCCCGAGACCTACGGGGGGGCCGTCCTGCTCGGCGTGGGCGGCGTGTGCATCATCAGCCACGGCTCCTCGTCGGCCCGGGCCATCGTCAACGCCGTCGAGGTCGGGCGCCGGGCCGTCGCCGACGACCTGGTCGGTCAGCTGCGCCGGGCCGTCGCCGCTTCGGCTGAAGGACCCGAGCCGGGGGAGTAGGATCCGCCCGATGCCCGCCGAGACCCACGTCGCCGGAAGCCCGATGGACCGCAAGCAGGTCTTCGAGCTCATCAGGAACAATCTGTCCGACATCTTGGAGGTCGAACCCGAGTCGATATCTGAAGGCGCTTCCTTCGGTGACGACCTGGGGGCCGACTCCCTGGCCCTCATCGAGCTGGTCGAGGCCCTCGAGGAGGACCTGTCGGAGCGGACGGTCGGTTTCCGCATCGACGACGAGGACCTCGAGGACCTTAAGACGGTGCGCGACGCCGTCGACTACGTGATGGCCAAGCTGCAGGCCCCGCCCGGGGACCAGCGATAGCCGCTACCCCGGAGCACGACGACCTCCAACGAGGTCGGCTCGCCCTGGCCGACCGCCTCGGGTGGGTGGTGCGCCGCGAGGGGCTTCTCCTACAGGCCCTGCGCCACCGGTCGTGGTGCGCTGAGAACCCCGGCTGGGAATCCAACGAACGCCTGGAGTTCCTCGGAGACTCGGTGCTCGGCCTGATCGTCACGACCCACCTGTTCCGTACCTACAGCGACATACCCGAAGGTGAGCTCACCAAGGTCCGCGCCTCGGTGGTGAACTCGGCCACCCTCGCCGAAGTGGCCATCGAGCTCGACCTCGGGCCGTCGCTGATGCTGGGCAAGGGCGAGGATCAGTCGGGGGGCCGGGAGAAGCCCTCCATCCTGGCCGACGCCACCGAGGCGCTCATCGGTGCCTGCTACATCGACCAGGGATGGGACGCCGCCGAGGCCGCGGTCATGGCCCGCTTCGGGGCCCGCATCGAGGAGGCGGCGGCCGGCCCCGGCGGGCAGGACTACAAGACCCGGCTTCAGGAGCTGTGCGCCCGACTGTTCGACCAACTGCCCCGCTACACCGTCACCGACCAGGGCCCCGATCACGCCAAGGAGTTCGACGCCACGGTGTCCCTGAAGGGGGAGCCGCGGGGCTTCGGCCGGGGTCGGTCCAAGAAGCAGGCCGAGCAGGCCGCGGCCCGCGAGGCCTGGGAGCACCTGTCCCAGGTCACCGACGTCAGGTCGGCCTGAAAGCCCCGTTGCCCGAACTGGCCGAAGCCGAAACCATCCGGCGGGACCTGGTGGCTATCTACCAGGGACTCACCATCTCGTCGGTAGAGGTGCACCGGAGCCGGTCGGTGCGCCGCCACCCCGACCCGGCCGACTTCGTGCGAAGGGTCCGGGGTCGGACCCTCCTGGGGGCCGGTCGGCGGGGCAAGTACCTGACCCTCGATCTGGACAACGGCGACGTTGTCGTCGCCCACATGGGTATGAGCGGCCAGCTCCTGCGCGCCGAACCGGACGAAGCGATGGTCAAGCACACCCAGGTGAGGTTGGCCTTCGTCGGCGGCCCCGACCTGCGCTTCGTCGACCCGAGGACCTTCGGCCAGATGTGGGTTTCCTCGCCGGTGGCCGGCCGGATCGCCGAACTGGCTCACATCGGGGTGGACCCCCTCGACGATCCCGACGCCGAGCGGCGCATCGGCGAGTTGATGCGGCGGGCCACCCGGCTCAAGCCTCTGCTCATGGACCAGAGCCGTATCGCCGGCATCGGCAACATGTACGCCGACGAAATCCTCCACGAGGCCGGTCTGCGACCCGATCGCCCGGCCACCACGCTGTCGGCGAGCGAGACCGGCCGCTTGTACCGGGCCATGGTGTCGGTGCTGGAGGCGGCGGTGCGCCACCGCGGTTCGTCCCTCGCCGACGAGCAGTACCGCGATCTGTTCGGGCGGATCGGCGGTTACCAGCAGTATCACCGGGTCTACGCCCGGGAGGGTCAGCCCTGCGCCTGCGGGGGGACGGTGACCCGGGTCCGCGCCGGTGGTCGAAGCTGGTACTTCTGCCCCGGCTGCCAGGTGTGACCGCCGCCTCGGCCACCGCATGGCGCCGGGGTCCCCGAGGGTCCACCAATTCCGGTCGCCCGCCGGGCAGCGTGTAGGGGTGGGCGTCGAGAGCAGTAGTTTCGTGTTGCCGTGTTTCTGAAATCCCTCACCATCAAGGGGTTCAAGTCCTTCGCGGACACCACGACCCTCGAGTTCGAACCGGGCGTGACCGTCGTCGTCGGGCCCAACGGGAGCGGCAAGTCCAACGTGGTCGACGCCGTGGCCTGGGTCCTGGGGGCCCAGGGGGCCCGCACCGTGCGCTCGACCAAGATGGAGGACGTCATCTTCGCCGGGACACCGAAGCGGGCCCCCCTGGGCCGGGCCGAGGTGTCGCTGACCATTGACAATTCGGCGGGTCTGCTGCCCATCGAGTTCTCCGAGGTGACCATCACCCGGACCCTGTTCCGCAACGGCGACTCGGAGTACGCCATCAACCGGGTCCCCTGCCGGCTCATCGACATCTCCGACCTGCTCTCTGACACCGGTATCGGCCGCCAGCAGCATGTCATCGTCTCTCAGGGCAACCTCGACGCCGTACTGAACGCCCGGCCCGAGGAGCGCCGGCTGGTGATCGAAGAAGCCGCCGGCATCTTGAAGTTCCGTCGCCGCAAGGAGAAGGCCGAGCGCCGCCTCGAGGCCACCGAGGGCAACCTGGTGCGCCTCCAGGACCTGCTCCGCGAGGTACGCCGCCAACTGCGGCCGCTCGAGAAGCAGGCGGACGCCGCCCGTCGCCACAGCGGCCTGGTCGAGGAGTTGGACGCTCTGCGCCGTTACCTGCACGGCCGGGAACTGGTCGCGGTGCGGGAGCGGCTGGAGCGCTCGGGGCACGAACGCCGGGCCCTGGCCGAGGCCGAGGGGCAGCTCGCGTCCAGCCTCGACGGCCTCGACCGCGAAGTGGCGTCGGCCGAGGCCCGCATGGAGGAGGCCCTGGCCGCTTCCGGGCCCGACCTCGCCGACCTGGTCTCCCGAGCCGAGGGCATGACGGCGCGGGCCGCCGGGCTGGCGGCGGTGATCGCCGAACGACGCCGGTCCATAGAGCGGGCCCTGGGCGCCACCGCCGACCAGGACGTCATCTCCAGCCTCGAAGCCGAGGCCGCGACGCTCACCGAGCGACTGGCGGGCACTGAGTCGGAGGCGGCCCGGCTGCTGCCCGAGGCCGACGACCTGGCCGAGGCCGAGCGCCTGCTGCGCGAGGAGACGGCGGCCTTTGAGTCCGAGTGGGGGTCCACGCCGGTGACGCCGACCGACCCGTCGGCGGAGGTGCGCGGCGAGTTGACGGCGCTGCGCTCGGCCGAGGAACGATCGACGGCTGACTGGCGCAGATTGGAGACCCGGCTCGGCGATCTGCAGGAGCGGGTCGCCAAGCTGGTGGCCGAACGGGAGCGGCTGGTCGCGGCGCGGGCCGAGGCCGAAGCCGTCGCCGAACCCCTGGCCGCCCGGGCCGAGATGACCCGCCTGGCCGAGGCCGAGGCCGCCGAGCTGCGTCGGCTGGCCGAGGAGCGTCGGCGGGGGGCCGACGCCGAGCACCACCGCTGGTCGGCGAGAGCCGAGGCCCTGGCCCAGGCCCTGGATCAGGCCCGGGCCAGAGCCGGAGCCGAGAAGCTGGCCGAGTCGGGCGGGGTGGTCGGCATCCTGTTGGACCTGGTGGACGTGGACGAGGGCCTGCTCCCGGCGTTCGAGGCGGCCGCCGGGGAGGTCCTGGCGGCGGTCGTGCTCGACGGTGAGGACTCGGCTCGCCGAGCTCTCGCCGAGCTGCACCGCTCGGCTTCGGCGGGCGCGGTGATGGTCCTGTCGGACGCCCATCCCGATCCCCTTCGACCGCCGTCCGGGGCCGCCGGGACCGCGGCGGCGCCGGGGTGGCCGGCCGGATCGGCTGGTGCGGGCCTGCCGCGGGGTGCCCGACCCCTGCGCTTGCACGTGCGCGGTCGCCTGCCCGCCGTAGAGCGGCTGCTCGACGATCTCCTGATCCGGGCCTTCGTGGTCGAGGGGGGCTGGCAGGTTGGGCTCGACGCCGCCCTGCTGCGTCCCGACCTGGTCATCGTGACCGAGGCCGGCGACCGTTTCTCCGAGGGTCTGTGGCGGACGGGAGCGGGCGGTCCGGGGGCTACCGGGGCGGCCCTCGAGGAGGCCCGCAGCCGCGCTGAGGCCACCGCCGTGGACGCCCGGGACGCCGCCCTGGCGCTGCGGGGAGCCCAGGACGCGGCGTCGCGAGCCGGAGCCGCCCGGGCCGAGGCGACGGCCGCGGTGGAGGCCAACCGGTCACGGCAGCGCAGCGCGGCTGACGCGCTGGCCCGTGTCGAGGCCGAGTGTGCCGAACGTCAGCACGAGCTCGAGGCGGCCCGCAACCAGCGCGAGGAGCTGGTCCAGCGCCGGGACCGGGAAGCCCGGCGCAAGAGCGAGTTGGAGGTCCTCCTTCCCGAGCTGCAGCGTCAGGCCGACGCCGAGGCCCAACGGGCCGCCGCCGAGCGCTCGGCCCGCTACCGCCTGTCCGAGCGGGCCGCCGGGGTGGCCGCCCAGCGCAAGGACCTCGAGGTGCGGGCGGCGGGCCTGGAGGAGCGCCGTTCGCTCACCACCCGGCGCCTGCGGGAGGTCGAGGAGCGGCTGCGCCGCAACGTCGCCGAGAGGGACCAGGCGGAGGCCCGCCGGCTGGCCGCGGAGGCCGCCGCGGGGGTGATAGAAGCGCTCCAGGAGCTGGTCGGCAGGCGCCAGAGCGTCCTGGACGGATCGCTCACCCGCTTGCGGGAGGCCCGTCGGGAGGACGCCGAGCGGCGCCGGCGCGACAGCGCCCGACTCGAGCAGCTGCGCCGGGAGCGCAGCGCCGCCGAGCGTCAGCTGTCGGAGATCCGTCAGAAAGCGGGACGGGTCGAGCTCGAGGAAGCCGAATGCCGGGTGCGGCTGGAGGGCATCGTCGACTCCGTCCGGCGCGACCTCGACTGCGAACCCGCGTCCCTCGTGGGCGCCGAGTGCCCGGAGCTGCCCCCGGGGATCTCGGCGTCGAGCCGGCGTACCGACCTCGAACGCGAACTGCGGGCCATGGGACCCATCAACCCCCTGGCTCTCGAGGAACACTCGGCTCTGATGGAACGCCACCAATTCCTCGAAGTCCAGCTCGAGGACGTCCGGGGTGCCCGGCGGGAGCTAGCCAAGGTGATCCGGGCCGTCGACCAGGAGATAGCGGAGATGTTCAGCGCGGCCTACGCCGACGTCGCCACCAACTTCGAGAAGCTGTTCGCTTCGCTGTTCCCCGGAGGGGAAGGGCGCTTGAAGCTCACCGATCCCGAACACCCCCTCGACACCGGGATCGAGATCGAGGGGCGCCCCTCGGGCAAGAACCTGCGGAAGCTCTCGCTGCTGTCGGGCGGTGAGCGCAGCCTGGTGGCCATGGCCTTCCTGTTCTCGGTGTTCCGCTCCCGGCCCTCGCCGTTCTACATGATGGACGAGGTGGAGGCGGCTCTCGACGATGTGAACCTGCACCGCTTCCTCGGCCTCGTCGCCGAGTTCCGCAACGAGGCCCAGCTGCTGATCGTTTCGCACCAGAAGCGGACCATGGAGGCGGCCGACTGCCTGTACGGGGTCACCATGGCCCCCGGGGGATCGTCGAAGGTCCTGAGCGAGAAGGTGGCCGGGTCGGCCGATCACGGTCCTCGGGCAGATCAAGATCAAGACGGGCGGCCGGCGGTGCTGGACCTGCGCGAGGCGGCTCCCGCCCAAGCCTGACCGGGCCCGCCCCAGCCTGACCGGGCCTGATCGGGTCCACCCAAACCTGACTCGGCGTGACCGGGCCGGTACCCGCCTCGTTCCGCTGAGCCTGAACCGGGAGGAGCCGGCTCCCGCTCGGGGGTGGAGGTAGGGTGGGCCAGGCATGCTGATACTGCTCGTTGTGCTGATTGCGCTGGCCGTGCTGGCCATTGCCTCGGCCACCCTCGTCCTCACCCGCCGCCGGCGGCCACCGATCTTCGGTTGGCCCGTCAGCCCACCCGAGGTGGAGGAACGGCCGCCGAGAGAAGCGACCGCCCCACCCGCCGCGGCCTCCCCGGTCACCACCGTCGAAGTGGTGGACGAGCCGGGTGTGACCGAAGGCCCCGTCGGGGTGGTCGAGGTCGACGAGCCGGCCGTCGAGGCGGTCGGCGAGGAGCTGGTCGCACCACGGTTCCGCGACCGCCTCGGACGGACCCGGTCGCTGTTCGGCGGCTACATGACCGCCATCCGGTCCCGGGATCGAATCGACCAGTCCACCTGGGACGAGCTCGAAGAGGCTCTGATATTGGCCGACGTGGGAGCCGACGTCACCAACCAGATGCTCGAGGACCTGCGCGGCCGGGTCAAGAGCGAGGGGATACAGAACTCGGAGCAGCTCGTCGAGGCCCTGAAGCTCGAACTGATCACCCTCCTGCAGGGGGACCGGGAACTACAAGTGGCCGAGGAGGGCACCACCGTCTGGCTGTTCGTCGGGGTCAACGGGGTGGGCAAGACCACCACCATCGGCAAGCTCGGAATGCGCCAGGTGATGGCCGGCCACAAGGTGGTGATGGCCGCCGGGGACACCTTCCGGGCGGCGGCCGCCGACCAACTCGAGAGGTGGTCGGAGCGGGTCGGGGCCACGCTGATACGGGGGGCCGAGGGTGGCGACCCCGGTGCGGTGGTCTTCGACGCGGTCCAGCACGCCGCGGCCCGGGGCGCCGATCTGGTCATGGCCGACACCGCCGGACGCCTCCACACCAAGACCAACCTGATGGAGGAGTTGAAGAAGGTGCGCCGGGTGGCCGCCCGGCCCCCGGGGCAGGTGACGGAGGTCCTGCTCGTCATCGACGGGACCACCGGCCAGAACGGCCTGGTCCAGGCCCGCCAGTTCGCCTCCGCGGTGGGGGTCACCGGGGTGGTCCTTACGAAGTTGGACGGCACCGCCAAGGGGGGCATCGTGGTGGCCATCCGGTCCGAGCTGGGGATCCCCATCAAGTTGGTGGGGTTGGGCGAGGGCGCCGGGGACCTGGTCGAGTTCGACCCCGAGGAGTTCGTCGAGGCCCTCTTCGACGACGACTGAGCCGCCCGGCCGGCTCCGTCGCATCAGCTGAGCAGCAGGCGCCTCATGCGGCGAGCGGTGACCGCCACCCCAGGGTTCCCATGGCCGGCAGGTAGGCGACGTGGCCGAGCAGGGCCGGGCTCATCAGCCCAAGGGTTGTGGCCCGCTCGAGCACCACTCCGTGGTGGAGGGGGTGTGCACTCCGCGACGATCTGCAGCCACCGGGGTTGGTCGCGCTCTTCCCGGCGCCGTTGGGCCCGGGGAAGCCGAAGGCCTCACCCCGGCGAACCTCGAAGCTGATCCGCTCCACGGGCCCGGAACCCACCGATTTGCTTCACCAGGTCCGCCACGCCGCTATCAGCGGCGCGGCGGCGGTCGGCTCATCCTCGTCTACGCTGCTATCTCCCATGTTCGAGTCCCTGACCGATCGCTTCGACGCCGTATTCACGCGCCTGCGGGGCCGGGGGCGACTCAGCGAAGCGGACGTCGACGAAGCCCTGCGAGAAATCCGTCTGGCCCTGCTGCAGGCCGACGTCAACCTACGCGTCGTTCGTGACTTCGTCACGCGCATCAGGGAGGAGCTGGTAGGGCTCGACCTCTCCAAGAGCCTGACCCCCAGCCAGCAGGTGGTCAAGGTCGTCCACGAGGAGATGAAGCGCATCCTCGGGGGCGAAACCCTGAAGCTGACCTACGCCCCGCGGCCCCCGACGGTGATCCTGCTGGCCGGCCTTCAGGGCTCGGGCAAGACCACCACCGCCGCCAAGCTGGCCGGGTTCTACAAGCGCTCCCAGGGGCGCAATCCGCTGCTCGTCGCCGCCGACCTCCAGCGTCCGGCGGCCGTCGAACAGCTCCGCGTCCTCGGCGAGCAGGTGGGTGTGCCGGTCTTCAGCGAGCCCTCCGACCCCGTAACGGTGGCCAAGAAGGGGTTTGAGGAGGCTGTCCGTCTGGGCCGGGATGTGTTGATCGTGGACACCGCCGGCCGCCTGGCCATAGACGAGGAGTTGATGGAGGAGGTCCGGCGGATCTCCGAGGCGGTCCAACCCCACTACACCTTCCTCGTCATCGACGCCATGATCGGCCAGGACGCCGTGTCCACCGCCGAGGCCTTCCACCGGACCCTCGAGCTCGACGGGGTGATCCTCACCAAGATCGACGGTGACGCTCGCGGCGGGGCCGCCCTGTCGGTCAAGGAGGTCGTCGGTCGCCCGATCGTCTTCGCCTCGAGCGGTGAGAAGCTGGCCGACTTCGAGCAGTTCCACCCCGACCGCATGGCCGATCGGATCCTCGGCATGGGTGACGTCCTCACGCTGATCGAGAAGGCCGAGGCCAACGTCGATCGTGAGCAGGCCGAAGAAGCCATGGCCCGCCTCCAGCAGGGCCAGTTCACCCTCGAAGATTTCCTCGACCAGATGCAGCAGGTAAAGCGCATGGGCCCCTTGTCAGGCCTGGTCGGGATGATCCCGGGTCTGCCCAAGGAGCTGCGCAACGCCGAGATCGACGACGGGATGATGGGCCCCATCGAGGCCATCATCCGGTCGATGACCCCCGCCGAGCGCAAGGATCCGTCCATAATCAACGGGTCCCGCCGTTCGCGTATCGCCAAGGGCAGTGGCACTACGGTCAACGAAGTCAATAATCTGCTGGACCGCTTCAAGCAGATGCAGTCGTACATGCGCCAGATGGCGGGGATGTCCGGTCTAATGGGCCGGGCGGCCCGCCGGGCCACCTCGGGCGGCAAGCGCGCCAATCCCAAAAAGAAGAAGAAGCGCCGCTAGGCGGCAGGAAGAGCAGATAACGACATGGCAGTCAAACTCCGCCTGATGCGGATGGGCAAGAAGAAGCAGCCGGTCTACCGGGTCGTCGCGGCTGACAGCCGGTCGCCGCGCGATGGTCGCTTCATCGAGATTCTCGGGACCTACGAGCCCCGGGCCGAACCGAGCCGGGTGGTCATCGATAACGCCAAGGCCGTCCGCTGGTTGCGCAACGGGGCCCAGCCCACCGACACCGTGGCCCGCCTCCTGTCCCAGTCGGGGGCCATGGACGACTTCAAGTCCGGCACCGCCTCGTGAGCGACGTCGAGGGGAGCCTCGACGGAGGCGTCGACGACTGGGGCGACGATGAGGTGGACGGGGGCCGGGCCAAGTCCGTCCTCACCTTCCTCGCCACCCGCCTGGTCGACGACCCGTCGGCGGTACGGGTCGAGACCAGCGAGAACCGCCAGGGCATCAAGCTGGCTCTGCACGTGGCACCCGACGACATGGGCAAGGTCATCGGCCGGCGGGGCCGGGTGGCCCAATCGATCCGCAGCGTGGTCCGCGCCGCCGGCGCCCGCGACGGTATCGACGTCTATGTCGACATAGTCGACTGATCTTTAGTGCTCGAGATCGGGCGCGTCGTGCGGCCCCACGGCCTGCGCGGCCAACTCGTCGTCGAGCTGTGGTCCAACCGGGACGAGCGACTCGCAGTCGGGGCGGTCGTCCACACCGCCGACCGGGTCCTGACGGTCCGCTCGGCGTCGCGCCACGGCGCCGTAGGGGGCCGTGACCGCTGGCTGGTGACCTTCGACGAGGTCGCCGACCGGGAGGACGCCGACGGGTTGCGCGACCAGGTCCTGTCGGCCCCTCCCCTCGAGGTGGACGGCGCCCTGTGGGTGCACGAGCTGATCGGCGCGACCCTGTTCGATAGCGACGGCACCCCCGTCGGCCGGGTGGCGTCGGTCGAGGCCAACCCGGCCAGCGACCTCCTCGTCCTCGAAGACGGCCGGCTCGTACCGCTCACCTTCGTCGAGCGCAACGGCGAGGGGAACCTGACGGTGGAGGGGCCGCCAGGGTTGCTCGAGCTGTGACCGGCGCACCGGGGAGCATCGGGTGAGAATCGACCTGCTGACCATCTTTCCCGACCTCGTCGCGCCCTGGACCGACGCCAGCCTCATCGGCCGGGCCCGGCGCGACGGGCGCATCGACATCCGCGTCCACGACCTGCGTTCGGGTACCACCGACCCGCACCGCTCGGTCGACGACGCCCCGTTCGGCGGAGGGGCGGGCATGGTCCTGCGTCCCGAACCCATATTCGCCGTGGTGGAGCGCGAGGCGCCCCCCCGCCCGCTGTTCCTGCTCGGCCCGGCCGGCCGCCGTTTCGATCAGGACCTGGCCGGCCAGCTCGCCGCCAGCGGGGGCTTCAGCCTGCTCTGCGGCCGCTACGAGGGGGTGGACCAGCGCGTGGCCGACCACCTCGTCGACGACGAGCTGTCCCTCGGCGACTTCGTGCTGGCCGGTGGGGAGGTGGCGGCGCTGGCCGTCCTCGAAGCGGTGGCCCGCCTGGTCCCCGGGGTTATGGGCAACGACGATTCGGCGGGCGACGAGAGCTTCGTCGAAGGGCTCCTCGAGTACCCGCAGTACACCCGTCCCGCCGAGTTCCGGGGGTGGGGTGTGCCAGATGTTCTGCGCAGCGGCGACCACGCCCGGGTCGCCCGCTGGCGACGGGCCCAGGCTCTAAGGCGTACCATGGAGCGACGCTCCGACCTGATCCACCGGCGCGGTGGCGTGTCGGCCGAGGAACAGGCGATTCTGGCCGAGTTCCCAAGCGCCGTTTCGCCGGACTAGTATTGACTGCCCGCCTCACCGACCTGCAGGAGCCGTCCCCATGAACCCGACCGACCTCGTAGATCGCGACAGTTTGCGCGACGACGTTCCCGAGTTCGCGCCCGGCGACACCCTGAAGGTCCACGTCCGCGTGGTCGAGGGCAACCGCGAGCGGGTCCAGGTCTTCCAGGGGGCCGTGATGCGGCGCCAGGGCTCCGGGCTGCGTGAGACCTTCACGGTCCGCAAGCTGAGCTTCGGCGTGGGTGTCGAGCGGACCTTCCCGGTGCACTCCCCGGTGATCGCCAAGATCGAGGTGGTGACCCGCGGTGACGTCCGCCGGGCCAAGCTGTACTACCTCCGGGACCGCACCGGTAAGGCAGCCAAGATCAAGGAGAAGCGTCAACCGGTCCGTAAGTAGGCCGCAACGCTCCCGCAGGCTGACGCCCGGGGGCTTCATGTGAGTCGCTGAGCGGTCGAATAAGAGGGCGTGGCTTCCCGCAGCCCCCTCGATCAACCCGAGAGCAACGCCGGGGCTTGGCTGTGGTCGATAGCCATCGGCGCGGTCGCCGGTGCTCTGGTCATGGCCTACAGCTTCTGGTGGATGCCGTGGGTGCACGCTCAGCATGGCTGGATCGTGAGCAACGACATCTGGATCCTCACCGAACCGGCCCGGTATGTGGCCGACGGGGCCTTTGGCTACCTGTACTCGGCCCGCAACGGCTACTACTCGCTTCCCCTCCCCGCCCTGCTGATGGCGCCCGCCGTGCGGCTCTACGACCGCTGGCAGATGGTGGGAGGCTACCCCCGCACCCTCCCGAAGCCCACCGCCTGGCTGGTGGTCGGTCCGTGGGCCATGCTGGCCGCCATCCCGGCGCTGCACGCCTGGCGGCGGCTCACCGCCACGGCTCTGGGGCGGCTGGCGACGACGGTCCTGCAGGTGATGGTGGCCGCCGTCGTGGTCGTCCCCTGCGAGTTCTGGGGTCACCCCGAGGACCTCCTGGCAATGGCCTTCCTGCTGTACTCGCTCGGCGCCACCGGCGCCCGGCGCTGGGACGCCGCGGCGTGGTTCCTGGCCGTGGCGGTGTGCGCCAAGCAGTGGTCGATCGTGGGCCTGCCGTTCCTGATCGTCGGCGCCCCCGCCGGTCGGCGCCTTCGCGTCCTTCTCGAGGCCAGCGCGCCGGCGTTGGCGCTCGCCGCCGTGCCGCTGGCCGTCGACTGGCCCGACGCGTCGCGCTCACTCTTGTTCCCCCCGACGGCGCTGCACGTCGGCAGCGGGCACACGTCCCTCATCCTCCCGCTTCTCAGCTCCCTGGCCGGCCACCACGCGTCAGTGGTCGGGCGGGCACTCGAGGTGGTCGCCGCGCCGGTCGCCGCCCTCGTCGTGCGTCACCGCCCGCCCGCGACCCAGACTTTGGCCCTGGCGGGGGTGCTGATGCTGCGGATGTTCCTCGAACCGGTGGTGTTCGCCTACTACCTGGCTCCCGGCGTGGCCGTGCTGATTGTCGTGGCGGTGAAGGCCGGCCCGGCGGTCACCCGGAGGGTCGTCGCCTGGGCCGGGGTGCTCGTGGTGTGGGCCCTGCTGCAGTCGGGTCGTACGGGCTGGTGGTGGGCCGGCATCGCGGTCATCGTCGTGGCCCTGACCGCGAGCGCCGGGTACACCGTGAGCCGTCCCCCGGCCGCCGACCGGGGCGCGACCGGTTCGGGCCGCTTCGCGGGATTGGACCGGGCGGCAGTCCTCTGAACCGCCTACCGGCCCTCTGCGGCCTACCATGGTCCCGATGAGCGCCGAGGATCTCGAACGGTACGAGACGGAGATCGAGCTACAGCTCTATCAGGAGTACCGGGCCGTGCTGGCCATGTTCAAATTCGTGGTCGAGACCGAGCGGCGTTTCTACCTGGCCAACGAGGTTCACATGGAGGCTAGGGGGGAGGGCGACCGCACCTACTTCGAGATCTCGCTCGGCGACGCGTGGGTGTGGGACATGTACCGCCCGGCCCGGTTCGTGTCGTCGGTGAGGGTGGTCACCTTCAAAGACGTCAACATCGAGGAGCTCCCCGAGAAGGAGACCTACTGAGCGACGCCGTCCCCTCGGTCCGTCGTCGGGCCCTGGGTGCCGCCGGTGAGGACCGGGTGGCCGGCTGGTACCTCGAGCGCGGTTACGAGGTCCTGGCCCGCAACTGGCGCAGTTCGAGAGGCGAGATCGACCTCGTCGTGGGGGCTCGCGGGGTGCTCGTGTTCTGCGAGGTCAAGACCCGTAGCTCGGGCCGCTTCGGGCAGCCCTTCGAGGCGGTGACGCGGGCCAAGCAGGTCCGCCTGCGCCAGTTGGCTGCCGAATGGCTCCGCTCGCCGGCCCGCCCCCGCCGGGACGGCCCGGCCCCCGAAATCCGCTTCGACGTGGCATCGGTCGGCCCCGGCGGCATCGACGTGATCGAAGGAGCCTTCTGATGGATTTCGCACCCGCCACCGAGGTGGTGCACCTGGGCCGTCCCGACAGGGTGCCGGGCGGCCCTCTCAACCCCCCGGTGGTGCTGAGCTCCACCTTCCACGAGGGTGGCGATACGGTCTACGGCCGGGACGGCAACCCGACGTGGGTGGCGCTCGAGGAGGTGATCGGGGCCCTCGAGGGAGGCAGCTGCCTGGTGTTCGCCTCGGGCTTGGCCGCCATCGCCGCGGTGCTCGAAACGCTGCCGGTGCCGGGCCGGGTGGTGGTCCCCGGCGACGCCTACAACGGGACCCGCAGGTTCTTGGCGGACGTGGCCGAGAGAGGCAGGCTGCGCTTTCGGACCGTCGATGTCGCCGACACGGAGGCGGTGCTGCAGGCCTGCGCCGAGTTCTGCCAGGCGCCGGGCCGCCCGTCGGGGCGCTCGGAGCAGTTCGGCGGCGGCGGGCTGCTCTGGCTCGAGTCGCCGACCAACCCGTTGCTGGCCGTCGCCGACCTGGCCGCTCTCGCCGAGGGAGCCCACCAACTGGGCATGGACGTGGTGGTCGACAACACGTTCGCCTCGCCGCTCCTGCAGAAGCCGCTCGAGCTGGGCGCCGACGTCGTGGTGCACAGCGCCACCAAGATCCTCTCCGGGCACTCCGACGTGGTGCTCGGAGCGGCCGTGACCAGGCGTCCTGACGTCCTGGAGCAGCTGACCCGGCGGCGCTCTCTGCACGGCGCCATAGCAGGTCCCTGGGAGGCCTGGCTGGCCCTGCGGGGGATACGGACCCTGTCACTTCGCGTCGAGCGCGCCGCGGCCAACGCGGCGGTCCTGGCCGAGCGACTGGCCGCCCACCCGCGGGTGGTGGCCGTTCGCTACCCGGGGCGCCCCGACGACCCCTCCCACGAGGTGGCCCGCCGGCAGATGGCCGGCTTCGGGAGCATGGTCAGCTTCGAGACGACCGGAGGGGCGCAGGAGACCGAAGAGCTCCTCGGCCGGCTCCGCCTGCTGACGGTGGCCACCAGCCTCGGCGGCGTGGAGACGCTGATCGAGCGGAGGGGCAGGTGGCAGGGGGAACAGGCCCTTCCGCCATCCCTGGTCCGGATGTCGGTCGGAATAGAAGACGTCGAGGACCTGTGGCGGGACCTCGAACAGGCCCTGGGGAGGTCATGACGGTCACACCGGGGGCCTAGCCTCCGGCTGGGTCTCGGCAGCCTCGACGGCTCCTTTCGTGTCCACGGGTATCGAAGGAGGAGCGGCGAGATGCTGGCGATGGTGGCGTCGGCCACCCTGGTGGGGGTCCAGGGACAGGCCATATCGGTGGAGGTTCACGTCTCGACGGGCCTCCCTTCGTTCAGCATCGTCGGCCTCCCCGACGCATCCTGTCGGGAGTCCCGGGACCGGGTGCGGGCGGCCATCCTGTCGAGCGGGCTGCGGTGGCCGCAGAAGCGCATCACGGTGAACCTGGCCCCCACCGGGGTGCGCAAGAGCGGGGCCGGACTGGACCTGCCCGTAGCCGTGGCCCTGCTCGTAGCCGACGAGCAGCTCCCGGCGCAGTCCGTGGAGGACCTGGCCTTCGTCGGGGAGTTGGGTCTGGACGGGTCCTTGCGGGCCGTTCCGGGCACCCTCGCGCTCGTCCACGCCGTAGGGGCGCGGGCCATCGTGCTGCCGCCGGCCGCGGCTCGCGAAGCGGCGCTCGTGCCCGGCCTAGCGCTGCGCTCGGCCGCCACCCTCGGCGAGCTCGAGCTGTGCCTGCGGGGCCGACGCCAGTGGTGTCTCCCCCCTCCACCACCCGCTGACGGCGGGCCGGGCCCCATGCCTGACCTGGCCGAGGTCCGGGGCCAGCCCCTCGGGCGGCTGGCCGTCGAGGTTGCCGCCGCCGGCGGCCACCACCTGCTCATGGTCGGACCGCCCGGTTCGGGTAAGACCATGCTGGCCGAGCGCCTCCCGGGGGTGATGCCCCCGCTCGACCCCGCGGCGGCGCTGGAGGTCACCCGCATCCACAGCGCCGCGGGTCTGCCCCTGCCGCCCGGCGCGCTCATCCGGTGCCCCCCGTTCCGGGCGCCTCACCACAGCGCCTCGCCGGTGTCGTTGATCGGTGGCGGTGGACCCCAGATGAGGCCGGGCGAGCTCAGCTGCGCCCATCATGGGGTCCTGTTCCTCGACGAGCTGGGTGAGTTCCCGACCGCCGTGCTCGACACGCTGCGACAGCCGCTGGAGGAGGGCCAGGTGTTGGTGTGCCGGGCCCGGGCCAGCGTGCTGTTCCCCGCCCGGGTGGTGCTGGTGGCGGCCATGAACCCGTGCCCGTGCGGCGCCGAGCGCGGTCCCGGTTCCTGCCGCTGCCGGCCCTCGGCCCTGGCCCGCTACGCGGCGAGGGTGTCGGGGCCCCTGCTGGACCGGTTCGACCTGCGGATCCTCGTTCAGCGACCTGACGTGAGCGACCTCCTGGCCGGCCCGGGCGGCCCCGGCGAGCCCACCGCCGTGGTGGCCGCCCGGGTGACTCGGGCCAGGGCCCTGGCCGAGCAGCGAGGGGTTGCCGTCAACGCCGCCATCGCCGCGGCGCAACTCGACGCCGTCGCCCCCCTCGAGGCAGCCGCGACCCGGCTCCTCGAGACCCGCCTGAGACAGGGGCAGCTATCGGGACGCGGCCTCCACCGGGTGCGCAGAGTGGCGCGCACCGTGGCCGACCTGTCCGGGTGGAGCGGATCCGTGGGGTTGGACCACGTCCGAACCGCGCTGGTCCTCAGGGCTCCGCTCTTCGGCGCCGACGGAGCGTCCTGGGAGTCCGACGAGCACGGCTACGGGCTGTGAGCGGGCCGCGTCCCCGAGCCATCGACCGGGTCGTGACCGCCGACGATCAGGGGGCCTACGCTGCGGCTCTGGCCGGACTGCCCGGGATGGGCCCGGCCACCCTGAGGTCCATCCTCTCGCAGTTCTCGCCCCGCCAGGCCTGGGCCGAGGTGTGCCGCGGTCGGATCGTGCGGCCCGCCGCCAAGGGCGAGGATCGTCCGGCCCGACCGGCCCGCCCCGGCGACTCCCTGCACGCCGATCCGGGGTCAGCGGGTTCGGCGTTCGCGGGT
The DNA here is from genome assembly GCA_021838445.1 of Actinomycetes bacterium. Taxonomy (GTDB): domain Bacteria; phylum Actinomycetota; class Acidimicrobiia; order Acidimicrobiales; family Palsa-688; genus JAKCDU01. Next base: position 7,575 of record JAKCDU010000002.1, on the reverse strand, counting down.
GCGGGGTTCGCGGGTGCGGGGGGCGGTGGGGCGGGGGTCGGGGGGGCGGGGGTCGCGGGTTTGGGGGGCGGCGGTCTTGGGGCGGCCCAGGTGGGGAACGAGGTCTCGGGCTGGGAGGGACGGGCAGGTGGCCGGGGCCCAGGTGCCGAGCGCAGTCGGCCACCCCGCCCGTGGGTGCAGATCTCTCGACAGGTCGACCCGTGTGAGTGGTGGGCCCCTCACGCCCGGCGGGGGTGCCGGGTCACCTGGTGGCAGGGGCCGGACTTCCCGGGCCGCCTGGTCGACGATCCCAGCCCTCCGGGGGTGCTGTTCTGGCGGGGTTCAATCGAGTTCCTGGACCGGACCTGTGTCGCGGTGGTCGGCACCCGCAACGCCACTCCGGAGGGTCGGGCCAGCGCCTACCGCCTCGGCCAGGACCTGGCAGCCGCTGGCATATGCGTGGTCAGCGGACTGGCTCTGGGTATCGACGGCGCAGCCCACGCAGGAGCCTTGGCCGCTCTCGCTCAAGGCGCTCCAGCCACGACCGTAGGTGTGGCGGCGAGCGGACCCGACATCGTCTACCCCCGCCGGCACGCCTCGCTGTGGGCCGACGTGACCCGTCACGGGGCCGTGATATCCGAGAATCCCCCGGGGCGGCCGGCTCAGGCCTGGCGGTTCCCCACCCGTAACCGCCTCATAGCCGGGTTGGTGTCTCTGGTGGTCATCGTGGAGTCCCGTCTGCGGGGCGGGAGCCTGCACACCGCCGAGGCGGCGCTGGAGCGGGGTGTGGAGGTCAGGGTGGTACCGGGTTCGGTGCACAGCCCGGCCAGCGAGGGCACCAACCAGCTGCTGTACGACGGAGCCGGGCCGGTGCGGGACGCCCGGGATGTCCTCGATGCCCTGGGCATGTTCCAGTCGGTGCCCCCGAGCTGCCCCCCTCGCGGTCCAGGGAAGGAGGGCCGTCGGGTCAGCGGCGGGGCCGGCCCGACCGCGTCGGGATCCGCCGGTGGCGCTGTACCAGCCATCCCCGCCGACGACCTGCAGTGTCGCCGGGTGCTCGAGGCGGTCGGCACCACACCGGTCACGACCGAGCAGATCCTCATCCGGACCGGTCTGGACGCCGCCGCTGCGGCCCGGTGCCTCGATCGACTGGTCGAGGCGGGCCGTCTCGACCAACGCCAGGGATGGTGGATGCGCCCGCCACGGTGACCATCGGGCCGGCCGGTGGCGCGTGGGGCCGCTCAAAAGACGCATTCCGGTAGGCCTTTCGGGTGTCTCGGGCCTTGCGGGTGCTCGGATGCCAACCTCGTCGCCGGTCAGTGGTCAATCAGGACTAGCCTTTCGGAGATGATCACGCCGCAGCGGTTCGACGACGGGCTGGTCGGGCTGGCCTACGGACGGCGTTAGGAGCTCGTTGTGGAGGCAGCCGTAGACGACCTCGGTGGCGATGCCATGTGGGCTAAGTACAAGTCCACCAAGGATCCCCAGGTCCGGGAGCAGTTGATCCTGCGGTACTCGCCGTTGGTGAAGTTCGTGGCCGGTCGTGTGTCAGCCGGCCTTCCGCACACCATCGAGCAGGCCGATCTGGTCAGCTACGGGATGTTCGGGTTGATCGACGCCATCGAGAAGTTCGACGCCGGGCGCAACATCAAGTTCGAGACCTACGCCATCACCCGTATCAAGGGCCACATCATCGACGAACTCCGGTCCATCGACTGGGTGCCCCGCTCTATCCGCCAGAAGGCTCGGGACCTGGAACGGGCCCACGCCACCCTCGAAGCGTCGCTCGGCCGGGCCCCGACCGAGGCGGAGGTCGCCGCCGAACTGGGCATCAGCGTGCCCGAGGTGCAGGCCATGTACGGGCAGATCTCCTACACGGGCTTGATGGCTCTTGACGAGGTCATCAACAGCGGCAGTGGGGGAGAGCGGGGCGAGCCGACCACCTTCCGCGACACGCTGCCCGACAGCGGAGACGGCCCCCAAGCGGCTTACGAGGTCGAGGAGATGAAGCAGATCCTGGCCAAAGCCATCAACCGGTTGGGGGACCGGGAGAAGATCGTGCTCAGCCTCTACTATTACGAGAACCTGACCCTCGCCCAGATCGGCCAGGTTCTCGGGGTGACCGAGAGCCGGGTCTGTCAGATCCACACCCGGGCGATCACCCAGCTCCGTTCCCGGCTGACCTGACCCCGGCTCCGGCCCGCCCCGCCCCGTCGCCATCAGCCGCCGCTGGTCGGTCGCTTCCGGCTCGCTGCAATCTGTGAACCGACTTGGCTCAATAGCAGCACTTTTCGATCACAGTTGATGGGTTTGGTTCACAAAATCGCCCGCACTGCCCGCACTGCCCGCACTGCCCGCACTGCCCGCACTGCCCGCACTGCCCGCACTGCCCGCACTGCCCGCACTGCGCCCGCTCACTGCCCGGGGGACGCCCACCAGCGCTGATTCCCCCGGGAGGTTCGACTGCGGTAGCATCTCTCTTCGGTCCCGCAGGCTGTGGCGATGCCCCGCTTGGCGATGGCGTTGCGAGACGGGCCGAGCACCCAGACCACAGCAGAGCACCACGGAAGCACGCAGCAGAGCAGTAACCGCAGAAGCTAGAGCCAGAACCACACCCAGTTAACCAACCGTTCACCACCCCCCGACGGTCCCACGGTCGTCTCCCATCGAGACGCGCGTCGGGTGGTGCCAACCAACCGATGGGAAGGAGTCCCCAACCATGGCTGTCGTTACCATGAGACAGTTGCTCGAGGCCGGAGTTCACTTCGGGCATCAGACCCGCCGATGGAACCCCAAGATGCGTCGCTTCATCTTCGGAGAGCGCAACGGCATCTACATCATCGACCTGAACCAGACCCTGGAACGGATCGACAGCGCCTACTCGTTCGTACGTGATCTCGTCGCCGGTGGTGGGACCATTCTGTTCGTCGGCACCAAGAAGCAGACGCAGGATCCCATCTCCAACTTCGCTACCAAGTGCGGAATGCCGTACATCAACGAGCGCTGGCTCGGCGGCATGCTCACCAACTTCACCACCATCGCCGGGCGGGTGGGCAAGATGCAGGAGTACGACCGCATGCGGGCCGCCGGCGACTTCGAGGCCATGCCCAAGAAGGAAGCGCTGATCCTCAGCCGGGAGTTGGAGAAGCTCCACCGGAACCTGGGCGGGATCCGCAACATGAACCGGCTTCCTGACGCGGTGTTCATCATCGACACCAAGAAGGAGCACATCGCAGTCACCGAGGCCAACAAGCTCGGCCTGCCCATCGTGGCCGTGGTGGACACCAACTGTGACCCTGACCTGATTCAGTACGTCATCCCGGGCAACGACGACGCCATCCGGGCCGGAAGCCTCATGTGCCGGGTGATCGCCGACGCCGTGGAGGAGGGTCGGTTCATCGCGTCGAGGCGGGCCGCCCGTTCGGGCGCCGGTGCGCCCGCCGCGGTAGAGGGCCCCCGCCCGCTCACCCCCGAGGAGGAGGCCGAGCGCGAGGAGCAGCAGCGCCAGGCCCGCCGTCAGGCGGCTATCGCTCAGGCTGAGCGCGAGGCCCGCTTGCTGGCGGCCCGCCAGCAAGCCGATGAGGCGGCCGAGCCCGACGAGGCGCCCGGGCCCGGGCCCGAGGCCGAGCCCGTGCCTGAGGCGTCCGGCGGGTCCCCGAGCGACGAGCAGACGGCGTCGGGAGTGGCCACGCCGGCCGGGGCCACCGAGACCCTGGCCGAGGCCGCATCCGCCGCATCCGATCCGTCCGTTTCGCCGGCCGACGCGCCGGTCGAGTCTCATGCCGGCCAGGCCGGGGAGGGAGCCGACAGCTAGCCGGTTGGTCCGGCCGCAGTCGAAGTCCCTCCAGTCCAGATCGAATCGATATTCAGGAGCAGAAGGCCAAAATGGCAGATTTCACCGCGAAGGACGTGAAGGCCCTCCGGGACTCCACGGGTGCCGGGATGATGGACGCAAAGAAGGCGTTGACCGAGACCGACGGCGATTTCGACGCGGCCATCCAGTGGTTGCGCGAACGGGGTCTCGGTAAGGCCGCCGAGCGGGCCGACCGGGAGAGTGCCGACGGGGCGGTGGCGGTGGCGCGCGTCGGCGACGCGGCGTCACTCGTCGAGCTCAAGTCCGAGACCGATTTCGTGGCCAAGTCTCCGCAGTTCGTCGCGATGATCGAGAAGCTGGCCGCCGCGGTGGCCGCGGACGGGGAGGGCGCCGTCGAGTCCCACAAGGATGCCCTCGACGACCTGCGGGTGACGCTCAAGGAGAACATCCAGCTCGGTACGGTGGCCCGCCTGTCGGCGGAGCCCGGCCAGGTGCTCGAGTCCTACCTGCACGTGCAGAACGGTCGCGGCGTCAACGGGGTGATCGTCCTGCTCGACGGGGGAACATCGGAGCTGGCCCACGACCTGGCCGTACACATCGCCTTCGGACGGCCCAGCGTGCTCAGCCGGGACCAGGTGGCCGCCGAGGAGGTGGCGTCGGAGCGTTCTACCCTCGAAGCCCAGACCCGCAACGAGGGCAAGCCGGAGGCCGCGGTGGACAAGATCGTGGACGGCAAGCTCAACGGCTGGTACAAGCGGGTGCCCGGGGGTGTCCTCATCGAGCAGCCCTATGCCAAGGACGACAAGCTCAGCGTCACCCAATTCCTCGGCGGGGTCGGCGTTATCGGCTTCGCCCAGGCCGTCATCGGGTCCTGACGGGAATCCCGTCCCGGACGGCGAGTAGACTCGTCGTTCCGTGACCGAGTGGAGCCGGGTGGTGCTCAAGCTGTCCGGCGAGGCCTTCGCCAGTGACGCCGCCGACGAGACCATCGACGGCTCGGTGGTCGAGCGCATCGCCAAGGAGATCGCCGAGGTGAGCTCCGAGTTAGGCGTGCAGGTCGCCGTCGTGGTCGGCGGCGGCAACATCTGGCGGGGAGCGACCGGGTTGGCGACGGGCATGGATCGGGCCAGCGCCGACTACATGGGCATGCTGGCCACGGTCATCAACGCGTTGGCCCTCCAGGATGCCTTGGAGCGCCAGGGCCAGCCGACCCGGGTCCAGACGGCCATTGGCATGTCCCAGATCGCCGAGCCCTACATAAGGCTGCGGGCCATCCGCCATCTGGAGAAGGGCCGGGTGGTCGTCTTCGCCGCCGGGACCGGTAACCCCTTCTTCACCACCGACACGGCCGGGGCGTTGCGGGCCGTCGAGATCGAGGCCGACGTGTTGTTCAAAGGAACCCACGGGGGCGCCGATGGCGTCTACGACTCCGATCCCAAGACCAACCCGGACGCCCGGCTGTTGCCCGAGATCAGCTTCGACGAAGTCATCGCCCGGGGCCTGCGGGCCATGGACCTGACGGCCATCACCCTCTGCCGGGAGAACCATCTCGCCATCCGCGTCTTCTCCATCATGGAGCCGGGGAACCTGCGTCGCACACTGCAGGGAGAACAAATCGGTACGCTTATCCACTGATGGCCGACAGCGACGAGAGTTTCACCGACGCCGTGATGGAGGACTGCCGGGCCAAGATGGCCAGGGCGGTCGAGCACACCCGTGGGGAGATGGCGACCATCCGGACCGGCCGGGCGGCTCCGGCGCTGGTGGAGAAGCTACGGGTGGACTACTTCGGTTCGGAGGTGCCGCTGCAGCAACTCGCCGGTATCCAGGTTCCCGAGGCCAAGCTGATGGTCATAACCCCTTACGACAAGGGTTCGTTGAAGGCCATCGAGAAGGCCATCATGAATTCCGATCTGGGTGTCAACCCGAATAACGACGGGGTAGTCATACGCCTGACGTTCCCTCCTCTGACCGAGGAGCGACGCCGAGAGATGGTGAAGGTGGCCCACCACAAGGCGGAGGAGGGTCGGGTGGCCGTCCGCAACACCCGCCGGGGGGCCCGCAAGGATCTCGAGGCCCTCGAAAAGGACGGCGACATCTCCAGCGACGAGCTCGAGCGCGCCGAGAAGGATCTCGAGCGGGTCACCCACGAGTACGTCGCAGAGATCGACCGGGTGCTGCTGCACAAAGAGGAAGAGCTCTTAGCTGTCTGAGGAGGACGCCGTGAGCGAGCGGGACAATCCGGGCAACAGGTCCGGACGTCAGCCGGCCGAAGGAGTCCGGATCATCAAGGCCGAGGAGGCGCAGGCGGCATTGGAGGCAGGGGAGGCGGCCGGCCGCCGCCCCGACGATCAGTTGCGTTTCGGCGACGTGCCGCCGGCGCCGAGCGGGCCGCGGCCGGCCCACCGGTTCCCACTGCCGGACTCGGTGGACCCGGCCGAGGCGGTGTCACTTCCGCCGCTTGCTACACCCGCCCAGGGGTCGTGGCGTCGGCCTACCCGCAATCCGCAGGGCTCGACCGCCGGCCATCCCGGGTCGGCCTCCTCAGACGACATCGAGGACGACCGCGACGATCGGTACCCCGATACGACCGACGACCCGGCGGGCTACGGGGATACTTCTCCCGGGGGTCCAGAGGCCGGCCGCGGCGAATACGGCTACGCGCCCGAGCCGGCGGGGGTCGAGCTCGGCTCGGTCCGACCGGCGGCTTCGGACCGACCGGCGGCTTCGGCCGGCCCGGCAGGTGGCGAACCTGACCGGGGGAGGCCCGGGCCCGGACCCGGGGAGTGGCCCGGATCCGAGCGGGGCCCGAGTGCCTCCGGCACCTCCGACGTCGGCCGGCCGGCGTCGGGGCCAGCCCCCTATCTGGCCGGCCAACCACCGCTTACCCCGCCTCCCAGCCCCTGGGCGCCGGGCGACTGGGCTGCTGAGACCGAGACTGCTACCAGAGGAGATGACCAGATGGAAGCCGACGCCCCGCCGTGGGCCGTGCCCGGCGGGTTCTCCGCCGGCTCCGACAGCACGACCGAACTGGCGCCTGCCATCCCCGAGGAGGGCATCACCGTCTCCGGGGGGACCGAGGGAATGCTCCACTGGAGTGATCCCCCGACCGGCGAGGTGCCGCGCCTGCGCGTCGACGAGGACGCCGAGGAGGACGACGATCCCGACCAGCTGGCGGCCTGGCGGGCGCTGGGCACCCGCGGGGTGCGCTGGCGCGACGACGATGCCTGGGACGAAGGTGACCAGCTGGGCGACCTGGTGCCCGAGTCGGGTCCGGTAGGGGCGCTCGACCAGAATCGCACTGAGCATTCCGATCTGTACTCCTTCGATGACGATTTCGAGCGGGTTACCAACCGGACGGGAGCCAATCCCGTCGTGGACCTGACCGTGGTGGAGATCCCTGACGACCACGAACCCGACGACGAGTGGGACGCACCGGATACCGGCGCGTCGCGCGCCGCCCGGCGTGGACGTCGCTGGGACCGTGGCCGATCAGGCTCGGCCGAAGCGTCAGGCGGACGCCGATCGGCACGCGCCGCCTTCGGGGCCGCCGGTGCTGCCGGTTCTGCGGGGTCAGCCGCCACAGCATCGGCTGCGGGTGGTGCCGCCTCGGCCGCCGGCGCCGCTGGCGCCGCTGGCGCCGCCGGCGCTGCTGGCGCCGGGGGCGGCGTTGGCGAGGGCGGCTACAACGGTCCTCCCGGGGCCGGCTTTGGCGACTGGGCCGAGCCGGCCCCGGCGGCGGCCGCCGGCGCGTCGGCCACCCGCCGGGTCAGCACCTCGAC
>JAKCDU010000111.1 GCA_021838445.1 Actinomycetes bacterium | reverse complement strand
AGCGGTAACTCGCGGTCACTCGCTTCGCGCCTGCGACCCCTCTGACCTGCGGAAACGCTGTTCAGGGCTCGCCCAAAATGTCGCTTCGAGGACCTTCCCAAGCTGTCAGCGTTCAAGAAATTCCCTAGTTGAGGGCTGTACCGTTCAAGTTTTTCCCTGGTCGGTCGTTCAGGTAATTCCCTAGTCGCCGGGTGGGGACGAGGGTCCACCTGCCGGGCTGCTGGTTGTTGTAGCCCTTCTCGCTCCGGACGTGAGGAGCGAGGTCAGATCGACTTGGCAAGGAGAAGTTTCGAAGTGATCGATGTGGTGGAGATCCTCCAGCACTGGCATGCCGGCCGCCCGAAGACGGTGGTGGCGGCGAGTGTGGGGGTGGATGTGAAGACGGTGCGTAAGTACGTGGCGCCGGCGGAGACGGCGGGGATGGCGCCTGGTGGTCCGCCGTTGGGCCGGGCGGAGTGGGCAGGGTTGGCGCAGGGTTGGTTCCCGGAGCTGGTGGACGCGCAGGCCCGCTCGAAGAGCTTCGGGGAGATCGACCGGTTCCGAGCCCAGATCGGCGAGATGTTGGAGACGAACACGGTGACAACGGTGTGGCAGCGCCTGCACGACGAGTCGGGTTTGGGGGCGTCGCTGACCAGTTTCCGCCGTTATGTGTGGCGGGAGTTCCCGGAGAAGATCGACGAGTCGAAGGTGACGGTGTTGCGCCCGGAGGTCCCGGCCGGGGAGGAGGTGCAGATCGACTACGGGTTCTTGGGGAACTGGGTGGACCCGGCGACGGGGCGGGTGCGCCGGGTGTGGGCGTTCGTGATGGTCATGGCCTGTTCGAGGTTCATGTTCGTCCGGCCGGTGCTGCGCATGGACCAGACCTCTTGGGTGGCCGCCCATGTGGCCGGCTTCGAGTTCTTCGCCGGCGTGCCCCGCCGCCTCGTCAGCGACAATCTGAAGACGGGGGTGATCAAGGCGGACCTATATGATCCGAAGTTGAACCGGGCGTACGCGGAGATGGCCGAGCACTATCAGGTGCTGATCGACCCGGCCCGGGCGGCCAAGCCGAAGGACAAGCCCCGCGTCGAACGGCAGATGCCCTACATCCGTGACAGTTTCTGGCGGGGCCGGACCTGGAGCGGGGTGGGCGACATGCAATCCGGGGCGGTCGCGTGGTGCCGCGAGGTGGCTGGCGCCCGCACGCATCGGTCACTGGAGGGCGCGGCCCCGTCCAAGGTGTTCGAGGCCGTCGAGCTCCCGGCCCTGACGCCGCTGCCGGTGTCGGAGTTCGTGTTGGCGTCGTGGTCGTCGCCCAAGGTCGGCCCGGACTGCCACGTCAAGGTGGGCAAGGCCCTGTATTCGGTCCCGTGGCGCCACATCGGCGCTCACGTCGACGCCCGGGTGACCGAGACCGTGGTGGAATTCTTCCTCGGCGCGCAGCTGATCAAGACGCATGTGCGTATCGAGCGGGGGCGCCAGACCGACTGGGGTGACTACCCGCCGGAGAAGGTGGCGTTTTTCATGCGCACCCCGGTCTGGTGCCGCAAGAAGGCGGCCGAGCTCGGCCCTAACGTCGCCGAGATCGTCGACGGCCTGCTGGCAGGTGGGGCGCTGCACCACCTGCGAGCCGCGCAAGGAGTGATCGGGTTGGCCGACAAGCACGGTGCCGGCCGGCTCGACGCGGCATGCGCCCGGGCGGCAGCAGTCGGCGATCCGGGCTATCGGACCATCAAAGGCATCCTGGTTGCCGGCACCGAGACCGACATCACCAATGCCGCCCGGCCACCGGCCGCGGCGGCGCATCTGCACGGCCCCGCCAGCCTCCTCGCCCACCTCGAGGCCGACGACGTGGAGGTGGCCGGATGAGCGCCCAGGTCGCCCAGCTCGAGACAGCCCTGCGCCAGCTGCGCCTCTCGGGGATGCTCGACACTCTCGAGGTCCGCCTCGGCCAGGCCCGGGCCGGCCAGATCGGTCACGCCGAGCTGTTGCACATGCTCTGCACAGACGAGCTCGAACGCCGAGATGCCGCGGCGATCGACCGGCGGATCAAGACCGCCCGGTTCGAGACCACCGCGACGATCGAAGGATTCGACTTCTCCTACAACTCCAAGCTGCCCACAGCCGCCATCCGGGACCTGGCCACACTGCGCTTCGTCGACGCCGGCGAGTCGATCATCCTGCACGGCCCGGTCGGTGTGGGCAAGACCCACCTGGCCCAAGCCCTCGGCCATGCCGCCTGCCGGCGAGGTCACAGCGTGATCTTCACCAAGACCTCCCGGCTGCTCGCCGATCTCGCCGGCGGTCACGCCGATCGCACCTGGGCGGCCCGGCTGCGCCGGTGGGCCCGGCCCGACATCGTGATTTTGGATGACTTCGCCATGAGAGAACTCACCCTCACCCAGGCCGACGACCTCTACGAGTTCGTCACCGAACGGGCCGGGCGGCCCCTGATCATCACCGCGAACAGGGCCGCCACCGACTGGTATTCGCTCTTCCCGAACCCGGTCGTGGCCGAGTCCATCTTGGACCGCATCGTCAACGGCGCCCACCACCTGCACCTCGACGGCCGCTCCTACCGGCCCAACAAGCGGCCTACTCGGAGCGCGCAATGACCCCCCGCCCATCCGCCGTGTGCGCCGCGCCCGGATGCGACCGTCCACCCCGCCCGTTCACCGGGCGGGGACGGCCGCCGATCTACTGCTCCGAGAGCTGCCGGTCCCGCGCCGTGCGCCGACCCGACCGCGGACCCGTCCTGGTCGAACTCGTCCACCCCACCACCGCCCGACGCCAACGGCCCTCCGGCCGGGTCTGGACCATCCGGCTCCGACGCGGGTCCGACACCGTCACCATCGCCGGCGACCTCGGACACGCCAGCGCCCGCAACCTAGCCGACCAGATCGCAGGAATCCTCGGAACATCCACCCAACAAGGAGGCCCCATCGACTAGAAATCCCCCCAGCCCGGCAGGGAAATACGTGAACACCCCGCTAGGGAATATCGCGAACGTCGACAACCCAGCAGTCAGCCGCCCAGGAGTACAAACAAGCGAGCCCGGAGCGACCGACAACTGGCCGCCTCCTCGCCATAAGCTAGGCGTGGTAACACCGACCCTGAACGTTGCTGGCCAAGAAATCACGTCG